>NZ_JAUJUJ010000001.1 GCF_030711595.1 Stenotrophomonas sp. YIM B06876
CCGCGCCAACGCCGCTGCCTGCCGTCGCACAGGCGGCCCCCTCGCCGGCCGTGCCGGCCGCACCGGCACACAGCCATGCCGTCGCAAGGTCCGCCTCCGTTCCTGCCACCGCGGACCCGATGCCGTCGCCGTCACCTTCACAAAACGCCACCTGGAACGAACTGCAGGCCCAGGCCCTGCAGATGGCGCGCCCGCCGCAGCAACGCCGCGCCGGTGAACGCACCTCGCGATGGCTGCGCCTGCGTTGCGGCGCCCAGGCATATGCGCTGGAACTGCTCAAGGTGCAGGAAGTGGTGCTGCCGGTGCCATTGCTGGCGTTGCGGGGTACCGGTCCGTCGATGCTGGGCATCATGAATCTGCGCGGCCAGGTGGTGCCGGTGATCGACCTTGGCCTGCGTCTGGGCGCCGCTCCCATCGGCGACGACGCCCTTACCCGCATCGTGGTGCTCGAAGAGAACGGGGAAACCCTCGGCCTGCGGGTAACCGCGGTGGAGGATGTCGCCAACCTCACCGATTCGCAGATCGAACCACCCGACACCACCCGCATCTGCCAGATCTCCAACGACCTGTTCCGCGGCATTGCCCGCCTGGGCCAGCAGCCGATGATCCTGCTCGACGCCTCGCACCTGCTGCACTGAACCATGCCCGCCGCCTTCCGCGCCCGCGGACCCGACGCTGCGGCTAAAGCTTGCGCCGCAGCGGCCGTTAACTGCCCTAGTACCGTTCGTCCGGAGCAATGATGAGCACAGTCGCACTGGCGCAGGATCTCGGCATCGAGACCACCAGCGACCTGAAACAACAACTGGCGCCACTGGTGGGCCACAGCGGGGAACTGCGCCTGGACGCCAGCCTGGTATCCCGCGTGCATACCGCTGCCATCCAGGTGCTGTGCGCGTTTGTGGATGCCCGCCGCAAGGCCGGCCACAGCACTGCGTTCGACAACAGTACCGACACCTTCCTTGACGCCGCGCGACTGCTCGGCGTCCTCCAGGCCCTGGGCCTGGAAGCAACCCAAGACAAACTGAAATCTGTGGAGAACCCGGCATGAGCGCACGTATTCTGGTGGTGGACGATTCGGCATCAATGCGCCAGATGGTGTCGTTCGCCCTCACCTCGGCCGGTTTTTCCGTCGAGGAAGCCGAAGACGGCGCCGTGGCGCTGGGCCGCGCCAAAGGCCAGCGCTTCAACGCGGTGGTCACCGACGTCAACATGCCCAACATGGATGGCATTTCGCTGATCCGCGAGTTGCGCCAGCTGCCGGACTACAAGTTCACGCCGATGCTGATGCTGACCACCGAATCGGCGGCCGACAAGAAGTCCGAAGGCAAGGCCGCCGGTGCGACCGGCTGGCTGGTCAAGCCGTTCAACCCGGAACAGCTGGTTGCCACCGTCCAGAAAGTACTGGGCTGAACCCCTTACCGCCCACTGACCGGATAGCGCGCAATGAGCATGGACCTGCAACGTTTTCACGCCACTTTCTTCGAGGAAAGCCGCGAAGGGCTGGACGCGATGGAAGCCGGCCTGCTGGCGCTGGAAGACGGCCAGGTGGATCCGGAAATCATCAACTCCGTGTTCCGTGCCGCGCACTCGATCAAGGGCGGCGCCGGCACCTTCGGCTTCGATGCCATCGCATCGCTGACCCACGTACTGGAAACCCTGCTCGACGAGCTGCGTGCCGGTAAACGCACCCTGGAAAGTGCCGCGATCGACGCCATGCTGGCTTCGGTGGATGTCTTGCGCGCGCTGCTGCGCGAGGCCGAACACGGCCAGGCGGCCGATCCGCAGGCGGTCGCCAGCATCAAGGCCCGGCTGGAAGCCGTGCTGGCGGGCAAGGCCATCGCCGCACCGGCGCCGGCCGCCAAGGTGGATGACACCCCGGACGCATGGCAGATCGGCTTTGTGCCGGCGCCGTCGCTGTTCATGAGCGGCAACGATCCGCTGCGCATCCTGCGCGAGCTGGAGAGCCTGGGTTCACTGCAAGTGTCCACCCGCCTGGAACGCCTGCCCGGCTTCGACCAGCTCGATCCGCTGGAAGCCTATCTGGCCTGGGACCTGGGCCTGATCGGCAAAGTGCCGCGCAGCAAGATTGAAGACACTTTCGCCTGGGTGGTGGACGACTGCGAGCTGGATATCCGCCCTGCCGCGCCGCCCAGCCTTGCGCTGGAACCCCCGGTACCGGCCGCCGTGGAAGCGGCCAAGCCCGCCGCACCGGTCGCCACGTCCGCCCCGGCACACGAGGCCGAAACCTCGATCCGCGTCAGCGTCGACAAGGTCGATGCGTTGATCAACCTGGTGGGCGAACTGGTCATCACCCAGGCGATGCTCAAGCAGGTGTCCGGTGGCCTTGATGCGGCCCATGCCGAACAGATGCTGGCCGGCCTGGACCTGCTCGAACGCAACACCCGTGATCTGCAGGAAGCGGTGATCAGCGTGCGCATGCTTCCCGTGGATGCGGTGTTCCGCCGCTTCCCCCGGCTGGTGCGCGACCTGTCCTCGCGACTGGGCAAGCAGGTGCGCCTGCGCACCGTCGGCGAAGGCACCGAGCTGGACAAGGGCCTGATCGAGAAGATCGCCGATCCGCTGGTGCACCTGGTGCGCAACTCGATCGACCATGGCCTGGAAATGCCCGACGTGCGCCGCGACGCCGGCAAGGACGAAACCGGCACGATCACCCTGGCTGCCTCGCACCAGGGCGGCCATATCGTGATCGAGGTCAGCGATGACGGGCGCGGTTTGAACCGCGGAAAGATTCTTGAGAAGGCGCTGGAGCGTGGTCTCAACGTGCCCGACAATCCGACCGACGCCCAGGTCTGGGACCTGATCTTCCAGCCCGGTTTCTCCACCGCCGATGCGGTGACCGATCTTTCCGGCCGTGGCGTGGGCATGGACGTGGTCCGCCGCAACATCCAGGCGCTGGGCGGCGAAGTGCAGCTGGAAAGCAACACCGGTGCCGGCACCCGCGTGCTGATCCGGCTGCCGCTGACCCTGGCCATCCTCGACGGCATGACCGTGTCGGTGGCCGGTGAAACACTGATCCTGCCGCTGGCCTATGTGCTGGAAGCGCTGCAGCCGCGGGCCGAAGACATCCGCACCATGGCCGGCGAAGGTCGCGTGCTGCGGGTGCGCGGTGAATACCTGCCGATCGTGTCGCTGAGCCAGAACTACGGCTACAACGGTCAGGTCAACGACGATCCACTGGTGGTGGTGGTCGAAGGCGATGGCCAGAAGATCGCCCTGGAAGTGGACGAACTGCTCGGCCAGCAGCAGGTGGTGGTCAAGAACATCGAGAACAACTACCGCCGCATCGCCGGTGTCTCCGGCGCCACCATCCTCGGCGATGGCCGGGTGGCGCTGATCGTCGATGTCGGTGGACTGGTGCGTTCGCTGCGCGCTCCGCAAGCGGCCTGAGGCCCTCCGCCCCGATGTGGTCTTTTCGCCATGATCCTGCCGGATCATGGCGCGCCTCCCACCCGCCCTGCCTCGAGAGGATTTGCATCACACGTGCGGTCCTCCCGTATCTGCCGCGGTAGATAAGCACCGCGGCCATCGCCGCGCATTGCCCGCGCTGGCCGCCACGGATGAACCAGGCGCCGGCGACGAAGTGGCCTTGGGCGGAAACTGCTCCTGCGACGATCCTGCGCAGACGGGAGCAGTCCGCGAAGATAGGCAGGCCCTGCCGGAAGATCCCCGATGCAACGTCGCCGCGGACTCTTCCAGGCGACACACTGGAGATAACCCGCACGCGGCCGATAACGGGAAGCAACGCGGCATCCCATCTTGGGCGCCGCACCTCCGTCCCCCTTTCGAACTGCACCTGCCATGACCTCCAACCCGCTGCTCCGGCTGTTCCGCGATCTTCCCTTGAGAAGAAAGTTCATGTTGATGCTCGGCGTCCTGGCGATCGGCATCATCGTGCTGTGCGTTGTCACCGCACGCCGCAACCACATCGAACTGATCCAGAACGAGCGCGACACCCTGCATACCCGGGTGGAAGCAGCGCTGGCGATGGCCAACCATTACGCTGACCGCGCCGACGCCGGCGAGCTGAGCGAAGAACAGGCGCAGCAGCAGGCGCTGTCCGCGCTGGAGTCGTTGCGCAGCGCCAACGGCAGCGATTACGTATGGGTCAACGACCTGCATCCGACCATGCTGATGCATCCCTACCAGACGGCGTTGAACGGCAAGGACCTGAGCGCGACGACCAGTGCCGACGGCAAGAAGATATTCGTCGAGATGGTCCGGCTGGGCCGTGCCGATGGCGGCGGCTTCCTCGATTACACCTGGCCCAAGCCCGGCACTGACGGCGCGGTCCAGAAGATTTCCTATGTGGGCCTGCACCAGCGCTGGGGCTGGATCATCGGCACTGGCGAATACACCGATGAGATCAACGCGCATGCTGCGCGCTTCACCCGGGGGCTGGCCATTGCCGGCTTGCTGATCCTGCTGTCGGCGCTGCTGCCCTGCCTGTATATCGCCCGCTCGATCCTGCAACCACTGTCCGAGGCATCGCGGGCCATCCGCGCAGTGGCCACAGGGGATCTGTCGCCGCGTGTGGCCAATCATTCGCGCGACGAGATCGGGCAGATGCACCAGGACATCGGCAACATGGTGCTGCAGCTGCGCGCCCGCAACGAGCGTGACCTGGCATTGGCTACCGAGAACCTGCGCATCCGCACCGCGCTGGACGATGTCACCACCAACATCATGATCGCCGACGCGGACCTCAACATCCTCTATGCCAACCGCTCGCTGTTCCAGATGCTGGAAAAGGCCGAACACGATATCCGCCGCGACCTGCCCCGGTTCAATACCACCACGCTGATCGGCAGCAATATCGACAGCTTCCACAAAAAGCCCGCGCACCAGCGCCATGTGCTGGGCGAATTGCGCGGCACCCATCGCGGCCAGATTTCCCTCGGCGACCACGTGCTGCGGCAGATCATCAATCCCGTGCGCGATCCAGACGGCGCCCTGCTCGGCTATGTCGTGGAGTGGGCCGACCGCACTGACGAGGTTGCCGTCGAGCACGAGCTCAGCCGCATCGTGGAAGCCGCTGGACGCGGCGACCTGTCCGGGCACATCGCCCTGGAAGGCAAGGAAGGCTTTCTCAAGCAGCTTTCAGGCCAGTTGAACGACCTGCTGGAGACCTTCACCGGCAGTATCGGACAGGTCTCGGGGGTGCTGACGGCGTTGGCCAAGGGCGACCTGACCGTGCGCATGGAAGGCGATTTCGAAGGCGTGTTCGCCCGGATGCGGGATGACGCCAACACCACCATCGCGCAGCTGACCACCATCATCGGCGACATCCAGGGGGCGGCGTCCGGCATCAATCTGGCGGCCACCGAAATCGCCTCCGGCAACCAGGACCTGTCGCAACGCACCGAACAGCAGGCGGCCAATCTGGAGGAAACCGCCGCCTCGATGGAGGAACTGACCTCCACCGTGCGCCAGAACGCCGAGCATGCGCGGCAGGCCAACCAGCTGGCGATCGGCGCGGCCTCGGTCGCTTCCGAAGGCGGCGCGGTGGTCGGCCAGGTGGTCACTACCATGAGCGAAATCGAGCAATCGTCGAAGAAGATCGCCGACATCATCTCGGTGATCGACGGCATCGCGTTCCAGACCAATATCCTGGCGCTGAACGCCGCCGTGGAAGCGGCGCGCGCCGGCGAACAGGGCCGCGGTTTCGCGGTGGTCGCCAGCGAAGTGCGCACCCTGGCGCAGCGTTCGGCGGGCGCGGCCAAGGAGATCAAGGGCCTGATCGACGCGTCGGTCGAGCGCGTGGCCGACGGCTCGGCGCTGGTGCGCAAGGCCGGACAGACCATGGGCGAGATCGTGTCTTCGGTGCAGCGGGTCACCGACATCATGGCCGAGATCTCCGCCGCTTCGCAGGAACAGACCACGGGTATCGAGCAGGTCAGCCAGACGGTGATGCAGATGGACGAGACCACCCAGCAGAACGCCGCACTGGTGGAAGAAGCCACGGCGGCGGCCCGCTCGATGGAAGAACAGGCGCACAACCTGGCCAACGCTGTGACCCGCTTCAAACTGTCACAGGCCACGCCGTTGCCGGGAATTGCCATCCCGGTGCCGCCCACGGCCCCGCGGACCACACCGACGTCGGCGCACTCCCCGCACCCGCTGCCAGCCGGCACCCGTCCGGGCAGCAACTGGACGGGCTTCTGAATCCCGCGGATCGGCGCACCCTTGCTTTATGCAACGCCGCGCCGCGCGAGCGGCGCGGCGGCAACGCGACGTCCGACTGCACCGCGCATATCCGCGGGCCGGGCTTGCAGGCCAGCCGAAAGCGCCATGCGCGGTGGCAGGGACAGTCCCGCTAAAGACGCGTCCCCGTCGGCCGATACCTTCCTTTACCGGTGCAACTCCTACGGGTGCGCCGGCAACTGGCCCAACTTCCCAAAGACTCCATGTCCGACGGCAACGCGACAGCGCAGCAGCCCCACCGCGATGGCGGGGATGCCAACATCGACGAAAAGTACCTGGTGCGCAACCCGCGCCATATACGGCAGCTGTTGCAGTCGCTGATCGACCAGCGCTCGCTGATCAACGCCCATCCCGGCGGGGGCGACCGGACCTTCCCGACCGCGGTGCTGGAGCTGGACCCCGACGAGGATTTCCTGCTGCTCGATGGCAGCCCGCTGCAGGCGATCAACCAGTCGGCCGAACAGGCGAGCCACGTGCTGTGCTTTGCCCAGCTCGAACGCGTGCTGGTGCGGTTCCGGCTGGAGCGCCTGCAACGGGTGGTCGCGGGCAACCGCACCTCGTTCCGCGCCGCCTTTCCCGAGGAGTTCTGCCATCTGCAGCGGCGCGAACTGTACCGGCTGGAAACGCCGATCGCCGACTCGCCCTCCTGCGTGCTGCCGGCGCGCGACGGCGGCGAGGCGGTTGAATTGCGGGTGGTCGATATCAGTGGCGGCGGACTGGCGCTGCTGCTGCCTGAGGGGCAGACCCTGCTGTCGCTTCAGCAGCGCTATGCCGGCTGCCAGTTGAAGCTTCCCGAAGGCCCGGCACTTCCGGTCACCCTGATCGTGTGCAACATGCGCGAGCAACTGATGGCCAATGGCGTGCACATGCAGCGGATCGGACTGCGCTTCGACGCGCTTCCCCGCGGCGGCGACGCCGCCATCCAGCGCTACATCTTCCGCATCGACCGCCAACGAAACGCCCGCAAAAACGGCGAGTCGTAACCGCGGCTGCGGCTAAAGTCCCGCGCCGCGAGGCCGATACCGGTGCTGCACCCACCGGTACAACGCCAGGACCAGGAACTCCGATGAACGACAACCGAAACAGCGCCGCCGACAGTGCCGGCGGCGAGTACCTCAGCTTCACCCTTGGCAATGAGCATTACGGCGTTGACATCCTCAAGGTCCAGGAGATCCGCGGCTACGATGCGGTGACCCGCGTTCCCGATGCGCCGGACTACATCAAGGGCGTGATCAACCTGCGCGGCACCATCGTGCCGGTCATCGATCTGCGCCTGAAGCTGCGCCTGGATGAGGCGCGCTACGACGCGTTCACCGTGATGATCGTGCTCAACGTGGAAGACCGCGTGGTCGGCATTGTGGTGGACAGCGTCTCGGACGTGATTCCGCTGACCGCCGACCAGATCCGCCCCACCCCCGAATTTGGCGCCTCGGTCGACACCCGTTTCATTTCGGGTATCGGCACCCAGGACGAGCGCATGCTGATCCTGCTGGACATCGAAACCCTGCTCGACAGCGCCGACATGGGCACGCCGAAACCGGCCGAAGAAATCGCCTGATTTTTGCGACCCCGGTCACAAGACCCGCGCCACCTCCCCGCTCACCGCTACAGAAGCCCGACCCAGGGCCGATAGCTGGGGCATCAATCGTCTCGGCCGTGGGCCCGGACTGAAAAGATCCTTTCCGGAGATATCGAAAATGAAGTACCTGTTCCCCCTGCTTTCCGCCGCCGTGATGGCCGCCAGCGTTTCCACCGTCCATGCCCAGAGCGCGGAAATGATTCCGCCGGAGCTGGCCGCACGCAACGCCGGCAAGGACGGCATGGTCTGCGGCAAGGTTGAAAAGGCGCGCTATGCCGAAGGCTCCGAAGGCCAGCCGACCTTCCTGCACATGGGCGGCGCCTTCCCGCGCCACACCTTCTCGGCCCGCATCGCCGGCAGCAACCGCGGCAAGTTCAGTTTTCCGCTGGAGTCGCTGGAAGGCAAGGACGTGTGCGTGATCGGCAAGATCCAGCGTGACGCGGCACGTGCCGAGATCGAAGTCAGCTCGCCGGCCGGCCTGAAGCTGGCCAACATCAAGTAATCCTGCTGCCGCCGCGCCGGCCAAACCGGCGCGGCCATCGCCCGGGCGCCTGGCCGGGGTCTGAAGTCAACGGAGATATCGCACAAATGCAGTGGATCAATTCCCTGAAACTGAAGCCGAAGCTGATGCTCACCTTCGGCGTCATTCTGTTCTTCATGGTCCTGCAGGGCATCGTCGCCTACCGCGGCCTGCATTCGCTCAACAATGTCACCACTGACCTGGCCACCACCCGCATGGGCAGCATGCGCGTCACCGGCCAGCTCAGCGGACTGGTGAGCGAGTTCCGCAACGCCTCCTATCAGGGCCTGATACGGGCCAGCGATGAGATCAAGGCCGATGCGAAGACGCGCGCGGCGGCCTTGCGCAAGCAAATCGACGACACGATCGTCGCCTACCCCAAGCTGATCGACAATGCCACGCAGCGCAAGCTGTTCGACACGTTCGTGACTGACTGGAAGGCCGCCCTGGTTTCCTATGACGCGGTCACCGAAATGCTGGAACTGGAGCTGCCCGATGACGCCATCGACACCTTCGTCGGCGAAACCCGGACCCTGCACCGCAAGGCATTCGCCTCACTGGAAGCCCTGACGGAAGGCGACAACCGCCTGGCTGTTGCCGCCGGAACCCACGCTGCCGACACGTATTCGGCCTCGGCGATGCTGTCGTTGATCGCGATGCTGGGCGGTGCCGGCTTCGGCCTGTTGCTGGTATGGCTGTTCGCCCGTTCGCTGGTGAACAGCATGCGCGGCGCCGTATCGGTCGCCAATGATGTCGCCAGCGGCAAGCTCGACGGCCATATCGACGTCACCCGCGCCGATGAAGTGGGCGATCTGCTGCGCGCCATGCAGCGCATGCAGCACGATCTGCGCGAGCGCATCGAACGTGACCAGCTCATCGCCAATGAGAATCTGCGCATCCGTACCGCGCTGGATTACTCGTCCACCGGCGTCTATCTGACCAATCCACAGCTGGAGGTGGTCTATGCCAACCGCGCCCTGCAGCAGACGCTGGAAAAGTACGCCGACGATATCGCCGCCGCGCTCCCCCACTACGACACGAATGCCTCGTTGATCGGCAAGTCGGTGAACACGCTGGAACATCACGGTGAAGTCGATGGCAAGATCATCGATGCGCTGGAGAAGACCGGTGTGGTCAGCCGCGAGATGAAGTATGGCGGCGCCCAGTTTGCGCAGACCATCAACGTCATCCGCGACGCATCCGGCGCCAATGTCGGGCAAGTGGTCGAATGGCGCGACCGTACCACCGAGGCGCAGGTCGAGGCCGAAGTGGCGCGGGTGATCGATGCCGCCGCGGCGGGTGACCTGAGCGGTCGCGTCGATGTCGCCGGCAAGGATGGCTTCTTCCTGGAGCTGGCAACGCAGATCAACAGCCTGCTCAACGCCAATGCCAGCAGCATCGAGCAGATCTCCGTCCTGCTCTCGGCGCTGTCACACGGTGATCTGACCGTGCGTATGCACGGTGACTTCCAGGGCGTGTTCGCCACCATGCGCGATGACGCCAACGCCACCGCCGAGCAGTTGACCGGTATCGTCGGTCGCATCAAGCAGTCGTCGGTGTCGATCAACGCTTCGGCCAGCGAAATCGCCAGCGGCAACAATGACCTGTCGCAGCGTACCGAGCAGCAGGCAGCGAACCTGGAAGAAACGGCCGCCTCGATGGAGGAGCTGACCTCCACCGTGCGCCAGAACGCCGAGTCCGCACGCCAGGCCAACCAGCTGGCCATCGGCGCCGCTTCGGTGGCCTCGCAGGGCGGTGAAGTGGTCAGCCAGGTGGTCAGCACCATGACCCAGATCGAGCAGTCGTCGAAGAAGATTGCCGAGATCATCTCGGTCATCGACGGCATCGCTTTCCAGACCAACATCCTGGCCTTGAACGCCGCGGTGGAAGCGGCGCGCGCCGGTGAACAGGGTCGCGGCTTTGCCGTGGTCGCCTCGGAAGTGCGCACCCTGGCCCAGCGCTCGGCCGGTGCCGCCAAGGAGATCAAGGGCCTGATCGACGATTCGGTCGAGAAGGTCAGCGACGGTTCGGCGCTGGTGAAGAAGGCCGGCTCGACCATGGGTGAGATCGTCGCCTCGGTGCAGCGCGTGACCGACATCATGGCCGAGATTTCGGCCGCCTCGCTCGAACAGTCTTCGGGTATCGAGCAGGTCAACCAGACCATCACCCAGATGGATGAAACCACCCAGCAGAACGCTGCCTTGGTGGAAGAAGCCACCGCCGCGGCCCGTTCGATGGAAGAGCAGGCCGAGCATCTGGCCCAGGTGGTATCGGTGTTCCGCTTCGAGGAAGACGCCGAAAGCGTGCCCGCTCCGGTCAAACCGGTGGCGGCATCGCGTCCGACGGCACCCGCCGCGGCGGCGCGTGCAGCGCGCAATACCCCGCAGCGAAAGCCCGTCGCGGAAATGGCCGAGGCGAACTGGCAGGAATTCTGACCGCAACACGGTGCCCACAAGGCCCCGGCACTCTGTGCCGGGGCCTTTTTATGCGCTCAAAAAAAGCCGCCCGCGGCCGATACCGGTAGTGCGCCGATATGGCTGGGCACGCCCACCTGTCGACCGCCTGCCCGTCCTTGCGAAGAAGCCCGATGAACATCGTCAAGCTGTGGTCCAACTACATTTCCAATATCTCGGTGCGGCGCAAGCTGAACCTGTTGACCGTGCTGATCGCACTGGGCGTCATCGCCCTGTCGGTCATCGCCGCACGCATGCAGTACCTGGACCTGTATGACACCCGCATGCAGAGCATCAAGAGCGAGGTCGAGCTCGGCAACAGCGTGCTGGCCCGTTACGAGCAGCAGGTCAAAGACGGCACACTGACACTCGAGCAGGCCCAGGCGCTGGCTGTCGAAACCCTGGCCGCGATGCGCGCGGAAACCGGCAGCGTCAACTACACGATCTACAGCCTGGACAACACCATGGTCATGCACCCGTTCCGGCGCGAACGTGCCGGGATGGATCTGGACGGATTCGACGACGGCTTCGGCAAAAAGCACTATTCCGAGCAGGTGGCCGTGGCCCGCGCCGGCGGTGGCTACGTCACCTACAACTCCAAGTTGCCCGAGAGCGACACGCCGCTGCCGCGCGTCTCCTACGCCGAGACCTTCCAGCCGTGGGGCTGGGTGATGTCCACCGGCACCTATCTGCAGGATCTGCAACGGCAGGCGCTGTCATTCACCTTAATCATGGGCGTAGCCGGCGGCGTGCTGGTACTGGTGGTCCTGGCACTGAGCTGGATCATCGGCAACCGCATCGTCATCCCGCTGCGCGGCGCCACTGCCGTGGCCGACGCCATCGCGCGCGGCAAGCTCGACACCGCCATCGGTCCGCAGCCGCGTGACGAGCCCGGCCGCCTGCTGGAAAGCATGGGCCGAATGCAGGCGCAGCTGCAGTCGGTAATGGCCGCGCAGAAGGAAATGGCGCGCCAGCACGATGCCGGCACCATCAGCTTCCGCATGGATGACAGCACCTTCCCCGGTGATTACGGCCTCATGGTCCGCGATACCAATGCGCTGGTCGCTTCGCATCTGCATGCGATCGGCAGCGCGATGAAGATCATGCAGGAATATTCCGTCGGCGACTTGCACAGCGACATGGAGCGGTTGCCGGGCGAGAAGGCCAACCTGACCGAAACCATGGACGCCACCAAGGCCAACCTGTCCGGTATCAACGCCGAGATCAAACGCCTTGCGGCAGCGGCGGCGGCCGGCGATTTCAGCCAGCGTGGTGACAGCGCGCGCTTCGATCACGATTTCCGCCTGATGGTCGACAACCTCAACGCGATGATGGAAGTCAGCGACAGCAACCTGGCGCAGATCTCGCAGCTGCTGCGTGCGATCGCCCGCGGCGACCTCACCGCCTCCATGCAGGGCCAGTTCCATGGCGTGTTTGCACAGATGCGCGACGATGCCGACACCACCATCGAACAGCTGACCGGCATTGTCGGTGGCATCCAGCACGCGGCGGACAGCATCAACCTGGCGGCCGGCGAGATCGCCAGCGGCAACCAGGACCTGTCGCAGCGTACCGAGCAGCAGGCCGCCAACCTGGAAGAAACCGCCGCCTCGATGGAGGAACTGACCTCCACCGTGCGCCAGAACGCCGAGTCCGCGCGCCAGGCCAACCAGCTCGCCATCGGCGCCGCGGCGGTGGCCTCGCAGGGGGGCGAGGTGGTCAGCCAGGTGGTCAGTACCATGACCGGCATCGAACAGTCCTCGAAGAAGATCGCCGACATCATTTCGGTGATCGACGGCATCGCCTTCCAGACCAATATCCTGGCGCTGAACGCCGCCGTGGAGGCCGCACGTGCAGGTGAACAGGGCCGCGGCTTCGCGGTGGTCGCCAGCGAGGTGCGCACCCTGGCCCAGCGCTCGGCCGCCGCCGCCAAGGAGATCAAGACCCTGATCGACGATTCGGTCGACAAGGTGTCCGAAGGCTCCGCCCTGGTACACCAGGCCGGCACCACCATGGGCGAGATCGTGTCCTCGGTGCAGCGCGTGACCGACATCATGGCCGGGATTGCCGCCGCTTCGCAGGAGCAGTCGGCCGGTATTGAACAGGTCAACCAGACCGTGACCCAGATGGACGAGACCACCCAGCAGAACGCCGCACTGGTGGAGGAAGCCACCGCTGCCGCGCGCTCGATGGAACAACAGGCCCGGCAATTGGGCCAGGCGGTATCGGCATTCCGGCTCAAGCAGGCAAGCACCGGGAAGCCGGCCGTTGCCGGCAAACCGCCCGCCGTCCAGTACAGCTGACGCCCGCTCACGCCATGACTTTGTCCGCACCCACCCCCGCCGGCCGCGACTTCGAGTTCAGCGACCGCGACTTCCGCCGCGTCTGCGAGCTGATCCACCAGCGCGTCGGCATCGCGCTGGCCCCGGCCAAGCGCGACATGGTCTATGGCCGGCTGTCGCGTCGCCTGCGGGCGCTGGGTCTGCGCTCGTTCCAGGACTATCTGGACCGGCTGGAAAGCGAGGGTGGCGAGGAGTGGCAGTCGTTCACCAATGCGCTGACCACCAACCTGACCTCGTTCTTCCGCGAGCCTCACCACTTTGAAAAGCTGGCTGAAGAACTGCACCAACGCGCCAGCCGCGCCCCGCTGCAACTGTGGTCCTGCGCCGCGTCCACCGGTGAAGAGCCCTATTCGATGGCGATCACCGCGTGCGAAACCTTTGGCACCACCAGCCCTCCGGTACGGATCCTGGCCACCGATGTGGATACCCAGGTACTGGCGACCGCCGCCCAGGGCGTGTATCCGCTCGAACGTATCGCCAACCTCGACCCTGCGCTCAAGCGCCGCTATTTCCAGCGCGGCAGCGGCCCGCATGAGGGCAAGTGCCGGGTGCTGCCCGCGTTGCGGGCGCTGATCGAGTTCCGCCCGCTGAACCTGCTGAACCCGCGGTACGAAGTGGCTGGCCCTTTCGATGCCCTGTTCTGCCGCAACGTGATGATCTACTTCGACAAGCCGACCCAGCGCGGCATCCTGTCGCGTCTGGTGCACCACATGGGTGATGACGGTCTGCTGTACACCGGCCATTCGGAGAATTACCTGCACGCGGCCGACCTGATCCAGCCCTGCGGACGCACCCTGTACCGGCGCACGCGCGGAGCAGGCGCATGAAGCCCAGCGTGCAAGCCGACGGGGTGATGCGCTACCGCGACAGCCGCTTCCAGACCATGGCGGCCAAACTGCTGCCGACCCAGTACCTGGTGGTCGACGATGACACTGCGCTGTGCACCACACTGGGCTCCTGCGTGGCCGCCTGCATCCGCGATCCGCTGCTCGGCATCGGTGGCATGAACCACTTCCTGCTGCCCGAAGGCCAGGTCGGTGACGGCGCCCCGGCGCGCTATGGCAGCTACGCGATGGAGCTGCTGATCAACGACCTGCTCAAGCGCGGTGCGCACCGCAAGCGGCTGGAAGCCAAGGTGTTCGGTGGCGCCAACGTGCTCAAGGGTTTCACCAGCAACCCGGTCGGCACCCGCAATGCCGAGTTCGTGCGCCAGTACCTGCAAGCCGAGCACATTCCGGTGCTGGCCGAGGACCTGTGCGGCATCCATCCGCGCAAGATCTGGTTCTTCCCGGTCACCGGGCGCGTGGTGGTTCAACGCCTGCCACATGCGCATGAGGTGGCCGTTACCGAATCCGCGGTGCGTGCACAGTTGTCGCGGGCGCCGGTCACCGGTGGCGTGGAGCTGTTCGAATGAGTCTGGAAGCACCCTGCCGCGTGCTGATCGTCGACGACTCCGCTCTGGTTCGGCAGGTGCTGAGCGAGATCCTGTCACGCGATCCCGGCATCGAAGTAGCCGGTACCGCCTCCGATCCGCTGCTGGCGCGGGAGAAGATCAAACGCCTGAATCCGGACGTGATCACGCTGGACGTGGAAATGCCGCGGATGGATGGCCTGGCATTCCTGGAAAACCTGATGCGGCTGTACCCGGTTCCGGTGGTGATGGTGTCATCGCTGACCGAGCGCGGCGCCGATACCACCTTGCAGGCACTGGCCCTGGGCGCGGTGGATTTCGTCTCAAAGCCAAAACTCGACGTGGCCCGCGGACTGGAAACATATGCCGAGGAAATCTGCGCGAAGGTGAAGATGGCCGCGCGCTCGCGGGTACGTGCCCTCGCCCGCCCGCAGCCTGGCAGACGCCCGCTGGATCCGCTGCCGCCGGGTTCACCCTCGATGAAATTCCGCAGCACCGACCGCCTGATCGCGATCGGTGCCTCGGCCGGGGGTACCGAAGCCTTGCGCGTGGTGCTGGAAGGCATGCCCGCCGATGCCCCCGCCGTGGTGATGACCCAGCATCTGCCGGCCAGTTTCAGCAGCGCTTTTGCGCAACGTCTGGACCGCTATTCGGCCATGAGCGTGCGCGAAGCCAGCGACGGCGAAGCGGTGCTGCCCGGCCATGCCTATCTGCCACCCGGCGGCCGCCACCTGCGCGTCATCCGCGACGGTGCCCGCTGGCGCTGCCGGATCGACGATGGCCCTGCGGTGAACCGGCACAAGCCGGCGGTGGATGTGCTGTTCCGTTCGGTCGCGCTCAGTGCCGGACCCAACGCGATCGGCGTGATCCTGACCGGCATGGGCGATGACGGCGCCCGCGGCCTGCTGGAAATGCGCCAGGCCGGTGCGCCAACGCTGGTGCAGGACGAGGCCAGCAGCGTAGTCTGGGGAATGCCGGGCAGCGCGGTAAAGCTCGACGCGGCGGCGGAAATCCTGCCGCTGGACATCATTGCGGCGCGCCTCGTCGCGCTTTCCCGGCAAAAATAGCCCACCTCAAGGCTGCCATGGCATGACGCCAGTTCCGCATCAATCCACCTCGCGGCACACGACCGACCACCCGGACACCGGCGTGGCGACCACCGCGCACGTGCCCGATCTTGCACTGCTGCTGCAGGGCCTGCAGCATGCGCCCGCCGGCATCGTGGTGGTCGACACCCGCCTGCGCGTGGCGTTCTACAACACCGTTGCGGAGACCCTGTGGGGCGTGCCGCGTGCAAAGGTGATCGGGCAGCCGGTGGAGGTGTTGTTGCGCGGTGGCGAATGCGACGACATCCTCGCCGACCTGCGCAATTGCGCCGGCGGAAGCGTGCGCCCTTGTTACCTGGTGCGGCGCCAGACCGGTGAAAGCCGGCACACGCTGGCGGTCAGCATCTCGGCGGTGGCGCACCCGCGCCGAAATTTGTATATCGCCTTCGTCCGCGATGTCACCGCATCACTTGAGCAGCAGGCGCATGTGCAGCGCCTGTCGCTGGCACTGGATCGCAGCGACAACGCCATCCTGCTGTGCGATCGCCAAGGGCATCTCCAGTATGTCAATGACGGCTTTACCCGGATGCTCGGCTATCTTCCGGACGAGGCGCTGCAGCGGCGCCTCCGTGAACTGGTCGGCGGCCGCCATAGCGACCCGGAGACACTGGAATTTCTCACCACGCACCACCTCGCCGGGGTCCCGCACCAGACCGATCTGCTCGCCTATCGCAAGGATGGCAGCCCGTTGTGGACGTCGGTGGTGGCCACCCCGATCGCCGATGAGCATGGCGACCCCAGTTCATTCATCAACGTACTGACCGATATCACCGCGGCCAAGACCAACGAGGTACTGCACAACAGGGTGCTCGAAGCGCTGGTGCGCGAAGAATCGCTGCACGAATCGATGGCGCTGATCTGCCAGGAAGTCGAACGGGTGGCCCCGGATGTGGTCGTGTCGATCTATCGCCTCGATGCGGAGGGCAGATTGCGTCTGCTGGCCGCGCCCAGTCTTCCGCGGATCTTCACCGAACGGTTCGACGGACAGTTACCGGGTCCGGGCACGGCCGCCTGTGGCGCGGTGGCCTGGCGCGGCCGGGCGGTTGAAGTGGTCGATATCGCCACCGATCCGCTGTTTTCCGCCCATCGCGAACCGGCGCTGTCGCAGCAGCTGCGCGCGTGCTGGTCGATCCCGGTGAAATCCAGTACCGGCCAGGTGCTGGGCACCTTCACGTTCTATTTCCGCCAGCCCATGGCTCCGGGTCCGTGGCACCGCAAGCTGGCCGAACTGTGTCTGCACCTGTGTTCGCTGGCAATGGAACGGGAAAAGACCAAGGCACGGATGCACCAGCTGGCGTTCTATGACGCGCTCACCGGACTGCCCAACCGGATCATGTTCCACGCGCGCGCCGAACAGATCTTCGCCACCGCCTACGCCAGAAAAACCTCGTTGGCCGTGCTCTATCTCGACCTGGACCGGTTCAAACGCATCAACGAAACCCAGGGGCACGCCGCCGGTGACGGATTGCTGCGCGACATCGCCCAATGCCTTGCCGAGACCGCCGGCAGCGAGGCGCTGATCGGGCGTCTGAACGGTGACGAATTCGTGCTGCTGCTGGCCGGCGACGGCACCGCGCAGGTCGCCGTGCTGTGCGAGCGCCTGCTCGGCGCCATTGCCCGGCCGCGCGTGGTCGGGCACATGACCGTGTACAGCAGCGCAAGCATCGGCGTGGCGATATATCCGGACGACGGCCGCGATATCGAAACCCTGCTCAAGCACGCCGACCTGGCGATGTACCGGGCCAAGGACGAAGGCAGCGGCAGCTTCCGTTTCTTCAGTGCCGACATGAACCGCGTGGCGCAGGAACGGGTCGCGCTGGAAACCGCCTTGCGCGAGTCGCTGCGGCGCGGCGACCTGCAGCTGCACTATCAGCCACAGGTATGCAGCAGTACGCATGAACTGTACGGCGTGGAAGCGCTGGTGCGCTGGGAGCACCCGCACCTGGGTCCGGTATCGCCGGCGCAGTTCATTCCATTGGCCGAAGAGTGCGGGCTGATCGACGACCTCAGCCGCTGGGTATTGCAGCAGGCGTGCACGGATCTGGCGCGCTGGCGGCAGCAAGGAATGCCCGTGCCGCGGGTATCGGTGAACCTGTCGGCGCGCAACCTCGACAATATCGCCCTGCCCCTGCAGCTGGAAGACCTGCTGCACAGCCACGCGCTGCCCGCCGATGCCCTGGTGGTGGAAATCACCGAGGGCGTGATGCTGTCGCCACTCCCGCAGACGCTGTTCAACCTGGAAGCCATCCGCGCGCTCGGCATCCCGTTGTCGCTGGATGATTTCGGCACCGGATATTCCAGCCTCAGCAATCTGCACCGGCTGCCGATCAGCGAGTTGAAGCTGGACATGAGCTTCGTGCGCGAGATCGAACACAGCGAAGCGGCGCGCATGCTTATCACCTCGGTGCTGCGTATCGGTGAACACCTGGGTAAACGCGTCGTCGCCGAAGGCGTCGAAACCGAACAGCAATGCCGTTTCCTCACCGAACAGCGCTGCGACATCCTGCAGGGCTACCTGTTTTCGCGCCCGTTGCCGGCCGCGGCGCTGGAGCAATGGCTGCTTGACCACAACCGCGCGCTCCGGGCCTGAGCACCGCGGCGCGCTCTGCAACGGCAACGACCCTCGCCACCCCAAGCTGACGTACAAAGAAAAGCCCGGCATATGCCGGGCTTTCCTCTGTTGCGCAACCGTCAGGATCAGGCGCTGACCGTATCGGCCACGTCCTGGTATTCCTGGATCTGGTCGAAGTTCATGTAGCGGTAGATCGAATCACCGGCACCGGCCAGCACGCCGGCCGCTTCCATGTACTCCTCACGGCTCGGGATGCGACCCAGACGCGAGCAGATCGCGGCCAATTCGGCCGAACCCAGGTACACGTTGGTGTTGCGGCCCAGGCGGTTCGGGAAGTTGCGGGTCGAGGTCGACATCGCGGTGGAGCCTTCACGGATCTGCGCCTGGTTGCCCATGCACAGCGAGCAGCCCGGCATTTCCATACGCGCGCCAGCGGCACCGAAGGTACCGTAGTGGCCTTCCTTGGTCAGCTCGGCAGCATCCATCTTGGTCGGCGGTGCGATCCACAGACGGGTCGGGATGTCGCGCTTGCCTTCCAGCAGCTTGGCCGCGGCACGGAAGTGGCCGATGTTGGTCATGCACGAACCGATGAAGACTTCATCGATCTGCGCACCGGCCACGTCGGACAGGGTCTTGGCATCGTCCGGATCGTTCGGGCAGCACACGATCGGCTCGACGATTTCGGCCAGGTCGATCTCGATGACCGCGGCGTACTCGGCATCGGCATCGGCTTCCAGCAGCTGCGGGTCGGCCAGCCACTGTTCCATCTTCTCGATGCGGCGCGCCAGGGTGCGGGCATCGGCATAACCCTCGGCAATCATCCACTTCAGCAGCGTGATGTTGCTGGTCAGGTATTCGATGATCGGCGCCTTGTCGAGCTTGACCGCGCAACCGGCCGCCGAACGCTCGGCCGAGGCATCGGCCAGTTCGAACGCCTGCTCGATCTTCAGCTCCGACAGACCTTCGATCTCGAGGATGCGGCCGGAGAAGATGTTCTTCTTGCCCTGCTTGGCCACGGTCAGCAGGCCCTGCTTGATCGCGTACAGCGGAATCGCGTGGACCAGATCACGCAGGGTCACGCCCGGCTGCATCTTGCCCTTGAAGCGCACCAGCACCGACTCGGGCATGTCCAGCGGCATCACGCCGGTGGCGGCGGCGAAGGCCACCAGGCCGGAACCGGCCGGGAAGGAAATGCCGATCGGGAAACGGGTGTGCGAGTCGCCACCGGTGCCGACGGTGTCGGGCAGCAGCATGCGGTTCAGCCACGAGTGGATGATGCCGTCGCCCGGACGCAGCGAGACGCCGCCACGGGTGGAGATGAACTCCGGCAGGGTGTGGTGGGTCTTCACGTCCACCGGCTTCGGATAAGCGGCGGTGTGGCAGAACGACTGCATCACCAGGTCGGCCGAGAAGCCCAGGCACGCCAGGTCCTTCAGCTCGTCACGGGTCATCGGACCGGTGGTGTCCTGCGAGCCGACGGTGGTCATCTTCGGTTCGCAGTAGGCGCCCGGGCGCACGCCCTGGCCTTCCGGCAGACCGCAGGCGCGGCCAACCATCTTCTGCGCCAGGCTGAAGCCCTTGCCGGTGTCGACCGGCGCGGTCGGCTGGCGGAACAGATCGGTGACCGGCAGGCCCAGCGCTTCGCGCGCCTTGGCGGTCAGGCCGCGGCCGATGATCAGCGGAATGCGGCCACCGGCACGCACTTCGTCGAACAGCACCTCGCTCTTGACCTGGAATTCGGCGATCACTTCGCCGCCCTTCAGCGCCTTGCCGTCGTACGGACGCAGCTCGACCACGTCGCCGTGGTTCATCTGCGACACGTCCAGCTCGATCGGCAGCGCGCCGGCATCTTCCATGGTGTTGTAGAAGATCGGGGCGATCTTCGAACCCAGGCAGACGCCGCCGAAGCGCTTGTTCGGGATGAAGGGGATGTCTTCACCGGTGAACCACAGCACCGAGTTGGTAGCGGACTTGCGGCTGGAACCGGTGCCGACCACGTCACCGACGTAGGCAACCAGGTTGCCCTTGTCCTTCAGCGACAGGATTTCCTGGATCGGGCCGCGCTTGCCGTCTTCTTCCGGCACGAACGGTGCGTCATCGCGCTTGTTCTTCAGCATTGCCAGCGCGTGCAGCGGGATGTCCGGGCGGGTGGTGGCGTCCGGCGCCGGCGACAGGTCGTCGGTATTGGTTTCGCCCGGCACCTTGAACACGGTGATGGTCAGGCTCTGCGGCACTTCCGGCTTGGAGGTGAACCACTCGGCATCGGCCCAGCTCTGCAGCACGGACTGGGCGTTGGCGTTGCCGGCCTTGGCCTTTTCCTGCACGTCATGGAACGCGTCGAACACCAGCAGGGTGTGCTTCAGGGCGTTGGCGGCGATGGCGCCGACGTCGGCATCGTCCAGCAGCTGGATCAGCGGCGCGACGTTGTAGCCGCCGAGCATGGTGCCCAGCAGCTCGGTGGCGCGCGCGCGGCTGATCAGCGCGCTCTTCTCGCTGCCAAAGGCGATGGCGGCCAGGTACGAGGCCTTGACCTTGGCCGCGTCATCGACGCCGGCCGGCACGCGGTGGGTGATCAGCTCGAGCAGGAACTCGGCCTCGCCTGCCGGCGGGTTCTTCAGCAGCTCGATGACGTCGGCCGTCTGCTGTGCGGTCAGCGGCAGCGGCGGGATGCCAAGCGCGGCGCGCTCGGCTACGTGGTGGCGGTAGGCTTCCAACATGACAACTCCCGGGTGATACGGTTAAAAAATGGATGGGCTCAGACGTGCGGCACGATCAGCTTCAAGCCCTTGAAGTAATCGCGATAAAAGGTGTCGTTCCAGGTGATCAGGCCGTCGCATTGCAGCAGTGCGTGGGCGCCGATCATGAAATCGTCGATGCGGCGGGTGTCGCCGCCGCGCTGGCGATGACGGCGGTACATCTCACCGGCACGCAATGCGGATTTGGCTTCCAGCGGGCTGAAATGGATGCCCATTTCCTCCAGCGCTTCCTGCACCACGGCGCCCCCACGCAGCGAGGCGCAGATTTCGGCCAGCGTGGTGCCGCAGACAACCACCCGGCCACCGACCAGCGCCTGCCGCAGGCAGGCTTCCACCGCGTCGGCACGCGGGCCGTCGCTGAGCAGTTCGATCAGGACCGGGGAGTCGACGGCAATCATGCCTCGCCGGTCTCGTCACGGACGGTACGCACGGCCTGTTCGGCCGATTCGAAACCGTCCAGCGCGAATTTGCCGCGGGCACGGGAAATGGCGTCATCCACGCTCTTGCGCAGGATGATGCGGCTGCCGTCCAGTTCGACCTTCAGCAGCGTGCCCTTGGTCAGGCCCAGTGCATCGCGGACCGCCTTGGGCAAGGTGATCTGGCCGCGTTCAGCGACAGTGGCTTCCATCGGCAGGCCCTCCAAAGTATGGATGAATTATACATACTTGACAGGGCATACCTCCACCCTCGCCGGCCTCGGCCCGCGCTGCGCTGCGCCTTCCCGGGCAACGGATCCGCCCCCGGCAAATGACATTCACGACACACCTTGCCGTGTAGCGTGGGAACCGCTGCCACCGCGGTGCGTCGGCTGAATGGTTCATACTCAAGGTGACCACCTGATCTGCCCGTCCCGGCAAACGCAAGCAGGGCCGCTTCCAGCGGCCTGATGCCAGCCATCCGCAAGAGGAGTCATCCCACATGAGCGATTCGTTCTCCACCCGCAGCCAACTGAAGGTCGCCGGCACCACCTACGACTACTTCAGCCTGCCCAGACTGGGCCAGCAGTTCGATATTTCCCGCCTGCCGTATTCGATGAAGATCCTGCTGGAGAACCTGCTCCGGCATGAGGATGGCGGCATCACCGTCGGCAAGGAGCATATTGAAGCGGTGGCCAAGTGGGACCCGAGCGCCGAACCCGATATCGAAATCGCCTTCATGCCCGCGCGCGTGGTGCTGCAGGATTTTACCGGCGTGCCCTGTGTGGTCGACCTGGCGGCAATGCGCGATGCGGTGGTCAAGCTCGGCGGCAAGCCGGAGCAGATCAATCCGCAGATCCCCTCCGAGCTGGTGATCGACCATTCGGTGCAGGTGGACTCGTTCGGCAGCATCGACTCGCTCGACATCAACGGCCGGATCGAGTTCCAGCGCAACCAGGAGCGTTATGGCTTCCTGCGCTGGGGCCAGACCGCCTTCGAGAATTTCAAGGTGGTGCCGCCCAACACCGGCATCGTCCATCAGGTGAATCTGGAAAATCTGGCCCGGGTGGTGATGACCGCCGAGAGCGGCGGCACCGCGCTGGCGTATCCGGACACCGTCTTCGGCACCGACAGCCACACCACCATGATCAATGGCATCGGCGTGCTGGGCTGGGGCGTGGGCGGAATCGAGGCCGAGGCGGCGATGCTCGGCCAGCCCTCGTCGATGCTGATTCCGCAGGTGGTCGGCTTCAAGCTCAGCGGCCAACTGCCCGAGGGCGCGACCGCGACCGACCTGGTGCTGACCGTCACCCAGATGCTGCGCAAGCACGGGGTGGTCGGCAAGTTCGTCGAGTTCTTCGGCGAAGGCCTGCAGCACCTGCCGCTGGCCGACCGCGCCACCATCGGCAACATGGCCCCGGAATACGGCGCCACCTGCGGCATCTTCCCGATCGATGCCGAATCGCTGACCTACCTGCGACTGTCCGGCCGCAGCGAAGCGCAGATCGCGCTGGTCGAGGCCTATGCCAAGGCGCAGGGCCTGTGGCACGAGCCGGGCTCAGCCCACGCCGAATACAGCGCCACACTGGAATTGGACATGGGCGATGTGAAGCCCTCGCTGGCCGGCCCGCGGCGCCCGCAGGACCGCGTGCTGCTGGAAGACATGCAGGCCAACTTCCGCCAGAACGTGGGCAGCTTCACGGCCCATCGCGACCAGCGCAGCGACGCGGTAGCCGGCTTCATCAATGAGGGTGGCGGCGCGGCGGTGGGCAACGAGAACCTGGTCAAGGGCCTGGCCGACATCCAGATCGAGGGCAAACAGGTGCGGCTCAAGGATGGCGCGGTGGTGATCGCGGCCATCACCTCCTGCACCAACACCTCCAACCCGGCGGTGATGCTCGCCGCCGGGCTGCTGGCGCGCAACGCCGCGGCCAAGGGCCTGCAACGCAAGCCATGGGTCAAGACCTCGATCGGGCCGGGTTCGCGGGTAGTCACCGACTACCTGGAAAAAGCCGGGGTACTGACCGAGCTGGAGAAACTCGGTTTCTACGTGGTCGGCTACGGCTGCACCACCTGTATCGGCAACTCCGGCCCGCTGCCGCCGGAAGTCAGCGCCGGCATTGCCGCAGGCGATCTGGCAGTGGCGTCGGTTTTGTCGGGCAACCGCAACTTCGAAGGCCGTATCCACGCCGAAGTGAAGATGAACTACCTGGCCTCGCCGCCGCTGGTGGTGGCCTACGCCATCGCCGGCACCACCGACATCGACCTGACCCGCGATCCGCTGGGCACCGGCAGCGACGGCCACCCGGTCTATCTGCGCGACATCTGGCCCAGCAACAAGGAGATCGGCGACACCATCGCCGCGACCGTCGGCCCGGAAATGTTCAAGCAGCACTACGCCGACGTGTTCAAGGGCGACAGCCGCTGGAACGCGATCGCCTCGCCCGAGGGCGAGCTGTACGAATGGGATACCGCGTCCACCTACATCAAGAACCCGCCGTATTTCGACGGCATGACGATGCAGGTCGGCCATGTCGACGATGTCCACGGCGCGCGCATCATGGGCCTGTTCGGCGACTCCATCACCACCGACCACATCTCCCCGGCCGGCAATATCAAGAAGGACTCACCCGCTGGCCGTTTCCTGCAGGCACGCGGCGTGCAGCCGGCCGACTTCAACAGCTACGGCAGCCGTCGCGGCAACGATGATGTGATGGTGCGCGGCACCTTCGCCAACATCCGCATCAAGAACCTGATGTTCGGTGGCGAGGAAGGCGGCAACACGCTGTACTTCCCCAAAGGCGGCGGCCAGCCGGAAAAGCTGCCGATCTACGATGCGGCGATGAAGTACAAGGCCGACGGCGTGCCGCTGGTGGTGCTGGCCGGCAAGGAATACGGCACCGGTTCCTCCCGCGACTGGGCGGCCAAGGGCACCAACCTGCTCGGAGTCAAGGCGGTGATCGCCGAAAGCTTCGAACGCATCCACCGTTCCAACCTGGTCGGCATGGGGGTGCTGCCGCTGCAGTTCCGTGACGGCCAGAGCGCGGTGAAACTGGGGCTGGATGGCTCGGAAACGATCGACATCGCAGGCCTGCATGATGGCGCCAGCAAGCGCGCCACGGTCACCGCCACCAAGGCCGATGGCAGTCGCCAGCAGTTCGAAGTGACGGTGATGCTGCTGACCCCGAAGGAAGTGGAGTACTTCAAGCACGGCGGTCTGTTGCAGTACGTGCTGCGCCAGTTGGCCGGCCGCAACGCGGCGTGATCCCCCTGCCGGGCGTGGCAATCGCCATGCCCGGCAGGCAGTTTCAACGGCCGGCTATCGCAGCGGTGCATCGCCCTGCGGTTGCCATTGCGCGTGATGCAGCTGCCATTGGCCGTCCACCTGCCGCCAGCCACTGATGATGAAGTGCAGCTGCCCGCGCCCGGGGAGCCAGCGGCCAGTCGACACCACGGCAAATCGCACAACCGCGGTATCGGTGCCCATCTCGATGGCGAGCCGCCGGGCGTGCAGGCCCAGCTCCCGATGGACCAGCCGATGCGCGCGCAGCATCGGCGCCCGCGCGACCCGGTCCATGCCGTAGTCTTCGGCCACCGTCCCCATGAAATCCCGGACCTCACCGCATGTCACGGCCGCCTGCATCCGCGCGACAGGTTCGCGCAGACGCTGCTCGGGAGCCGCAGTCCTGCATCCGCCCAGAACCGGCACGATCAACGCAAACAGCAGTCCGCCCAATACGGCCCGAACCCTGGATCTCTTCGCCTTTCCCATTCGGAACGGTATGCTGACATCAGGGGCAGGACAGTTCATTGTCGGGGCTTCATCCAATAACCGCATCATTGATCCTGGAGGGGGAATATGAGTCAGGAACGCCCGTGGTTGCAGAGCTATCCGGCTGGAATACCGGCCGAAATCGACGTCGATGAGTTCCGCTCGGTGGCAGCGGTATTCGACACTTCTGTCGCCAGATTCCGGGACCGGCCCGCCTATTCCAACTTCGGCAAAGTTTTGACCTACGGCGAAGCCGATGCCCTGGTCGAACAGTTCGCCACCTATCTGCTGGGTGAGTTGCAGCTCAAGAAAGGCGACCGCGTCGCCCTGATGATGCCCAACTGCCTGCAGTACCCGATTGCCACCTTCGGCGTGTTGCGCGCCGGGCTGACCGTGGTCAACGTCAATCCGCTTTACACCCCACGCGAGCTGAAACACCAGCTGGTCGATTCCGGCGCGGTGGCGCTGGTGGTGGTGGACAACTTCGGCGTGACCGTCGAGCAGGTGATTGCCCAGACCCAGGTCAAGCACATCATCACCACCGGACTGGGCGACATGCTCGGCTTTCCGAAAGGGCCGATCGTCAATTTCGTGCTCAAGTACATCAAGAAGATGGTGCCTGACTACCGCCTCCACGGCGCGGTGCGGTTCCGTGACGCGCTCAGGCTGGGCAAGCGCCACCCGATGCCGGTAGTGGAAATCGACCACGACGATATCGCTTTCCTGCAGTACACCGGCGGCACCACCGGCGTGGCCAAGGGCGCGATGCTGACCCATCGCAACCTGATCGCCAACATGCAGCAGGCCTCGGCATGGATTTCCGGCTCCGGCGTGGAACCGGGCAAGGAAGTGATCATCACCGCCCTGCCGCTTTATCACATCTTCGCATTGACGGCGAACGGCCTGGTTTTCATGAAACTGGGCGGCATGAACTACCTGATCACCAACCCGCGTGACATGAAAGGTTTCGTCAAGGAACTCAAGGCCGTCCGCTTCACCGCGATCACCGGTGTCAACACCCTGTTCAACGGGCTGCTCAACACCCCCGGTTTCGACCAGGTGGACTTTTCCGGCCTCAAGGTCACCCTGGGCGGCGGCATGGCGGTACAACGCTCGGTGGCCGAGCGCTGGAAGAAGACCACCGGCGGCACCCTGGTGGAGGCCTACGGCCTGACCGAGACCTCGCCTGCGGCCTGTATCAATCCGCTGGATCTGAAGGAGTACAACGGCGCGATCGGGCTGCCGATTCCCTCCACCGACGCCTGTGTGAAAAGCGATGACGGCCAGACCTTGCCGGCCGGCGAAGTCGGCGAGCTGTGCATCCGTGGCCCGCAGGTGATGAAGGGCTACTGGCACCGCCCGGAGGACACCGCGCAGGCGCTCGACGCGGACAACTGGCTGCATACCGGCGATATGGCGCGCATGGATGAGCAGGGCTTCTTCTATATCGTCGACCGCAAGAAGGACATGATCTTGGTGTCCGGGTTCAACGTATATCCCAACGAAATCGAAGACGTCATCGCGATGATGCCCGGCGTACTGGAAGTGGCCGCGGTGGGGGTGCCCAACGAGAAGTCCGGCGAGGCGGTGAAGGTCGTCATCGTCAAGAAGGACCCGAACCTGACCGAAGAACAGGTCAAGGAATTCGCCCGCGCCAATCTCACCGGCTACAAGCACCCGCGCATTGTCGAATTCCGCAACGAGTTGCCGAAGACCAACGTCGGCAAGATCCTCCGCCGCGAGCTGCGTGATACCCCGGCGGCGTAACCCCCTTCCGGGTCGCGATCACAGGGCCTCTGCCGGCAACGGCAGGGGCCCTGCTCATTCATGCCCATGAGTGCGGTGTAGGATCGCCGTGTGAACGCGCCTCGCCCGCCGCCCACGTCCCCTGAGCGGGCTTTTCCCTGAAGGACAAGACCCCATGAGCATGATCGAAAAGCTGCACGCCAGCCGCCCCTATTCCACCATCCGTGTCGACTCCTCGGCCAGCGGTGACGCGCACTGGCTGTACATGCACGCCGACGCTGCTCCGGGCGTGCGCCCGTGCTGCCGTCCGGAAATGCTGGATGAGATGTGGAACTTCATGAGCGCCCTCACCCGCCCGGCAGCGCCGCACAGCCGCGGCCAGCTGCGTCACTTCGTGCTGGCCTCCGAGGCGAACGCGTACAACCTGGGCGGCGACCTGGATCTGTTCACACGGCTGATCCGCACGGGCAACCGCGAGCAGCTGCTGGCGTACGCGCAACGCTGCATCGAAGGCGTCCATCACCTGCATGTCGGCTTTGGCGGCGACGTGCGCAGCATCGCGCTGATCCAGGGCGATGCCCTCGGCGGCGGGCTGGAAATGGCCTTGGCCTGCCACACCATCGTGGCCGAGGAGGGGGTGGGCATGGGCCTGCCGGAAGTGCTGTTCGGGCTGTTCCCGGGCATGGGGGCCTATTCGTTCCTGTGCAAGCGGGTGGTGCCACAGCTGGCCGAAAAGATCATCCTCGACGGGCGCATCTACAGCAGCGAGGAGATGCACGCGATGGGCGTGGTCGATGTGCTGGTGCCCAAGGGCCAGGGCGTCAAGGCGGTCGAAGACCTGATCCGTCAGCAGCAGCGCAATCCGCACTCCTACCTGGCGATGAACGCGGCGCGCAACGTGGCCCAGGCGGTCAGTTACGACGAGCTGCTGGAGATCACCAAGGTCTGGGTGGAATCGGCACTGGCGCTGGGCGACAAGTCGCTGCGCACGATGGACCGGCTGGTCAAGGCGCAGACCCGCCGCAGCGGTATGGACAACGCCTGAGCGATCACCGGAAAGTGAGCGGACTGGGGGAATCAGGCCCGGCGCAATGCCGGGCTTCGGCGCCGATCGTTACGGTTACGGCGCATCGCCGCCACTGTGCTGGGCAATCTGGCGCGCGCGCGCCTCCAGTGCCAACCGGCCTTCGCTGAGGCTGGCATTGAGCTGGCCCTGGCGCTGACGCCATTCGGCCTGCAACTGCCAGTCGGCCATCCGCATCATCTGGCCACTCTGCTCGGCCAGCCGTACCAGACCCAGGTTGCTTGCCACCCCTTTTATCGCATGGGCATGTTCACGCAGCCGTTCCCAGTTGCCGCTTTCAGCGGCATGGGCAATGCCTCCCAGACAACCGTCGGCATCATTCAGGCATTGGCTGATGAACTCGCGTTCGAAGCCCTCGCCCATGCCCAGTGAGGCCAGCTCATCCAGCACGCCCGGATCGAATACACAGTCACCGGTCGCCGGCGCGCGCATGATCGGCGCCGCAGTGGCGGGTCGGCCGCGGGTGGCAATCTCGCCCAGGGTGTCCAGCAGCCGCGTGGCCACCACCGGCTTGGCCAGAAAGGCATGCGCCCCGGCCTGCAGGCAGCGCTGGATGGCATCGGCGGTGACATCGGCGCTGAGCACCAGTACCGGCGTGCGCGGCCCACCGCCGGACTGCATCACCCGCAACTCCTTGAGCATATCCAGCCCACTCATGCCGGGCATGTGCAGATCGACGATGGCCACATCGAAATCGGTCTCAGCCAGCGCTTCAAGCACCGCCTCTCCACCGCTGACGCAGGTGACGCGATGGCCGGCCTTCTGTAGCAGCCGTTGCAGCACCATGCGATTGGCCTGGTGGTCGTCGGCCACCAGGATCTGCATGCTGCGCACCCGTGCCCGATGGCGCAGGAACGGGTCGGAAAACGCGATGACGTTGCCACTGTCGCCACGCGCGCCTTCGACCCGCACCGCCGGCACCTGCTGCAACGCATGCCGGCGCTGCGCGCTGGAAGCCGCCTGGAACGGCAGTTCGACCCAGAAGCGGCTGCCGCCGGTGGCATTCTCGGCGTAGCCGATGGTGCCGCCCATCGCTTCGGCCATGCCTTTGGCGATGGTGGTTCCAAGCCCGGTTCCCTCGTAGCGCCGCGACATCGACACGTCGGCCTGCTCGAACGCCTCGAACAGGCGGGGGCGCAACGCCTCCGGCACCCCGCTGCCGGTATCGAGAATGTCGAAATGCAAGCGGATGCCATCCGCGCTTACAGGGCCCATCAGCGCGACGCGGATCTCCACGCTGCCGCTGTCGGTGAATTTGACCGCGTTGCCGGCGAGGTTGAGCAGGATCTGCCGCAGGTGGCCGGCGTCGCCGCGCAGCCGGTCGGGCACCTCGGCGGCAATCACCACCCGGTACTCCAGCCGCTTGGCCCGCGCCTGCGGCAGCAGGATCAGGCCGATGGCCTGGATCGTCTCGTCCAGCGAGAAATCCTCGGCGCTGACCCGCAGCTTGCCGGCCTCGATCGCGGAGATGTCCAGCACCTCCTCCACCAGCGCCAGCAGGCTGCGCGACGAAGCCTGGATGGTGCTCACACACTCGCGCTGCTCATCATCCAGCCGGGTGGTGGCCAGCACTTCGGCCATCCCCGACAGGCCGTTGAGCGGGGTGCGGAATTCGTGGCTCATATTGGCCAGGAAGCGGCTCTTGGCTTCACTGGCGCGGCGCGCCTCGGCCATCGCCCGGGTCAACTGCCGCAGCAGACTGGAGAAATACAGCGGCACCGCCGCCAGCCCGATCAGCAGCCCCAGCCCCAGCCGCAGGTTCTGCTGCCAATAGTCGGTCAGCGCCAGCGTTGCGCCGAAGCTGGCCAGGGCCATGGCTACGGCCACATACAGATACTGGTTGCCATAGCGCATGCCGTTGCCGACGGTGACCCACATCACCACCACATAGACCCAGGCCAGCGGCTCGCCCATCTGCACCATGCCGGCCGCCATCAGCCCGTAGTCGGCCAGCATTCCCGCCACCCGGCGCGGATCGGATCGCCCCGGCACCATCAGCAGCCAAGCCGCGAGCAGGAGCGACAAGCCCAACCCGCCCAGCACGATCAACAGCACGCCCTGATACTGCGCCGCGGGCAGTTCCGCGCGCACCGTGGGCAACAGCACGTAGGCCAGGATCAGGGCGATCAGGACCATCCGGACGCTCACCTGGCCGTGTTCGCTGTCCGGGCGCTGTGCCAGGCGCTGTTTCACCCAAGCCGGGACGCCGGTATGCATGTCACCAGCCCGGACGCACGGACGCGGTGGAGTACTGCGCGCAGATCTGCTCCAGCGCCTCGCGGCCGCGCATCAGCGCGTCAACGCATGCCGGGCAGAACAGGCGCCCGCGCTGGGTATACAGATAGGCCAGGGTCGCATCCAGCGTCCACGCTTCCTTGTAGGGGCGCGGCGAAAGCAGCGCGTCGAAGACATCGGCCACCGCCACGATCCGCGCCTCCAGCGGAATCGCATCGCCGACCAGACCATCGGGATAGCCGCTGCCGTCAAAACGCTCGTGGTGACGCAGCGCGATCAACGCGCCGATCTGGATGAAGCGGTTCTGGCTGCCACTGAGCAACTCGTAGCCGATCCGCGGATGCCGGCGCATCACCGCCATCTCATCCTCGTCCAGCTTGCCGGCCTTGAGCAGCACCGCATCGGGAATGGCGATCTTGCCCATGTCATGCAGCGGCGCAGCCATTTCAATGAACCGCGCCTGCTCCTCGGGCAGGCCCAACTGTTCGGCGATCAATCCGGCCACGTGGGCCATGCGTTCCAGATAGGCGCTGGTGCCGACATCGCGGTATTCGATCGCCCGCGCCAGCCGCGACAGGGTCTCGCGCTCGCGCTCTTCAACCTCGTTCATGCTTGCCAGCAGGCGCTGCTCCAGCGACAGCGCCCGCTGCTTGACGTTCTCGCTCTGTTTGCGCAGCTGCAGCAGGTTGTGGCAACGCGCCCGCAGCTCGCGTGGCCGGATCGGCTTGACCAGGAAATCAATCACGCCCGCTTCCAGCGCCGCCTGGCGGACCGGTTCATCACCGACCACGGTGACCAGGATCATCGGAATATCGCGATTGCGTGGCAGCCGCCGGAAGCGACGCGCGAACTCCAGGCCATCCATGCCCGGCATGCGGTAGTCCAGCAGCACCAGATCGGCGTGCTCGGCCTCGCACCAGCGCAACGCCTCGACCGGATCGGCGAAATCGTGCACCACCAGCTCCGTGGCGATGTCTTCGATCACGTGCCGCAGCATCGTCCGCGCCGATGTCTGGTCGTCCACTATGACGATGTTCAAAACCATATCCGCCGCATATTCCCCGCTGTAGAGATGATCCGGAAAAGAGGATTTGGCCGACGGAATACAGGCGGCCTGCCCACTCCAGTCTTTCATAGCGATTCCCCTGATGGACCCGGTTGCCCCCCATCATCAAGCCGCTCCCCACCGGAGTGCAACGTGCGGGTTCGCAAAACCGCCCCGAAGGGGCATTGAATGTATACCCGGCCGCCGTTCCGGACCGTGACAACCGTAGCGGGGAATGCCGGCGGCCAGGGCCCCGGCAGCACCGTCCTCAGTTTTCCGGGCGCATATAGGGGAACAGCAGCACATCGCGGATGGAGCTGCGGCCGGTCATCATCATCACCATCCGGTCGATGCCGATGCCCAGCCCGCCGGTCGGCGCCATGCCGTACTCCAACGCCCGGATGTAGTCGGCGTCGTAATGCATGGCCTCGTCGTCGCCGCCCTCCTTGGCCTCGACCTGCGCCTGGAAGCGTGCGGCCTGGTCTTCAGGGTCGTTCAACTCGGAGAAGCCGTTGGCGATCTCCTTGCCGTTGATGAACAGCTCGAAGCGGTCGGTATAGCCGGGCTCGTTGTCGCTGCCGCGGGCCAGCGGCGACACCTCGACCGGGTGGTCGGTGATGAAGGTCGGCTGCACCAGGGTGTGTTCGACCGTGGCCTCGAAGATCTCCAGCAGCAACTTGCCCCAGCCGTAGGACGGCTTGATCTTGAGCTTCAGACGCTCGCAATGGCGCGCCAGCGCGTCGCGGTCGGTGCAGTCGGCCGCGGAGATTTCCGGGTTGTGGTGACGCACCGCCTCGTCCATGCGCCAGCGGCGGAAGGCCGGGGCCAGGTCGATCGTCACCCCGTCCCACTCCACATCCATCCGCCCCAGAACCTGCTGGGCGACATCACGGATCACGCCTTCGGTCAGATCCATCACCTCGTTGTACGTGGCGTAGGCCTCGTACAGTTCCATCATGGTGAATTCCGGATTGTGGCGGGTGGATACGCCTTCGTTGCGGAAGTTGCGGTTGATCTCGTACACCCGCTCCAGCCCGCCGACCACCAGCCGCTTGAGGTACAGCTCCGGCGCCACGCGCAGGTACAGCTCCATATCCAGTGCGTTGTGGTGGGTGGTGAACGGCTTGGCGGTGGCGCCGCCGGGGATGTAGTGCATCATCGGCGTCTCGACTTCGAGGAAGTCGCGGTTGTCCAGCCACGCGCGCATCGCGCGGATGATCTTGGAGCGCTTGATGAAGACCTCGCGCGACTCCGGGGTCACGATCAGGTCCACATAGCGCTGGCGGTAGCGCTGCTCGACGTCGGCCAGGCCATGCCACTTGTCCGGCAGCGGCCGCAGCGACTTGGTCAGCAGGCGGATGCTGCTGGCCTTGACCGACAACTCGCCGGTCCGGGTACGGGTCAGACCACCCTCGACGGCGATGATGTCGCCCACGTCCCAGCCCTTGAACGCGGTGTAGGCATCGCCCAGCACGCTGCCCTGCAGGAACAACTGGATGCGACCGGATTCGTCCTGGATCTGCGCGAAGCTGGCCTTGCCCATCACCCGTTTGGCCATCAGCCGGCCGGCCATCTTCACCCTGCGCCCGGATGCTTCCAGCGCGTCGGCGGTCCACGTTTCGGCATCTGCGAACTCGGCCTGCAGGTCGCCGGAAAAATGCGCGCGGCGGAAGTCGTTCGGGTAGGCAATACCCTGCCCGCGCAAGGCGGTGAGTTTCGCGCGGCGCTCGGCGATGAGGCTGTTCTCGTCGACGGCAGGCTGCGGGGCGGGGGTCTGATCGTTCATGGCGTTGGATGCTGGATATGGGGGAGTGAAACCGGTGCGGACAGGTCGCAAAGCGCGTTGCTCCATCCGCCGGGCTTACAGCGTAACGGCCCCGATGGGGCCATTACGTTCACGCGTCGCTGCGTTTGGAGCCGGCCTCCAGGCCGGACTTGAGACTGGCTTCGATGAACTCGTCCAGGTCGCCGTCAAGCACCTTCTGCGTGTCGGTGCGTTCGATGCCGGTACGCAGGTCCTTGATACGGCTCTGGTCGAGCACGTAATTGCGGATCTGGCTGCCCCAGCCGATGTCGGACTTGGTCGCTTCCAGCGCGTCGCGCTCGGTGTTGCGCTTCTGCACTTCCAGCTCATAGAGCTTTGCGGCCAGCATCTTCATCGCGGTGTCGCGGTTCTGGTGCTGGCTGCGGCCGGTCTGGCACGCCACCACGGTATTGGTCGGGATGTGGGTGATGCGCACCGCCGACTCGGTCTTGTTGACGTGCTGGCCACCGGCGCCGGACGAGCGGTACACATCGGTGCGCAGGTCGGCCGGGTTGATGTCGATCTCGATGTTGTCATCGACTTCCGGCGACACGAACACCGAGGTGAAACTGGTGTGGCGGCGGTTGTCCGAATCGAACGGCGACTTGCGCACCAGCCGGTGCACGCCGATCTCGGTCTTGAGCCAGCCATAGGCGAACTCGCCCTCGACCCGGAACGTCGCCGACTTGATCCCGGCCACATCGCCACCGGACACTTCCATCAGCTCGGTCTTCCAGCCGCGCGCCTCGCACCAGCGCAGGTACATGCGCAGCATGATCTCGGCCCAGTCCTGGGCTTCGGTACCGCCGGCACCGGCCTGGATATCGACGAACGCGTTGCAGCTGTCCATCTCACCGGAGAACATGCGCTGGAACTCGAGTTTCTCGATATGCGCCTGGTATTTGTCCAGATCGGCGAGCACCGCATCGGCGGTGTCCTGGTCCTGTTCGCTTTCCGCCAGCTCGAGCAGCTCGCTGGCCTCGCCCAGCCCTTCCAGCACCGAACCGATGCCGTTGACCGTCTTGTCGAGCATCGAACGCTCACGCCCCAAGGCCTGGGCGTATTCGGGGTTGTTCCAGATATCGGGGTTTTCGAGTTCGCGGGTTACTTCTTCCAGACGTTCTTTCTTGACGTCGTAGTCAAAGATACCCCCTGAGTGAAACCACCCGGTCAGTGAGATCACTGATCCGATGGCGCACGGGATTGAGTTCAATCATGGTCATGGGATGAAAGGCAGACAAGGCTGCAATTCTAGCATCCCCCGCCCCCCCGCCCCCCCGCCATTGCGGCGACCAGCTGACACCGCTGCGCAAACAGCCGCGACGACAGCGGAAACGGTCATCGCCGACTGGAGCGTCCTTGTGCCGGGCCGGCCACAACCGGTCTGGCTTGCCGGCCGTGCCCCTCTCTCCCGGCATGCTGCGCGCCGCTACACGACGCCCTGGCTTGCCCTTGCCCGCAACGGCGGCAGATAACGGCGACTACAGGGAACCCGGGTTCCGTCGCGCAGATGCACCCGCCCCTCGCCAGCCTCGAGTGGCTCGATCGAGTCCACCCGCGCCATATTCACCAGATAGCTGCGATGTATACGTGCGAACAGCTGTGGATCCAGTCGCGCCTCCAATGCCGCCATGGTGCTGCGCAGCGGATAGTCGTGGCCGCGCACCCGCAGATTCACGTAGTTGCCGGCCGCCTGGGCATATTCGATATCCGCCGTGGCCACCAGAAAGTCACGCCCCAGCTTGCGCACCAGAAAGCGCTCGGGGCGCTCCACCCGCTCTGTCGGCGCTCCATCTTCCGGGGCTGCCAGCAGATGCGCCTCGCCCCGGCGGCGGCGGCCGAACCAGCTGAAGAAATGTTCGATCGCCACGAAGCTGAAGAACGCGCGCACGTCCTTCAGGTACTCGTACAGCATCCGCGCCAACCAGCCGGCATCGTCCTGGTAGTGGTAACCCAATGTCGCATAGGCAAGATGGCGCAGGACCATCATCCCGGCCACGTGCACCAACGACCACACCACGCTGGCCAGCAGGTACACCGGCAGGCGACGCCTCCAGGTGTCGGCATGCAGCGGCCAGCGCTGGCAACCCCGCCACAGCAGCGGGAGGGTCAGCAGGATCATCGCCACGCTGCTCAGTTCCCAGACCATCGGCTGCCACAGTTCCAGCTCGTTGCCACGGCGTTGCGCGTCCATGACCTCGAGCAGTGCGTTGGCCACCGCCGTCACGATCAGGATGGCCAACCAGACCATGAAACGGGTCGCCGGGTGCCAGCGTGCCGGGGAAGCGTTGGCCATCGAATCGTCCATGCGCGGGTGACCGCCAGAGTGCATCGGGACCGGCATGGTAGCCGCCCCTGCCCGTCCCCGGGGAACCGCCATTCGTCACTTTTCCCCGTGCGTGCGGCCCTTGTCGCTGGCCGGGCACGGTGGGCAGGCGCAGTCTGCCGCGGTCTTCCCACCGCCGAGTTCCCATGACCCGCCGCCACGACATCGACGCCCTGCGCGTGTTCGCCTTCGCCCTGCTGATCCTCTATCACACGGCCATGGCCTACGTGGACGACTGGGGTTTCCACCTCAAGAGCACGTACCTCGGTGAGTGGCTGCAGTGGCCGATGCTGTTCGTGAACCGGTGGCGGATGGCCCTGCTGTTTCTGATCTCCGGCATCGCCATCGCACTGATGCGCCCGGAGCGCGGGCTGGGCCGCTTCGCCGCGTCGCGAAGCTGGCGGTTGCTGCTGCCCCTGCTGTTCGGGATGTTTGTGGTGGTACCGATCCAGCCATATTGCGAAGCGCTGGGCAGCGGCCACGCCGAACCGGGATTCTGGGCGTTCCTGCTGCGCTATTGGCAGGTGCGTCCGTGGCCGGAGGGCAGCTTCGCCGGCTGGCAGTTCGGCATCACCTGGAACCATCTGTGGTACCTGGCCTACCTGTGGGTCTACACCATGCTGCTGGCGCTGCTGATGCCGGCGCTGGGCTCGCAGCCGGTGCAACGCGCGGTGACCGGCTTCGTTGCCGCGCACCCGGCAATCCTGATCGGCCTGCCGTGCTTGATGCTGCTGGCCTGGTGGCATGGCTGGACCCGCGCTATCCGTCAACCAACGCACTGGTCAACGACTGGTACCAGCACGCCAAGTACGGCACGGTGTTCCTCGCCGGCTACCTGCTGGCCCGTGAGCCACGCTTCTGGGAAAAGGTCATCGCGTTGCGGCGGGTGACGCTTTGGCTGGCGCTGGGCGCAATCGGCTGGTACTTCGGGATACGCGTGCTGGGCCGCGTGCTGCCGGTCGATTCGGAGCTGCGGCAATGGCCGGACGGGTTCTGGACCACGCAGGTGCTGGTCACCCAGTCGGTCTATCTGTGGTGCGCACTGCTGACCCTGCTGGGCTGGGCCAAGATGACGCTGGACCGGCCATTCCGCTGGCTGCCGTATTGCACCGAGGCAATCTACCCGTGGTACATGCTGCACCAGAGCCTGATCATCGCCCTGCTGTTCTGGCTCAAGCCACTGCAACTGGGACCATGGACGGAACCGTTGCTGGTATTGGCGGGCACGGTCGGTGGCTGCGTGCTGATGCACGAGTACCTCATCCGCCGCGTCGGCTGGCTCCGGCCATTGTTCGGATTGAAGGCGCGAATCCCGGTGAAACCCGGCGCGACCTTGCCGGCCACCGCCTGAGCTGGGCAGCAGGTGATCCAGCTCCGGCCTGGATTCCAGCAGCAATGGCCGCTGGTTGGTGCCGATGAAGCGCCGGCGCCGGCCTCAGGCCAGCGATTGCAACGCCTCGACGATCAGCTGCACCGCCTGTCCGCCGCGATAGTCATCGCTGACCAGGCGATAGGCGATATGCACCCGGTTGGCGGGCGCAGTGCCGCTCCAGCCATTGAAATGGATGGCGTTGAGCGGATCGGCACGGCCGCTGCCGCGCAGCACCAGTTTCAGGTGCCGCTCCTTCAACACCCGCCATTGCACCACCTCGAAATGTCCATCGAACAACGGCTCGGGGAACCCCTGCCCCCACGGCCCGGCCAGGCGCAGCGCCTCGGCATGTGTGTAGTCCAGTTCGCCGGCGGACAGCTCGCCGTCGCTGAGCAGTTGCTGTTGCAGCAGTGCCGGATCCAGGCTGTCCTGCACGCACTGCCGGAAGATGCGCTCGAACTCGTGCAGATCCCCGTGCTTCAGGCTCAATCCCGCCGCCATCGTGTGGCCGCCGAACTTCTCCATCAGCCCGGGCCGGCGCGCATTGACCGCGGCCAGCGCGTCACGGATGTGGAAACCGGCGATTGAACGGGCCGAGCCACGCAGCTGGGTGCTGCCCGGTTCGGCCGGCGCGAACGCGATCACCGGGCGATGCAGGCGGTCTTTCATCTTGGAGGCGACCAGCCCGACCACGCCCGGATGCCAGTCCGGGTCGAACAGGCAGGCGGCAATCGGCCGCTCGCCTTCGGCCAGCCGCATCGCGCGGGACACTGCCCGCTCGGCATCGTCGGTCATCAGCTGTTGCACGGCGCGACGTTCGGAATTTATTTCCTCCAGGGTCGCGGCAATCTCGCGGGCCTGCGTGCAATCCTCGGTGAGCAACAGCTCGATGCCCAGCGCCATATCTTCCAGCCGGCCGGCGGCATTGAGCCGCGGCGCCAGTGCAAAACCGATATCGCTGCCGGTCAACCGCCGCACATCGCGACCACTGACCTCGATCAATGCCCGCAAACCGACGCAGCCCTTGCCACTGCGCAGCCGCCGCAATCCGGCAGCCACCAGCGCCCGGTTGTTGCCATCGAGCACCACCAGGTCGGCGACGGTGCCGACGGCCACCAGGTCCAGCAGGGTCAGCAGGTCCGGTTCGGGCGTGGCGGCAAAGGCGCCCTGCCCGCGCAAATGGCGCCGCAGCGCCATCAATACATAGAAGATGACGCCCACACCCGCCAGCGCCTTGCTGGGAAACGGGTCATCGCAGAGATTGGGATCGACGATCGCATCGGCCGGCGGCAGCTGGTCGCCCGGCAGGTGATGGTCGGTGACCAGTACCTGCCAGCCCAATGCCTTGGCGGCGCTGACGCCGGCATGACAGGCGATACCGTGATCGACCGTGACCAGCAGATCCGGCTGCATCACCGCCAGGTCGGCCACCAGCGACGGTGACAGTCCATAGCCATGCAGCATCCGGTTGGGCACCGCATGCACCACGTCGCGCGCACCGAGCAGGCGCAGGCCGCGCACGCCCACCGCACAGGCCGTGGCGCCATCGCAGTCGAAATCGCCCACGACCAGGATGCGCTTGTCGGCGGCAATGGCGGCGGCCAGCAACTTCACCGCGGCCTCCATCCCGCCCATCAGTTCGGGCGCGTGCAGACTGGCCAGACGCGGCTGCGCCTCGTCGGCAGTGCGTGCCCCGCGGGCGGCGTAGATCCGCCGCAACAGCGGCAGGCTGTCAGCCGGCCAGTCACCGGGCTCGGCTGCGTCGCGGCGGACGATTTCCGCAGCGACGGTCATGCGCCCAGCGCGGGCAAGGGCTTGCGCCAGAAACGCCAGCGCTGGCGCCGATCGATACGGAACTGCGCCCCATCCTGGAAATCCAGCACCAGCGTATGCAACTCGCCACGGGCCAGCGCCGCCAACAGCGGCATGATGACGTCCGCACCCAGCTGCTGCAGCGAGCGCAACTGCCGCAGATCCACCAGCGCATCGACCTGTTCGCGGTCATCGGCGACCACCCCGGCCGCCTTGGCCAAGGCCTGCAGCAGCGCATCGCGGCTGCGCACCTGCACATGCGGCGTGGTCACCGCTTCGGGCAGCAGGCCCGCGCCCCAGAACCACAGCGAATTGATCGCCGGCTTGCCCTGCGCAATCCGCTGCCGGTTCCACGGATGCTGGTGCAGCAGTACCTGCGCCTCGGTCAACAGCGACCGCCAGCGGCGCCCCAGATCCCCTGCAGGCAGATGGCCGAACAGGTCGTCGCCGAGCACCTCGTCCGGCGGCGCAAACGCCGGCAATGGCGACCCGGGCGGCAAGCGCAGGTACCAGCGCGAGGCCACCGGCGCATCCAGAATGAACCCGTGATCGCCGAACAGCGGCTTGAGCATCGGCAGCAGCTGGGCGATATCGGCAGTGTCCAGCTGCAGGGTTTCGCCATAGCCCATCAGGCGGGCGCCCTGCATGTCGGGCACCACATAGGCCGGATCGGCGCGCAGCCAGCACGCGCCATCGGCATCGCCCACGTCCAGCTGGCGGGTCAGTGCCGCCACCGGCCACGCCTCGGGGACCGGCCTGAAATGCCGGCGCAACTGCGCCAGCTCACCGTCCTGCGCGCTGTCGCGATCGGCCCGCCCCAGCGCACGGGCCACCTCGACAGGCAACGTGCCCGCCGGAAAACGGCTGCGGGCCGGCAGCAGCAGCGTTGCCGTGGCCATCACTCAGTCCAGGTACTGGACGCTGACGATTTCATACTCGCGCTGCCCGGCCGGCGCATCGATCGCGATGGCATCGCCCTCCAGCTTGCCGATGACCGCGCGCGCCACCGGCGAGGAAATCGCGATCAGGCCCAGCTTGATGTCGGCTTCCAGGTCACCCACGATCTGGTAACGCTTCTCTTCGTCGGTCTCGACGTCGGCCAGCGTCACCGTCGCGCCGAACACCACCTTGGAGCCGGCGTTGAGCTTGCTGATGTCGATGATTTCGGCGTGCGACAGCTCGCTTTCGAGCTGTTTGATGCGGCCTTCGATAAAGCCCTGCTCTTCGCGCGCGGCGTGGTACTCGGCGTTTTCCTTCAGATCGCCGTGTTCACGCGCTTCGGCGATCGCCGCGATGACCTTGGGCCGCTTGACCGACTTCAGATGGTCGAGTTCTTCGCGCAGGCGCTGCGCGCCCTTCAGCGTGATCGGTGCCCTCATGCTTCCAACTCCTTGTGCAGCTCCTGCAGCGCCAATACCGGACCGGTGCCGCGGAATTCCAGTGAATGCACCAGCGCCTTGGCGCCGGCGACGGTGGTCGAATAGGTCACGCGGTGCTGCAACGCTTCGCGACGGATCGAGAACGAATCGTTGATGGCCGCGCGGCCTTCGGTGGTATTGACGATATACACGATCTCGCCGTTCTTGATCCGGTCAACGATATGCGGACGGCCTTCAGCCACCTTGTTGACGATTTCACACTCCAGACCGTGCTGCTGCAGCCATGCGCCGGTGCCGCGCGTGGCCACCAGGGTGTAGCCGCGCTCGACCAGCGCCTGCGCCACCGGCAACACGCGCTTCTTGTCGGGGTCGCGTACCGAGACGAACGCCTTGCCCAAAGGCGGAGCCTTGATGCTGCCTGCCTCCTGCGCCCGCGCAAAGGCGGCATGGAAGGTGCGGCCGACACCCATCACTTCACCGGTCGAGCGCATCTCCGGCCCGAGGATCGGATCCACGCCCTGGAACTTGGCGAACGGGAAGATCGCTTCCTTGACCGAGTAGTAGCCCGGCACGACTTCCCGGGTGGCGCCCTGCTCGGCCAGCGTCTTGCCGGCCATGCAGCGGGCGGCGATCTTGGCCAGCGGCATGCCGGTGGCCTTGGACACGAACGGCACGGTGCGCGAGGCACGCGGGTTCACTTCCAGCAGGTACACGGTGTCATCGCCCTCGTCGCTGGTCTGGATCGCGAACTGGGTGTTCATCAGCCCGACCACGTTGAGCGCCTTGGCCAGTTCCACCACCTGCCGGCGCATCTCGTCCTGGGTCTTGGCCGAGAGCGAGTACGGCGGCAGCGAGCAGGACGAATCGCCCGAATGCACGCCCGCCTCCTCGATGTGCTCCATCACGCCACCGATCAGGACGTTGCCCTGCCTGTCGGCGATGATGTCCACGTCCACTTCCACCGCTTCATCCAGGAAGCGGTCCAGCAGCACCGGCGAATCGTTGGAGACCTTGACCGCATCGCGCACATAGCGCGCCAGGTCGGATTCGCCGTAGACGATTTCCATCGCGCGGCCACCCAGCACGTAGCTCGGGCGCACCACCAGCGGATAGCCGATCTCGCGCGCCAGCAGCAGCGCCTCATCGGGGTTGCGGGCAATGCGGTTGGGCGGCTGCTTCAGGCCCAGCTTTTCAACCAGCTGCTGGAAACGCTCGCGGTCTTCGGCCAGATCGATCGAGTCCGGCGAGGTGCCGATCACCGGCACGCCATTGGCTTCCAGTGCGCGCGCCAGCTTCAGCGGGGTCTGCCCGCCATACTGCACGATCACGCCCTTGGGCTTTTCCAGCGCGACGATCTCCAGCACGTCTTCCAGCGTCAGCGGCTCGAAGTACAGGCGGTCGGAGGTGTCGTAATCGGTGGAGACGGTTTCCGGGTTGCAGTTGACCATGATGGTTTCATAGCCGTCCTCGCGCAGCGCGAGTGCGGCATGCACGCAGCAGTAGTCGAACTCGATGCCCTGGCCGATGCGGTTCGGGCCACCGCCCAGGATCATGATCTTGTCGCGGTTGCTCGGCGCCGCTTCGCATTCGTCCTCGTAGGTCGAATACAGGTAGGCGGTATCGGTGGCGAACTCAGCCGCGCAGGAATCCACGCGCTTGTAGACCGGGCGCACGTTGTGGGCGTGCCGCAGGGCGCGCACCGAGGACTCGTCGCTGCCGGTCAGCTGCGCCAGCCGCGCATCGGCAAACCCGGCCCGCTTGAGCTGCAGCATGCGTGCGCGATCCAGGGCGTGGATGCCCTCGGCGGCAACGCGGGCTTCATCGCGGATGATTTCCTCGATCTGGTCGAGAAACCACGGATCGATGAAGGACAGCGCGAAGATCTCATCCACGCTCATGCCGGCACGGAAGGCATCACCGACGTAGAACAGGCGTTCCGGACCCGGCGCCTTGAGCTCGCGCTTGAGCGTGACCAGATCGTCCCCGCTGGCCAGATCCAGCCCGGTCGGATCGAGGCCGACCTTGCCGATTTCCAGGCCGCGCAGGGCTTTCTGCAACGATTCCTTGAAGGTGCGGCCCATGGCCATCACCTCGCCCACCGACTTCATCTGGGTGGTCAGGCGGGCATCGGCAGCCGGGAACTTCTCGAAGGCGAAACGCGGAATCTTGGTGACCACATAGTCGATCGCCGGTTCGAACGAGGCCGGGGTCAGCCCGCCGGTGATCTCGTTGCGCAGTTCGTCCAGGGTGTAACCCACCGCCAGCTTGGCGGCGACCTTGGCGATCGGGAAACCGGTGGCCTTGGAAGCCAGCGCCGAGGAGCGCGACACGCGCGGGTTCATCTCGATCACGACCACCCGGCCGTTGTCCGGATTGATGCCGAACTGCACGTTGGAACCGCCGGTATCCACGCCGATCTTGCGCAGCACCGCGATCGATGCCGCGCGCAGGCGCTGGTATTCCTTGTCGGTCAGGGTCTGCGCCGGGGCCACGGTGATCGAGTCACCGGTATGCACCCCCATCGGATCGAGGTTCTCGATCGAACAGACGATGATGCAGTTGTCGGCAGTGTCGCGCACCACCTCCATCTCGAATTCCTTCCAGCCCAGCACCGACTCTTCGACCAGCACTTCGGTGGTCGGCGACAATTCCAGGCCGCGGGTCACGATATCGATCAGCTCTTCGCGGTTGTAGGCGATACCGCCACCGCTGCCGCCCAAGGTGTAGGACGGGCGGATGATGGTCGGATAGCCGACCGTGGCCTGGATTTCCAGCGCCTCTTCCAGCGTGTGGGCCACGGCGGCCTTGGGGCATTCCAGGCCGATCTCGCCCATCGCCACGCGGAACAGTTCGCGGTCCTCGGCCATGCGGATGGCCTCGCGCTTGGCACCGATCAACTCGACGTTGTACTTCTCCAGCACGCCGTGGTCGGCCAGGTCCAGCGCGCAGTTGAGCGCGGTCTGCCCGCCCATGGTCGGCAACAGCGCGTCGGGCCTCTCCTTGGCGATGATCTTCTCGACCGTCTGCCAGTTGATCGGCTCGATGTAGACCGCGTCGGCCATCTCCGGGTCGGTCATGATCGTGGCCGGATTGGAGTTCACCAGCACCACGCGGTAGCCCTCGTCACGCAGCGCCTTGCACGCCTGCGCACCGGAGTAGTCGAACTCGCAGGCCTGGCCGATGACGATCGGACCCGCGCCGATGATCAGGATGGTTTTGATGTCACTGCGCTTGGGCATGGCCTGTTTTTTCCGATTACTGTGAATTTTGCGAAACAGCATTTTTGCTGCCGAGATGTCTATCGAAAAACGCCAGCATCCTGGTGTAGAGGTTGACGTTGTTTCCTGGATCACGGAAACCGTGGGCTTCCTTCTTTTCAACGATGGTCACTTCCGGCGCCTTGCCGGCCTTGGCCATCTGGCTCACCAGGAAGTGCATGTTCCTGATCGGCACGCGTAAATCCTTCTCGCCGTGGACGAGCATGACCGCCGCCTTCAGCCGCTCCACGCCATAAGCGGGAGATTGTGCGACGCGCTCGGAGCGCTCCAGGGGATAGGCGTCGCGCAGATAGCTGCGACCTGCCTTGGACGCCATGAAATCGGCATCGCGCTGGGCATCAAGATCATAGACGCCGACATATCCAACCGCGCACCTGTACAGATCCGGCTCCCGCACCGCACTCATCAGCGCCGCGTAGCCGCCGTAGGACGCCCCATAAATGCAGATGCGATCGCGATCGGCTATTCCCTGGGCGATGGCCCAGTTGACCGAGTCGGTCAGGTCGTCCTGCATGGCCGTGCCCCATTTCCGGTAGCCCATGCCTTCGAAAGCATTTCCATAGCCGCCGGAACCGCGGTAGTTCACCTGCAGAACCGCATAACCCCGGTTGGCCAGCAGCTGCACCTCGGGATTGAATCCCCAGCTGTCACGGGGACCATGCGGCCCACCGTGCGGATTGATGATCAACGGAAGATTTTTTCCCGGGTGGTCTTTCGGAACCGTCAGGTAGCCATGCAGGGTCAGCCCGTCACGGGTCCTGACCTGCACAGCCCTCATCGGTGACATTTCTTCCGGCTTGATCCAGTCCATGCTGCTGACCAGAAAGCGCGCCCTGCCTTCCTTCCTGTCGAACAGGTATGCCGCAGGCGGAGCGAGATCCGAATACACCCGGGCAATCAGATAACGTCCGTCATCGGAGGCCCGCATGAACGTCACCGCTTTGTCCTTGAATGCCGCCACCAGCCCTGCGTACGCCTTGGACTCGGGATGTGCGGTGTCGACAAAATCCCAGTACGGAAGCCCGTCCTCGTAACGCACCGCCAACAGCGTCTTGCGGTCGCTGCTCCACAGATAGCCGGAAGGACTTACATTGTCGTTGCTGGAGAGCTTTCGCTCCTGCCAGGTTTCACTGTCGACCAGAACCAGCGTCTCGGGGCGCCCATCCTCTCCCTTCGCCATGTAGACGCCGCGGTTGTCCCCGGCAAAACCCAGCGGCACATAGGTGGCGCCGTTGCGCTCACTCTCATGAATCAGAACCCACCGTTCCGCTTCCCGGCGATAGGTGCGATTCCTGCCGTCGTTCATGACGCCGTAGACGAAACGGACGACGCCGTCATGATCGACCAGAAAGCTGCCCTGTTCGACCGGAGCGGTGGCCACGGTCGTCAACTTTCCGTTGTAGACATTCAGCTTGAACAGATACGCGTTGTCGACGGAGCGCTGCACCAGGATCGTGGCGGGATCTTCCGGCGTCAGGTCGACGATGCTGTAGTAGCCGCCGTTGGGGATATCGATGCGCTTGCTGCCATCGATATTCGAGGCGTACAGATCCCCGGTCTGCTTTTCAAAATCGAACGCGCCGGTTTTGACCGTGACCGTGAACAGCAACCTCTCGTTGTTGACCCACGTCACTTCACGGAAATGACGGTCGGCACCGTAATCCCACTTGCCTATCACCGCATTGTCAGCCACACGCATAACGGCCAGAACCGTGCGATCGGCCTGTGGAACGCTCAAGGCGATGTGCTTGCCATCGGGAGACAGGCTGATGGCGGTGAACTCGGGATTCTTGAAGAAATCCTGGACAGGCACTTCCCGCGCCATCGCCAGAACGGGAAGCGCCACCAACAGCAACAACACACGAGCAATCTTCCTCACTGCCTCTCTCCTTGTGTAATGCGATTGTCGAATAAAGCAGCCATCACCAAGCCCAGCCCCCCAGCAGGGTTATCGCGACTGCTCCATGCTGGTGACAAAGCGGTCGAACAGCGAGGCGACGTCATGCGGGCCAGGCGACGCTTCCGGGTGACCCTGGAAGGAGAACGCCGGCGCATCGGTCAGTGCGATGCCCTGGTTACTGCCGTCGAACAGCGATCGGTGGGTGATGCGCACATTGGCCGGCAGCGTGGTTTCATCCACCGCGAATCCGTGGTTCTGCGAGGTGATCATCACCCGGCCGTCTTCCAGGTCCTGCACCGGATGGTTGGCGCCATGGTGGCCATGGGCCATCTTGATGGTCTTGGCGCCGCTGGCCAACGCCAGCAGCTGATGGCCCAGGCAGATGCCGAAAATCGGGATCTGCCTGGCCACGAACTCGCGGATCGCGGCAATCGCGTAATCGCACGGCTCCGGATCACCCGGGCCGTTGGAGAGGAAGATGCCATCCGGGTTCAGTGCCAGCGCTTCGGCGGCCGAGGTCTGTGCCGGTACCACAGTGATGTCGCAACCGCGCTCGGCCAGCATGCGCAGGATATTGAGCTTGGCGCCAAAGTCGTAGGCCACCACCTTGTACTTCGGCGCGGCACTGACGAACTCGTTGCGATCCAGATCCAGCTGGCCTTCGGTCCACGGATACGGCTTGGCGGTACTGACCACCTTGGCCAGGTCCATGCCCTTCAGACCGGGGAACTTGCGCGCCGCTTCCAGCGCCTTTTCCACGTCGATGTCATCGCCGGCCATCAGCGCACCGTTCTGGGCGCCGCGTTCGCGCAGGATGCGGGTCAGCTTGCGGGTGTCGATACCTGAAATGGCGACCACGCCACGCTGCAGCAGCCAGTCCTGCAGCGAGATCTGGCTGCGCCAGCTGCTGGGGCGGCGCGGCACATCACGCACGATCAGACCGGCCGACCACACCTGGGCGGCCTCGTCATCCTGGTCGGTCATGCCGGTATTGCCGATATGCGGGTAGGTCAGCGTGACCATCTGCCGGGCGTAGGACGGGTCGGTCAGGATTTCCTGGTAACCGGTCATGGCGGTGTTGAACACCACCTCGCCCACGGACAGGCCGGGCGCGCCAACGGATTCGCCCTCGAATACGGTGCCGTCTTCGAGCACGAGAATTGCGGCTTGGGTCACGGGAATCTCACTTTGGCTACCGAAGGGGACTCCGAAGCCACGCCCGCATCAACCGCAAAAAACGGTTGCAAAAAAGCGCGGACTGCGGCTCAGGACCGGTCCGGCTGACGTGTTTCGGCGAGCGGGAATTGTAGCGGCAAGGCCGCGGCTACGCCAGCGCTTTAAGGGGTTTTTGCCCTGCCCGGCTCCTGCGGACAGGGGAATACAACTGACTGGCCGCGCGCGCTCAATCCGCCGGCGCCACCAGGTCACGTACCCGGTAGAACGCCGGCGTGCGCCCATTCAGCTGTCGCGCGGCATGCAGCGCGCCCCGCGCGAAGATGTCGCGACTGGTGGCCCGGTGCACCAGTTCGATCCGCTCGCCCAATCCGGTGAACTGGACCAGATGCTCGCCGATGATGTCGCCCGCCCGCAGGCTGGCATAACGCGGATCGGCGCCGCCGTCCTGCGCCGCAGCCCCCAGCGTCAACGCGGTGCCCGACGGCGCGTCCTTCTTGTGCACATGATGGGATTCGACGATGTCGCAGTCCCAGCCCGGCAGGCTGGCCGCGGCACGCTCGACCAGATCGGCCAGCACCGCCACTCCGAGGCTGAAGTTCGTGGCCCAGACCAGCGGGATCCGCGTGGCCGCGTCGGCCAATGCCGCCTGCTGCATGGCACTGATCCCGGTGGTGCCGGACACAAACCCGGCCCTGCGCTGCAGGCACAGCGCCAGCACCGGATCGAATCCTTCGGGCAGGCTGAAGTCCACCGCCACATCGAAAACGGGAACACTCCCGAGTTCGCCGGCAGCGAAATGCGGGACGCCATCGATCACCCGCTGCGGCGGCGAGCGGCGGACCACGGCCGCGACCACTTCCAGCGAGGAATCTTCGGCGGCCAGACGCAGCAATGCCTGGCCCATGCGACCGGACGCGCCATGGATAAGCAAACGCAAGGGAGTGTTGTTCATGGCCGGCAAGCTACCGGTTCATGACCCCAGCAGACAAGGGTTGCGTGCAGAAAGCGCGATTGGCCAGACGCGCAGCCTGGCCGACATCGCCGTGACGCGAAACGGGGAATCGCCCAGCGCTGCAGGACCTGCCCAAGCAGACCGTAGTGCCGGGCAACGCCCGGCAGACCCCTATCGCCGGAAAGCGGACAGGCGCTCAGTCCGCCTTGGGCCCGCTCGGCCCGCAACCGTCACAGCCGCCGCAGGCACTGCCCGCGCCGCTGGCCGGCGGCGCGATCCGGCGCCCCCATGCCTGTATCCAGTGCGCGCGCTCCGGCTTGAGCAGCCACAACGCAAGCGTGCCGCGCAGCCGCCACGTGGTGCCGGGGAACTGCTTCTTCACCACCACCCAGGCGCTGAACAGCACCGCCAGCGCGATCACCACGTACTGCAGCAGCAGACCGGCGTCCATCAGCCACCGCCCAGTGCCACGGTCACCTGGTAGGTGATCAGCGCGGCGACATAGGCGGCGCCGAACAGGTAGAACGTGGCGAACCCCACCTGCTTCCACGAGTTGGTCTCGCGCCTGATCGTAGCCAGGGTCGAGATGCACATCGGCGCATAGATGAACCACACCAGCAGCGACAGGCCGGTGGCCAGCGACCAGCCGTGGCTCACCACCGGGGTCAGCGCCTGGATGGCGGCGTCGTCATCGGCCGCCGACAACGCGTAGATCGTCGCCAGCGAGGACACCGCCACCTCGCGGGCGCCCATGCCCGGGATCAATGCAATGCATATCTGCCAGTTGAAGCCCAGCGGCGCGAAGAACAGTGTCATCGCATGGCCGATCTGGCCGGCGAAGCTGTAATCGATCGCCGGCATGGTGGCGCCGGCCGGTGCACCCGGGAACGACAGCAGCACCCACAGCAGGATGGTCAGCGACAGGATGATGCCGCCCACCCGCTTGAGGAAGATCATGCCGCGCTCGTACAAGCCCACCGCCAGGTCGCGCGGATGCGGGAGCCGGTAGGACGGCAGCTCCAGCATCAGCGGGTGCTCGCTCTTGTCGCGGCGCCACTTCTTCATGATCCACGACATCGCCAGCGCACTGAGGATGCCGGCCGCGTACAGCCCGAACAGCACCAGGCCCTGCTGGTTGACCACGCCCGCCACGGTCCCTTCCGGAATGAACGCACCGATCAGCAGCGCATACACCGGCAGGCGCGCCGAACAGGTCATCAGCGGCGCCACCAGGATGGTGGCCAGGCGGTCGCGCGGGTCCTGGATGCTGCGGGTGGCCATGATCCCCGGCACCGCGCAGGCAAAGCTGGACAGCAGCGGGATGAAAGAACGCCCGGACAGACCGGCCGAGGCCATCATGCGGTCGAGCAGGAACGCCGCGCGCGGCAGGTAACCGGATTCCTCCAGCGCCAGGATGAAGGCGAACAGGATCAGGATCTGCGGCAGGAACACGACCACGCCGCCGACGCCGGCGATGATGCCGTTGCTGATCAGGCTGGCCAGCGGCCCTTCCGGCAGCACCGCAGCGACGTGCTCGCCGAGCCAGCCGAAGCCGGCCTCGATGCCGTCCATCAGCGGCGCTGCCCAGGCGAACACCGCCTGGAAGATCAGGAACATCACCACGGCCAGGGTCAGCAGCCCGAACACCGGGTGCAGCAGCCAGCGGTCCAGCGCGTCGTCGATTTTGGCGGTACGGCTGGGCATGCTCACCGCCGCACCCAGGATTTCGCGCACCTGCTGGTGGTAGTCGCCACGCTCGGCCGGCGCGGACGGCAGCGGCTGCAACGCCGGCTGCAGGAGGTCGATCCTGGACACCAGCGCCTGGGCCCCGTTGCGGCGCACCGCCACGGTTTCCACCACCGGCACGCCCAAGGCCTGCTCCATGGCGTTGACATCGATCTGGATGCCGCGGCGCTTGGCCGCGTCCACCATATTGAGCGCCACGATCATCGGCTTGCCCAGCTCGCGCAGCTCCAGCGCAAAGCGCAGGTGCAGGCGCAGGTTGGTGGCATCGATCACACACACCAGCACATCCGGCGCCGCCTCACCCGGGTAGAACCCGCGGCACAGGTCGCGCGTCACCGCTTCGTCCAGGCTGGCCGGCTGCAGGCTGTAGGCGCCCGGCAGGTCCAGCACCGCATATTCACGCCCGGACGGACCACGCATGCGGCCCTCCTTGCGCTCGACGGTGACGCCGGCGTAATTGGCGACCTTCTGGCGGCTGCCCGTCAGCTGGTTGAACAGCGCGGTCTTGCCGCAGTTGGGATTGCCCACCAGCGCCAGCCGCAGCATCGATGCCTCCGCGCTGCTCATCGCGTCGCTCCCGACAAGGAAATATGAACACGCGCCGCTTCACTCTTGCGCAACGCGAACCGGGTAAATCCAACCTGGACCAGCAACGGCTCGCCACCGACCGGCCCACGCGCCACCATCCGTACCTCTTCGCCTTTCACAAACCCAAGCTCACGGAGTCTCCTGGCAATCGCGTCGTTGGCGTACCTGTCCTGCACGTCCTCCACCAGAGCACTGCCTTGCAGCGGCAAATCTGACAACGTCACTTAATGGGCGCCTGTATGTTGAATAAGAATGGTTATCAATTGTAGCATCGCCGCGCCGCGTCATGGCGGCCCCCCGGTTGAACGCTATGATTCCCCGGATTTTCAACCTCACAGGATGTTCGATGAGCGACGCACTCTTGATGGAACGCGCAGGATCGGTGCTGACGCTGCATCTGAACCGGCCTGCCCTGCACAATGCGTTCGATGCCGAACTGATCGCCACGTTGACCGCCGCGTTGGATACGGCCGCGCAGGCTGCGGAGATCCGCGCGGTGGTGCTGGCCGGCCATGGGGTCTCGTTCTCGGCCGGTGCGGATCTGCAGTGGATGCGGGCGATGGCCTCGGCCACGGAAGAAGAAAACCGGCGTGACTCGCTGGCCCTGGCGCGGCTGATGCGCACCCTCGATGAGCTGCCCAAACCCACGATTGCGCGGGTGCATGGCGCCAGCTTTGGCGGCGGTGTCGGCCTGATCGCCTGTTGCGATATCGCCATCGCCAGTTCCGATGCCCGTTTCGGATTGACCGAAAGCCGCCTGGGCCTGCTGCCAGCGGTCATTTCCCCGTACGTGATTGCCGCCATCGGCCCGCGCCAGGCCCGACGCTACTTCACCACCGGCGAGCATTTCGATGCCGCCACCGCGCTCAATATCGGCCTGATCCACCAGATGGTGGTGCCTGCGCAACTGGATGAGGCGGTGCAGCGCCAGCTCGACCTGCTCGGCAAGGCCGGACCGGTCGCGGCGGCCTCGGCCAAGACCCTGGTGCGCAACGTCGCGGCGGCCAGCGGTGAGCGCGACCGCCTGGATCAGGCCAATGCCGCCTTGATTGCCGCGTTGCGCGCTTCCCCCGAAGGCAAGGAAGGGCTGTCGGCGTTTCTCGACAAGCGCCCGCCGCGCTGGGCAACCCAGGGCTGAGCGGTGTTCCGGCGCGCCGGCGGTGCGCTGCCGCCCGTAGTCCCGACGGCCAACAACGCGGGACCAGCAAGCGGACCGCCGCGGCTTTCCGGTCGCACTGCACTGTTCCGCAATAGCGCCGGCGGAGGCGGGCCGGCGTGAGCCGTGCCCCGCGCCAATCATTATGATGGAGTCCCTGCGGGCGCCATCAGCCATGTCGCCGGGAACCACCGGATCCCCGTGCGATCCGGCGTCGGCCGGCCGCCCGATCCGCTCCATGGATTCCTCCCACCCGATTACCGCAACAGGTCCGTATGAAAGATTTCGTCCGCATCGTCGAAGTGGGCCCGCGTGATGGCCTGCAGAATGAAAAAGTCCAGGTTTCCACCGCCGACAAGATCGCGTTGATCAACCGGCTGGCGGCCACGGGGCTGAAAACCGTGGAGGCCACCAGTTTCGTCAGTCCACGCTGGGTTCCGCAGCTGGCCGACGCGGCCGAAGTCTATGCCGGCATCGACAAGCTTCCCGGGGTCGACTACCCGGTGCTGGTGCCCAACGAGCAGGGTTACGAGCGCGCCCGCGCGGTCGGGGTGCAGGAAGTGGCGGTGTTCACCGCGGCCTCGGAGACCTTCAACCGCACCAATACCAACGCCGGTATCGAGCAGTCGCTGCAGCGTTTCGAGCCGATCCTGGCGCGCGCCGCCGCCGACGGGGTCAAGGTCCGCGGCTATGTCTCCACCGTGCTGGGTTGTCCGTATCAGGGCGAAGTACCGCTGGCCGACGTGGTCCGCGTGGCCACCCGCCTGCACGCCATGGGCTGCTACGAGATTTCGCTGGGCGACACCATCGGCGTGGGCACCGCACACAAGGCCCGCGCGATGCTGCGTGCGGTCGCGGCGGAGATCCCGATGGCGGCGCTGGCGGTGCACTTCCACGACACCTACGGCCAGGCGCTGGCCAACATCGCCGCCTGCCTGGAAGAAGGCGTGCGGGTGGTGGATGCGGCGGTGGCCGGCGCTGGCGGCTGCCCCTATGCCCGCGGCGCCAGCGGCAATGCCGCCAGCGAGGATGTGGTGTATATGTTGCACGGCATGGGGATGGAGACCGGCGTCGACCTTGCGGCGCTGGCGGCGACGGGCCGCTGGCTGGCCGAACGGCTGGGCCGCGAAACGGGCAGCAAGACAGGGCGAGCACTGACAACGACATGACGACCTCCGGCCAGCGCGACGACCCTTCCGTCGGTGATCACCCCACCGCCCATGTCGATGCACTGGCCGAACTGGATGCGGCCCTCGCCGGGCCGCTCGTTCCCGAGCTGCAACGCCTGCTGGCCACCGCCCGCGATGCCCTGTCCTCGGCCATGTCCGCGCGACTGTCGGCACAGCGCCGCTACGCCACCCTGTTCAATGCCGTGCCCGATCCGGTCAGCATCCTCAGCGAAACCGGCACCGTGCTCGATCTCAACACGGCGGGCATCCAGGCCTATGGCCGCCCGCGCGAGGAAATCGTCGGGCAGCCGATCGAGAACCTGAATCCGGACCTGCCCGACGGCCACCTGCAACCGGTATGGGAAACGCTCGATCGCGGCGAAACCTATGTGCTGGAAGTCACCAACATGCGCGGCGATGGCAGCCGCTTCCCGGTCGAGGTGCATTCGGCCGGCTTCGTCCAGGAGGGCGACCGCTGCATTGTCGCGGTGGCGCGCGATCTGAGCCGGCGCTGGGAGGCCGAGTCGCGCTACCGCCTGCTGATGGAATCGATCGACAAGGGGGTGATGCTGTTCAACCGCGAGCTGAAACTGGTCTCCGCCAATCCGGCCGCCTACCGCATCCTCGGCGTAAATGGTGCGGCCGCGGGAGCGACGCGGCCGGCGATGAGCGGCGAGGACTGGATCACCGTCGATGAAAACGGCCATCCGATCACTCCCGCGCAATGGCCGGTCTCGCTGGCGTTCCACGCCGGCCGTACCACCCGCAGCACCATCATCGGCCTGTACCACCGCCCGCGCGGCCGCATGATCTGGATTTCCACCACCAATGTCCCGGTCTTCTCCTCCGGCTGCGACACCCCCGACCATGTGTTCGCACTGTTCAGCGACATCACCGAACTCAAGCGTGACAACGCGCTGTTCGACCGCGCCCAGTCACTGGCCCATATCGGCGGCTGGGAATGGGACCGCGGCCAGCAGCGGCTGTACCTGACCGGCGAAGCCCAGCGCATCCTCGGCCAGCAGCGCCCGCCTGAAACCCTGCAGCGGCTGCTCGAGTGCCTGCGCAGCGAGGACCGCGAGCAGTTGCAACGGGCGCTGCTGGACGTGGTCGAGCGGCGCACGGGATTCGAGCTGGAATTGCAGGGACAACGCGCCGATAGCCACAGTTTCTGGATCCGCATGGTCGGCGAGGTGGAAGCGGGCGATGTGGCCGGCTCGCGCATTGCCGGCACCCTGCAGGACATCACCGAGCGCAAGCAGGGCGAGGAAACCCTGCGCATCCAGGCCCGGACCGACCCGCTGACCGGGATCATGAACCGCGACGCGGCGCTGACCGACCTGGACATGCGCATGGCCAATCCCAGCCATGCCGCGGTCGCGGTGCTGTACATCGACCTGGACCGGTTCAAGGTGGTCAACGACATGCTCGGGCATGCGGCCGGCGATGAACTGCTGATCGAGGCGACCCGCCGTATCGCCGCCGCGGTGGGCAGCGAAGGCCTGCTGGCGCGCTTCGGCGGCGACGAATTCCTGGTGGTGTGTGATGCCCGTACCGAGCCGGGACAACCGCAGCGGCTGGCGACTGCGATCACCGAGGCGTTTTCCAGCCCTTTCACCTTGGGCAGCGACGAGTTCTCGGTCACCACCAGCATCGGCATCGCCCGCGCCCCGCACGATGGCAACCGCCCGCAGCAGCTGATCCAGAACGCGGACATGGCGATGTACGAGTGCAAGCGGCGTTCGCGCAATGCCTGGCAGCTGTTCTCCCCGGAGCTGGCGCAACGCCAGCAGGACCGGCTGCAGATCGAAAGCCGGCTGCGCCGGGCGCTGGACGACAACGAATTCCGGCTGGTGTACCAGCCGCAGGTGGACCTGCGCCATGGCCGCGTGGTCGCCGCCGAAGCGCTGATCCGCTGGCAGAACATCATGCTGGGCGAACTGCGCCCGGACCTGTTCATCGCCCACGCCGAGAGCACCGGCGACATCGTGCGCATCGGCAACTGGGTGCTGCACGAAGCCTGCCGCCAGGTGCGCGAATGGCTGGACCAGGGGCTGGGCATCGTGCGCGTGGCGATCAACGTGTCCTACCGCCAGTTTGCCGGCGATGAGCTGGCCCGCCACGTGCGCGAGGCGCTGGACAGGTTCGCGCTGCCCGGCACCGCGCTGGAGCTGGAGTTCACCGAGCGGGTGCTGATCGAGGATGCCCCGTCCACCCTGCGCACCTTTGCCCAGCTGCGCGAGATGGGGGTGATGCTGACCATCGACGACTTCGGCGAAGGCTACAGCGCACTGAACTACCTGCGCCGGCTGCCGATCCACGGGCTCAAGCTGAGCCAGCTGTTTGTCGAGGGCGTGCCCGGCAACCGCTCGGATGTGGCGGTGTGCGAGGCGGTCTGCGGCATCGCCCGCAGCCTCGGCCTGGGGCTGGTGGCCGAAGGTGTGGAGTCCGAGGCGCAGCGCCAGTTCCTGCTCGAACTGGGGGTGCCGGTGGGCCAGGGATTCCTGTTCGCACCGGGGCTGTCGGCGGAGGATTTCGCCCGCCGCATCGCCTGAATCCCGGCGCCCGCGGCCGCGCGTGCCGCTTCGGCTAGAATCGGCGCTCTCCACATCAGCAGGATCATCTGGATGCAGCTGTCTTCTGTACGTGCCGTCATCACCGGTGGTGTCTCCGGCCTCGGTCTGGCCGTGGCGCAGCACCTTGTTGCCCACGGCGGCAAAGTGGCCCTGTTCGATCTCAATGACGACAAGGGCGCCGCCGCGGTGACCGGGCTGGGCGCCGACAAGGCGCGCTACTTCACCACCAATGTCACCGATGAGGCCGGCGTCGCCGCCAACCTGGCGGCCGCGCGCGAATTCCTCGGTGGGCTCAATGCCGCCATCAACTGCGCCGGCATCCTGGGCGCCGGGCGCGTGCTCGGCAAGGAAGCGTCCATGCCGCTGGCCAATTTCCAGTCCACGGTGATGGTCAACCTGGTCGGCAGCTTCAACGTCGCCAAGGCCGCCGCCGAGTTGATGCAGCACAACGAAGCCGGCCTCGACGGCGAGCGCGGCGTGATCATCAACACCGCCAGCGTGGCCGCCTATGAAGGCCAGATCGGCCAGGCCGCCTACTCCGCCTCCAAGGGCGGCGTGGTCGGCATGACCCTGCCGATGGCGCGCGAGCTGTCGCGCTTCGGCATCCGCGTGATGACGATTGCACCGGGCATCTTCTGGACGCCGATGGTCGACGGCATGCCCGACGCCGTGCAGCAGTCGCTGGCCGCCTCCATCCCGTTCCCGCCCCGGCTGGGCAAGCCCGAGGATTTCGCCGGCCTGGTCGCGCATATCCTCGGCAACACCTATCTCAACGGCGAGACCATCCGCCTCGACGGCGCCGTCCGCCTGGCACCGAAGTAACTTTCCCGGCAGGTTGCCCGCAACGCGCCCGCCACCGTTTTCCAACTGATCGGCCCCATGTCATGAAAGCCAACGAAATCAAGAAAGGCAACGTCGTCGAATACAACAACGGCGTCTACCAGGTCCGCGACATCGAGCGCAGCTCGCCGCAGGGCCGCGGCGGCAATGTCCGCTTCCGTTTCATCATGTACAGCGTCCCCGGCGGCAACAAGCTCGATGCCAGCTTCGACGCCGATGACAACCTGCCCGAAGTCGAACTGCTGCGCCGCCAGTCCACCTATTCCTACAAGGATGGCGACGCGTTCGTGTTCCTCGACGACGAGGATTACACCCCGTATACGCTCGATGCCGAAGTGATCGGTGACGATGCCGGTTACATCACCGAAGGCCTGGGCAATATCTTCGTGCAGGTGATCGACGACCAGCCGGTGGCGGTGCAGCTGCCGCAGCATGTGGTGCTGGAAGTGGTGGAGACCCCGCCCGAGCTCAAGGGTGGCACCGCCACCAAGCGCCCGAAGCCGGCCAAGCTCAACAGCGGCATTGAAATCATGGTGCCCGAGTACATCGCCAACGGCGAACGCGTGCTGGTCAACACCACCACCGGCGAGTTCGGCGGCCGCGCCGACTGAGTCCCGCCGGCACCGCAACCTGATCTCCGCCGCTGCGCCCACGGCGGCGGAGACGCTGGCAACTCAGTGGTGCGGATGCCGGTGCGGCGCCAGCGGCCAGCGCGGGTCCGGATCCTCCGGCCCGTCACGCAACCAGGCCGCCGTGGAAACCTCGGCGCGTCCGATCAATTCGGAGGTATGCGAAAAATCATAGGCATGCACCGCCAGCGGGCACAACGGCGGCACCACCTGCAGGTCGCACCGACCGGCAAAGCGTTCGATATCGGCCTGCAACTGGCGCATCGCCATCTGGTTCAAGGTATGCAGCGCGATCGCGATCGCCCCGCGCGGCGGCACCTGCAGTGCACAGGATCTGCCCGTAGGCAGCACCAGCACCCGCGTAGCCCCCAAGGCACAGGCCACCGATATTGGCGTCAATCCGCCAACACCGCCATCGGCCAGATAGCGCCCGCCCAGCTGCACGGGCGGAAACACCACGGGAATCGCCGCGCTGGCCAGCAGGGCCGGGACCGCCGGTCCGTCGGAAAAATCCACTTCAGAGCCATCCAGCACATCGGTGGCAATCACATGACAGGGAACCGTCGCCTGCTCCAGACGGGAATAGGGCAGCTGCGCGGCGATCAGGGCCTGCAATGGTGCGGAATCGACCAGATACTGGCCGCTCCCCAGCAGGCAGCTCAGGCTGTGCCGCAACGACAGCGGGAACACCTCGGCCCGCCGCAACCCGAGCCACACCTGCTCCAGCGCGGCCGCGCCGGCCGCATCCGGGCGCGCCGCAAAATAGGCCGCGTTGATTGCCCCCACGGAAGCCCCGACCAGCAGGTCGGGCACGATGCGCCGCTGGCACAACGCCTTGAGCATGCCCACCTGCACCGCACCGAGGCTGCCGCCCCCGGCCAACACGAAGGCGGTCAGTGCCATAGCTGCGCCTCCGCCAGCAGGTTGTCGCGGTCACGTCCGACCGAAGCCACCGCCACCAGTTGCCCTTGCCGGCTGAAGCGGGCCAGACAATCGCCACGGGGCAGCGAGCCTTCAAGCTGCACCTGGTCCCAGCCGGCGCCATAGCCGCTGTAACGCAGGTCGAGGCCGTAGTGATGGGTCCAGAAAAACGGCACGTCGGTGAACGCCTGCGCCGCGCCAAGCAGGTTGGCCGCAGCCGCCTGGCCCTGGCGCTGGGCGTGCACCCAGTGTTCGACCCGGCGCAGCGCCCCATCCTGGCGGTAGCGGGCCACGTCGCCGGCCGCATAGATCCCCGGTGCCGAGGTCTGCAGCTGCTCGTCAACCACGATGCCGTGGTCAACCGCGAGTCCTGCCGCAGCCGCCAGCGCGGTGCGCGGCGCCACCCCGACCCCGACGATCACCAGCCCGGCGTCCACGGGGGTGCCATCCTCCAGCAGCACCCGGCTGCCATCGAACAGGGTTGGCGAGGTCTGCAGGTGGAACACCACCCCGTGTCCGCGATGCAGCTGTACCAGTTCCGCCGCCAGCACCGGTCCCAGCACCGTGGCCATCGGCTCGGCTTCGCGCGCCACCACGTGCACCTCCAGCCCGCGGGTACGCAGCGCCGCGGCCACCTCCAGGCCGATGAAGCCTGCGCCGATCAGCACCGCAGTGCGCACGCCGGCGCTCGCGGCGATGACCGCGCGCGCATCGGCCAGCGAGCGCAGCGTGAACACATTGGACCGCTCGAAACCCGGTACCGGCAACCGCACCGGCTCGGCGCCGGTGGCCAGCAGCAGGCGGTCGTAGCCAAACCGCTCCCCTGCCAGGGTCGTCACCTGCGCGGCGCCGACATCGATGGCGGCCACCTCGCAGCGCAGGCGCAGGTCGATGTCGTGTTCGGCATAGAACGTGGCGGCCTGCAGCGGAATCCAGTCCTCGGCTGCGGTACCGGCCAGGTAATCCTTGGACAGGTTGGGCCGGTCGTAGGGCGCGTCACTGTCGGCCGACAGCAGCGTCAGGCTGCCGGAAAACCCCGATTCGCGCAGCCGCAGCGCCGCTGCGTAACCGGCCGCGCCACCACCGATGATGACGATGCGGCGGGGCGCCTGCTGCCGCGATGCGCTGCCTGCCGACGCGCCGGGCTGCGGCGCGATTGCGCCCCCGGCAACGCGCGCCCGGACGAATACGCGCTGCCCCACCGTTTCCACCGTCCACGTCGCCAGCCCGGCAAATGCCGGGGCGCGCAAGGCCTGTCCGGTACGCAGACTGAAGCAGGCATGGTGCCAGGGGCAGCGGATCTGGCCGTCCACCGCCAGCCCCGCGCCCAGCGGCGCGCCGTAGTGGGTACAGGCGCCGTCGACCGCGTACAGCTGCCCGTCCACGCGCGCGAGCAGTACCGGGCTGCCATCGACATGCCCGGCCAATACGCCGCTGGCCGGCACGTCCTCCAGCGATACACCCTGCGCAAAATCCGGCCCCTGCCCTGTTTCGCCTGCTGCGGCCATGACACGACTCCTCCTGCGGGAATACCGTTTCAAGGCAGCCCGTGCTGGACCGCCTGCCGATTGGATGCGCCAGGACGCGGCGGGTTCCCGGCCGGCCCGCGGGAACCTGGCGCCCGCTGGCGCATCTGTCTGCATAGTCCACCTGCGAGACCGTGCCGTGCGTGATGCCCGCCTGCCCACCGTTGAAGCTGTCCGGCCATTGGCCGACCTCCCCGCCACCCGCCCCAGCCGGCAGGAGGCCGAGGCGGCGGTGCGCACCCTGATCGGCTGGATCGGCGAGCAGCCGCATCGCGAGGGCCTGCGCGACACCCCGGCACGCGTGGTGCGCGCCTGCGAGGAGTGGTTCCATGGCTACGCCATCGATCCGCTGGTCGCGCTCGGGCGCACATTCGACGGCGCCGGCTACGACGATCTGGTCCTGCTGCGCGACATTCCGGTGCGCTCGGTCTGCGAACACCACCTGGCCCCGATCCGCGGCGTAGCCCACATCGCCTATCTGCCCGGCGCGCGGGTCGTCGGCATTTCCAAGCTGGCGCGGGTGGTGGACGCCCTCGCTGCCCGCCTGCAGATCCAGGAACGGCTGACCCGCGAGATCGCCGACACCATCGAGCAGGGGCTGCGCCCCCGTGGTGTGGCGGTCGTCCTGCAGGCCGGGCATGCCTGCCTGTCCTCACGCGGCGTCCGTATGCACGGTGTTTCGATGTTCACACGGTGCCTGCTGGGCGACTTTGCGCACGATCCCTGGCGCGGCGAGGTACTGGACGCGCTGTCCGCCACTGCTCCGTGAGACCGTCAGACCATGACCACGCCCCTGCCCTCGACTGCGCCCGACTACGCCACCCTGGACGATGCGGCGCTGGTGGCGCGGGTGCGCCAAGGCGACCGCAACGCCTTTGGCGACGTCCTGCGCCGCTGCAACCAGCGTCTGTTCCGGGTGGCGCGCGGCGTGTTGCGCGATGAAGGCGAGGCCGAGGATGTCGTGCAGGAAGCCTACGTGCATGCCTTCGCCCGCCTCGCCCACTTCCGCGGGGAAGCCTCGCTGCTGACGTGGCTTACCCGCATCGTGCTCAACGAAGCCTATGGCCGCCTGCGCAAGCGTCGCCCGCAGGTGGCGGTGGAGCACATCGAGGAAATCCAGATGGGACAGGGACAGGTGCTGCCGTTCCCGGGCCAGGCCGGCAATGACGACCCGGCCGCGATCCTTGCACGCGACCAGGCCCGCCGGCTGCTGGAGCAGGCGATCGACCGGCTTCCGGAACCGTTCCGCATCGTGTTCGTGCTGCGCGAGATCGAAGACTGCAGCGTCGAGGAGACTGCCGCGGCGCTGGGGCTGCGCGGTGAAACGGTGAAGACACGCCTGCACCGGGCGCGGCGGATGCTGCGTACCGACCTGCACGAGGTGCTGGCGGCGACACTGACCGGCACATTCCCGTTCCTGGGCGCACGCTGCGACCGGATAAGCGCGGCGGTGATGCAGCGCCTGAACGCGCTGCCGTAGCCGTCACCGCCGCGGCCAGCTCGATCACGGTCTACGGCGTCGGCGATGAAGGCGTCTCGCGGCTGAGAATTCGCAGCCGTTGCGCCAGTTGATCCAGATTGGCTTCTGTGCCGGCCAGCGCCTGCTGCTGGCGCACGGACAGCCGGGCGCGGCCCTGTTCACGCAACTGCCCTGCCCCTTGCCGGGCGCGCGCACTGAGTTGCCCGGCGTTGTGCTCCAGCGTTGCCAGTTCCGCCGCCCGCGGCAGGCCGTAACCGCGCTCCCCGGCCAGCGCCGCAGGCCGCGCAAGCACCCCGGCCACCTCCAGCAGCTGCTCGAGCGTTTCCCGCGATTGCTCCAGCGCCTTGTCGCTGCCCAGCAAGCGCCGCTTGAGCGCGTCGCGCACCTGCAGTTCCTGCCGCCGCAACGCGCCCTGTTCCAGCAACAGCAAAGCGGCGGCCGCGCGCAGGTCGGCATCGGCAATCCATTTTCCGCGTGCCTGGGCCGGTTGTGCCCACCACTGCGCCACCGTCCGTTGCGGGATCGGCAGCGCGGCGCGGGCCACGTCCAGCATGTTCTGGTAGTGCGCGGCGGCCGACTCGAAGTAGTAGCCCTGGCGCAGCGCGGTTTCGCGGTCATCCAGCACCGACGCATCCGCGATGCCCTGACGCTGCAGGCGGCGCAACAGTCCGCGCGGGGTGATCCGGTCCAGCCCGGAGGATTCCAGCCGCGAAATACCTTCCTGCAGCAGCTTGCCGGTCTCCACCGCGCAGTTGTTGCTGACGAAGAAATAGCGTCCGTCGTAGCCCCAGTGCACCTGGCCGGTACGTTGCAACAGCTCGGCGATATCGTCACGCGACAGGCGCAGCGGGATCGACTGCAGGCCGCGCAATTCCACCTTGGTGTATTCGTCGATCACCTGGTCCAGCGGCAGCACGAACAGGCGCGACGGATAGCCGCCGGTCAGCCCACGCCAACTGGAGATCTGCACATCGGAAACAAACGCGCGGAATGACAGTACCCGGTGATGCGGGAGGTCGAGCCGGCACGCGGGACCCGGCGCGCGTCCCGGCGCGCAGATCACCAGCCGCAGCATGCTGTGTCCCCAGCGGCTCATCGGCTGATGGTTGCCTTCGGCCAGCAGGTAATCCACCTCATAGATCCGCGCCGGGTCCAGCGTCATCAGCGCCGCCCCCCCCTCGGCACCGGTGTTCTGCAGCAGCGGCATCGTGGTGCCGCAATCCGGTGGCGGCAGCGTTGCCGGTCCCAGCCGGGCAGCGAACCAGGCATGCAGGGCCGGCCGCCGACAGGCATATTCGCGGTCGAGCAGGTAATACTCGGCGTTGACCGCGAAGAACTCCGCCGGGCTGTGCAGCTCGTAGCGATCCGGACTGCGATCGGCAAAACGGTTCCGGCCGCGACCGATCCGCAACGGACGCGCCTGCCAGCCGGCGAGTTCCCGGAAGCGCGACTGCCGCGACCATCCCCCCTGCGGCGAACGGTCGAGCACATGCGCCAGCTCATGCAGCAGCGTCGCCAGTGCGCGGCGGCCATCCAGAGTGTCGGCATCCCCGGCAACCGCCATCCATTGCGCCAATATCCGCCGGTCCAGCCGGATCCGGTGTCCCAACGCCCGGCCGCTGACATGCGCTGGCAGGTCATTTCGCCACTGCAGTTCGACCTCGGGTACCTGCGTCCGCCGCCAGTTCGCCGGCAGATGGCCCAGGGCCACTTCAGTGAGCTGCGTGCTGGCCGCCACTTCGGCCGGGGTCAGGCCATCGGGATCCAGATGGAAACGGATGGCGGCCTGCGCCGGTGCCGCACAGCACAGCAGCGCCAGCAGCGCCAGGCGGCGCCAGCGGTGGATCACAGCGCCAGGATGGCCCGCGCCAGTTCCAGATCGCTGGCCGACCGCGCCGCGCTGTCGCGCGAACGCAGCTGGATCAACGCCGCTTCCAGACGCGCGCTGCGGATGCGGCCTTCGCTGGCAATGAAGCCGGCTGCGTCGTCGCGTGCGTCCAGCACCACCTTGTCGTCGCCGGAGCTGCTGCCCGACGAATGCGAGGACGCACCCGAGGCGGATCCGGCCGAGGTGCCGGCAAAGCTGGAAGCAACCGCCGACAACGGCAGGGCGAACAATGTGCAGAACAGAATCGAGCGGATCATCATCGTCTTGGAAGGTGGTGGGCAAGGCGGCAAGATTAACCGCCCGCACCGCAGGCGTCTTGGCTCAGGCATCGAACAGCTTGCCCGGATTCATCAACCCGGCCGGGTCGAAAGCGTGTTTGACCGCACGCATGAAAGCGATCTCGGCCGGCGAACGGGTGCTGGACAGGTAGGCCTTCTTGACCAGGCCGATGCCGTGCTCGGCGGAAATGCTGCCATCGAAGCGCTGCAGCACCTGCGCCAGCAGTCTGGTGACGTGCTCGCACTGCGCCAGGAATTCGGCGTCACTGCTGGCATCGGGCTTGAGCACGTTGATATGCAGGTTGCCGTCGCCGATATGCCCGAACCACACAACCTCAAAATGCGGATAGGCCTCACCGATCAGCGCCTGGGTTTCGGCCAGGAACGCCGGCATCGCCGAGATCCGCACCGATACGTCGTTCTTGTAGGGCGTGTAGCGGGCGACCGCTTCGGTGATGCCCTCGCGCAGGCGCCACAGCTGCCGGGCCTGGGCCTCGCTGGTGCTGATCACGCCATCCAGCACCCAGCCCTGCTCCATGCAGTGCTCGAACGCGGCCATCGCCACCGCCTCACCGGCCTCATCGCGGCAGGCGTACTCGGTCACCACGTAATACGGATGCCGCGCATCGAATGGATACTGCGCGCCATGGGCGGTGACGTGGTTCACCGCACGGTCGGTGAAGAACTCGAACGCCTCCAGCGGCAGGCGTTCACGGAAGGCGGCAAACACCTGCATCAGCACCTCGAACGAGGGCAGTGCCAGCAGCATCACCCGGGTCGCCGGCGGCGGATCGGTAAGTTTCAGCGTGGCCTCGACCACGATGCCCAGCGTGCCTTCCGAGCCGATCATCAGCTGGCGGAAATCGTAGCCACTGGAGTTCTTGATCAGGCCCTTGTTCAGTTCGAGCAACTCGCCATTGGCGGCCACCACCTTCAGCCCGGCGATCCACTCGCGGGTATTGCCGTAGCGGATCACGCGGATGCCGCCGGCATTGGTGGCGATGTTGCCGCCGATCGAGCAGGAGCCGCGGGCAGCGAAATCCACCGGATAGCTCAAGCCATGCTCGCCGGCGGCGTTGTGCACCGCCTCCAGCGGCATGCCGGCCTGCACCGTCAGGGTGCGATCCACCGCATCGAACGCCAGCGCCTTGTTCATCCGTTCCAGGCTGAGCACCAGCTCACCGTTGGCCGCGACCGCACCGCCGGACAGGCCGGTGCGTCCCCCTGAAGGCACGATCGCCACACCCTGTGTATTGGCCCAGCGCACCGCCGCCTGCACTTCCTCGACCGTGGCCGGCAACGCGATGGCCAGCGGTGCCGGGGTCCAGCGCCGGGTCCAGTCGCGGCCGTAATGCTCCAGGTCGGACGGCTCGGTCGTCAGGCGCAGCGTCGGGCAGGCGTGCTGCAGGGATTCCAGGCGCGGATCGGTCATGGCAACGGCGGCGTCGGCAACGTGAGGGGCGCCCAGCGTGCCAGCCTGCCCCGGGCGCGTCCAGTCGTCGCGCGGCAGCGCTCGGGAAGGCGATTGAATTCATATGAAACCTTTTCCCATCAATGCCTTGCCGCATTGCGCAGCGCACCAAATCCATCCGGCTTCTGGCATAGTGAATTTCCCTTCGCTATTTCCGCCCCAGCCGACATGTCGCCGAAGAAGACCTCGTTCCCGAAGCAGGACATCCGCGTTTTGTTGCTCGAAGGGGTCAGCCCCACCGCCGTGGATATCTTCAAGGCGGCCGGGTATTCGCAGATCGAGCTGCATGCCAAGTCGCTGCCGGAAGACGAGCTGAAGACGCGCATCGCCGAAGCCCACATCCTCGGCATCCGCTCGCGCACCCAGCTGGGCCCCGACGTGCTGGTCCATGCCAAGCGGCTGATGGCGATCGGCTGTTTCTGCATCGGCACCAACCAGGTGGATCTGGAAGCGGCCGAACTGGCCGGCATTCCGGTCTTCAACGCGCCCTATTCCAATACCCGTTCAGTGGCCGAACTGGTGATTGCCGAGACGATCCTGCTGGCCCGCGGCATTGCGCAGAAGAACGCCGAGTGCCACCGCGGCGGCTGGTCGAAATCGGCCGCCGGCAGCCATGAGGTACGGGGCAAGACGCTGGGCATCATCGGCTACGGCCACATCGGCACCCAGGTCGGGGTGCTGGCTGAAGCATTGGGCATGCACGTGATCTTCCACGACATCGAAACCAAACTGTCGCTGGGCAACGCCCATCCGGCCGCCAGCCTGGACGACCTGCTGGCGCGTTCGGACGTAGTCACCCTGCACGTGCCCGAAAACCCGTCCACGCTGTGGATGATCGGCGCCGCGCAGCTGGCGAAGATGAAGCCCGGCGCGCACCTGATCAACGCCGCCCGCGGCACCGTGGTCGATATCGATGCGCTGGATGCGGCACTGACTTCCGGACACCTGGGCGGCGCCGCCGTGGACGTGTTCCCGGTTGAACCCCAAGGCAATGGCGATCCGTTCGAATCGCCGCTGGTTGCCCATGACAACGTCATCCTGACCCCGCACGTGGGTGGCAGCACGCTGGAAGCGCAGGACAACATCGGCGTCGAAGTGGCCGCCAAACTGGTGCGCTACAGCGACAACGGCAGCACGCTGTCGGCAGTCAATTTCCCGGAAGTGACCCTGCCCAGCCACGAGCACAGCCTGCGTCTGCTGCACATCCATCGCAACGTGCCCGGCGTGCTGTCGCAGATCAACGACATTTTCTCGCGCCACAACCTCAACATCGACGGCCAGTTCCTGCGCACCGATGCCAAGGTCGGCTACGTGGTCATCGATATCAGTGCCAGCGAGGACCAGACCGCCACCATCCGCGAGGAACTGGCCGCCATTCCCGCCACGCTGCGTACCCGCGTCCTTTACTGAGCCGCGCCTGCGCTGCCGCCGCCGCGATGTGGACGCAGAACGCCGCGCCACTGACGTCGCCCTGCCCGCGGCGCCGGTTTTCGCAGCAGCGACATAAGTCGCAAGACTGCCGATTTGATAGGGGCGGCCTACGCCGCGAGGGGGCTTCCACTGCACCTCCTCCGCCCCTGGAACCTCCCCCGCTTTCCCGCACGGCCTCCGCTGGCCTCGCTGCTGCGGAAAGCGCCTGCGCCAGACCGCGCCGGTCAGACCGCCGCGGCTACCGCCTGCTGCCACTTGCAGGCCATCCGCCGCATCGACAGGTCCGGCCCGGCGGCCACATCCGCCACCTCGCACCAGGCCAGGTCCAGCGACTCCGCGCTGACCATGAACGTCTCGTCGGCACCGGCACGCACCACGTAGCGCAGGTCGTAATGCCAATGACCGGGCGCGTCCTTGCGTTCGGGAATCCAGTGCCGGTCGAGATCGAAAATCCGCGTTGACAGCAGCGTCAATCCGGACAGGCCGGATTCTTCCTGCGCCTCGCGCAACGCCACCGCGCCGGGATCACGTTCACCGTCGGCATGGCCGCCCAGTTGCAGCCAGCGCTGCAGTTTGCGGTGATGGGTGAGCAGCACCCGCGCGCCGTCGGCGCTGACCAGCCACGCGCTGCCGGTGAAATGCCCCTGCAGCCGCTCGCGCGCGAACGGGTCCTGCGCATCGTCCAGCAACGCGGCGAACTGCGCGGCCAGCGCGGTCTCTTCCGGCCAGCGCTGCGCATAGTCGCGCAGCGCCTGTTTCAAATCCGTATCCGGGTCGTGCATGAGTGGGACTATCCCCGTGGCAACATCCAGCGCGCATTATCGCCGCTCATGCTGCAACCGCGCTTGTGGAGCACCGCCGGCTTTGGCAAGGTAAGGCGGATGCGCGATCCACGACGGATCACGTCACCACTCCGGCACTGCGGCATTCGACCGCGAGCCACCTGAACACCTTGGGGAAATTGCCGCATGCTCAAATCTCTGTTGCGGGTCAAACCGGTCGAGCCGGCCGCCCACGTCGACGCCGGTGAACCGGTCGAAGGCAGCCTGGAAGGCGAAGCCACGCTCAAACGGACCCTGACAGCGAAGCACCTGATCCTGCTCGGCATGGGTGCGGTGATCGGCGCCGGCATCTTCGTCGTCACCGGCCAGGCTGCCGCCCACCACGCCGGCCCGGCGATCATGCTGTCGTTCGTGCTGGCCGGCCTGGCCTGTGCCTTCGCCGGCCTGTGCTATGCCGAGTTCGCGGCGATGATCCCGGTCTCCGGCAGCGCCTATTCCTACTCCTATGCCACCCTCGGCGAAGGCATGGCCTGGTTCATCGGCTGGTGCCTGGTGCTGGAATACCTGTTCGCCTCGGCCAGCGTGGCGGTGGGCTGGTCGGCGTACATGATCAGCTTCCTCACCACCACCTTGAACCTGCCTTTCCCCGACGCCCTCACCGCGGCCCCGATCACCTGGGAAGCGGGCCAGTTCGTCGCCTCGGGCAAGCTGTTCAACCTTCCCGCGGTATTGATCGTCGCCGCGATCGCCACCCTGCTGTACGTCGGCGTCACCCAGTCCAGCTTCGTCAACGCGGTCATCGTGGCGATCAAGGTGACGGTGATCTGCCTGTTCGTCGGTTTCGGCGCGAGCTACGTCGATCCCGCCAACTGGACCCCCTTCATCCCCGACAACACCGGCACCTTCGGCGAGTTCGGCTGGAGCGGTGTATTGCGCGCCGCCTCGATCGTGTTCTTCGCCTACATCGGCTTCGACGCGGTCTCCACCGCCGCCGGCGAAACCAAGGACCCGCAGAAGAACATGCCGATCGGCCTGCTCGGCTCGCTGGCGGTGTGCACCGTGATCTACATCGTCGTCTGTGCGGTGATGACCGGGCTCATGTCCTACAAGCTGCTGGGTACCGACAAGCCGGTGGCCACCGCGCTGCAAGCCTATGCCGGCCTGTCCTGGCTGAAGACCTGGGTCGAGATCGGCGCCATTGCCGGCCTGTCCTCGGTGATCCTGGTGATGATGATGGGCCAGACCCGCGTGGCCTACACTATCTCCCGCGATGGCCTGCTGCCGCCGATTTTCGGCAAGGTGCACCCGAAGTTCCGCACGCCGCACCTGAGCACCCTTATCGTGGGCGTGGTCGCCGCCACCCTGGCCGGGCTGGTGCCGCTGAGCGTGCTGGGCGAGCTGGTCGCCATGGGCACCCTGCTGGCCTTCGCCACCGTCTGCATCGGCGTGCTGGTGCTGCGCCGTACCCGACCCGACATGCCGCGTTCCTTCCGCGTTCCGGCGGTCTGGTTCATCGCGCCAGCCGGTGCCCTGATCTGCCTGGGCCTGTTCGCCATGGCGTTCGCCGCCCACTGGCTGGTGTTCGTGCTGTGGACGCTGCTCGGCCTGTGCATCTACTTCGGCTACGGCATCCGCCACAGCAAGCTCAACCAGAGCGCGTAACCGACCGGGGCCGGCGCCACCACGCCGGCCTTTTTTCATGCGCCACCGCGCACTGCCAGCGAAGACATCGACCATGCTCAAACAATTGTGGGCCACCAAGCATCCGCACGCCGCGCACCAGGAAGCCAACGGCCTGAGCCTGCGCCGCACCCTGGGCCCGTGGGGCCTGACCGCACTGGGCATCGGCGCGGTGATCGGCGGCGGCATCTTCGTCATCACCGGCCAGGCGGCAGCCAATCACGCCGGCCCGGCGATCATCCTGTCGTTCATTCTGGCCGCCATCTGCTGCGCCTTCTGCGCGATGGCCTATGCCGAATTCGCCGCGATGGTGCCGGTTTCCGGCAGTGCCTACACCTATACCTACGCCACCTTCGGCGAGCTGTCGGCCTGGTTCATCGGCTGGATGCTGGTGCTCGAATACGGCGTCTCCGCCTCGGCGGTCGCGGTCAGCTGGACCGGCTACTTTCTCAGCCTGCTCGACCATTTCAACATCCACCTGCCTGCCGCACTGGTGAGTGCGCCACTGGACGCGCAACTGCGCCCGACCGGCGCCATCGCCAACCTGCCCGCCGCCGGGATCGTATTGCTGCTGACCTGGCTGTGCTATGTCGGCATCCGCAAATCCACCGCGATCAACATGGCGATGGTGGTGCTGAAGGTCGGCCTGATCGTGCTGGTGATTTTCGCCGGCTGGAAATATGTCGACCCCGGCAACTGGACCCCGTTCATTCCCGCCAACGAGGGGCCGGGCAAGTACGGTTTCGAGGGGGTACTGCGCGGTGCCGCCATGGTGTTCTTCGCCTATATCGGCTTCGAGGCGGTGTCGGTGGCAGCGCAGGAATCGCACAAGCCGCAGCGCGACATGCCGATTGGCATGCTGCTGTCGCTGCTGATCTGCACCGTGCTGTACATCGCCATGGCCGCGGTGATGACCGGGCTGGTGCCGTTCCAGCTGCTCGGCACCGACGAGCCGGTGGTGACCGCGGTGGCCGCCCATCCGCAACTGGGCTGGCTGCGCATCATCGTCGAGATCGGCGCGCTGATCGGGCTTTCCTCGGTGGTGCTGGTGATGATCATCGGCCAGCCGCGGATCTTCATGATCATGGGCCGCGATGGCCTGCTGCCGCCGGTATTCACCCGCATCCATCCCAAATACCGCACCCCGCACATCAATACCGTGATCACCGGCATCGGCATCGCTTTGCTGGCGGCGCTGTTCCCGCTGGACATCCTGGGCGAACTGACCTCGATGGGCACCCTGATCGCGTTTGCCGCGGTCTGTGCCGGGGTGATGATCCTGCGCCGTACCCAGCCGGCCCTGCCGCGCCCGTTCCGCATGCCGATGGCGTGGCTGATCTGCAGTCTGGGCGTGCTCAGCTGCATCGCGCTGCTGACCGCCATGACCGCGCACAACTGGATGCTGATGGGAATCTGGACGGCGACCGGCTTCGTCATCTACTTCACCTATGGCGTCCGCCACAGCAAGCTGCGCGCCGACAGCGGGCAAGCCGGGAAGTAGAATACGGGGCATGAACGCCCCTTCCTTTCCGTATGACACCCAGCAGCTGCGCGAACTGGCGCAGCTGCTGATCACCAATGTCCGTGAGCTTGCCCAGGCAGGGTGGACCCCGGCCACCAGCAGCAACTTCTCGCACCGCCTGGACGAGCGCCATGCGGCGATCACCGTGTCCGGCCGCGACAAGGGCCGGCTGGTCGAGGACGACATCATGGTCGTTGACTTCGATGGCAAGGCCGTCGGCCGGCCGCTGCGTCCGTCGGCCGAAACCCTGCTGCACACCCAGATCTACCGCCGCTTTCCGCACATCGGCTGCGTGCTGCACACCCATTCGCCGGTGCAGACCATCGCCTCGCGGCTGTACGCCGGCGAAGGTCATATCCGCCTGGAAGGCTACGAACTGCTCAAGGCCTTCCACGGCAACCGCACCCACGAGATGGCGGTGGACGTGCCGGTGTTCGCCAACACCCAGGACATGGACCTGCTGGCGGCCCAGGTCGATGCCCTGCTCGATACGCAATCGATGTGGGGCTATCTGATCGACGGCCACGGGCTGTATGCCTGGGGCCGCGACATGGCCGAGGCCCGCCGCCACCTGGAAGCGTTCGAGTTCCTGCTGCACTGCGAACTGGAACTGCGCAAGCTGCGCGGCGGTCGCTGAATCCGTGCGGCCGGCAGCCGGCCGCTGACACCCCCCCCCTCTTTTCGTGACTGCCCCCGCCATGAGTCGACTCCGCATCTTCAACGACACCGCTCCCGACACGCCGCTGCTGGACAGCCGCGACGGGGAGGTCATCGCCGCCGAACTGCAGAAGATCGGTGTCACCTTCGAGCGCTGGCAGGCCAACCACCCGATCACCGCCGGTGCCAGCCAGGAGGAGGTGTTCGCCGCCTACCGCGCAGACATCGACCGGCTGGTCGCCGCGTATGGCTTCAAGAGCGTCGATGTGGCCTCCGTCGCCCCGGACCATCCGGACCGCGCCGCGATCCGTCAGAAGTTCCTCGACGAGCACTACCACAAGGAAGACGAGGTGCGTTTCTTCGTCGCCGGCTCGGGCCTGTTCACCCTGCATGTGGACGACAAGGTCTACCAGGTCGAGTGTGTGAAGGACGACCTGATCTCGGTGCCCGATGGCCTTACCCACTGGTTCGACATGGGCGCCGAACCGGACTTCGCCGCCATCCGTTTCTTCACCGAGCCCGACGGCTGGGTCGGCCACTTCACCGGTACCGATATCGCCCGCAGGTTTCCCGGCCATGAACCCGGCCAGCCGGCCAAGGAGGCCTGAGCCATGTCCCGTCCCCGCGTGATCCTGACCGATATCGAAGGCACCACCAGCAGCATTTCCTTCGTCAAGAATGTGCTGTTTCCCTACGCCCGCACCGCCCTGCCCGGGTTCGTCCGCAGCCATGGGCAAGAGCCGCAGGTGCGCCGCTGGCTGGATGCGGTGGCCACCGAGATTGCCGCCAGCGCCTGCGACGATGCGGTCATTGTCGAGACCCTGCAAGGCTGGATCGACCAGGACCGCAAACACACCGCGCTCAAGGCGCTGCAGGGCATGATCTGGGACGCCGGTTACCGCAACGGCGACTACACCGCGCATCTGTACCCGGAAGTGGCCGCGGCCCTGGGCGGATGGCATGCGGCCGGCATTCCGCTGTATGTGTATTCGTCCGGTTCGGTGGCCGCGCAGAAACTGTTCTTCGCCTACAGCGACGCCGGCGACCTGACCGGCCTGTTCTCCGGCCACTTCGACACCGAAGTCGGCGGCAAGCGCGAGGCCCCCAGCTATACCCGCATCGCCGCCGCCATCAAGCAGGCACCGCGCGACATCCTGTTCCTGTCCGACGTGGTCGAGGAGCTGGATGCGGCCCGCGACGCCGGCCTGCAGACGGTGTTGATCGACCGTCTGCCGGACTACCCGATGCCCCGCACGGGCGAAGCCACCCACGGCCACACCCGCGCGGAGAACTTCGAGCAGATCACGCTCTGAAACCGGGCGCCCGATGCGGGGGAAACCCGCTGCCCGGCATTCGCCAGGGCAATGCGTTCGTATCGCTGAAACGGACCCCGCGGGGTCCGTTTTTGTTGGCCCGACGACACAAGCGCACAAGAGCGACCTGTAGCGCACCACCAACCGGTAGTGCCGGGTAATGCCGGGCAACGCCCGGCAAGCCAGACCCGTAGTGCCGGGCAACGCCCGGCAAGCCAGACCCGTAGTGCCGGGCAACGCCCGGCAAGCACCGTCCCGCATGGGAACCGCAAAGCAGCCGGGCGCTGCCCGGCTCTACAGGAAACGCGTCCGCACACCGACCAACCGGTAGTGCCGGGCAACGCCCGGCAAGCCAGCCCCGTAGTGCCGGGCAACGCCCGGCAAGCACCGTCCCGCAGGAGACCGCAAAGCAGCCGGGCGCTGCCCGGCTCTACAGAGGCATGCGCGCAGCGCGGGCGCTACAGGTTTGCTCGGCGACATCCCGGCACAACAGAACGCGCCCGCGCACCGACCTACCTGTAGTGCCGGGCAACGCCCGGCAAGCACCGTCCCGCATGGGAACCGCAGAGCAGCCGGGCGCTGCCCGGCTCTACAGAGGCATGCGCGCAGCGCGGGCGCTACAGGGTTGCTCGGCGACATCCCGGCACAACAGAACGCGCCCGCGCACCGACCTACCTGTAGTGCCGGGCAACGCCCGGCAAGCACCGTCCCGCATGGGAACCGCAGAGCAGCCGGGCGCTGCCCGGCTCTACAGGTGCGCCCCCCGGCTCCACATGTGCGCGCAGCCGGCAGGCGCGGCTGCCGGTGGATCAACCCTTCTTGCTGGCAATCCAGGTGTCGATCTTGCTTTCCAGCACGCTCAGCGGCACCGAGCCGTCCTTCAACACTTCGGCATGGAATTCGCGGATGTCGAACCTGTCACCCAGCTGCTGCTCGGCGCGGGCGCGCAGCTGCTTGATCTTGAGCTCACCGGTCTTATAGGCCAGTGCCTGGGCCGGCCATGCGATGTAACGCTCGGCCTCGGCGATGGCATCGGGTTCGCTGACCGAGGAGTTGGCGAACATGTAGTCCAGCACCTGCTGGCGGTCCCAGTTCTTGCTGTGCAGGCCGGTATCCACCACCAGGCGCACCGCACGCCACAACTCGCCCTGCAGGCGGCCGAAGTAGCTGTACGGGTCGGTGTAGACGCCCAGATCCTTGCCCAGCCCTTCGGCGTACAGGCCCCAACCCTCGATGAAAGCGGTCTCGCCACCGAAACGCCGGAACGCCGGCACGCCCTTGAGCTCCTGCTGCAACGCCAGCTGGAAGTGGTGGCCGGGAATGGCCTCGTGCAGGAACAGGTCTTCGGCGTCCCAGGTCTTGCGCGTCGGCAGGTCGTAGGTGTTGACGTAGAAAATGCCCGGGCGGCTGCCGTCTTCGCTGGGGCTCATGTACTCGCCACCGGCCGCCGAGCGCGCGCGGAACGCCTCGATCGGGCGGATCTCGAACCCGGCCTTGGGCGTGAGCGAGAACAGCTTGGGCACATTGGCCTGGATCTTCGCCTCCAGCGCCCGGTAATGCGCCAGCAGCTCCTCTTCCGACTTGAACTCGAAGCGCTTGTCGGTCTGCATGAACTTGAAGAAGTCCTGCAGCGACCCCTTGAAGCCCACCTGCTCCATCACCTTCTGCATCTCGCCGTGGATGCGCGCCACTTCGTCCAGGCCGATCTGGTGGATCTGCTCGGGCGTCTGCTCGGTGGTGGTGCTCTGGTGGGCCGAGAACACGTACCACGCCTTGCCATTGGGCAGCGCGTCCAGGCCCACGCTGTCACGGGTCGCCGGCAGGTACTCGTTGGCGATGAAGTCACGCTGCTTCTGCAGCGCCGGCATCAGCTGGTCGGCGATCAACCCACGGTAGGCCGCGGTCAGGCGCTGCTTGTCGGCATCGGCGAAATCGGCCGGCAGCGCCTTGATCGGACCCCAGAACTCGCTGTCCTCCGGCTTGGCGGTGATCAGCGCATCGAACTGCGGCAGCACCTTTTCCATCAGCACCCGCGGCTGCACCACGCCGGCCTTGATGCCTTCGCGCATGTTGGCGATTTCGGTATCCAGCAGCACCGGCAGACGCCCCGCACGTGCCAGCCAGTTGGCGTAATCCTTCACCGTCTTGAACGGCTGCGCGCCCTGCCCGGAGCCGAGCATCACCGCGTAGCTGACAATGCTGCCCATCTGGTTGACCGGCAGCATCCACGAGGGGAACTTCTCCGATTCCAGCTCGTCCTGGCGCTCGCGCACGAAAATCTCGTAGCTCAGCAGGTCCTGCCCGGTCAGGCCGGCATCGCCGAACTTCCGCACCTTGTCCAGCCAGCGCTGGTTGAAATCGTGGATCTGCTTGCGGTACTCGGCCGAGCCGAAGTCCGGCAGCTGGTCGTTGTAGCGGTTGTCGCCCTGGAAGGTGGCCTGCACCGGATTGAGCTTGAGCACCTCTTCCCAGAACTCGGCATAGGCGGCGGTCAACTGCCGGGCCTTGTCGGCCTGCGCCGCGCTGGCGGAAGTTCCTTCCGGCTTGCCCTCAGGGGCGGACGGCGAACAGGCGGTCAGGCCGGCGGCCAACGACAGGGATACGGCAAGCACGAGCGGGCGAAGAGGCATGAGGGCGTCCGATGCTGTGGATAAGCGTCAAGCGTCAAGAGCATCTCCGCCAGCGACAAGGGCCAAAGGTCATTACCCGCCATGGCCACGAGCTGGATCGCGCCGCCGCGGGCATCGCGGCCAGCGCCCTGAACGGTCATAATCGCGCCCTCCCTGCGCTGCACGGGCCTTTTTCGCCCCGTCGCGCGCGCCTGATGACCCGGCTTGCCGCGCTTCGCGTCAGCCACGCTCCGTTGCCCGTCCCCTCTATGAAAACTCCCCGCCGCCCCCTGGGCTTCTGGTCCACCACCGCGCTGGTGGTCGGCAGCATGATCGGCTCGGGCACCTTCCTGCTGCCCTCGGCCCTGGCCCAGTACGGCGCCGCCAGCACCCTGGGCTGGGGCATCACCCTGTGCGGAGCGCTGCTGCTGGCCGTCACCTTCGCCTGCCTGGCGCGGCGCTGGCCGCAGACCGGCGGGCCTTATGTATTCGCCCGCAACGCCTTCGGCGAGCTGCCCGGGTTCGTGATCGCGTGGAGCTACTGGATCTCGATGTGGTGTGCCATCGCCGCCATTGCCGTGGCCTTTACCGGCAGCATCGGCGCCATCTTCCCCGCCCTCACCGCCACCCCGGTGCGCGCGGCCAGCTGCGCCCTGCTCGCCTTGTGGGCGTGCGCGGCCATCAACATCGCCGGCACCCGCGAGGCCGGGCGCATGCAGCTGCTCACCACCGTGCTCAAAGTCGTGCCGCTGCTGCTGTTCGGCTGCATCGCATTGTGGTTCGTCGATACCAGCCACTACGTGCCGTTCAATCCCAGCGGCGAAAGCCTGCCGGCCGTGGCCAGCGCCACCGTCGCACTGACCCTGTGGGCGATGATCGGGCTGGAAGCGGCCACCGTGCCCGCCGATTCGGTGCACGACGCCCCGCGCACCGTGGCCCGCGCCACCGTCGTCGGCACCGCCCTGGCCGGCATCGCCACCATCCTGGCCTGCACCACCGTGATCGGGCTGCTGCCGATGGACGTGCTGCAGCACTCCTCCGCACCCATGGCCGACGCCGCGGCCGCGCTGTGGGGCCCGGCCGCCGGCACCGCGCTGGCGGTGGTGATGGCTGTTTCCTGCCTGGGCGCATTGAACGGCTGGATCCTGCTGTCGGCGCAACTGCCGCTGGCCGCCGCCCGCGACCACGTGCTGCCGGCGGCGTTTGCCCGCATCAATGCCAAGGGCGCTCCGGTATTCGGTGTACTCGCCAGCAGCGTGCTCGCCACCGTGCTGGTGATCGCCAACTACAACCGCTCGCTGGTGCAGCTGTTCATCTTCTCGGTGCTGCTCTCCACCGCCGCCACCCTGCTGCCCTACGTGGCCGGCGCCGCCGCCTGGGTGCTGCGCGGCACCGGCACCGGCACCCGCCTGGTCGCCGCGGGCGCGCTCATCTACAGCCTCTACGCCGTGCTCGGCGTCGGCAGCGAAGCCCTGCTGTGGGGCGCGGTGCTGATCGTGGCCGGCCTGCCGATCTACTTCTGGTCGCGGCGGCAGCGTTGATTGCGCCCTGATGTAGGAGTCGCAAAGGGGCCTTCTCCAACCGCTTCCTGACTCATGGCCCCAGGCCATCAGTCGCGGCGGCTTTCCACATCGACGAAGCGATTCGCAACTTACATCGCAGCCGCTTCAAATGGTTTCGCACCGCGCCACCCGTGCAAGGCCCCCACCTATCGGGCCACACGCAAGGTCTCGGGCCTGTCGATGCAAACCTGCGCCCATCCGCTGCAGTCAGAACCGAATCTGCCACCTGCTTGATGCAGGTCAATCCGGATAGCGCCCCTGCTTGTTACGGTGGCGGCAAGTATGTGAAGAGACACGTCCATGAAGATGCGAGCCATCACCCTCCATGCAGCTGCGTGTGCCCTTGCATTGACCGCTTGCACCGGGGGCAATGGCAACGCCGCATCGACGTCCGCCGCCGCACCCTCGTCGCAAAGTGAACCTGCCAGCGAAGTCCACGACCACGGTGCCGCACCGGTGCTCGCCGAAGGCCAGCGCTGGAAAACCGATGAGCCTCTACGGGCAGCGATGAGCCGCATCCATGACGATGTGGCAAAGAACCTGCCCGCGTTTCATCAATCCAGATTGCAGGCCGCAGACGCCGACGCACTGGCCACGGCGGTTGAAAGCAACATCGACTACATGTTTGCGAACTGCAAACTGGCGCCCGGGCCGGATGCCGCCCTGCATGGATTGATCGGCAGGATGCTGGAGGCGAGCGCCAGGCTTCGTGCCGATCCCGCCTCCGCCGATGGCCTGCCGCAACTGGTGGCAGCGGTGAACGAATATCAAGTGACCTTCGATCACCAGGGAATGCAGCCGTTGCCCCACGATTGAACACGATCGAAGTCGTTTCAATCCACGAAAAGGCAAGCGTCACATCTGCCGCAACCGGCTGTTTTTGATCCTGGATGTGCTTCGCATATGAGCAAGGCGGCGAGCAGGAGCGGAATCTGCCGCGTGACACGCATCGACCTAGCCATGACGACGCCTGACCTCCGCGACAGAGCCTGCAATCAACTGCTCCAGCACATCCAGATCAATGTCGGAGAGCCTGCGGATGGACAGGCAGGCCTTGCCCATCTTGTGGCGCCCGAGCCGCGCGAGCAGTTCGACCTGGCCCGGGCCTTCCGCGCTGAGGTAGACGCTGATGTCGGACTTGCGCGGCGAGAACCCGGTGACCGCCATGTCGCCCTCGCGGCCGCTTTCGTACCGGTAGTGATACGTGTCGAAGCCGACCATGCCCGGCCCCCACATCACCGCCGGTTGGCCCGTGATCGAGCCCATCATGGCCAACAGCACCTGGCAGTCCTGGCGACGCTGCCCATCCTCGACGGCTGCCAGGAACGCTGACACGCTCGCGTCGGTGGGCCGGGCCTTGTTCTCGCTCATGGTGTTTCGAACTCCGCCGGCATGGGTTGGAAGGTGATCGCCGCCACCTGGATACTGCCGGACAAGCCGGGGCGAGTACCAGAGACCGCCGACGTGGAGGCTCGATGCATCTGTTCATTGGGCGTGTTTCCCACCCACAGAAAGGGCCCCGAAGGGCCCATTCTTTCGCAACGTCAAAGCGCACCGATTACCAGATACGCACGCGATCTTCCGGGGCCACGTAGTGCGTGTCACCGGCCTTCACGTTGAACGCCTCGTACCACGCATCGATGTTGCGCAGCGGGGCGAACGCGCGGATGTGGCCCGGCGAGTGGGTGCCGTTGACCAGTTGCTGGCGCAGCGCGTCGTCGCGCCACAGCGTGCGCCATACCTGGGCCCAGCCCATGAAGAAGCGCTGTTCGCCGCTGAAGCCGTCGATCACCGGCGCCGGCTTGCCATCCAGCGAGCGGCGGTAGGCTTCCAGCGCGATGGTCAGGCCACCCAGATCGCCGATGTTCTCGCCCATCGCCACGCGGGCGTTGATCTTCATGCCCGGCAGTTGCGGGAACTCGAACGCCTCGTACTGCGCGCCCAGCTTGGCGGCCTGCACTTCGAACTTGGCCGCGTCTTCGGCGGTCCACCAGTCGCGCAGCACACCGGCACCATCGGACTTGCGGCCCTGGTCATCGAAGCCGTGGATGATCTCGTGGCCGATCACGCCACCGATGCCACCGTAGTTCACCGCCGGGTCGGCCGACGGATCGAAGAACGGCGGCTGCAGGATCGCGGCCGGGAACACGATTTCGTTCTTGACCGAATTGTAGTACGCGTTGACCGTCTGCGGGGTCATGCCCCACTCGTTCCTGTCGACCTTCTGGCCCAGGCGGGCACGGCGGTAATCCCACTCGAAGGCACGGGCGCGCAGCGCATTGCCGACGATGTCGCCGTTGCGCACTTCCAGAGCGCTGTAGTCACGCCACTGTTCCGGGTGGCCGATCTTCAGGCCGAAGCCCTTGAGCTTGGCGTGGGCCTCGGCCTTGGTGGCCGGGCTCATCCAGGCCAGCGTGTCCAGCCGCGCGCCCATCGCCAGCTTCACGTTGGAGACCAGCGCATCCATCTTGGCCTTGGCATCGGCCGGGAAGTACAGCTTGACGAAATCGCGGCCGATGGCCTCGCCCATGATGCCTTCGCTGTAGCCGACCGCATTCTTCCAGCGCGGCTTCGGCTCCGGCTGGCCGGACAGGAACTTGGCGCGGAACTCGTACTCGGCATCGACGAAGTTTTTCGACAGCAGGCCGGCGGCGTCATCAGTGGTATGGAACGCCAGCCACGCCTTCAGCGTGTCCAGGTCGGTGGCGCCAAACACCTTGGCCAGCGCCGGAATGGCGGTGTTCTGGCGCAGCACCACACGCTGCGCCTGGCCCACGCCGGCGGAATCAAACAGCACGTTCCAGTCCACCTGCGGCGCCTGCGCGGCCAGCTCGGCGCGGGTCAGCGGGTTGTAGGTCTTGTCGCGGTCACGGCTCTCGGCGCGGGTCCAGTGGCCCTTGGCCACCTCGGTTTCCATCGCCATGATCTTCGCGGCGGCAGCGGCCGGCTTGCTCCAGCCAGCCAAGGTCAGCATCTGCGCGATATAGGCCACATAGCGCTCGCGCTGCGGGGCGAACTTCTCGTCCAGATACATCTGGCGGTCGCCCAGGCCCAGACCGGACTGGCTCATGTACAGGGTGTAGTGCTCCGGGTCGCGCTGGTCGTCGGAAACGCCCACGCTGAACAAGGTTGCGCCGAAACCGGCATTGCTGCGGCCCATCAGCGCGGCGATCGCGGACTTGTCCTTGGCCGCACGGATCGAAGCCAGCATCGGCTTCAGCGGTTCGGCACCGGCCTTCTCGGCCGCGGCCTCATCCAGGAAGCCACGGTACAGCGCGGCGATCTTGGCGCCGTCGCCATCGGTGGCCGGGTTGCCCAGCGCGTAGCCTTCCAGCATCTGGTGCACGCGCGCCTCGGACAGATCGCGCAGCGCCATGAACGCGCCAAAGCTCGACTTGTCCGACGGGATCGGGGTGTTCTTGGCCCAGTTGCCGTTGACGTAGGCGAAGTAGTCATCGCCCGGCTTGGCGCTGGTGTCCATGCCGGCGGTGTCCACGCCCCACTGGCCCATGCGCGGCGCGGCGATGCTGCCACCGGCGCTGGCACTGCCGGCCTCGGTGGCGGCAAACAGGGTCTGCACGGTGCACGCATCATCCACGCAGGCGTGGTTCTGGTCGGCGGACGCCGAACCGGCGAAACCCAGGGCCAGCAACGTGGCGGTGGTCAACAGCGTCTTCTTCAACAGAACTCTCCTGAAAATGGTGGCGGAGCCGATTCCCCCGGCCCCTCGAGTGCCGGCAAGCATAGCCAGCTTCGCCAACGCGCCCATGTGCCGGAGGCCATACGGCGGCGGTGGCTGCGGTGGGGCAAGTCACGCAACCATCAGTCGCGCCCCCGCTTTCCCGACAAAAAAGAAGAGCGGGTTGCCCCGCCCTCCGTTTGCCGCTATTCATCGGCGCAGCTCAAATCCGCGCCTCGACGCCGGCTCTGGCCCTCAATGATTCGTACAGCTGCGCGGGCCCCAGCAAAATATCCTTCAACCCATTACGCACGCGATCCGAGCCCAGCGCCTGTGTGCTCATGGTGGTATGTGCCTCAAGGGCATCCATCACCGCATGCAGGATGGCGTCTTTCAGGTCCGGCGAGTTGGCAAACTGCTCCTTGCTGTTGCTGCCGGCCTGCTGCACCAGCATCGTGTTTTCCAGCAATTTTCCTTTGAGCGCGCCATTCACGTAATGCAACTGGTCATCATCGCTGAGCTTGCCTTCAAACAACCCGTTGACCTTCTCGATGATCTCCGCCAGATAGGCCTGCTGTTTGTCCTGCACACCGCCCGTCCCTACCCCATCCATCGGTTTGAGCTTGTAGGAACCATCCGCGTTGAGGCTGAGCGGCTGTTTGCCCGCCGAGCGCAGGGTGTGATGCGTCAGCACCACTTTCGAAAGATCCACCTCTTCGCGTTCGCGCCCGAACTCCAGCAACGGAATCAGCCGCTTGTAGAACAGGAAACGCTTTTCGATATCCGTGTTGCCGTAGTCGAACATCTGCGACAGGAACGAATACAGGCGGTTGAACGCCCCCATGTCGCCCTTGAACAGCACCAGCGCATCAAGCGTGTCCTTGGCTGCCTTCCCGGCTGCATCATCCCTGGCCTGTTTTGCATCCGCCAACGCCCGCTTAGCCGCGCCGTAGCGCTTCAATAGCCGGTCGGCTACCGGAGCAATGGCCGCACTCAGTTTCGCCTGGGTACCTGCAGGGTCCAGCTCCGCATGCGCTACGCGGTCCACTTCGTAGCTGTCATAGCAGCCGCTGGCATCGAGTTTCGAACGCAGGTCAAAAACCAGATTGGGGTCGGTTGTCGCCTCCATTTCCGCCGTGGCGTAGTACGTTTTGAAAGCTGTCAGTACCTCGGCCGGATCGTTGACGAAATCCAGTACATAGGTGGTGTCCTTGCCCGGATGCGCGCGATTAAGGCGCGAGAGGGTCTGCACCGCCTGGATGCCGCCCAGCATCTTGTCCACGTACATGCCACACAGCAGCGGCTGATCAAAGCCGGTCTGGAATTTATTGGCTACCAGCAGCAGGTGGAACTCGGGCTTGGTGAAAGCCTCGCGGATATCGAGGCCCTTCAGCCCCGGATTGAGCAGCCTGCTCGTCTCCGTCACGGCTTCGGGGTAGCTCTCCGCATCGTCCACTTCGCCGAAAAACGCCGTCAGCACCCCCAGCGGATAGCCTTGGCGCTCGATATAGCTGCGGATCGCCTTCTGCCAGCGCACCGCCTCCTTGCGACTGCCCACCACCACCATCGCCTTGGCGCGTCCTTCCAGCAGCGGCTGCACATTCTCGCGATAGTGCTCCACCACGATCTGCACCTTGGACGCGATGTTGTAGGGGTGCAGGCGCACCCACTGCATGATCCCCTTCATCGCGGTGTCACGCTCCACCGCCTTGTGGTCCAGCTCCTTGCCGTCGTGGGCCAGCCGGAATGCCAGATCGTAAGGCGTGTAGTTTTTCAGCACGTCGAGGATGAAACCCTCCTCGATCGCCTGCCGCATCGAATACACATGGAACGGCACCGGCTTGCCATCCGGCCCCGGCCGACCAAACAGTTCCAGCGTCTTGCCTTTCGGGGTTGCGGTGAATGCCACATAGGTCAACCCGGCGCCTTCGCTGGCGCGCGCCCCCATGTTAGCGGCCAGCACGGTTTCGGTATCGATCTCACCGCCATCGGCCAGTTGCGCCAGTTCTTCGGCACTGAGCAATTGCTTCAACTTGGCAGCCGCCTCGCCGGTCTGCGAGCTGTGCGCTTCGTCTGCAATCACCGCAAAGCGCTTGCCTTCGGTTGCCGCCAGTTCCTGTACGGCCTTCAGCGCAAACGGGAACGTCTGGATCGTGCAGACGATGATCTTCTTGCCATCTTTCAGCGCCTGTCCCAGCTGCGTGCTCTTGCTGCCATGTTCGTTGCTGATGGTCGCCACCACCCCGGCGGTGCGCTCGAAATCGAAGATCGCCTCCTGCAGCTGCGCATCGAGCACATTGCGGTCGGATACCACCAGCACGCTGTCGAACAGCTTGCGGTGCGTCTCATCATGCAGGTCGGCCAGAAAGTGCGCCGTCCACGCAATCGAGTTGGTCTTTCCCGACCCAGCCGAATGCTGCACCAGATAACGCTGCCCTGGCCCGTTGGCGCGCACATCGGCCACCAGCTTGCGGGTGACATCCAGCTGGTGGTAGCGCGGGAAGATCAGTCCCTTGAGCTGTTTCTTCTCGTCCCGCTTGGCAATCAGGTAACGACCCAGAATTTCCAGCCAGCTGTCGCGCGCCCAGATCTCTTCCCACAGATAGCTGGTGGCGAAGCCATCCGGGTTCGACGCATTGCCGGCGCCACCGTCGTTGCCGCGATTGAACGGGAGGAAACGTGTCGCCGCCCCTTCCAGCCGCGTGGTCATCATCACCTGGGCCTGGCTCACCGCAAAATGCACCAGCGCCCCACCCGGGAACGCCAGCAACGGCTCAACCAGCCCGCCCTTGGGCTGCGGATTGCGATCAAACCGGTACTGGTCCACCGCATCGCCCACGCTCTGGGTGAAATCCGATTTCAGTTCAACCGTCGCAACGGCGATACCGTTGACGAAAAACACCAGGTCCACCGAATCCTGCGGATTATTGGGTGAATGCCTTACCTGCCGTACTACACGCAACCGGTTGTCCAGATAGCGCTGCTGCGTCACCGGGTTCATTGCCAACGCCGGCTTGAACTGCACCAGCGACAGCGGCTCTCTCAGGCCCAGCATCTCCACGCCACGCCGCAGCACATCCAGCGTGCCGCGCTCGTCCAGGTTCTTGCGTACCCGCTCGGCCACACGCGCCCCCAAATCGGGGCCGTGGTTCTTGAGCAGGCGCTGCCAGCTGTCCAGCTGGGTGTGTTCGATCCACGCCAGCAGGTCCGGCAGGTAAAGCGCATGCGAGCGCTCGTAATGGGCGGCGTCGTCCTCGGCGTACAGCCAGCCACTTGCCGCCAGGTGATTGCAGATCGCCTGCTCGAAATGGACTTCCCTGTGCAGGCTCATGCGTCACCCAGCAAATCGGAATGGTGGTCGCGCAGCCATTGCCTGGTATGCGCCAGCAGCTTGCTGGCCTCGTCCACGCACGATGCGAGTGTCGCCTCGGAAATCGGGTCGCCTTCGTAGTCACTGAGGTTGCGTTGTTTACGCAAGGCATCCAGCACAATCACGGTAGGCGTGGGTACGCTCATGGTCAGGGTCAGGCACTGGATCGCGGTCTGGTGATGGCCCGGCTGGCTGGTCGCGGTGCGGTAACCACTGGCCCACAAACCCAGCATCGCGCACTGCATCACGCACTTGTAGGCCGCGTCGAAGCGGTTGTCCGTGCTGATGCCCGCAACGCCTGCATCCGTCATGTTGCGTTGCGCCGCCGCCAGCAGTTTGCGCACCGCTGCAGCGTCAGGCGCGTGCGCCAGCAGGCGTTTGATCGCCAGCAAGTTTTGCAAGGTCATCCTTATCCCCCCTCAGGAACACATTGGGCTTGTCCAGAAACTGGTGGATGAAAGCATCGCCCTCGCCCGCCCGCCGCCGGAATTCCGTCGGCGCATACAGCACCGGGTTGATCTCGCGCTGCAACGCCTGCTGCGCCGGATACAACGCCTGCACCAGCTCGGCGAACCCCACTTCGCCAATCACCAGCAGGTCGATGTCACTACCGGCGGACTGCGTGCCGCGGGCCATCGAGCCGAACACCAGCGCAACCTCGATAGCACCCAGCAGCGGCAGCAATGCCTCGCGCAGCACCGGCACCATGCCAAAGGTCTTGCGGAACATGGCGGCCAGTTCGGCAAACAAGGGGCACTGTACATCGGCCTGGTAGCGCACCTGATTGCCCTGCTCGGTGCGCAGCAGCAAGCCAACGCCGACCAGTTTTTCCAGCTCACGCCCCACGGTGCCCGCGTGGCTGCCGGTCAACCGGGCCAACTCGCGCAGATGGAAACTCTCATCCGGATTCAGCAACAGCCGCGCCAGCACCCGTTGCCGGGTGGCGGGAAATAGCAGGTCCATCAGGGCGGCTGTGTTGCTCATCAGGCGACGAATGTAGCCAAATCGGCAACACCCTGCAATCTGCGGTAACCGCAGCAACTGCATCCCAGCTCTATTGGCGGGCGGCAGCACCATGCATGGTATGCGTGCTGACCTCAAACCCCGACGGCGCCGACTGTGCCCACTCCTTCACACGTCCAGATCCTTGATTCGATCTCGCAGCGCGAGATCCAATCTCACGATGACATCAATGAGCTTGTCCTGAAGTTGCGGCCATTGATCCTCGGGCAGCTTCCATCCACCGGGCACATCACTGCATATCCTTGCGCCTACCCGCCCCGGCAAGGACTGCCAATCCAGTACACCCCCAAAACTTTCCTCAATCGCAGCACGTTGACTTCGAAGTACCTCAAACGCCTGCGTGGATCGCTCACCATTATCCTTTGGCAACCCGATAAAACACGCAGCGCGACCTCGAGCCTGGGTGAGGCTCACACAAAGCGAGAAGCCTGTGCGGCCGACTCCGGCACTCAACCAATGGTCAGCCGTCGTGCTCCGGTTGGCGAACAGCTGCGTACGCGTCAAAGAGCGTTCAATGAAGCGCGTCCAAAAGAGGCGGAAAAGATCCTGACGATTGGCCGCAGGCTCCTGTTCGTCTTCGTCGCCGTCCAAACCGGGACCTGCCGGCAATCCGTCTTCCCACTCCGCGTAGGTATGCCCCGTCCCCTGTACGATCCAACTCGTACGACCGTTATCGGGGCGGCCGAAGACAATAGCGGACGCCGCACTGGGGCTACTGAAGGAGACGCCTTGGATGAAGTGCAAAGAGCCGTCATCCGCTGGCTTCAGGCTTCCCCCATCAATCAGTTGTTGCCTGAGCGTCTGGTAGCTGTGGTATTGACCGATCCACTCGGATCGCGCCTGCGAACCCGCCAGTACGACAAAGTTTCCATCCACCTCGCGCGCCGTTGCCATCAGGTTCTGCTTCTGGCTCTTGATCTCGTAGACGGGCGAATCACCGGATGCCTTTTGATCCGCCAAGGCACTCATCGCGTGCGAGCGCGGGCTCTGTCGATCTTGCAATCGCCAATGCGTCTCCAGAACGTCCAGCAATTGCGCTTCCCGCTCTTCCAGCACTTTGAGAGTCCATTTTGCGTGCTGCAGAACCTGCGTGGTCAGTGCAAACGGAGACACTCCCCCCTTGGTGAAGTAGGCCGTCTTCTTCTTGTCGAAATCATAGTTGTTCGCAGAACTGTTCTTCTTGCGCGTGAGCAGGGCCAGATTGCCCAAACGATGGACCCACAGCAGACGATCCTCGGGGCTGGGAACCCATTCCAACCAACAGCTATCCGGCCGCGGCTGTTGGGGCATCACATGCTCCACCGTGATCGTGTCGTAGTCATAGGTAGCGCCGCCACCCGATACCAGGCCGTCCAGTCGCAGCAGGATGACCGCCAGCGCCCGTGACGAATAAATCTCGTAGAGAGGGCCGGACAACGCCGTGTACATCGCGTATTGCTCCACCCGCGACAACTGCAAAGGCGAAGAGATGCCCATAAGATCCGCCTGCGCCTCGATTGCCCATGTCAGCGCAGCGAAGCGCTCGATACGTTCATTGACGCCGGAGCGCCGCACCAGCATCGAATACGCCAGCCGCTCAAGATCGCCGAAAAATGCCAGCATCGCTGCCGGATCGTTACGATGCCGCGAGAAGAACGCCAATGCCGGCGGCAGCCAGTCCTTGAACTCGATGCGATTCAACCAGCGCAGGCAGTGGTTGATGCTTTCAGCGTGCTTCTGACTGGAATAGTCTGCGTCCGTGATCTCGCGGAACGCCTGTGCCATCGGCTCAAGCACCATGTCGATGAACGCGACCGGATCGCTCGGCCCCACGTGATCGCGAAACTCTTTCAGCAACGTGCTCTTGGGTTTGGCCTTGCGATACGCCATGCGGATGTGGCTGAACAGGTCGCCAAACGCGTCACGGCCCAGATCCTCCTCCAGATCTTCCCATTTGGCCGTATAGGCACTGCGCCTGGCTGTAGCGATGGCGCCGATGATCTCGGCCTTGAGAATGTCGGTCGCGCTCAAGTCGAGTCCACGGCTGTTGAGCACGCCGAAAATTCGGTATGCCGAATCGAGATCCGGTGTCGCCACCGTCACCAGGTAGCAGCGTGTAACAATGAACTGCACCAGTCGCACCAGAACCGCCTGATCCAGCTTGGCCAGAGCGGCCATATACAGCTGAGCGTTTTCGCGCAGGCGTTGCTGCGCATCGGGCAGCTTGTCGTTGAGGGCAACCAGCTTCTCGATGCCGTCGCCGTGCTGCACGTATTGCCGGAAAAAATCGCGGTCACGCTCACGCAGGGAGAGCCGATAGCGGGCCTCGGTACCAAAGACCACACTGCCCTGCTCATAAATGCATTTGGTGATCCCCGCTCGTACATCGGTATCGGCGACGTTGGCGCGGATCGCCGACAGCAGCAGGGTCAGCGTCGTCAGCCGTTGTTGGCCGTCCACCACGGTCGTCCCGGATACCGCCTCCTTCTTGATCAGCACAATACTGCCAAGGAAATATGGCGCCAACTCGTCAAGCTTGCCGCCGGCAGCCTGCATATATTCGAGCAAGTCCTCCATCAGCTCGCGCGCTTGCTCGGTGCCCCAGGAATAAGGCCGCTGATAGTCGGGAATGGTGAACACATAGTCATCGCTGAAAATCTTCGACAGCGACTGTTCCTTTGCCGAAAGCGTACTTGTCATCTTCATCCCCTGTAGATCGGATCCAGCTGGGCTGGATCCCGCGTTGTTCAAGTTATGGCCTTGCTGACCAGATTTACCAACACGCCCTGGCCCATCGTCAGGGCGCGCTTTCCGACGCTTACCAGCGGATGCAGCGGCTCGCGCAATTGTGGCAAGTAGACGTGGCAGTCAGTCTTGAAGTGAAAGTGCTGGGCCATGTGCCAGAGCTCATTAGCAATGGCTTGCTCGTCGTAGCCCACGGTGTGCCAGCGCACGTAGCGCTCCAGAGCCACACTGGCGAGCATGTCGCCGCGCGTTTCCTGTTCGCGGGCAGGATCGCCTTGCCAGCGCACGCGCACCCAGCCCTGTTCGTCATCGCTGCCGGATTCGTCGACGGGGAGAATCAGCGCGCCATCGGTCAGCGAGCGGGCGCACCACAGGTCATCGTGTTGCTCACCGTCGTAGAGCGGCAGCAGGTTGGCGATGAAGCCGACCACCGCCTCGCCCTTGCCGCTCATGCGGCCTGCCGCACGTCGATCTTGCCGGTGACGGCAGCAGCGATCAGGGCGCTGCGGCGCTCGCGGAGCAATCCAATGGCACGCCTTGCTTCTTCGCTGAGACTAACGATCTGACCAACCATTTCCGATAACCGCCCAGCCAACTCTGTCTGCTCATCGCGGGACGGGGTCAATATACAGAAGTTGATTGCGTGCCCGATATTGAACTGTTCTTGCGCTGCGCCGTACTGCACGACCTCCACTTGGTACCTGACCATACGGCTGTTCATTGCGAAACACAGCCAGTTCGAATTGAAGTCTCCGCGACGGATCAGCATCACCGATGCGCAATTTCCGCCTTCGCATTCCTCACCAACAACGGCCGTCACACCTGGCGCACCTACTCTAACGGTCAGCAAGTCGCCCGTTCGGAGCTGAGTCTTTGCCTGCTTGGCGCTATCTGCAGGTTCAATCCGCCGAGAAGTCTCTATCGAAATATGTCCCTCACTGATATCCCCACCGTAAATGAAAGGCAGGCCTGATTGAGAAACATAGTCGCTAGGATTGACCACAATCCCCACCGTGATCGACGGTGACAGTGTCTTGAGCCGTTGTACTTCCCAATGCGCTGGCACTTCACCCAGCCACGGCACGCCAGAGTCCTTCATCGGAACGTCGGGGTCCAGGCCGCGGGTAACGGCGTGGGAGATGGTGGCCTGACGCTTTTCGGCCAACAGCGCCAGCAGCTTTTCCTGCTCGGCAATCAGCGCATCGATCTTGCCGGTCTCGCGGTCGAGGAAGGTGGCGATGGCAGATTGCTCGTCAAGCGGCGGCACAGCACCAAGGTAGTCGCGAACAAAACTGTCGGGCACGCGCTTCTGCCCGCCCGCTCCGTACATAGCACCCTCTGCGTCATTGCGAAATGTGGGTGATGCAAAAAGCCATACTAGATAGTTACTCGTCGTCTGTTGATGCCTCGGACGAACAACGATGAGCTCTGTTGTTCCAAAGCCAACACCTTCGAGGAGCCCCCGAATCACAGCTCCCTTCCCGTTTTCGAAGCATGGTGTGATCTTGGCGATCACAACATCACCATCGCGAAAATAGGTATATCCATTCTCCACCTGAGCCAACGTGCGCGTTTCATCTAGTCGAATGGTTCCGTCGTCGCCAATGGCGTCCATGGGTAGAAACGAGACATCCGTTTGCCGGTCTAGGCTTGCGACTTCGCTTTTGGATGGATTGAGCTCAGCAACGAAGCGTAGACGCTTGATCTGCCAATGGGATGGAACTAGCCCAAGCGACGCCACCCCACTGTCCTTGTATTCCGCATACCTCGGCAGACTCATGGCGCACACCGCCAAAAGCAAAGGCGCTGAATGACCAGTAATTCGGCTGTTGACAGCACAGCCTGACCAGCTATGTGGCTGTTGAAAGCCGCTGGAATGACGATGAGGGACGCCGCGGCGTGGTGGTTTTCGCGATGGCTTGTCCGCAAACTCATTCCGCCAACTCCCCGAGCATCGCCATGATCCGCGCCGACACGCCCTTCAGCTCCTCGTCGATCTCGTGCAGATCGCGCGGCGGCTCGAACACATAGAAGTGGCGGTTGAACGGAATTTCGTAGCCGACCTTGCTCTTGGCCTCGTCGATCCAGGCATCGGGTGCATGCGGCAGCACCTCGCGCGCGAGGTAAGCCTGGATGTCCTGCCCCAGCGGTACGTTCTCGGTGTCACGCAGTGAACTATCCGGCTGCGGCTTGCCCTTCTGCTTGCCCTTCTGACCGAGCACGATATTGCCGGCCTCGTCGCGCAGCGGGCGCTCGACGGTGAGAGTGGTGTAGCCGAACTCCTCGTTGCGGAAGATGCGCGACATCGGCACGCGCTTGAGCCGGCCGCCTTCGGGCGGTTGCGGTGCAGATTCGGTGGCGGTGACGATGCGCTCCTCGAGCGTCTTGCCTTCGGCATCGAACACGGTCACGCGCTCGGCCTCGACGAAGTCCCCGAACAACCGGGTGACGGTGGCGATGTGCTCCTCGCCCATTTCCTTGCGTTTGCTGCCCAGGCTCTTGCGCATCTTGCGCCAGAAGCCGCTGGCATCGAGCAGCTGCACAAAGCCCTTGCGGTCGTCGGGCTTCTTGTTGGAGACGATCCAGACATAGGTGGCGATGCCGGTGTTGTAGAACATGTCGGTGGGCAGGGCAATGATGGCCTCCACCAGGTCGTTCTCCAGCAGGTAGCGGCGGATCTCGCTCTCGCCGCTTCCCGCCCCGCCGGTAAACAAGGGCGAGCCGTTGAGCACGATGCCGAAGCGGCTGCCGCCCTCGCCATCCACTACCGGCGCCATCTTGGCCACCAGGTGCAGCAGGAACAGCATGGAGCCATCGGACACCCGCGGCAGACCGGGACCGAAGCGGCCGTCGAAGCCCTTTTCCTCGTGTTCCTTGCGGATGGCCTTTTCCACCTTCTTCCATTCCACGCCAAACGGCGGGTTGGAGAGCATGTAGTCGAACTTGCGCCCGCCGTGGCCATCCTCGCTGAGGGTGTTGCCGGGCACGATGTTCTCTACCGCCTGGCCGCGGATCAGCATGTCGGCCTTGCAGATGGCATAGGACTCGTCGTTGAGCTCCTGCCCTGACAGGGTCAGCCGCGCCGCCGGGTTGTGCTGGGCCAGGTGCTCGGCTGCCACCGAGAGCATGCCGCCGGTGCCAGCGGTGGGATCATAGATGGTGCGCACCACCGGGTTGCCGGGGCTGAGCACGTCATCGTCTTCGATGAAAATCAGGTTAACCATCAACCGGATCACCTCGCGCGGGGTGAAGTGTTCACCAGCGGTTTCGTTGGAGATTTCGGAGAACTTGCGGATCAGTTCCTCGAACACCAGCCCCATCTGCGCGTTGTCCACGCGCTGCGGGTGCAGATCCACATTGGCGAACTTCTCGGTGACCAGGTACAGCAGGTCGGCCTTGGCCAGCCGCTCGATCTGGCTGTAGAAGTCGAAGCGCTCGAAGATATCGCGGGCATCGGCCGAGAAGCCCTGCACATAGGTGTACAGGTTCTGGCGGATATGGTCCTGATCCCCGAGCAGGGTCGGCAGGTTCAGCGGCGAGGTGTTGTAGAGCTTGAGCTCGCCGACGATGCGCTGCAGGAAGGGGTCGGGATTGATCCCGGCGTCGGTCTTCTTCCTGAATTCAGCCAGCACCTTGGCCTTGGTGGGCGCCAGCACGCAGTCCAACCGGCGCAGAACGGTGAACGGCAGGATCACCTTGCCGTATTCGGATTGCCTGTAGTCGCCACGCAACAGGTCGGCAACGGACCAGATGAGATTGGAAAGATCAGCTTGGTTCATGGTGCTTCCACACAGTGGGAGCAGCCGCGACCCATGTGTATCGGCCCCCGCATCGCCCCCTGATTGACAGACATTCATTCTAGGCCAAGGCGTGGCGCCGGCTGCGATGCGCTGCCTTTGGGCACTGGGTAGTTGGTGGTCCGAATGCCAGGAAGTGGTGGGCTTGTTTGGGAAAGGCCGTTCGCGACTCACGTCGCTGCTACAGGGCAGCCGGCCGGGGGTTACTGCATGCGAGCCCGGTGAGGCGCGCGTCTACTTGCGTGCCTGGGGCTGGCGCTGTACATCTGCGCTCCCGTTTGCGCTGGATTTCCCGATGGTTGCCGCCTCCGCCCTGCTCCGTTCGCCGCTGTTGCGCGGGTTGATGCTGGGGGCGGTGTTGCTGGCCGGGGGGTGGCCGTCGTTGGCGGGTACCGCCGAGCCGCCGGTCTGGGCGCCCACCCCCCCGGTGCTGGAAGGGGCGCAGCTGGCACGGCTGGAGCGTGAGCTGGGCGGGCTGTTGCCGCAACGCGCCGGGGTGACCGATCTGTATGTGCTGGGCGTGGCCGGCGACGCCAGCGAGGACGTGTTCCGCAACGAGGTGGTGTATCTGCGCTCGTTGTTCGAGCAGCGTTTTGGCACCACCGGGCGCAACGTCAGCCTGATCAACCATGCCGGCAGCCGTGACGAGGCGGCGGCCGCGCCATTGGCCACCTATGAAAGCCTGGGGTACGCGCTGGATGTGCTGGGGCAGACGCTGGACCCGGACGAGGATGTGCTGTTGCTGTACCTGACCAGCCACGGGCTGGAGGACAGCAGTTTCTACCTGCAGACCGGGCCGGACGAAGAGGACTACCTGGCGCCGGAGGATCTGGCGCAGCTGCTGGACGAGGCCGGCATCGGCAATGCGGTGATTGTGGTGTCGGCCTGCTATGCGGGCGGCTTCGTGCCGGCGTTGAAGGCCCCCAATCGCATGGTGGTTACCGCCGCCCGCCACGACCGGCCGTCATTTGGCTGCGGCAACAGCGACAGCGCCACCTGGTTCGGGCGCGCGTTTCTGGTGGAAGCGCTGAATGCGACGAGCGACTTTGCGACGGCGTTCGAACAGGCCAGGGCGACGGTGCGCCGCCGCGAGCGCGAGGAGAAGGAACTGCCGTCCCATCCGCAGATCGCGGTCGGCCAGCGGATTGGAGCGGCATTGGCGCGGTGGCGCGCCGCCCTGCAACCCGGGGCGGCGGTGCCCTACCCGTTCATATATGCGCCGCCGGATGCGGGTGATGGCGAGCCGGCATCGGAGCCGGCATCGGCATCGGCAGAGCAGTAGGCCGAGGCCGTGCCGGTGGGGTGAGTCGGTGGCAGGTGTCGGGTGGGGGCGGTGATTGGAGTGTCAAGGTGTGTCGCGGGTCCGGGAGATACAGGTCGCGACTTTTGGTCCCCGGCCACCCGGCGTCGCTCCTATTTCCGGAGTGGGAGCTGCGGGACGCGACGCACTTTGCTGATGTCATAGCCCAGCGCCTGCAGGCGTTGCAGGCTGGCCTGGTAGTCCTGTTCGGAGATCATGGGGGTGCGGGCCATGACCCAGGCGTAGTCGCGGGCGCTGCGGCCGACGATGGTCTGGGTGTAGTCGCGGTCCAGATAGACGATCACGTATTCGGCCTTGATCGGCCAGAACACCTGCATGCCCCAGATCGCGTTGCCGGTGCCCGGCTTGACCGTGCCCACCGGATGCAGGGTCTTGACCGGCGCGTCGAAGCTGCCGTTGCGGTAGCGGAAGGTGGTCTGCACGCGGCCGTCGGCATCGAGCCGGTAGGACTCCACCGCGTCCCAGGCGTGGCGTTCGAGATAGCTGGGGATGTTGGCGATCACGTACCAGTCGCCCATGAAACGCGGCAGGTCCACCTGCGCCACCGGCGGGATGGGATGGACCGGTTGGGTACTGCAGCCGGACAGCATCAGCAGCAGTCCCAGCGCGCGCAGCGGTTGCGTGGTTTTCATCGTCTTGAGCTCCCGGTCATCGAGTGCGGGTGAAGCGGTAGTGCGCCACCCGCCATTGCTGGCCGTTGTCGTAACCGAACAGCTCGGCGCAGGCCATCCAGAACATCCGCCAGCGCTGGAACCACAGCGCCGCGCCCGCCGCGCCATAGGCCTGTACCAGCACCGCGCGCACCTCGTCGGCGTGGGCATCCTGGTTCTGCAGCCAATGGTTGGCGGTGCGCTGGTAATGGGTGCCGTCCAGCTGCCAGCGCTGCTCGATCTGCAGGTCACGCTGGAACCACAGCAGGGTATCGCTGGCCGGCATGATGCCGCCGGTGAAGAAATGGCGGCCCATCCAGTTGTCGCTGCCTTCGGTCTGGAACGGATACATCAAGGTGCGGTGGGCAAAGAGGTGCACGAACAGCTTGCCGGCCGGCTTGAGCCAGCCGGCAATGCGCTGCAGCAGCAGGTCGTAGTTGCGCATGTGCTCGAACATCTCGATCGACACGCAGCGGTCGAACTGCTGCGCGGGCAACTCCAGCCGGTTCACGTCGCGGGTCAGCACCTGCACGTTGCTCCAGCCGCGCAACCGGCATTGGGCGAGGATGTGCTCGCGCTGCAGGCTGGAGTTGGACACCGCGGTGATGCGCGCGTTGGGATAGCGCTCGGCCATCCACAAGGTCAGCGAGCCCCACCCGCAGCCCAGTTCCAGGATCTGCTGGCCATCGGCCAGCTCGGCGCGGCTGCCGTACAGCGCGAGCATCGCCTCCTCGGCCTGGTCCAGGGTTTCGCGGCCGCTGGGGTAATAGGCGCTGGAATACTTCAGGCGTTTGCCCAGGCAGTATTCGAAGAAGGCCGGTGGCAGTTCGTAATGCTGGGCATTGGCCGCCTCGGTCTGCAGCGCGATGTCGCTGTGGCGCAGCTGTTCGACCAGCTGTCCGAAACGCAGCGCCTGGGCATCGACGCCGCCTGCGCATTCCTCGCGCAGCCGCGCCTCGCACTGGCGGCGGATGCCGTAGCGCACCAGCGCATCGGGCAGCCGGCCGCGCTCGGCCAGGCCCAGCAGCCCCGGGGCCGGACGGTCCTGCGGCAGTTCCAGCACATGGGGGGTCGGGGTGCTCATCGGGCATTCCTTGGGGTGGATGACGCGTGGCGGGGGAACCACGGGAACAGCATCGACGTGGTTTGCTGGTATTGCCGGTAGTCCTCGCCGCGGGTGCGCAGCGCCTGGGCTTCGGTATAGGGAATGCCGCTGACCCAACGCAGGAACGCCAGCATCACCACCGGGCCGAGCCAGGCCCACCCGGCCAGCGGCGAACCGACAGCCAACGCCACATAGGCGAACCAGTGGGTCCATTCGAAGAAGTAGTTCGGGTGCCGCGAATAGCGCCACAGTCCGGAGCGACAGGTCTTACCCCGCATCGCCGGATCGGCGCGGTGCCGGGCCAGCTGGCGGTCGGCGATGGCTTCACCGCCGACGCTGACCAGCCACACCACCACCGCCACCGCCGCCCACCACGCAAGCAGGCGCGGTGCGGCCGAGACGGCAACGAACGGCAGCGCGAACAGCACCACCAGCAGTGCCTGGGCCTGGAAGAACAGGAAGAACTTGCCCTGATGGCCGTTCCAGTGCGTGCGCAGATGACGGTAGCGCCCGTCTTCGGGCTCGGCGCGCACCCGCCGCCACAGGTGCAGCGCCAACCGCAGCCCCCAGCCGCCGCCCAGCACCGCCAGCAGCCCGCGGACGCCCGCCGCGCCCTGCCCGAATATTCCCAGCAGCACCGCGGCCGCGCCGACACTTGCCGCCCACAGCACATCGACGATGCTGGCATTGGCATGGCGGCGTTGCCACCCCCAGCCCAGCACCATGACCGCGGCGGCAAGCGCCCATACCATTGCCAACAATGCCCACGGATTCATAGCGTTTCCCCACGTTTGCCAGTGTTGGAGGCCAGCTGCGGCTGCAACCGGCGCAGCGTCCACGCGAACATCGAGGTGGCCAGTGCCCAGCCCACCGCCAGCCACAGCAGCGGCGCCCACAGCGGCGTGCCGAACTGCACCGCCTGCCAGCCGCGTTGCGCGCCCCAGTAGGCCAACGGCCCGCCGACTGCACCGAAGGCCAGCGCCAGCCACGGGCGCCGGCACAGGAACGCCAGTGACTGTTCAAAGGTCAACGCGAAGCACGCCCACAGGCCGAGAATCCACAGTGGCGCGCCGCCGGCCGGCAGCGCCCGGTCCGCGGCGGCATAGTGCAAAAGCCCCGCCATGGCGGCACCGCCATCGACCAGCAGTCCCAGCACGATTCCCAGCGTGACCATCAACAGCGCCTGCCCGCGCGCCGCCCGGCGCAGCAGCTGCCAGACCACGAACGTGATGGCGGCCACCGCTCCCGGCCACGCCAGCCCGTGCCCGGCGCCGATCACCGCGGCAAACCACACCAGCTGGTAGGCGACAAAGACGACCCAGGCGTTCATCTGTTCGCGCCCGGCCGACTGTGCGGGATCACGCCCATGCCCGGCTTGCGCAGCAGCAGATGGGCCACGCCGATGGAGCCTTCGCGGAAACCGCCTTCGCAATAGGCCAGGTAGAACTCCCACATGCGGATGAAGGCTTCATCGAAGCCCTGCGCCCGCACCTGCGGCAACGCCGCCATGAACCGCTGGCGCCAGGCCTGCAGCGTGCGCGCGTAGGACAGGCCGAAATCATGCAGCTGCACCAGTGCCAGATCGCTGGCGCGGGTCTTGGCCGCAACCATCGCCGCCACCGAGGGAATGAAGCTGCCGGGGAAGACATGCCGCTTGATGAAGTCCACCGCGGCCAGCGCCTGTTCGTAGCGGTGGTCCTCGATGGTGATCGCCTGCACCAGCGCCAGCCCGCCCGGCACCAGCAGGCTGGCGATTTGGGCGAAATAGGTGTCCAGATACGGCGCGCCGATGGCTTCGATCATCTCGATCGACACCAGCTTGTCGTACTGGCCGGACAGGTCGCGGTAGTCCTCCAGCAGCAGCGTGACCTGCCCGCCCAGGCCGGCCTGGTCGATGCGCGCCTGCGCCAGTGCGTGCTGTTCGCGCGAGATGGTGGTGGTGGTGACGTGGCAGCCGTAATGGCGCGCCGCATGCAGCGCGAAGCCGCCCCAGCCGGTGCCGATTTCAACCACGCGATCGCCCGGTTGCAGGCGCAGGGTCTGGCAGATGCGCTCCAGCTTGCGGGTGGAAGCCTGCTCCAGGGTGTCGTCGACACCGGCCCACAGCGCCGCGGAATACATCAGGTCCGGCGACAGGAACAGGCTGAAGAAGGCGTTGCCCAGATCGTAATGGGCGGCGATGTTGCGGCGGCTGCCGCGGCGGGTATTGCGCCGCAACTGGTGGCCGGCACGCATCGCCCAGCCGAGCAGGCGCGCGGTGCCCGATTCCATGCCATCGAGCAGGTCGCGGTTGCGCACCAGCAGCTGCACCAGCGCCACCAGATCATCACACTGCCACGCCCCGCGCATATAGGCCTCGCCCGCGCCGACGCTGCCGTTGGCGGCCACCGCGCGGTAGAAATCACGGCCGTGCACGGTCACCTGCACCGGCGGCGTGGCGTCGCTGTCCTGGCCCAGCAGCACGCTTCCCAGCGGATCGGTCAGCTGCAGCTGGCCATCGCGCAGCTGGGCGAACGTGGCCAGCAGGCGCGAACGCAGCAGGCGGTCGAACGCGCCAAACGGAGGACTGGTCAAGCTCGCCTGCACGGCATCGGCGCGTTCGTTCATGGCGGATCTCGCGGAAGGGAGGGATGCGGGTGCACCGGAGTGCGTTTGAGCCACAGCCGCAGCGCCTGCCAGTGGATGGCGCCGATCACCTGCACGGTCATCAGCGGATAGCGCCACAGCACCCGATGCAGCGAGTGCGCATCGAGCGGCCGCCGCTGCAGGGCAAGGTCGGCCTGGAATTCGCGGGTGTCGTGATCGAGCACATCCATATGCACGCGCAGATCGTCACCGGGCACGGTGAAGCCCCATGCGTAGCGGCGCTGCATCGCCATGAACGGCGAGACGTGGAACGCCTTGTCGAATGACCAGTGCATCACCCGCCCGCGCCACACCGCAGCGGCCGCCGCCAGCACATAGCAGTGCCGCTCACGCCACGGGGTGTTGGTGATCTCGGCCACCACGTATTCCAGCGTCTGCCCGTCGCCGGCATAGCAGTAATAGAACGTCACCGGATTGAACACGTAGCCGGCGTAGCGCACGTGCGCCAGCATGCGCACCGGACCGGCCGGACGCTGGCCGGTGGCGCGCTGCACGCACTGCCGCACCGCCTCGCCCAGCGGCAGCTCTGCCGGCCGCAGATAGTCGCTGCGGCGGAACTCGGCCAGGTTGCGGCCGTTGGCCGACCACAGCGGGCTGCTGGCGAACACGCGCTCGACCTCGTCCAGATCCAGGTACAGCTGCGCCATGCGATAGCGGAAGCCATGCGCATGCGGCAGATACCGCTGGTGCCTGACCACACCTTCGTAGACGGCGCTGGCAAACGGCAGGGTCACATCGCACCTTCCGCCCATGCCGGCAGGCGCACCGCGGTTTCAGGCACGGACTGGGCCGTCGGCCACGCCACGCCCAGCGCCGCGGCCACCTCCACCGCGCTGCGCATGCCATCTTCATGGAAACCCCAGCCCCAGTAGGCGCCAGCAAACCAGGTGCGTTGCCGGCCCTGGATTTCCGCCTTGCGCGCCTGCGCGGCGACCGTGGCATGGCTGTAGAGCGGATGCTCATAGCGCATGCGCCGCAGCACCTTGGCCGGGTCGATCGCCTCGCTGCGGTTGAGGGTGACCACCAGCGGTTGCGGGGTTTGGATGCCCTGCAGCAGGTTCATGCAGTAGCTGACGGTGCAGGCCGCGCCGGGCTCGCGCGGGATGAAGGCATTCCACGCCGCCCATGCCTTGCGGTTGCGCGGCAGCAGCGTGGCGTCGGTATGCAGCACGGTGTCGTTGCTCTGGTAGCGCATGGCCGACAGCACGCTGGTTTCCTGCGCGCTGGGATGCTCGAGCAGGCGCAGCGCCTGGTCGCTGTGGCAGGCCAGCACCGCCTGATCGTAGGTCTCCACGCCGCGCGCGGTCACCACGTCCACGCCGCTCGCCTGGCGGCGCAGCTGCTGCACCGGGCAGATCAGCCGCTCGTCCACGCTCCAGCGGCGTCGCAGCGCGCGCACGTAGCTGGCCGAGCCGCCCTGCACCACCCGCCATTGCGGCCGGCCACTGACCTGCAGCATCTGGTGGTTGGCCATGAACTGCACCAGATAGCGCGCGGGAAACTGCAGGATGGCCTGCGAGGGCGAGGACCACAGCGCCGAGGCCATCGGCAGCAGGTGCTCGTCGCGGAAGGCCTCGCCATAACCGTGCTGCGCCAGGTACTGGCCGATGTCCGGGCCCGGACCGGGCATGTCCAGCAGCGCCGGCGCCTGCCGGTAGAAACGGAACAGGTCGCGCACCATGCCCAGAAACCGTGGCGAGAGCAGGTTGCGGCGCTGGCAGAACAGCGTATCCAGGGTGGTGGCGCTGTATTCCAGCCCGCTGGCCTGGACCTGCACCGAGAAACCCATCGTGGTCGGCCGGGTCGCCACGCCCAGCTCTTCGAACAGGCGCGTCAGCAGCGGGTAGTGCTGGCGGTTGTGGACGATGAAACCGCTGTCCACGGCCAGCCGGCGCCCTTCCAGCTCGATGTCGTGGGTATGGGTGTGCCCGCCCAGATAGTCGTTGGCTTCGTACAGCGTCACCTGATGCCGGCGCGACAGCAGATAGGCCGACGCCAGCCCCGAGATGCCCGAACCGATGACCGCGATCCGCATCAGCGCGTCTCCGCCTTGGCCAGCACCCATGCCGGCACCGGCTTGAGATCGCGGACCAGACCGAGGGCCGCCAGCAGCCGCAAGCCGTAATAGGTCAGGTCGATTTCCCACCAGCGGAAGCCCTGGCGCGCCGAGCCGGGGAAGAAATGGTGGTTGTTGTGCCAGCCCTCGCCAAAGGTGAGCAGCGCCAGCCATACGTTGTTGCGGCTCTCATCGCGCGTGGCGAACCGCCGCGTGCCGTAGCGGTGCGACAGCGAGTTGATCGTCACCGTGGCGTGGAACAGCACCACGGTGGAAATGAAGAAACCCCAGACCAGCATCTGCCCGCCGCTGGTGCCCAGCCCCGGCGCCATGCGCTCCAGCAACGCGCCCAGGCCGTACAGCGCCACCGCCAGCAGCACCGGGATCAGCGTGTCGAAACGGTCCAGCCACCGCAGCTCGGGGAATTTGGCCAGATCGGCAATGCGCGACCAGTCGGTGCGGAAGCCGTCGGGCGTCAGGAACCAGCCGGCATGGCTCCACCAGAAGCCATGCACCGACGGCGAATGCGGGTCCAGCGCGGTATCGGCATGGCGGTGGTGATGACGGTGATGCGCCGCCCACCACAACGGGCCGCGCTGCACGCAGGCCGCGCCGATCAGCGCGAACACGAATTGCACCGGGCGCGAGGTGCGGAAGGTGCGATGGGCGAAATAACGGTGATAGAACCCGGTCAGCGCGAACATGCGCACCGCATACAGCGCCACCGCCACCGCCACGGCCACCGGCGACACGCCTACCCAGAGCACCGCCACGCAGGCCAGGTGCATGGCGATGAACGGCGTGGCCCGCAGCCAGTCGATGCGATCCCCCCGCCCGGCTTCGGCGGCCGCACTGGTGTCGAACCAGCGCCGCAGCCCCTGCAGCCAACGTGGCCAACGGCGGGCGGAGGACGTGGCGGATGGACGGGACAACATGCGTATCTCCTGAGGAGTGTTCCATCAGGTGATACGTAGCAGGAGGACATACGGATGCACCTCCCCGCAGTCTGCCCACTACAACGTGACGATATCGCCCTTGGCCACCACCGGACCGGTCGCCACGCCCTGCGGCGCGCCTCCTTGCGGCTCCAGCGTGATGGCCAGGATCGAGCCTGCGGCCAGCGCACCGCGCAGCCCCTGCGGCACATCGACGGTGTGCGAACGGCTGGTGGAAACAATACCCAGCGACCTGGCCGGTTCACCCGGTGCGATCAGCCACAGCTCGGGCACCCGTCCCTGCGGATCCGGCGGCGCCGGCACCGGCACCATCAGCACCTTGGCGTGGGCGGTATCCACCGAGGCCAGCCAGCCGGCGACGCCATCCTCACGCAGCAACGGCGTGACCGGACGGGTGGCCTCCTCCTCGCTTGCCGGCGGCGGCGCCTGCACCACGCCTGTGCCGGCGCCTGGGGTGGAAGGCGCCGGCGGCAGTTGCCCGACCACCACCGCCGCAAGTGCCGCCGCGGCGGCTACTCCGGTGGCCGCGCGCCAGAAATTGACGTTCTGCCAGACGCTGCGGCGCTGCACCGGCGGCCAGCCCAGCCGGGTGCGAATGCGCGGCCACAGGTGCGCGGGCACTTCGGCCGCGGCCACCCCGTCCAGCAACGGCGCCAACCGTTGTTCCCAATCGTCCACCAGCCGGGCGAACCCGGCATCGGCGGCGATGCGCGCCTCCACCTGACGGCGTTGCCGCGCCTCCAGCAGGCCCAGCACATATTCGCCGGCAAGAATGTCGGCGGTGGGCGGCTCGGCGCCGTCGCTGCTGTGATCGTTCAAATCGTGGTCGTTCATGGTTCCAGGCACACCCGCAGTTGCGCCAGACCACGGCGGATCCAGCTCTTCACCGACCCCAGCGGGGAACTGATGCGGCTGGCCAATTGCTCATAGGTGGCGCCACTGAAAAACGCCTCGTGGATCAACGAACGGCGGCGCGGGTCGAGCTGGTCCATGCAGGCCGCCAGCCGCGCGTGCTCGCTGTCGGTTTCCGCCCCCTGCTGCGGGGTCGCCGCCGGATCGACCGGCTCGTCGACCAGCTCCAGCGCGGTGGTGCGCGCACCCGGGTTGGCGCGCAGCCGGTCGATGGCGCGGTTGCGGGTGATCATCGCCAGCCAGGCCATGGCCCCGGCACGCTGCACATCGAACTGCCCGGCCTTGTTCCAGATATTGACGTAGACCTCCTGCAGCACGTCTTCGGCCTCGGCGCGGTCCCCCAGCACCCGCAGGCAGACCCCGAACAGCCGCGATGAGGTCTGCCGGTAAAGGCTTTCAAATGCCTCGCGACTGCCGCGTGCCACCTGGCTCAACAGCTCGTCGAGCGGACCCGGTGAAGGCGTGGGCATCCGTGCGTGTGGATCAGTCATTCCAAATCCCGGATAGCAGCAGCGTGACCACACATGCTGCGTGAGCGTCCGTGGCAGCGCAAGCGCCCGCACCTGCACGACCGCGTGCGGCAACTGCCGACGCCTGCGCTTCGCACCGCCGCGGAGCTTTGCAGCCGCGGGCCGGAACAAGCGGACGAATCGGGCATACGCGGGCGTGAACGGGGTCATCAGGGCGGTTCCGGCGACCGGCAAGGCCATATACCCGGCATATACGCAGCCGGTGCCGGCAGGGATGCAGCGCGGCTTGAAGTCATCGCGGGAACAAAGTGCGGGCAGCCGAGGAACGCGCGGCTTCCGCCAGGCGCGGGATTTCCATGCCGCGGCCGGGCGCCGGCAAGGCGCGCGGCTCATGGCGCTGCTACACACACCGTGGAGCCGCCGGCAGCGGGCGGTGGCATGAGCGCGGCATCGGCTGGCCTGGCAGGGAAGCCCGCGGCTTGCGCCGCCCCTACAAACCGTGGGGTCGCGGGTCAGGGATCGGCGTGTTGCAAACGGTAAGTGGTGATGGCGGTGAACGCGGCACCTTCGAGCGAGGCGCGCACGTCGATGCGGTGTTCGCCGACAGCCAGGTCGGTGGGAATCGCGCCGCGCCACAAATGGGTGGAAGGGGTGGCTTCAGGCGAGCGGTCGAATCCGCGCAGCGCGTCGGCCAGATCGTCGGCCACGTTTTCCACCAGCAGCCGCGGATCGGGCTGCAGCACTTTCTTCATCGGCTGCCAGGCGCCGCCATCGACACGGAATTCGACGGCGATGTCATCGCGGCCCATGAACACGTTGGCGTACACGCCCCAGGCCGGATACGCGCCCTGGCGCAGCACCCTGGGCGCATGCAATGCGATCTGGGTGGTCGCGGGGGCACGGGCGGCGCGGTATTCCACGCGGTAGCCGCCATCGCCGGCCACATCGAGCAGCGCGTAGCCGTTGGGGGTGCCATCGCTCATGGTGGCATCGGGAATGCCGGCGGCGTCTTTCACCCCGGACCAGAACGCGCCGCAGGCCGCGCCCACGTTGTATTCGTGCAGCGGCGTGGCGCCCTGCCAGCCCTCGTCGGCACCGTGGAAGTAATGCCGCTGGGTGTGGCTGTGGCCGCTGAGCACCAGCACCTTGGGGAAGTCCTTGAGCAGCGCGAACAGGCGGGTGCGGTCGGCGTGGCGGAACGATTCGCGGTCCGGGTAGGCGTCGAACAGCGGGATGTGCATGCCGAGCACCAGCAGCCGCTCGCGCGGCAGCGCGCGCAGGTAATTTTCCAGGAAGGTGAACTGGTCTTCGCGCAGGCCGCCGATGTAACCCGGCGTGCCCTGCGGCCGGTAGACCACGTCGTCGAGGAAGATGAAACTGGCGCCGCCCTCTTCCACCGCATAGGTGTCCGGGCCATAGACGGCGCGCCAGCTGGACAGCGAATCCAGGTCATTGCCGGCGTCGAAATCCAGATCGTGGTTGCCGGGCACGTGGAACCACGGCACACCGAGCCGGGTGGTGACGCGGTTGATGGCCGGGTACAGCGACAGGTCGTCATTGGTGATGTCGCCCAGCGTGGTGCCCAGCCGCGCGTGGTGTTTGCCGACGATGGGATCGACGATGTCACGGGCGTAGTAGTCGATATCGATCGCGTTGGCGGTCTGGGTATCGCTGAACACCAGCATCTGGAAGCCGGCGCCGGAGGCCGGTTCGGCCCGCTCCAGGGCGAAATCCCACTGCCCGCGCCGCGTGCCGGTGGCGGCGATACCGCCGTACTTCAGCTTCGGCGAGCCGGCCGGCAGGTAGTGGCGCCAGAACGCGGGCAGGCCATCGGCCGCGGCCACGTAGCGGGTGTCATCCGGTTTGATCACGAAGACGGTCTGGCCGTTGCGCAGCGGCAGCGTCCAGCGTCCCCGGGCGTCGGTACGCACGATCTGCTCGCCGTTGGAGACCTGCACGTCGGCGAGGCCGACTTCGCCGGCACCGCGCCCGGGCCGGCCGTCGCTTTCCAGATACACCGTGCCGGTGGCCTGCAGCCCAGCCGCAGCAAGCGGCGCGCACACCAGCAGCAGGCTGGCCAGAATCGGATAACGCATGCAATCCCCCGGCGGGAGCAGACAGACAGGCGCGCATTATCGCGCCACGAGGCGGGCGGCGGGCGCCACGCCGCTGCCAGTCGCCCTGCCGCAGGTGCCGGTGGGCGCTTTCGGGCCGGGAAAAGCGCCCGCCACTGACCGCGCTGCTACAGGACGCTGGCATTGTTCCGCAGGCGCCATGCCGGTGGCCCAAGGCCACACGTCGCGCGGTGAGCGCGAGGCCTCAGTGCGCCGCCTTCTCCGCCGCCCTGGCATGGCGCTCTTCCAGCACCGCGACCGCGTCAATCAGGGAAAAACCGCGCGCGCGCAGCAATACGGTCAGATGGAACAGCAGATCGGCCGATTCGCCCAGCAGCTCGGCATCGCCCTGCGCCACCCCGGCCAGGGCGGTTTCCACCCCTTCTTCGCCCACTTTCTGCGCAATCCGGCGGGTGCCCTTCTCGAACAGCTCGGTGGTGTAACTCTTGAGTGGGCGGTCGCGTTCACGCTGTTTGATCAACGCATCCAGTGCGCCGAGAAAATTGCCCGGCGCCGCACCGAAGCAGCTGGGGGTGCCGGTATGGCAGGTCGGCCCGTGCGGACTGGCGATGACCAGCAGGGTATCGGCATCGCAGTCGTGACGGATGTCCACCACGTCGAGCTGGTTGCCGGAGGTCTCGCCCTTCATCCACAAGCGCTGCTTGCTGCGGCTGAAGAAGGTGACCTTGCCGGTTTCGCGGGTGCTGGCCAGCGCGGCGCGGTCCATGTAGCCGAGCATCAGCACCCGCAGCGTGGCCACGTCCTGCACCACCACCGGGATCAGGCCACCGACCTTGTCCCAGTCCAGTTGGGCATCGTCCAGCTGCTTGGACTCAATAGACATCTCTTACCTCGATCTGTTGGTTGCGCAGGAACCGCTTCAGCTCCGCAATCGCGATGGCGCCGCTGTGGAACACGCTGGCCGCCAGCGCGCCATCCACGTCGGCCTGTTCGAACACATCGGCGAAGTCCTGCATTTGCCCCGCGCCGCCGGAGGCGATCAGCGGCACCTTGCACAATTCGCGCGCCTGGCGCAGCTGGGCGATGTCATAGCCGCGACGCACGCCGTCGTTGTCCATGCAGTTGAGCACGACCTCACCGGCCCCGCGCTGCTGCACTTCGCTCACCCAGTCCAGGGTGCGGCGGGCCTCGGCGCGGGTCCTGGACGGATCGCCGGTATAGGAGCGCACCCGCCACTGGCCATCGGGCTCGCGCAGCGAGTCGATGCCGACCACCACACATTGCACGCCGAAGGTGTCGGCCAGTTCGGTGATCAGTGCCGGACGCTCCAGCGCCGGGGTGTTGATGGAGATCTTGTCGGCACCGGAATGCAGCACCTGGCGCGCGGTTTCCACATCGCGGATGCCCCCGGCCACGCAGAACGGGATATCCAGCAATCGCGCCACCCGCTCGATCCACTCGCGGTCCACCGAGCGCCCTTCCGGGCTGGCGGAGATGTCGTAGAACACCAGCTCGTCGGCGCCGTTGTCGCGATAGCGCAGCGCCAGATCGACGATATCGCCCATGTCGACGTGGTCGCGGAAGCGCACGCCCTTGACCACGCGGCCTTCGCGCACATCCAGGCAGGGAATGATGCGGCGGCTCAGCATGCCAGTGCTCCGGCCAGCGACAGGCGTCCTTCCAGCAGCGCCTTGCCCAGTACCACCCCGCCGCAGCCGGCCGCGCGCGCGGCGCGGAGATCGGCCTCGTCACGCACCCCGCCCGACGCCTGCACCGCCACCCCGGGCAGCAACGCGGCCAGATGCGCGTACAACGCGATATTGGGGCCGGACAGCATGCCGTCGCGCGCGATGTCGGTGCACAGCAGATGCTGCATCCCGGCCTGCGCATAGCGCGTGGCCAGTTCGTCCAGGGTGACATCGGCGGTCTCGGTCCAACCGTGCACCGGCAGGCGCCAGACGCCGTCCTCGCCCTGGCGGGTATCCAGCGCGATGGTCAGGCAGCCGGGGCCGAACTCGGCCAGCCAGGCTTCCACGTCATCGGGCTGGCGCACCGCCAGCGAGCCGATCACCACGCGGCTGGCCCCGGCCTGGAGCAGGCGGGCGACATCCTCGCGCGAACGCACGCCGCCACCGGTCTGCACCTTCAACGACGTGTGCCGGGTGATCTGGCCCAGCAACGGCGCCAGCGTGTAGCCGCCGGCCTTGGCGGCATCCAGGTCGACCAGATGCATCCAGCGTGCGCCGGTGTCGGCGAACGCCTGCGCGCGCGGCAGCGGGTCATCGCCGTAGCGGGTCTCCCTGGCGTAATCGCCCTGCAACAGCCGCACCACGCGGCCGCCACGGATATCCAGTGCCGGATAGAGGATGAAACTCATAGGGGTGCGGTCTCCAGGAAGTTGCGCAGGATCCGCGCGCCGGTGTCGGCGGAACGTTCCGGGTGGAACTGGGCGCCGCAGTAGTTGCCCCGCTGCACCACCGCGGTGAACAGCCCGCCGTGATGGCAGGCGGCAACGGTGTCGGCGGTCACGGCGGCGGCATAGCTGTGCACGAAATAGGCGCTGGAGCCGGCCGGCACGTTGTTCATCAGCGGCGATTCGCGCAGCGCCAGCAACTTGTTCCAGCCCATGTGCGGGACACGGATGCCGACCGCCGGATGCAGGTGGCGCACCACGCCGGGCAGTATCCCGAGGCAGTCGACAGCGCCCTCTTCCGAATGTTCGTAGAGCAGCTGCATGCCCAGGCAGATACCCATCAACGGCACCTGCATAGTGCGCAGCGGCTCGACCAGCCCCTGCGCATGCAGCCGCGCCATGCCTTCCCGCGCGGCACCGACGCCGGGCAGGATCACCCGCGAGACGCCATCCAGCCCGGCGGCATCGCCCACCAGGCGCACGCGCACGCCCCAGCGTTCCAGCGCAAAACGCACCGAGCCGAGGTTGGCACCGCCGGCATCGATCAGCGCGACCTCGCTCACAGCGCCCCCTTGGTCGAGGGCAGTTCGGTGCCCTGCTTGCGGATCGCCTGGCGCAGCGCGCGGGCCAACGCCTTGAAGCAGGCTTCGACCTTGTGGTGGTCGTTGTCGCCTTCGACCTTCAGGTTGAGGTTGAGCCCGGCCGCATCGCACAGCGAACGGAAGAAGTGCGGTACCAGTTCGGTGGGCATGTCGCCGACCCGCTCGCGCTTGAATCCGCCACTGAACACGAAGTACGGACGGCCACTGAAGTCCAGCGCGGCACTGGCCAGGGCTTCGTCCATCGGCAGGGTGAAGCCGTAGCGGCCGATGCCGCGCTTGTCACCCAGTGCCTCGCGCAGCGCCTGCCCCAGCGCCAGCCCGGTGTCCTCGATGGTGTGGTGTTCGTCGATATGCAGGTCGCCTTTGGCCTGCACTTCCAGGGTGAAGCCGCCGTGGCGGCCGATCTGGTCGAGCATGTGGTCGAAGAACGGCAGCCCGGTATCGATCTTCGCGTCCGCCACCTGGTCCAGATCGACGAACACGCGGATCCGGGTTTCCCTGGTGTCGCGCTGTACCGTGGCCCGGCGCGGGGCGTCGGCCAGTTCATGGGCGATGGCCTCCCAGTCCCACTGCCCGCCGAACTGCGCGGTACGCAGCTGGAAGCCGCGGATGTTGAGGTTCTGCGCGAATGCGATGTCGCTCGGGCGGTCGCCGACCACGGCCGAACGCGCCCAGTCGATCGAGCGGTCCTGCAGATAGGACACCATCATCCCCAGTCCCGGTTTGCGGTTGGGGCTGTTGTCGGCCGGCCAGCTGGGATCGACCAGCACGTCGCGGAACACGATGCCCTGGCTTTGGAAGATCTGCAGCATCAGGTTGTTGGGCCCGTCGAAATTCTGCTGCGGATAGCCTTCGCTGCCGAGGCCGTCCTGGTTGGACACGATCACGAACTGGTAGCCGGCATCGCGCAATTTCAGCATCGCCGGGATCACGTTGTTGACGAAGCGGATTTTTTCATAGGCATCGATCTGGAAATCGGCCGGCTCCTCGATCAGGGTGCCATCGCGGTCGACGAAAAGAATCGGGGTCATGCACTCACCTTGATTGCCTGCAGCGCGCCAAGCACGCGGTCGTTCTGGTCCGGGGTACCGATGGTGATGCGCAACGCATCGGCCAGTTGCGGGGCGGCACGCTGGTCGCGCACCACGATCCCGGCGTCCAGCAATGCCTGGAAGGCGGCCTCGGCATCGTCGAAACGCACCAGCAGGAAGTTGCCTTGCGAGGGATAGACCCGGCGCACGCCGACGATGGCCTGCAATGCGTTGTGCAGGCGTGAGCGCTCGCTCTTGACCACCGCCACGCGCGCCGCGGTCTGCGCCAGTACCGCCGGCGCCAAGGCCTGCAATGCAAGCTGCGAACACGGTGCCGGCACCGGATACGGCGCCTGGCAGCGCCGCAACACCTCGATCAACTGCGCATCGGCGATCACGCAGCCGATGCGGGCCGCCGCCAGCGCATGCGCCTTGGACAGCGTGCGCAATACGGCCAGGTTGTCGTAGCGGCCGAGCAACGTGGCCGCCGATGGCTGGTCGGCAAATTCGCCGTAGGCCTCGTCCACCACCACCAGCGCGTGCCCCCGCAGCGCGGTGGCCACCTGTTCGACCTGCGCCAGCGGAATGGCGGCGCCGCCCGGATTTGACGGCGAGCACAGGAACACCAGCTTGGCCGCCTGCGCCAGCGCGATGGCGATGATGGCCTCGATATCCGGCACCAGCCCTTCCTCGCCATCGTGCAGCGGCACTTCCAGCAGCGGTGCATTCTGCAGCCGCGCGCATACCGCGTACATGCCGAATACCGGCGGCGTGGCCAGCACCGCATCGCGCCCGGGCACGCACAGCGCGCGCACCAGCAGGTCGATCGCCTCGTCGCTGCCGCGCCCGATCAGCAGTTGTTCGGGCCGGCAGCCGTACAGCGCGGCCAGCGCCTGGCGCAGCGGCGGCGGTTGCGGATCGGGATAGCGGCGCGCGCTGGAATGGGGGTCGGCGGGATTGGCCCAGGCCGCCTCGTTGGCGTTGAGCCAGATATCGCCCTGCAGCGCGCTGCTGCGGGCCGAGCTGTAACCGGCAAAGGCGCGCAGGTCGTCACGGACCAGCGCCAGCACCGGCGATACGGAAGCCGTGCTCACTGGCAGGCCTCCATGCGCAGCGCGACCGCATTGGCGTGCGCGTCCAGCCCCTCGGCCCGCGCCAGCACCAGCGCGCAGCCACCGATGGCGGCGATGCCGGCACGCGAGGCCGCCTGCACGCTGATCCGGTTCTGGAAGCTGGCCACGCTGACCCCGCTGTAGGCGCGCGCGGCACCGGCGGTAGGCAGCACGTGGTTGGTGCCGCTGCAGTAATCGCCCAGCGCCTCGGGGGTGTAATCCCCCAGAAACACCGAACCGGCGGCTTCCACCTGCGGCAGCCAGTGCCGTGGTTCGCGCAGGGCCAGGATCAGATGCTCGGGCGCATAGCGGTTGCTGATCGCGAAGGCCTGGGCAAGGTTGTCCACCAGAATCAGACGCGAGGCCGACAACGCCTGACGGGCGATAGCCGCGCGCGGCAGCGTGGCCAGCTGGCGCTCGATCTCGATTTCGACCGCCGCAATCAACGCGGCATCGTCGGACAGCAGCAGCACCTGCGAATCGGGACCATGCTCGGCTTGCGACAGCAGATCGGCGGCGACGAAGGCGGCATTGGCACCGGCATCGGCAATCACCAGCACTTCCGACGGCCCGGCCGGCATATCGATCGCCACCGCCCCGTCCTGGGCCACCTGCTGCTTGGCTTCGGTGACGAAACTGTTGCCCGGCCCGAACAGCTTGTCGCAGGCGGGAACCGACTCCGTGCCATAGGCCATCGCCGCGATCGCCTGCGCCCCGCCCAGTCTGAAGACACGGCTGATGCCGGTCAGCCGGGCGGCCACCAGCACTGCCGGATCGACACTGCCATCCTTGCGTGGCGGCGTGCACAGCACCACTTCACGGCACCCGGCCAGCCGCGCCGGCACGCCCAGCATCAGCGCGGTCGACGGCAGCGGCGCGCTGCCGGCCGGCACATACAGCCCGACCCGGCCAATGGGCCGCACGATTTTCTCGCAGACCACGCCCGGAGCGGTTTCAATTGAATAGCCTTCGCTGATGCCGGCGCGGTGATAGGCGTCGATACGGCCGATGGCCTGCTCCATCGCCGCGCGCAGTGCTGCCGGTACCGCCAGCACCGCCGCGGCGAACTCGGCCTCGCTGACTTCCAACGCCGGCGGCGATACCCCGTCAAACCGCCGGGTGATCTCGCGCAGCGCCGCATCGCCGCCGGCGCGAACCTGCGCGATCAGCGCGGCGACCGTTTCGCGGGTCTGCGCGGCCACCGTCTGCACCGGACGGGTCAGCGCCAGCGCCTGCGCCCGGGGATCGAGCTGATTCCACTGCAACCTGTTCATGCCAACGAGCGCTCCACCGAATACAGCACCACGTTGCAGGCACCGGCGCGCTCGAATTCCTCCAGCTGCTGCCAGGTCAAGGTGCCGCGGCACAGCGCCTGCGCCTGCACCAGCCCGTCGCGCTCGCCCAGCTGCACCAGCGGCCCGGCGTCGTTGAGCAGGGCCACCAGGGCATCCAGCCGTTCGCCCGGCGCGCGGAAGCTGAGCAGCTTGGTCGCCTGTTCCTGCGCCAGGCCGTCCATGCGCCGCAGCAGCATGGCGATCAGCCCGCCGCGCGCATCGGACAGCTCGCGCACCGGCCCGGCCAGCACCGCCTCACTGTCAAGCAGGGTCTGCACCGGCTTGAGCTGGTTGGCCGCCAGCGTGGCGCCGGAGGACACCAGGTCGCAGATCAGGTCGGCCGTGCCCAGCTTGGGCGCGATCTCCACCGAGCCGGACAGTTCCACCACCTGCGCCTGTACCGCGTTTTCCTGCAGCCAGTGGCGCAGGATCGCCGGATAGCTGGTGGCGATGCGCTTGCCCTGCAGCATCTGCACCCCGCTCCATTGCCACTCTTCGGGGATGGCGATCATCAGCCGGCAGTCGCCGAAGCCCAGCCCGCGCAGCGGCTGGTAGGCATCGGCCAACCCCATCTGGCGCCGCGCCTTGGCCTGCTCGTCCAGTTCGTTGAGGCCGACGATGCCCAGGTCGCAGACGCCATCGGCAATCAGCCCGGGAATATCGTCATCGCGTACCAGCAACAGATCCACCGGCATCGATTCGCCATAGCAGAACAGCTTGTCGCGGCTCTGCCGCCAGCTCAGCCCGCAGGCGGTCAACAGGTTGCGGGCCGGCTCGGCCAGGCGGCCGTTTTTCTGGATCGCGATGCGCAGCCGGTCACGGGCCGGCGCGGTGTGGGTAGCACTCATGGGAACAGTCTCATTCGGATTCGGGCGATGCCGGCGCGGCGGCAAGGGCGGCGGCATAACCGCCGTGGCCGTATTCCAGCGAGCGCGCGACGCGCCCGGTGGTGGTCACGCTGACGCCGGTCAATTCATGGATTTCGCGATACGGCACCCCCTGCTGCAGCAGCGGCACCACTTTCCAGCGGTCCGAAAGCGCCTCCAGCTCGGCCGGCGTGCACAGGTCCTGCAGGAACGCGGTGACCGCCTCCGGACTGGAGAGCGCGGCAAAGGCACGGGCCAGCCGGTCCAGATCGGCCGGGGCGTTTTTTTCTCGGGGGGTCGGTCGAGGCTTCATCGTATCAACGTAATAGCGTGCTATTACATTACGCCGCAGCGCAGCAGGGGTCAACTGCCGGGCGCCGCCGCAGGTTGATTCACATCGCCACGCAATCCCGGTACCGGGCGGACGCCGTGGATTCCACCCGACCACGCCGGCAGCCACCGCGGCGCGGCGCAGTGTGCACCCCGTCTTTCCGGGTTGCCGCAACGGAAAAGCGCTGCAGCCATCGCGCGGCCGCCCGGCGCACTTGCGCAAACCCACTGCGCTGCGGGCGATGCGGCAGCGGCCACCCGCCCCATCGCGCCGGGACCGGCCAAAAAACAACGCCCCGCGATGCGGGGCGTTGTCGAGGCGAAGCGAATGGCCGCGGTGGCTCAGCGCGCCATTGCGCGGGTCTGCTCCAGTTCCACCTGCAAGGTGCTGGCCAGCTCATCGCGGGCCACCTCGAACTGCTGCTCGCGCAGCAGATCCTTGACCGCGACCACCCCGCGCGCCAGTTCGTCCTCGCCGGCCAGCACCACAAAGCGGATGCCGGACTTGGCGGCGTACTGGAACTGCTTGCCAACCTTCTTCGGCTCCATCTGCACTTCGGTGTTGATGCCACCGGCGCGTAGTCGCCGGGCGATTTCGAGCGAATCGGCCAGGCCGCTTTCGTCCATCAACGCCACCATGGCCTGCACGCTGCTGCTGTCGATGTCCTCGATCAGGCCGGCCTCGCGCAGCTGCCAGAACAGGCGGGTCAGGCCGATGGAAATGCCCACGCCCGGCAGCTTGGACTTGGTGTAATGGCTGGCCAGATCCTCGTAGCGGCCGCCCGAGCAGATCGAACCGATCTGCGGGTGATCGCTGAGCATGGTCTCGTAGACGGTGCCGGTGTAGTAGTCCAGGCCACGGGCGATGGAGAAATTCAGGCAGTACGCGCTTTCCGGCACGCCCAGCGCCTTGACCAGCTGCAGCACCTCGCGCAGCTCGGCCGCACCGGTACGCAGCGCCTCGCTGGCCGCGTCACCGGCCTCGGCCAGCACCGCATCCAGCTGCGCCAGCGCATCGGCATGCGAGGACGAGCGCACTTCGACAAAGGCCAGGATGCGCGCGACCGCGTCTGCGGGCAGGCCGAAGTCCGGACCGACCAGGGTGTCACGCACGTAGTCGGCGCCGCGCTTGTCGAGCTTGTCGACCTCGCGCAATACCAGCGCCTGCTGCTGCGGGTCGACCACGCCCTGGGCCTCGAAGAAGCCGCGCATCAGCTTGCGGTTGTTCAGCTGCACCGCGAAATCGCCGATCCCCAGCTCGGCAAACACCGCGTGGATCACCGCCAGCACTTCGGCGTCGTAGCGGATGTTCAACGCGTCCTTGCCGATCACGTCGATATCGCACTGGTAGAACTCGCGGAAGCGACCGCGCTGGGCGCGTTCGCCGCGATACACGCGCTGCATCTGGTAACGGCGGAACGGGAAGGTCAGCTCGTGCTCGTGCTCGGCCACGTAGCGCGCCAGCGGCACGGTCAGGTCGAAACGCAACGCCATTTCCGGCAGGGTGGTGTCACCGGTTCCAGCGGCGTTGGCCAGCGCGCCGGTGGATTGCACGAAGTACACCTGGCGCTCGGTCTCGCCGCCGGATTTGGTCAGCAGCACATCGGACAGCTCGAACACCGGCGTCTCCACCGGCAGGAACCCGAAGCGCTCGTAGTTGCGGCGGATGACGTCCAGCATGCGCTGGAACGCGATCTGCTCGCGCGGCAGCAATTCCATGATGCCGGGCGGGGTACGGGGCTTGATCACGGGCGAAACTCCTGCAAAACGGGGGAATGAGCGGGACGCCAATTCTAGCCGGACGCTGCCCGCCAGGCCGCATGAAGTATCATCTGCCGCTTATCCGCCCCCCCCCCCCGCTGGACCCCATGACCCGGCCCGATACCGGCACGCCCTCGCCCACTGCCGAGCCCTCCGCCACGGATGCGGCGGGCGGTCGCGAATGCCTGCAATGTTCGATCCGCCATCTGTCGGTGTGTTCGGCATTGTCGTGCGATGAAGTGCAGGCACTGGAAGCCATCACGGTGTCGCAACCGGTGCCGACCGGCGCCACCCTGGCACGCGCCGGCGAACCGCGCACCCACGTCTATACGGTGACCGACGGCGCACTGCGACTGGTCAGGACCCTGGCCGATGGCCGCCGCCAGGTGAGCGGCTTCGTGTTGCCCGGCGACTATCTCGGCCTGAGCGGCAGTGACAACCACCGCTATGACATCGAGGCGATCGCCGACAGCCGCGTCTGCCGGGTGCCGTTGTCGCAGATGAAGGAGCTGCGCCAGCGCTTCCCGCACCTGGAACGCAAGCTGCTGCAACGCGCCTGCCAGGAACTGGACGCCGCCCAGGACAACGCGCTGGCGCTGGCACGGCTGCAGCCTATGGAAAAGCTGGCCGGCTTCCTGCTGCGGCTGGCCGACCGCGAAGCGCTGCTGCGGCCGTCTGGCAAGCGGGTGTCGCTGCCGATGGGCCGGGGCGATATCGCCGACCATCTGGGGCTGACGATGGAAACGGTCAGCCGCACGTTCACCAAGCTGCGGCAGCTGGGGCTGATCGCGCTGCCGCAATTGAACCTGGTGGAAATCCTCGACCCCCTCGGGCTGAAGCAATTGGCGAGCAACGGGGTCTGATCGCCCTTTGATGCTGGCCCACGCATAATCGCCAGCGTCACCCGACCTGGAACGGCGATGCGAACCTGCCTGATCCTCGTGCTTTGCCTGGTTTCGGCTACACCAGCGGCATTGGCCTGCTTGCCCCCGCCGCCGAGCGCGCGGACCTTTGCAGACGCGCTGAAGACGTCCACGTCCACGTTCGTGTTTCGGCTGGACAGCGCGACCTATGTCCGCCAGCAGCTGGGAAGCAGTGTTTATACCGAATGGGTCGACGGGGAGATCACGGTGATCCAGACCCTGCACGGCAATCCCACCGGCTACCGCACACTGCGCTTCTATAGCGGCTGGTGCGGTGGCGTTAACCTGGTGGTAGGCCATCACTACCTGATTGCCACGCATGCCCGAGGCCCGCGGATCGAGCTCGACTTCGACGACCCCTCGTTATTTGACCTCGACGGCTTTTACGACCCGGCACGAAAACAGCGCAACCTGCGCTCGGTCTTTGTACTTCCGGTAATTCAAGCCCTGTACGCCGGCAAGCCCTTACCCGTGCCATTTCCGCCAACGAATATTGCAGCCCGTACAGTGCCGCAACCCGACCCCACACCTACCGCGCCGATAAAGCGCAAGTAGGCGATATCAGTCAGACCGGCAGGCGGCCGACTTCAGCCGAGCAAGCAGGTGCGCAGGGCGTCGTACTGCGGGGCGCAGGGTTCTGCATGGGCCGGGCGCTGCAGCAGTTCGGCCAAGGCCGCCGGCACCGGCACCTCGCGACCGATCAGCGGCTCGACCACCGCTTCGAACTTGGCCGGGTGTGCGGTGGCGGCCACCGCCCAGTCCTGGTCCGCCGCCGCCTCACCACTGGCGCGCAACTGCGCAAGCACGTGGAGGGCGGTGGCAGTATGCGGACAGAACACTTCGCCCTGGTTTTCGAAGCGATGGCGGATGGTGGCGCGGATGGCATCGTCGTCCACCGCGCGCGCGATGAACGCCGCGCGCAGGGCGGCATCGTCACCGCGATAGAACCCGCGCAGCCGTTCGAAATTGCTCGGCGCGCCGACATCCATCGCATTGGCCAGCGTCGCCACACTGGGCATCGGCACGTAGTCGCCCCCGGCGAAATAATCCGGCAGTACCCGGTTGGCATTGGTGGCCAGCACGATGCGTCCCAGCGGCACACCGAGCTGGCGCGCCAGCACCGCCGCCATCGCATTGCCGAGATTGCCGGTGGGAATCACCAGGTTCAGCGGCTTGCCGTGCCGCGCCTGATGCTGGAGCGCGGCATCGGCGTAATAGCCCATCTGCGGCAGCAGGCGGCCCAGGCTGATGCTGTTGGCCGAACTCAGCGGCCGCCGCGCCTGCAGGTCGGCATCGCCGAGCGCCTGCTTGACCATCGCCTGGCAGTCATCGAACGAGCCGGCCACCCGCAGCGCACGGATGTTGCCGCCCAGGCAGCCCAGCTGGTGGGCCTGTCGCGGCGACACGCGCCCGTCCGGATACAGCACCACCACCTGCAACCCCGGCTGGCGATGGAACGCGGCGGCCACGGCGGCGCCGGTATCGCCGGAGGTGGCGACCACGACCGTCAGCGGCCGGCCGTTGCCGCCCCGCAAGCGCGACAGGCTGGCGGCGAGGAAGCGGGCGCCGAAATCCTTGAATGCGGCGGTCGGGCCGTGGAACAGTTCCAGCACGTGGTCGCCGGGGGTCGCCAGTGGCCGCAGCGGCGCCGGGAAATCGAACGCCTCGCTGCAGATCGCGGGCAGCTCGCCTGCAAGCACATCGCCCGCAAAGAACGGCTGCAGCAGCGTGGCGGCGGTCTGCGCCAGCGAAGCGCCCGGTTGCAGCGCGCGCGCCGGCGGCATCTGTTCGGGCACATACAGGCCGCCATCGGGGGCGAGCCCGGCGGCGATGGCCTGGCTGAGCGTGGCGACAGGGGCGTTGCCGCGGGTGGAAATGAAGTTCATGGCACTCCGTGGGAAAACGGATCGGGGCAAGGGGGCCATCACAGCAGCCGCGCGGCGGGCGAATTGAGCGGCGATACCCAGCCCTGGCTGTCGAATCCGGCGGCGGCGAACGCCGACTGCACCGGCGCCCGTGCGGCCAAGGCGGCAGCGCCGGTTTCAAACCAGCCGAACACGCTGGGCCCGGCGCCAGAGATGCTGGCGCCCATCGCTCCGGCTTCCAGCAGCGCACACTTGGCGGCGGCAAATCCGCCAATCAACGGTGCCCGCCGCGGTTCGACCAGCACATCGGCCAGGCCCGCGCGTACCAGCGCCGCGTCGGCGCTGTGGCAGCCGGTCAGCACCAGCGCCAGGTTGGCGCTCTGCGCGACAAATTCCTGCAGCGCGTAACTGCCCTGCAATGCCACGCGGGCGCGGCGGGTTTCCAGCACCGCGTCCGGATGCACCAGCAGGCTGTGCCAGGCGTCCGGCACCGGGATGCGGATGATCCGCTCGGCCGTGGCCAGCACCAGCCCGCCCAGCAGCATCGGCCCGAGGTTGTCGCCATGCCGCCCGCCACTGGCCACCGCCTCGCCCGCCAGCGCGAATGGATACAGCACCTCGCGCGCGAGCGGCTGCTCCAGCAAGGCATTGGCGGCCACCAGCGCCGCCACGCACGAGGCCGCCGAACCGCCCATGCCCGACCCCAGCGCAATGCCCTTGTCGATTTCAATCTCGAATCCGAACGGCAGCTGCAACGCCTCGCGCAGCGCGATCAACGCCGCCCCGGCGGTATTGGCCGGTGCATCCAACGGCAGGTCCACGGTAGTGCCGCGGATGGCTGAGATGCGCACTTCCAGCGCATCGATGCGGCGCACCGCCACGGTATCGCCGACCCCGGCAATGGCATGGCCGAGAATGTCGAACCCCACCGCGACATTGCCGACCGATGCCGGTGAAAACGCCCGGATCCAGCCGCTCACAGTCGCGCCCCTTCACCGGCGGCGACCCGCAGTACGTCGGCAAAAACACCGGCGGCGGTGACCTCCGGACCGGCACCCGGGCCCTGCACCACCAGCGGGTTGTCGCAGTACCGGCGGGTGGTGAACTGGACCACGTTGTCGGTCAGGCGCAGGTTGGCGAAGGCGTGATCGGCCGGCAGTTCCACCAGGCCGACACTGGGTGCCAGCGTCGGCGACAGTTGCGCGACATAGCGCAGCACATTGCCGCGCGATCTGGCCCCAGCCAGGCGCCGGGCCAACGCCGCATCCATCCGGGACAGCTGATCCATGAACGCCTCCACGCTGTTCTGCCGCAGCGATGCCGGCACCAGGCTTTCCACGCTCACGTCCTGCAGGCTCAATTCGCGCCCGGCCTCGCGCGCCAGGATCACCAGCTTGCGCGCCACATCCACGCCGGACAGATCATCGCGCGGGTCCGGTTCGGTATACACCATCGCCCGCGCCTGGGTGACCAGTGCCGAGAACGGGACGCTGCCATCGTACTTGTTGAACAGCCATGCCAGCGTGCCGGAGAAGATGCCGGCAATCGCGGTGACTTCATCGCCGGTATCGACCAGATCGCGCAGCGTGGTGATGACCGGCAAACCGGCCCCGACCGTGGCCTCGTAGCGGAACCGCGCGCCGCTGCCCTGCGCTGCCGCGTGGATGGCCTGGTAGCGATCCAGCGGCCCGGCGCCGGCCTGCTTGTTCGGTGTGACCACATGGATGCCCGCCGCCAGCCACGCCGCATAGTGATCGGCCACCTCACTGCTGCCACTGCAGTCGATGATCAGGCTGTGCGGCAACCGCGCCGACAGCAGATGCGCGGTGAACCGCTCCAGATCCGCCGGCTGGCTGGCTGCCGAATCGAAGGCCGGCTTCCAGTCATCCTGCAATCCGCGCTGATCGAGCAGCATGCGGCTGCGCGAGGCGACCGCGCGCAGGCGCAGATCCAGCCTGGCCTTGGCCAGCAACTGCGGCTGGGCGAGGCGCAACTGCTGCAGCAGCGCCGCACCGACATTGCCCGGTCCGATCACCCCGACCGAGAAGGTCTGTGGCGACAGCCAGAAGCCGGCATGCGCCGCGCGCAGCGCCTTGGTGGCGTCGTGGCTGTCGATCGCCACCGAGATGTTGCGCTCGGACGAGCCCTGCGCGATCGCCAGGATGTTGACCTGCGCCCGCCCCAGCGATTCAAACAGGCGCGCGGCCACGCCCGGCTGCCCGGCCATGCCGTCGCCCACCGCCGCCAGCACGCTGATGCCGGGCGTCAGCTGCACCCGCTGCACCTGGCCCAGCGCCAGCTCATGGGCGAAGGCCTGCAGCAGGGAATCCCGCGCGCGGGTCGATTCGGCCTGCTTGATCACGCAGCAGATCGAATGCTCCGAGGAGCCCTGGGAAATCATCACCACCGACACCTGCGCGTTGCGCAATGCGGCGAACACCCGCTCGGCGGTACCCGGCACGCCGATCAGGCCGGTGCCTTCCAGGTTCAGCACCGCCAGATCCGGACTCAGGGTCAGCCCCTTGATCGGCCCGCTGCTGGCACTGCTGGCGGTGATGCGGGTGCCCGGATGATCGGGATGGAAGGTGTTGCGGATGATGATCGGCAGACCGCGCGCGATCGCCGGCGACATCGTCTGCGGATGCACCACCTTGGCGCCGAAATAGGCCAGCTCGCAGGCCTCGTCATAACTGAGGGTGCCCAGCTGCACCGCCTCGGGCACGATGCGCGGATCGGCCGACAGCACGCCATCGACATCGGTCCAGATATGCAGCTCGTCGGCATTGAACAGCGCAGCGAAGATCGCACCGGAAAAATCACTGCCATTGCGGCCCAGCGTGGTGACGTGATCGTCGCGGTCGCGGGCGACAAAGCCGGTGACCACCACCCGTTTCTGCGGATGCTGCCGCCGCCATGTGGCCAGCCGTTGCGCGCTCAGCGCCCAGTCCACATCCACGCCCAGTTCGCCATGGCCGACCACCAGCACTTCACGCGCATCCAGCACCGCGCAGTCCTCGCCGAGCGCCTGCAGGTGGTGGCCGAGCAGATGCGCGGAAAACACCTCCCCCAGCCCCTGCACCCGGTCCCGCACCTCGCGCGGCAGCTCGCCGATCACCGCCAGCGCGCCGAGGATTTCAGCCAGATGGTCGAAGCGCGCATCCAGCCATTCCACCGTGGCGCCGGCATGCTCGCCCAGCAGCGATGCCGCCGCAGCGCCATGGCGGGCGCGGATGTCATGCCAGTGATCCCGCCAGTCGGCCTGGTTGCAGGCGGCCCGTTCAGCCAGGGTGATCAGCGCATCGGTGACGCCTTTCATCGCCGACACCACAGCAACCTGCATGTGCTCGTCGCGGGCCAGCAGCAATTGCGCGACGTGGCGGTAGCGATCGGCATCGGCCAGCGAGGTACCGCCAAACTTGTGCACCAGCGTGCGCGGCGCGGCAACGGGAGCCTCGGCGACCACGGGGTTTGCAGCAGCAACAGACGACATCGGATGGAACCTCGGCTGGAGGCCCCGGACACGTATCAGCGAATGAGGGTGTTCCCGCATCCTGATCCGGGTGCGGGGCCGTGGTTTTCGGAAATTACGCGAAGACGACGGCCCGCACCGGGCGAGTGGTGACGGTAATGATGGTGGTGATGGTGAATGCAGCCGCGCGGCACGCCGGCAGCCCGCTGGCGGGCGGCAGATCGGGCAGTGCAAGCGTCTGGACGGCATTCATGGATCTAGAGGACACCAGCGGCGAAGCCACTGTCAAGTGTTGCGGCGCAAAAGATCCGGAGTAGACATCGTCTGCGAACATGTAATTAAAAGTTGCAAATGTCATCAACTTCGAACATCGCGCATCTGGCGAGGATCGGGCGGCAAAATCAGGCCGGTCCGCTACGCGGGCCCATTGATGGCCACTCATGGCCCCCGCCCGTGGCGACCTTCCAATCCACAGCCCGGGCAGGGCCCGCTGCGCGGGATCAGCCGCCCGGCACCGGTGCCAACCCCGCCACCGGCCGGTGCGCCAGCGCACACAGCATCACCCCACCCACCAGCAAGCCCACCGCCAGCAGCTCCAGGCCGGTGGGCCAACGCTGTTGCCACACAAAGCCGTAAAGCAGCGCGAACAGGGTTTCAAAAACAATCATCTGCCCGCTCAATGTAAGCGGCAGCAGGCGGCTGGCCCGGTTCCAGCAGGCATTGCCCAGGATCGAGGCGAATACCGCCACGGCCGCCGCCACCGCCCAGAACCCCCACCATTGCGACGCGCTGTGCGCCGGGCCAGCGCTGAACGCCCACGGCACCAGCAGCAATGCCAGCCCGCCGGTCGCCACCCCGGTCAGCAACGACCAGTCATGGCCGGAGATGTCGGAACACCGCCCCAGCCACCGTGAATTGCCCACCGAATACAGGGTCCACGCGACCAGTGCCCCCACCGCGCACAGCAGTCCCAGCAGACGCCCGGCCATGGTGCCGCCGGCCTGTGACCCGGCCAATGCCGCATAACCCATCAATCCGACCCCGGCAACGCACAGGACCAGCGACGGCGCCAGCCGGGCCAGCGGCACAGCCCCGGCCTCGCGCGCGCCCACCACCGCCACCAAAACCGGCACCATGCCGACGATCAACGAGGCGGCCGCGCCTCCACTCAATTGCACGGCCATCGCCAGCAGCACGAAATACACCAGATTGCCGAGCAGACTCAGCCAGGTCAGCGCTCCCCATTCCTGCCGCCCCACCCTGGCCCTGAGCGCCGGCCAGCGCGGCGCCAGCAACAGCAGCGCGAGGGCGCCATAGATCAGATAACGGGCAGCGGCCAATTGCACCGGCGAAAAACCGGACAGCACCGCAGGCGCCAGGAACACCAGCCCCCAAAGCGCGCCCGCGGCCACGCCATTGGCGGTGCCATTCCACATCCGCCGCGTCACCCCTCCATCCTGTCGGTCCGGAACCGGCCGCCAGCCCTCCGCCGGCGGCCTTGCGTGTGCATCGGCCACCACGCAGCGCATCGTGAATACGGCGGCCATTGGCGCGCGGGTACGCCAGGCAGGCATGGCAGATCGATCGGGATCATGGGAGGCGACGCGACATCAACATCAGGCACAAGGAAGAAAACCCGCCGCGCACAACTGGGAACATGATCCGCGGGCGGCGAAGCGCAATTTTAGCCCACCCTTGCGCAGCGATCAGCCGATGCCAACCGCGAAGCCACAACAGAGGCCTCTTCAGCCGGCAAACAGGAAGGCCCCGCATCCTGCCGGGGCCTGCGGCCCGGTCGAGACACCCCGCACGGTTGCCGGCAGCGATGCAGCGCCCCGGGTCGGAGCGGTCCTGGTGTCGATCACGAAACGATCCTTGTCGTCGCTTCCCAGCATCCGCCCGTAGGCCTGGCTGATGTCCTGCATCACAACCATTTCGACGAAGCAGCGCCCCGCCTTGCGCTAGGCTGCGGCTTCAAACCAAACAACCCGAATGGAGGGCGAGATGGAAAACGGATTGCTGGAAGACATCAGGGCGCTGCTGATCGGCAAGCGAGCCAGAGAGGTTCGGATCAACCTGCAAAAGGCGCAGTCCGACGACGACATCGAGGAGATCGAGATCGAAGGCGAGATTCATCGGGTGCTGACCCATGAAGCCGGAATGCGCTCAGCCGTGAGGGAACTGCAGGACAACAGGAAGTTCATCGCCGAACTTCTCAAGAGCTGACGGAGCCACGGGGGGCGCTGTCGAGGTACAGGCGCGGCGTCCTCATCTTCCCGGCCACAGGCAAACGCTTCCACATCGCCAACCGTGCTGCAGCGCGCGTGGGGCACGCCCTTTTTGAAGCGAATGCGACCCCACTGGCGAGGGATGAAGCAGCAGCCGGAGGCTCCGGCCATGACGGCGGCAGCAGGGAAATGCCAGGCTGAAAGTGGTGGAATCGGCCAAACGCCCACGATCACCGCCTCGCAAGCTGTTGATTCTGGTGACCCCGGCCCGATTCGAACGGGCGACCTTCCCCTTAGGAGGGGGACGCTCTATCCAGCTGAGCTACGGGGCCAAGCCGGCATTGTCGCATGCGCGCCGCATTTGCCGCACCCTGCGGGTACCAGCGGCAACAGGGGTTGTCCCTCCCTCTCTGCTAAAATCGGGCCTCTGCATGCCGCCTCCCACAGATGCCAGCGGCTGCGTCCTACAACGCAAAGCAATCAGGAGATTTCATGTCCTTTGAACTGCTCAAGGCGCTCGGCCTCGACGCTTCCAACGCTGGCACCTATCTGGGCAACGGTCAGTGGTCCTCGGCCACCGGCGCAGGAGTGATCACCCCGCAGAATCCGGCCACCGGCGAGGTGATCGCCGAAGTCCAGGCCACCACCGAGGCCGATTACGAAACCGTGATCGCCCGCGCGCAGGAAGCCTTCAAGGTATGGCGCACCACGCCGGCCCCGCGCCGCGGCGAAGCCGTGCGCCTGTGCGGCGAAGCGCTGCGCAAGCATAAGGACGCACTGGGTTCGCTGGTCGCACTGGAAATGGGCAAGTCCAAGCCCGAGGGCGACGGCGAAGTGCAGGAGATGATCGACATCGCCGACTTCGCGCTGGGCCAGAGCCGCATGCTGTACGGCTACACCATGCACTCCGAGCGCCCCGGCCACCGCATGTACGAGCAGTACCAGCCGCTGGGCCTGGTCGGCATCATCTCGGCGTTCAACTTCCCGGTCGCGGTGTGGGCCTGGAACTCGTTCCTGGCGGCGATCTGCGGCGATATCTGCATCTGGAAACCGTCCAACAAGACTCCGCTGACCGCCATCGCCTCGATGAAGATCTGCAACGAGGCACTGAAGGACGCCGGCTTCCCGGACCTGTTCTTCCTGATCAACGATGCCGGCACCGCGCTGTCGGAAAAGCTGGTCGATGACCGCCGCATTCCGCTGATCAGCTTCACCGGCTCGACCGCCATCGGTCGCGTCGTCGGTGAGCGTGTCGCCCGTCGCCTGGGCCGCAGCCTGCTGGAGCTGGGCGGCAACAACGCCATCATCCTGGACGAGACTGCCGATCTGAAACTGGCTGTGCCGGGCATCGTGTTCGGTGCCGTGGGCACCGCCGGCCAGCGCTGCACCACCACCCGCCGCCTGATCGTGCACGAATCGATCTACGACAACGTGCTGGCCACGCTGGTCAAGGCGTACAAGCAGGTCGAAGGCAAGATCGGCGATCCGACCGATCCGGCCAACCTGATGGGCCCGCTCAACAGCGCCGGTGCCGTGGAGCAGTTCCTGGCCTCCATCGCCCAGGCCAAGGCCAGCGGCGGTACCGTTGAAATCGGCGGCACCGCGATCGACCGCCCCGGCCACTTCGTGCTGCCGGCGATCGTCACCGGGCTGAAGAACAGCGATGAGGTCGTCCAGCACGAGACCTTCGCCCCGATCCTGTACGTGATGAAGTACAGCACCCTGGACGAAGCCATCGACATGCAGAACGGCGTGCCGCAGGGCCTGTCTTCGTCGATCTTCACCACCAACCTGAAAACCGCCGAACGTTTCCTGTCGGCGGCCGGTTCGGATTGCGGCATCGCCAACGTCAACATCGGCACCAGCGGTGCCGAGATCGGCGGTGCCTTCGGTGGCGAAAAGGACACCGGCGGCGGCCGCGAATCGGGTTCGGACGCATGGAAGGTGTATATGCGTCGCCAGACCAATACCATCAACTATTCAGACTCGCTGCCGCTGGCCCAGGGCATCAAGTTCGACCTGTGATGGCAGCGGCTCCCGCGCGGGAGCCGCCGGATACAGCGGACGGCTTTCGGCCGTCCGTTTTCCACATCTGAAAAGCCGGTTGCGCCAGTGCCACGGCAACCCCACCCCTACAAGGAGTTCCCCGATGAGCCTGCCCCCTCCACGACAGACCAGCAGCTATGCGGTGATCAGCCTGGTCGCCGGCATTCTGGGCTGGACCCTGCTGCCATTCCTCGGCAGCCTGGGCGCCATCATTTTCGGCCACATGGCGCGCGGTGAAATCCGCCGCAGCAATGGCCAGCTGGATGGCGACGGACTGGCGGTCACCGGTCTGGTGCTGGGCTGGGTGTCGGTGGCGCTGTGGGTGCTGGCCATCCTGGCCTTCCTGGCCTTCATCCTGTTCTTTGGCGGCCTGGCGTGGCTGGCCGCGGTCAACAGCTGAAGCCATGAGCGCCCTGTCCTTCAGCGAACCCCGTCGCAGCTGGTCCGGATCGTTGCGGCGCTCCGTGGCCAGGGCCATGTCGATAGTGAATATCCAACCTGCGCCGTTGCCGGCATGCTGAGCTGAGCCAATGTACTCATTAGCCCGCCCCCTGCTGTTCACCCTGGATGCCGAACGTGCGCACGGCCTCGGTCTGTCCGCACTGGAACTGGCCTACCGTACCGGCACCACGCCACTGCTGGCCAGCCGGCTCAAGCCGCTGCCCTCGCGGGTGTTCGGTCTGGACTTCCCCAACCCGGTGGGATTGGCCGCAGGCCTGGACAAGAACGGCGAACATGTCGAAGCGCTGTTCGCGCTGGGTTTCGGCTTTGTCGAGATCGGGACCGTCACCCCGCGCGCGCAGGAGGGCAATCCGCGGCCACGCCTGTTCCGCCTGCCCCGCCATAACGCCATCATCAACCGCATGGGTTTCAACAACCTTGGCGTGGATGCGCTGGTGAAGAACGTCGAGCGCGTACAGCGCCGGGCCGGACCACTGGGCATCAACATCGGCAAGAACAAGGACACCGCCAATGAAGATGCGCTGTCGGACTACGTGCACTGCATGGAGCGGGTGTATCCGCTGGCCGACTACATCACCGTGAACATCTCCTCGCCCAACACCGCCGGCCTGCGCGAGCTGCAGGAGGAACAGGCGCTGCGGCAGCTGGTGGGGGGATTACGCGAATGCCAGGAACAGCTGGCCGCCAAACATGGCCGGCGTGTACCGATGCTGGTCAAGATCGCCCCGGACCTGAACGACCGCGACATCGAGGCCGCCGCGCGCGTGCTGTCCGAGCTTGCGGTCGATGGCGTGATTGCCACCAACACCACGGTTGACCGCCAGGCGGTGGAAGGCGACCCGCACGCGAAGGAGATGGGCGGGCTGTCCGGCGCTCCGCTGCTGGGCCAGTCGACCCTGGTGCTGCGCCGCATGCGCGCGCGCCTGGCCGAGAGCATCCCGCTGATCGGGGTCGGTGGCATCCTTTCCGGTGCCGATGCGGTAGCCAAGACCTCGGCCGGCGCGGCACTGGTGCAGTGCTACAGCGGCCTGATCTTCCGCGGCCCGGCATTGATTGGCGAGTGCGTGGCGGCGATCCGGCGGCGGCGTGAATCGCCCAGCGGCGGAGCACCGGCTCCACTATGAGTGATGTCCGCCGCTGGTCACTGACCGAAAATGCGCCGCTGCAAACCCTCAACACCTTCCACGTGGCCGCCACCGCGCCGCGCCTGCTGCAGGTGTTCGACCCGCACGTGCTGCCCGAGGCCCTGGCCGCCGTCAGCGGCCGCCCGCTGCTGGTACTGGGCAGTGGCAGCAACGTGCTGATTGCCGCCGATCCGGACGCCACCGTGCTGGTCTTCGGCAACGAGGACATCCGCATCCTTGAGCATCGCGCCGACCATGCCCTTGTCCGCGCCGGCGCCGGCGTGAACTGGCACCAGCTGGTGATGTGGTCGCTGACGGAAGGCCTGTCCGGCCTGGAGAACCTGGCCTTGATTCCCGGCACCGTCGGCGCGGCCCCGATCCAGAACATCGGCGCCTACGGCGTGCAGGTGGACGAATTCATCCATGCCGTCGACGCCTGGGATACCGCCGAGCAGGCATTTGTGCGTTTTGAACCGGCGCAGTGCCGGTTCGGCTATCGCGACAGCCTGTTCAAACAGCGGCCAGACCGTTACCTGATTACTGCCGTGGAACTGCGGCTGCCGTTCCTGCACAGCCTGCGCATGGAATATGCCGGCATCCATGAGGAGCTGGAGACAATGGGCGTGGAGCTTCCCGGCGCCGCCGACGTGGCCAATGCGGTGATCAGCATCCGCCGCCGCAAACTGCCCGACCCGGACGTGCTCGGCAATGCCGGCAGCTTCTTCAAGAATCCGATCCTGCCAGGCGAGCAGGTCGAGGTGTTGCGTCGGCACTTCCCGCAGCTGCCGGTGTTTCCCGCCGGCGATGACAGCCTGCGCAAGGTCTCGGCCGCGTGGATGATCGAATCGTGCGGCTGGAAAGGCCACCGCGAGGGCGATGCCGGGGTCGCGCCCAGCCATGCGCTGGTACTGGTCAATCACGGCAATGCGACCGGAGCCGAACTGCTGGCCCTGGCGCGCAAGGTCTCCGCCTCGGTCCGGGAGAAATTCGGCGTTGCCATCGAACCGGAGCCGCGCCTGATCGGCGCACAGTGGTGAGCCCGGCCACGCATCTGCCCTCCAACGACGCCCTGCGTGCCGCCCTGCTGATGCTGGGCAGCACCATGGCCTTCGGCATCATGGCCGTGGCCATCCGCCTGGCGACCGCCCATGTGCCAACCCAGGAAGTGGCGTTTTTCCGCAATGCGTTCGGCCTGCTCGCGATGGTGCCGATGCTGCTGCGTCCGGGCAATGCACCGCTGCGCACGCAGCAGCTGCCGCGTTACTTCGTGCGCAGCGCCATCGGCCTGGGCTCCATGCTTTGCGGCTTCTGGGCGGTCGGCCATCTGCCGCTGTCGCAGGCGGTGTCGCTGTCCTATTCCACCCCGCTGTTCGTCACCATCGCCGCGGTGCTGTGGCTGGGCGAAATCGTGCGCGCGCGGCGCTGGGCGGCGGTCATCTGCGGCTTTATCGGCGTGCTGATCATCGTGCGCCCGGGCCAGGCCGGCTTCGAGGCCGGCACCCTGGTCGCGGTGCTGGGCGCCCTGCTCAGCGCCGTGGTGGCGATCCAGATCAAACAGCTCACCCGTACCGATGGTGCCGACACGGTGGTGTTCTACACCTATGTGTTCTGGGTGCCGATGTCGCTGGTGCCGGCACTGTTTGTCTGGACCTGGCCTGCCGGCATCGCCTGGCTGTGGCTGGCCGCCACCGGCGTGTTCGGCACCCTCGGGCAGCTGCTGTGGACCCGCGCCCTGCGCCTGGGCGAAGTATCGGCACTGACCCCGATCAGCTTCATGCAGTTGCCGCTGGTGGCCATGTTCGGCTGGCTTCTGTTTGGCGAGACGCTGGACCGCTGGACCGTGATCGGCGCCTGCATCATCCTTGGGTCCAATGCCTACATCGCCCACCGCGAAGCGGTGCTGAAGCGCCGGGCGGCCTCGCAGGCGCCATGTGCCACCGGCAAGGTCACCGAATAGCCGTCGGCCGGCCTGAAGCAACTGCACTGGCAACGCATTAGACAGAGACAGCCACGCTCAGGTTGTGCGCGAAGGCGAACTCCAGTGGCATAGAGAATGCATCGGCCATCGGACAGCGCCGATGGCGAGCATGGTGCCTTCAACCCCCTCCTTTGGGGGAACCGGCCCTGCGGGCCATCCCGCCGCAGGAAATATCACTGCATCATCCGCACACGCGGTTGCGCCCGCTGCGTTTGGCCTGGTAGAGCAGCGCGTCGGCGCGGTTGAGGAGTTTTTCGTGATGGGTCAGCCCCACGCGATCGGCCACACCCATGCTCACGCTCATCGTGAATCCCGGGGCAAAGCCGGAGGTATCGATGGCGGCCACCGCCTGGCGCAACCTTTCACAGCGCGCCAGCGCCTGTTCGCGTGCAAGGCCGGGAAACAGCAGCGCGAACTCCTCGCCGCCCCAGCGCGCAGCAAGCACGCCGTCGCCAGCATGTGCGCGGATCGTGGCTGCAGCGGCGCGCAGTGCCGCATCGCCGGCGGTGTGCGAATACCCATCGTTGATGCGCTTGAAATAATCCAGGTCGGCCATGGCCAGGGTCAGCGGCGTGCCCTCCTTCGCAGCTCTGTCAAAGTCGCGCGCAAGGGCTTCGTCAAAGGCACGCCGGTTCATCAGCCCGGTGAGCGCGTCCTCGCGCGCCTGCCGCTCGAACGCGCCGGCCTGGACGCGCAGAGCACGGGTACGCTGCTCCACCTGCGTGCTGAGCTGGCGCCTGGCCGCCTGCAGCGCATGCACGCGCCAGCGATAGAAACCATACAGCGCCAGCAGCGCCAGCGCCGCCAGCCCAAGCCGGAAATCGCTGCGCTGCACCAGCCGGGGCTGGACGTGCAACGCGATGCGCGCTTCCTCGCGGCTCCAGCCGCCATTGGGATGCGCGGCGGATACGCGGAATACGTAATCGCCGGGTTCGAGGTTGGTGAACTGCGCAAACCGCAGTGAGCCGCGTTCGACCCAATCCGAATCGAAGCCATCGAGCCGGTAGCGATAGCGGATTTTCCTCGGAATCAGATAGCTCAAGCCTGCGAAGTGCAGCTCCAGCTTGCGCGTGCCCGGTGGCAGGCGAAGTGCGGCTTGCAGCGGCGTGGGGCGATCATCCACGCGCACCTCTTCAATCACCACTGGCGGTGGCGTGCGGGTGAGTTCGTGGATGCGGCCCGGCGCCGTCATCGCCAGTCCACCGGCGGTGGCGAACCAGAGCTTTCCATCCGTTGTGCGCCACGCCGCCGGCCCGGAATTGCCGTTGTTCTGTGCGCTCACCAGGCCGTCGCCCTCGTCGAACCACTCCACGTCCAGGTCCGATTGCCGGCCATCGGCTACGGCGTCCAGATCGTGTCGTGCCACCCGCAGCATGCCGCGATTGGAGGTGAGCCAGAACCGGTCTTCGCCGTCTTCCAGCACCTGGAAGATCTTGGCCACCGGCAATCCCTGCCCTGTGCCGATCAGGCGCATGTGTCCGTCGCGGCGGCGGATGACTCCCTGATTGGTCGCCAGCCAGAGCGTGCCGTCTTCGGTTTCGTGCAGGCCGAATACGTTGCTGGCACCGAAATCGCGCAGCGAATAAGCGCGGACATGCTCGCCTTCGATCTGTGCCAGCCCGTTGGAGGTGCCGACCCACAGCGCGCCGTGACGATCCTCGTGCAGCGCGATGATGAAGTCACTGGGCATGCCCTGGGCCATGGTGTAGTGCCGCACACCCCGCGCATCGACCCGGTTCAGCCCGCGCGAGGTGCCGATCCAGAGCGTGCCGTCAGCGCTTTCCAGCAGGGCGCGCACCTGATTGCCGGTCAGGCCGCTGCGGCTGTCGAGGTGGCGGCGCACGCGACCGTCCCACAGCGCCGCGCCATGACTGTAGGTGCCAACCCAGACACCGCCCGCGCGCGACCTGGCGAGACTGAGCAGGGAATCGCCAGGCAGGCCGGCGCGGCTGCCGGCTGCGCTGAAACGACCCTTGCGCAGCCAGCCCAGGCCATCGCTGGTAGCGATCCAGAGGGTGCCCTGCGTATCGGCCAGCACGCTGCGCACATAGGCGTTGGGCAGCCCATCCTGCAGGCCGAAGGTGCTGAAGGGCGCATCGCGCAGGCGCAGGAGTCCGCCATTGGTACCGACCCACAGGCTGCTTTCGCGATCCTGCCAGAGTGCGGAAACCTGTTCGTTGGGCAGACCGTTGGCGGTGCCGATCCGTTCCAGCCCATAGCCCGGGCTGTGCCGGTACAGTCCGGTGACCGTGCCCAGCCAAACCGTGCCGTCGGCTTCCACCATCATGCGGGTCACGTTGGAGGACGGCATGTCCGGCGCCAGCGGTGCAAACCGTTCGCCGTCCTGCCGCCACGCGCCCTGCTCCATACCCACATGGATGCGGCCATCCGGCCCGGATACCACATTGAACGCCTGTCCGGGCGGCAATCCCTGCGCTGCGCCCAGTGCCGCAAAACGCCCGTTCGAATAGCGCGCCAGCCCGCCCGTGGTGGCGACCCAGAGCGTGCCGTCGTCTGCTTGCAGCATCTTCTGCACGGAATGGCTGGGCAGGCCGGCGCCAACACCGAAACGCGTCATCGCGCCGCTGCTGTCGATGCGCAGTACGCCGCTACCGTGGGTACCCACCCACAGCGCGCCGTCACGGCCCTCCACCAGGTCGATGACCTGATCCTGCGGCAGCGCCTCGCTCCCCGGCCAGGCGCTCCAGCGCCCCGCGTGATAACGCACCACGCCACCGCTCGCCGTCCCCAGCAGCAAGCCGCCATCACGCGCCAACCGCAGGGCCAGCACGCCGCTGTCGCGCAGTTCGGGGATGACATGCTGGTCGAAGAGACGGAAATCGATCCCGTTGTAGCGCACCACGCCTTCCCAGGTGGCGAACCACAGATAGCCGTCCTGCGTCTGTGCGATGCCGTGGATCAGGTTGTGTGGAAGCCCTTCGCGGGTGGTCCACACTTCCTTGAAATAGCCGTCGAGCGGCTTGGACGGCAAGCCCAGTGCCGGCCACGCGTCCAGAAAAAGCAGGCACAGCAACAACACACCGCGCATTCGCTTTCCGTACACGAAACACCGCGCCAGCCCCGGCGCATATCCAGAACGAGAACCCCGATACGCCTTGCTGCGCGGATCAAATCCGCTGCGCGAAGCAAAGGCGTCATGCGGCATCGACTATCACCTGTTCGACCAATAAGAGTCTGGAAAAAATAGCAAAGCCCCCGTCCAACCGCCGGATGCCAACGGACACTGGCCATAGTGATATCGGCCATTGGTCGACATTATTGACGCGGCCACATTGAATCCACCGAGCGCAAGTGCGTTTACACAACAACGCCCCTGACGGGGCGTTGTTGTGCACTGCTGATTCAAGCGCGTTGCGGCGCAGACGCTTGCCACTGCCGGCTCATTCCCACTCGATCGTCGCCGGCGGCTTGCCGGAGATGTCATAGACCACGCGCGAGACGCCGCGCAGCTCGTTGATGATGCGGTTGGAGACGCGGCCGAGAAAGTCGTACGGCAGGTGTGACCAGTGTGCGGTCATGAAGTCGATGGTTTCCACCGCACGCAGCGCGATCACCCACTCGTACGCGCGCGCATCGCCGACCACGCCGACCGACTTCACCGGCAGGAACACCGCGAACGCCTGGCTGGTCTTGTCATACAGATCGGCCTTGCGCAGTTCCTCGATGAAGATCGCATCGGCCTTGGCCAGCAGCTCGGCGTACTCGCGCTTCACCTCGCCGAGGATGCGCACGCCCAGGCCCGGGCCCGGGAACGGATGCCGGTAGACCATGCTGCGGGGCAGCCCGAGCTCGACGCCGAGACGGCGCACTTCGTCCTTGAACAGCTCACGCAGCGGCTCGACCAGGCCCAGCTTCATGTGTTCGGGCAGGCCGCCGACGTTGTGGTGGCTCTTGATGACGTGGGCCTTGCCGGTCTTGCTGCCGGCCGACTCGATCACGTCCGGGTAGATGGTGCCCTGCGCCAGCCACTTGGCGTTGCTGAGCTTGTTGGACTCTTCGTCGAAAATATCGACGAACAGGTTGCCGATGATCTTGCGCTTGGCCTCCGGGTCGACCACGCCTTCGAGCGCGGTGAAATAGCGGTCCGCGGCATTGACGCGGATCACCTTGACGCCCATGTGTTCGGCGAACATCGCCATCACCTGGTCGCCTTCCTGCCAGCGCAGCAGGCCGGTATCGACGAACACGCAGGTCAGCTTGTCGCCGATCGCCTTGTGCAGCAGCGCGGCGACCACCGAGGAGTCGACGCCGCCGGACAGGCCGAGGATCACCTCGTCATCGCCGACCTGCTCGCGCACGCGGGCAATCTGGTCCTCGATGATGTTGGCCGCCGTCCACAACGTGGCGCAGCCGCAGATCCCGGTGACAAAGCGCTTGAGCAGCGCCGAGCCCTGCCTGGTGTGCGTGACTTCCGGGTGGAACTGCACGCCGTACCAGCGCTTGTCCTCGTTGGCCATCGCCGCCACCGGAATCCGATCGGTGACCGCGGTGATCACGAAGCCCGGCGGCGCCTGCGACACGTGGTCGCCGTGGCTCATCCACACATCCAGACGCGGCTCACCGGCGTGGTCGGACAGGCCACCCAGCAGCGCATCGTTGCCCAGCAGCGTCACTTCGGCATGGCCGAACTCGCGCTGGTCCGCCGCTTCGGTGGCACCGCCCAGCTGCGCGGCCAGGGTCTGCATGCCGTAGCAGATGCCCAGGATCGGCAGGCCGCTGTCGAACACCTGCTGCGGCGCGGCGGGCGCGTCCGCCAGTGTGGTCGATTCCGGGCCACCGGACAGGATGATGCCCTTGGCGCCGAAGGCGGCGATCTCGTCAGGATCGTGGTCCCACGCCCAGATTTCGCAATACACGCCGAACTCGCGGATGCGGCGGGCGATCAGCTGCGTGTACTGCGCGCCGAAATCGAGGATGAGGATCTTGTCGTTATGGATGTTGGTCATGTCGCCAATGCAGGTGCAAGTCGGGAAACGGATGGCGGATACGAAAAGAGGGACACGCGAACGTCTCCCTCTTTGCGTTCGGACTGGATCAGCCCATTCTGTAGTTCGGTGGTTCCTTGGTGATCTGCACGTCGTGGACGTGGCTCTCACGCTGGCCGGCACCGCTGATCTTCACAAACTTCGGCTGGGTGCGCATTTCCTCGATGGTGCCGCAACCCACGTAGCCCATCGTGGCGCGCAGGCCGCCCATCAGCTGATGGACGATGCCACCGACCGGACCACGGTACGGCACGCGGCCTTCGATGCCCTCGGGCACCAGCTTGTCGGCATCGGCCGAATCCTGGAAGTAGCGATCCTTGCTGCCCTTTTCCATCGCCGCCAGCGAACCCATGCCGCGGTAGCTCTTGTAGCTGCGGCCCTGGAACAGTTCGGTTTCGCCCGGCGATTCCTCGGTACCGGCGAACAGGCCACCGATCATCACCGTGGAGGCACCGGCGGCCAGCGCCTTGCCGATATCGCCCGAATAGCGGATGCCGCCATCGGCGATCAGCGGGATGCGGTCCTGCAGCGCTTCGGCCACCAGGTCGATGGCGGTGATCTGCGGCACGCCCACGCCTGCCACCACGCGCGTGGTGCAGATCGAGCCCGGGCCGATGCCGACCTTGACGCCATCGGCGCCGCAGTCGAGCAGCGCCAGCGCCGCATCACCGGTACAGATGTTGCCGCCGATGACCTGCACGCCCGGGAAGTTCTTCTTCACCCAGCGCACGCGGTCCAGCACGCCCTGCGAGTGGCCGTGCGCGGTATCCACCACCAGCACGTCAACACCCGCCGCGACCAGCGCCTCGACACGGCGCTCGGTATCACCGCCCACGCCTACCGCGGCGCCGACCAGCAAACGGGTCGAGGCGTCCTTGGCGGCGTTGGGGTTGTCGGTCTTCTTCTGGATGTCCTTGACCGTGATCAGGCCGCGCAGTTCAAACGCATCGTTGACCACCAGCACCTTTTCGATGCGGTTCCTGTGCAGCAGCTGCAGCACTTCGACCGAGGCGGCGCCTTCCTTGACCGTGATCAGGCGATCCTTCTTGGTCATGATGTGGCGGACCGGATCGTCGAGTTCAGTCTCGAAGCGCATGTCACGGTGGGTGACGATGCCGGCCAGCTGGCCGCTGTCGTCCACCACCGGCACCCCGGAAATATTGTGCGCCTGGGTCAGCGCCAGCACGTCGCGGATCGTGGTTTCCGGACCGACCGTGATCGGGTCGCGAATCACGCCGGATTCGAACTTCTTGACCTTGGCCACTTCGGCAGCCTGCTGCTCAAGGGCCAGGTTCTTGTGGATGATGCCGATGCCGCCAATCTGGGCCATCGCTATGGCAAGACGGGCTTCAGTGACGGTATCCATGGCCGCCGAGACAACCGGCAGCTTCAACCGCAGATCGCGCGTCAGGCGCGTCCCGAGATCGACATCCTTGGGCAGGACAATGGAGTGGGCGGGGACGAGCGAAACGTCGTCGTAGGTCAGTGCTTCAGCCTGGATGCGCAGCATCGGCGTGCCCGTTGTGTGGGGAAGCGCGACATTTTACCCTTGTTTGCCCCCCTTTGGCAGGGGGAGGCAGTAGTCCGCTGCGCAAAGCTGCGTTGCAGCCGCGCCGTTGCCCGCAACTGTGGTTCAGCCCGCCGCTTCGGCCGCTTCAATGGTGTTCTGCATCAGCGTGGCCACCGTCATCGGGCCGACCCCACCGGGTACGGGGGTGATCCAGCTGGCGCGCTGGGCGGCGGCGTTGAATCCGACGTCGCCGACCAGGCGGCCGTCATCGAGCCGGTTGATGCCGACATCGATCACCACCGCGCCGGGCTTCACCCATTCACCCGGCACCAGTCCGGGAATACCCACCGCCACCACCAGGATGTCGGCGTTGCGCACTGCCCGCTCCAGCTCCGCGCGCGGGGTGAACTTGTGGCAGCTGGTGACGGTGCAGCCGGCGATCAGCAGTTCCAGCCCCATCGGCCGGCCGACATGGTTGCTGACGCCGACGATGGTGGCGTTGCGACCGCGCACCGGCTGGTCGGTATGCCCCAGCAGCGTGGTGATGCCGCGCGGGGTGCACGGGCGCAGGCCGAACTGGCGCAACACCAGATGGCCGACGTTCTCCGGATGGAAGCCGTCGACATCCTTGCGTGGATCGATCCGCTGGATCAGCCGATTGGCATCGGGAATGCCGGGCAGCGGCAGCTGGATCAGGATGCCGTGGATCTTCGGATCGGCATTGAGCTGGTCGATCAATGCCAGCAGCTGCGCCTCGGTGGTGCCCGCCGGCAGGTCGTAGTCGAACGCCTCGATACCGACCTTCTCGGCCGCGCGGCGCTTGTTGCGCACATACACCGCCGAGGCCGGATCAGCGCCCACCAGCACCACCGCCAACCCGGGGCGCGAGCGACCCGCCGCCAGGCGCGCATCCACGCGCACCTTCAAATCATCCAGCAGTTCCTCGGCAATACGCCGCCCATCGAGGATACGGGAGGTCATGGCGGCATCTGCAGGCAGGGTCATCGGCGTGGGGCTGGGCGGGGGACGCATATTGTCCCCGATTCCCGTGAACCCGACACCCTTTTTGCCCTGCCAGGCGGTATCCCGCGCGGTTGCCGCGACACTCCTGCAGCCCCCATCGCCACCGTCATCCGGTGATGGGCCATGCGGCGACCGCCCACCTGCACCGGGCCCGGCGCCGCGTGGCGAAAATGTGGGCAGTCAAACGCCGCTGGAGCAGAACGCGGCATAGTCGATGTAGCCGGGAAACTCCCGGCCCGGAGCGCACACCGGGCAATCGGGATCGGCCGCGAGCCGGGTCTCGCGAAACCGCATGGACAGCGCATCGAAACGCAGCAGACGCCCGGCCAATGGCTGGCCGATATCCAGCAGCAGCTTCAACACCTCGGTGGCCTGCAGCAGGCCGATAATACCCGGCAACACCCCGAGCACTCCCGCCTCGGAACAGTTGGGCGCGAACTCCGGCGCCGGCGGCTCTGGGAACAGACAGCGATAACAGGGCTGCGCGCCACGATGGCGGCCGGCATCGAACACGCTCACCTGCCCCTCGAAGCGCTGCACCGCGCCATACACCAGCGGCTTGCCCAGCTTCACGCAGGCATCGTTGAGCAGGTAGCGCAACGGGAAGTTGTCCGAACCGTCGAGCACCACATCCACGTCCTGCAACATCACCTCCACATTGCCCGAGGTCACCCGCAGCGGCAGTGCCTCAACGCCCACCCCCGGATTCAGCGCGGCCAGCCGCTCGCGCGCCGAGCTGACCTTGGCGCTGCCCACACTGGCGTCGGTATGCAGGATCTGCCGCTGCAGGTTGCTGCGCTCGACCACGTCGTCATCGACGATGCGCAGATGCCCCACCCCGGCCGCCGCCAGATAGAACGCCGCCGGCGATCCCAGGCCGCCCGCACCGAGCAGCAACACCCGCGATGCCAGCAGACGGCGCTGCCCGTCCACGCCCACCTCCGGCAGCAGCAGATGGCGCGAGTAACGCTGCTGGAAGTCGTGCTCCTCGACGGTCTGCACAGGCTGGACCAACGGCAATCCGCAGTCACGCCAGGCCGTGGTGCCGCCGGCAACCGAAGCGATCCGCACATAACCCGCCGCTGCCAACGCCTGCGCCGCTTGCAGCGAACGCAACCCGCCTTGGCAGATCAGCACAATCTCCGCCGTGGATTCGGGCAGATGCGTCGCCGGCGCGGCCAGCAATTCGGCCTTGGCCACGCCGCGCGAAGCTTCAGCCTGGCCGCTGGCGCGCTCGTGGGCTTCCCGCACGTCGATCAGGATGGCACCGGCCGCCACCCGCTGCCGGGCCTGGGCGGGAGTCAATTCGATAATGTCCATGCATCCATTATCGGCACAATTCCCGGGAGCAGATGTCGATCATTCCTCGGGAATTTTCCCGAGAGAAGGCCAGACGGACGCCTGCATCAAGATCCGGCTGATCGGCTGCCGCAGCCGCCCGCGACGCCTCTCCGGGCGATTCGACATCCAAGGCCGGCGGGTGAAGCGACATCGCTACTGGGGCGCTGCAACCCGATAGCAATCCACTCGCCGCAAAGAAAAAGCCCGCGCAAGGCGCGGGCTTCTCCTGTCACGTCCGCAATACCGCGAACGCGTCAGCGCTTGATGTGCTTGATCAAGCGGCGCTTCTTCGCAACCTGCCGGTCGGTCAGCACATTCTTCTTGCCTTCGAAGGGATTGACTCCCTCGCGGAAGATGAACTGCACTGGCGTGCCCACCAGCTTGAAACGCTTGCGGAAGAAGTTTTCCAGATAGCGTTTGTACGACTCCGGCAATTCCTTCAACCGGGTGCCGTGGACAATGAACGTCGGCGGGTTGGAGCCGCCCGGATGCACGTAACGCAGCTTGGCGACATGGCCACGGACGGCCGGCGGCGGATTGGTTTCATACGCCACCTCCAGCGCCTTGTTGACCTCGCTGGTGCTGAACTCCCTGATGGCCGAGGCATGTGCCTGGTGCACTGCGCGGAACAGCTCGCGCAACCCGGACCCGTGGATGGCCGAAATGCGCACCACCTCGGCCCACGGCACGAAGCTCAGCTTGCGTGCCAGCAGCGCCTCGGCCTGTTCACGCTGGTAATCGGTGAGCCCGTCCCACTTGTTGATCGCCACCACCAATGCGCGCCCGGCGTCGAGCACCGCACCCAGCACGCTGGCGTCCTGGTCGGTGACGCCTTCGGTGGCATCGAGCATCAGCACCGCCACCTGGCAGTGTTCGATCGACTGCAGCGTCTTGACCACGCTGAATTTTTCGACGACCTCTTCCACCCGCCCCTTGCGACGCAGGCCGGCGGTGTCGATCAGCCGGTATTCGCGGCCGTCGCGCTCCATATCCACCGCGATCGAATCGCGCGTGGTACCCGGAACCTCCGAGGCGATCATGCGCTCTTCGCCCAGCAGACGATTGACCAGCGTCGACTTGCCCACGTTGGGCCGGCCGACAAAAGCGATGCGCATACGCTTCGGATCGTTGTCCAGGGTTTCGGTGGTGCCCTCTTCCGGCAACCGTGCGACCACCTCATCGAGCAGGTCATCCAGACCCTGGCGATGGGCGGCCGAGACGGTCAGCATTTCGCTGAAGCCGTAGCGGGAAAACTCCGAACGCACGGCGTCCTCGTTGGTGCCGTCGATCTTGTTGATCAGCAGCAACGTGGGCCGCGACAACTTGCGCAGCCACGCGAGGATTTCGTCGTCCAGTGCCGAGGTTCCCTCGCGGGCATCGACGACAAACAGGATCAGGTCGGCTTCACCGGCGGCAGCACGTGCCTGCCGGGCGGTGGCGCCAGCCAGCCCTTCCTCGTCACCTGCGATACCGCCGGTATCGACGATCAGGAACGGGTTGTCCTCATCGAGGCGACAGACACCGTAATTACGGTCACGGGTAACGCCGGGCTGGTCATGCACCAGTGCATCCCGGGTACGGGTGAAAGCATTGAAAAGGGTGGACTTGCCGACATTCGGCCGTCCGACCAGGGCGACCAAGGGCAGCATCGCGGAACTCCTTATTGTCCCAACCGGAATGCGGTCAGGTCACCATCAACGTTCTGCATCAGCAGAATCCCATCTACCACCACCGGCTGCGCCAACAATGCGTCGCCCCCGGTTTTGGCGCGAGCCGCAAGCCCGCCATCATCCAGTCGCAACCAGTGCAGATACCCTTTGTAATCACCCACCACGGCGTAGTCGCCCTGGATTGCAGCCCCGGTCAACGAGCGGCGTGCCAGCGCCTGCTGTGACCACATTGCCGAACCGGTGGATTTGTCCAGGCCGAACACACCGCCCTTGCTGTCAGTCACCACCACATTGCCCGAGGACACCGCCACGCCACCGGCACCGCCATGGTCGCGCGACCACATCGGACGCCCGGTCGGCCCTTCAATGGCCAGTGTCTCGTTCTTGAAGCTGCTCACAAACAGCGTATTGCCTTCCAGCACCGGCGCGCCATCGACGTCAGCCATGCGCTCCAGCTCGGTGCGTCCCTCCGGCGTGCCGACCATCTGCTCCCACAGCGGGCGGCCATCCTGCATCGCCAAGGCGGTCAGGGTGCCGTCGTCATTGCCGATGAACAGAACGCCCGGCCCGACCACCACCGGCGCGTTGCCACGCACGGTCAGCGACGGGAGCTCCTGGGTGTTGAACCAGCGGCGGGTGCCATTGCTGGCATCAAATGCGGTGGTGCGGCCGTCATTGCTGCGCACGAACACCAGGCCCTGGGCAATCGCCGGTGCGGCGATGACTTCGGCCGGCACCTTGGCCCGCCATTTCTCGGCACCATTTTCTGCATCCAGCGCGATCACCTGCCCGTCCAGCGTGCCGATCGCCACCAGCCCTTCACCTACGCCCGGACCACCGGAAAGACGCAACTTCGGCTGCTTCTTCACCTTGGACGGCTCGTATTTCCAGATCAGCTTGCCGGACTGCAGGTCCAGGGCGCGGACCCCGCCCTGCACCGCCGCGACATACACGCGCCCATCGGCCACCGCCGGGCCCTGGCGGATGCCGATACGTCCTTCACCCTTGCCCACGTTGGCGGACCAGAGCTTGTCGACCTTGACGGTCGGCTCGAATTTCACCAGCTCAGCCGGCTCAAGCGCCTTCTTGGCCTCGGCGTCCTTGCCGGCAAACCAGCCTTTCATCGTGGTGCAGCCTGAAAGTGCCAGCGTTACCAGCAACACCGTCGCAATACGCTTGAACATGGTTACCTGCCTCATCAGATTTTTTCCGCCGCAGGGTCAACCACCGTACCGCCGGCATCGGTCAGCTTGGTCTCCAGCAGACGACGCTGCGGAGCCGCCACGTCCAGCCTGGCCAGCGCCCTGCTGTACAGCTCGCGCGCTTCATCACGCTTGCTCTGTGCCATCAACGCATCGCCGCGGATTTCAAGGCTGGCGCTGTCCTCGCCGGTGGCGAGCAATTTCAACGCCTCGTCGGGCTTGCCGGTTTCAATCAGCAGCCGCGCGATGCGCTGTTCGATCAGCAGCTTGAACTCGCCTTCGGCCTTGACCGCGCGCAAGGTGGCAATCGCCGCCTCGCTCTTGCCCGCGTCAACCTGGGCCTTGGCCAGTTCCAGCGCTGCCAGATCCGCGTAGATGCTCGCCTTGCCGCCTTCGAGCGCCGCTACGTCCTTGGCTGCCTCGGCGAGGTCCTTGGACTGCAGGCTGCGGATGACTGCGTCGTAACGCGCATTGGCTTCGGCCAGCTGGCTGACCTGCTGCCTCTGCCACCACTGCCAGCCGCCGATCACGGCGATGCTGAACACCACCCCGCCGAGAATACCGGCGCCATTCTTGCGGATCCACGTGCGGACACGTTCGCTTTGTTCGTGCTCGTCGAGCAGGTCGTCAATCGCCATGCGTACTCTCGCTCTACCCTGCCGGGGAGCATTGTGATTTTAGTTGGGCTGCGTGTTTCAGTTGGAAACCGGCACCACGGAGCCGTCAGAGGATACCGTAAAGCGGGCGACATTAGCGCGCTTGTAAGGGCTGATATCCAATGTGCCGCCGGCCTGCTGAACCTCGACCGCGGAGGCATTGCCCAGCACTATCCGGGCCACTTCGCCAGGCTGGTAACTGCGCTTTCCACCGGCGCGGATCAAGGCACGCTCAAGCGTGGAGCCGTCAGCGGCGGTGATCTCCACCCAGCTGTCACCCTTGAAATCGAGAACCACGCCACGCCCCGCTTCGGGCTGCGGCGTCCGCGCGACAGGCGTGATCGAGGCGATATATGGCGCCGACGACGGCCGCGCTGCCGGAGCAGCTGCCGGCACCGACTGCACCGGCGATCCTGCAACCGGCGTCGGCTCGCTGGCCGGTACCACATCCAGGGACGCGGTATGGGGCGGCGTGTCGGCAAAATGGCCGCGACTGGCGTACCACACCGGCACCACCAGCGCGGCGGTGATCACCACATAGACCGCGCGCCGGCCGATATTTTCCGCCACCCGCTGCAACCGCGGGGTATGAACGTGACTCACCAGCCGCGCCGGCTCGATCGGAGCGATCTGCGCCTGCTCAAGCAGGCTTCCCAGATCGACGTTCAGCAATCTTGCATAGCTGCGCAACTGGCCGCGCACGAAGACCGGAGCCCCCAGCCGCTGCCACTGGTCTTCTTCCAGTGCCGTCACCACCTGCTCGGGCATGCGCAGCTGGGCCGCCACCTGCTCGCGCGACAATCCTGCGGCCTCACGCGCCTGCTGCAGCCGGCCGCCACATCCCACAGCACCATCGAAAGCGTTCACACCTGGATCATTGATCACAATGCATCAACCCTGGGGATTCGAGGTCGCAGCAGAGGGAAATTCCTCGCGCAACCGCTGTTGATATCGACTGGCCGCCACCTTGTCGCCCAGCCCGTCCTCAATCTGAACGGCCAGTTGTAACACGGAAGCGGTGGCCGGCGCAGCCGCCAATCTACGTTGATAGAACGCCCGCGCTTCGAAGTACCGGCCGTGGACGTACTCGTTGCGCGCCATCGACTCCAACGCATACGGATTGTCGGGCCGCAATGCCAGCGCCTCGCGCAGATCCCGGTCGGCGCGCTCAAGCTGCCCCGCCTCCAGCGCACAGCCACCGGCATTGGCCAGGGTCTCGGCCCGGCCAGCGTAGCCGGCATCGGCCAACACCCGGTCAAACCAGACCAGCGCCTCGGCCGGATGGCCACTGCCGCACAGCCAGGCTCCGTAGTTGCCAAGCACATCGGGTTGGCCGGGGCCGACCTCGACCGCTTTGCGATACAGCGCACCGGCCCGTTCGTCATTGCCGCGCCGCGCCTCGATCACCGCCTGCACGGTGTAGGCATCGGCAACGGATGGCTCCAGCTTCTGCGCGGAACGGGCGTGCTTGAGCGCCTCATCCAATTCGCCGCGCCCCAACCGGTCGGCGGAAATCTGCAACAACTCCCGGTACTGCATGCGCTGGCGCGCCGGCTTGTCATCGCGGATATCGTAACTGGGCGCCACTTGTTGGACGCTGCGCACCCTGCCCGGCTTTGCGCTGCGCCCGCCGCCGCAGCTGGTGATCACCAGCACGCCCGCGAGCAGCAGCCACAGGGCCGGATTACGCAAGGGCATCACCCGCATCCAACGCATCGAGCGTGCGCTGGAACTCGGCTTGCCGGCGCGTGCGGTCCATCACCTGCCCCTTGAGCTGGCCGCAGGCCGCATCGATGTCATCCCCGCGGGTCCGCCGCACCATGGTCAGCACCTTCGAATCAAGCAGGATCTTCTGGAAGGCGCGGATCTCGGCCTCACCGGAACGCTCGTAGCCCGTGCCCGGGAACGGATTGAACGGAATCAGATTGACCTTGCCCGAGTTCGCCGCCTGCACCGCGTTGTCGAACTGGCGCATCAACCTGGCCAGCTGCCGCGCATGCTCGGGCTGGTCATTGACACCCTTCATCAGGGTGTATTCGAACGTCACCGAATCGCGCCGCTTGTTGCCGCGCAGATAGCGCGCGCAGGAAGCCATCAATTCGGCAATCGGGTATTTCCGGTTCAGCGGCACCAGCGTCTCGCGCAGCTCGTCGGTCGGCGCGTGCAGCGACACCGCCAGCGACACATCACTCTCGACCGAGAGCCGGTCGATCATCGGCACCAGGCCGGACGTGGACAGGGTGACCCGCTTGTTGGCCAGGCCGTAGCCCAGATCATCGCGCATCACGCTCATTGCGCGCACGACGTTGTCGAAATTCATCAACGGCTCGCCCATGCCCATCATCACCACGTTGGTGAGACGGCGGATGCCGTGCGGGACGTTGCCCAGATGGCGCGCCGCCACCCACACCTGGCCAATGATCTCGGCGGTGGAGAGGTTGCGATTGAAGCCCTGGGTGGCGGTGGAACAGAACGTGCAGTTCAGCGCGCAGCCGACCTGCGAGGACACACACAGCGTGCCGCGGCCCTTGTCCGGAATGTAGACCGCTTCAATGGCGTTCTTGCCGTCATTGCCCATCGCCAGCAACCACTTGTGGGTGCCGTCGGCGGAAGGCTTGTCGAACACCACTTGCGGGACGACGACCTCGGCATGCTCGTGCAGCTTGGCGCGCAGAGCCTTGCCGAGGTCGGTCATCTCATCGAAATCGGTGACGTAGCGATGGTGGATCCACTTCATCACCTGATGGGCACGGAATTTCTGTTCGCCGAGCGCGGCGAAGAAATGCTCCAGGCCCTCGCGATCGAGGTCGAGCAGGTTCTGCTTCTTGACCGCCCCCATCGTGGCGGCAGGCACCAGGACGATTGCGGGTTTCTGGACGACCTCGTTCACGGCATCAACTCTTTAGCGGGAAACCACTTCGGTGGAAGCGAAGAAATAGGCGATCTCGATGGCAGCATTCTCCACCGAATCCGAGCCGTGTGCGGCATTGGCGTCGATCGACTCGGCAAAATCGGCACGGATAGTTCCCGCGGCCGCTTCCTTCGGATTGGTGGCGCCCAGCAGGTCGCGATGGGCCAGCACGGCATTTTCGCCTTCCAGCGCCTGGATCATCACCGGGCCGGAGATCATGAACTCGACCAGCGCGTTGAAGAACGGACGCTCGCGGTGCACGGCATAGAAGCCTTCGGCTTCGCGGCGCGACAGCTGCTTGTACTTGGCAGCAACGATTTTCAGGCCGGCCTTTTCAAAGCGCGCGTAGATTTCACCGATCACGTTCTTGGCAACGGCATCGGGCTTGATGATGGACAGGGTGCGCTCGAGCGCCATGGGAAGTACTCCGTTGGACGGGCCTTTTCGGCCCGGAGGTAATGAAAAAACCCGCGTGCGGACGCGGGCTTGGCCTGAATTGCGGTGCGTAATTCTAACGGCTGCCCGGGCAACTTGCACACCGCTGGATAAACACTGCTGCATCGCAGCATGACCCGGTCCATGACCAGGCATAAGATCCAAACAATCGTTTGATTGATTTTTAGCCATGGGCAAACCCGCCAACTTCTCCACCAAGGACCGCATCCTCAGCGCCGCCGAGGAATTGTTCGCGCAATTCGGCTTTGCCGGCACCTCGCTGCGCCAGGTCACCAGCCAGGCCGACGTGAACATCGCGGCCGTCAACTACCACTTCGGTTCCAAGGAAAACCTGGTCAACGAGGTGTTCCGCCGGCGCATGGACGAGATGACCAGCGCCCGCCTGGAACAGCTGGAAACCGCGCGCCGCGAGCATCCCGGCCAGCTGCGCCCGGTGCTGGCCGCCTTCGTCGAGCCCGCCCTGGCGATGGCCCAGGACCGCCAGACCGGCGGCGCCTTCGTGCGGGTGATCGCCCGCGCCTACGCCGAGAAAAACGACAACCTGCGCAAGTTCCTGTCCGACCATTACGGTCACGTGCTGCGCGACTTCGGCAAAGCCATCGCCGCCTGCGTGCCTGACCTGAACAAGGAGCAGCTGTACTGGCGCCTGGATTTCCTGGCCGGCTCACTGACCTACGCCATGGCCGACTTCGGCCTGATCAAACGCCCTGCCGGAGTCAGCGAAGCCGCCCATCGTGCCCACGCGGCACGTGAACTGATCCATTTCGCCGAGGCCGGCTTCCGCGCCAGTGCGGCTTCGAGCGCTTCGACGACCTCCCTTTCCACCCAGTAATCGCTGACCAACAAAGGCTTATCGACATGTCCAATTCCCTGCCAGTCCGCCGTGCCGCCGTGCTGGGTGCCGGCGTCATGGGTGCCCAGATCGCCGCCCACCTGACCAACGCCGGCGTCGACACCGTGCTGTTCGACCTGCCCGCCAAGGAAGGCCCGACCGATGGCATCGTGCTCAAGGCGATCGCCAACCTGGGCAAGCTCAGCCCCGCCCCGCTGGCCAGCAAGGCCTACGCCGAGGCGATCACCCCGGCCAACTATGAGACCGGCCTGGAACAGCTCAAGAGCTGCGACCTGATCATCGAAGCCATCGCCGAACGGATGGACTGGAAACAGGACCTGTACAGGAAGATCGCCCCGTTCGTGGCCGACCACGCCGTGCTGGCCTCCAACACCTCGGGCCTGGGCATCAACAAGCTCGCCGACGTGCTGCCCGAACAGCTGCGCCACCGCTTCTGCGGCGTGCACTTCTTCAACCCGCCGCGCTACATGCACCTGGCCGAGCTGATCCCGGCCACCACCACCGATGCCGCCGTGCTGGAAGGCCTGGAAGCCTTCCTGGTCACCACGCTGGGCAAGGGCGTGGTGTACGCCAAGGACACCCCGAACTTCATCGGCAACCGCATCGGCGTGTTCTCGATCCTGTCCACCATCCATCACACCCAGCAGTTCGGCCTGGGCTTCGATGAAGTGGACGGCCTGACCGGCCCGCTGGTCGGGCGCCCGAAGTCGGCCACCTACCGCACCTCCGACGTGGTGGGCCTGGACACCATGGCCCACGTCATCAAGACCATGGGCGACACCCTGCCCAACGACCCGTGGCATGAATTCTTCAAGGCGCCCAAGTGGCTGGAGGCGCTGATCGGCAAGGGCGCCCTCGGCCAGAAGACCGGCGCCGGCATCTTCCGCAAGGTCGGCAAGGACATCGTGGTGCTGGATCTGGAAAAGCAGGACTACCGTGCGGCTGACCGCGCCGCCGCGCCGGAAGTGGTCGAGATCCTGAAGATCAGAAACCCGGCCGAAAAGTTCGCCAGGCTGCGCGAAAGCCAGCACCCGCAGGCGCAGTTCCTGTGGGCGACCTTCCGCGACCTGTTCCACTACAGCGCCTACCACCTGGCCGACATCGCCGAGACCGCGCGCGACGTGGATCTGGCCATCCGCTGGGGCTACGGCTGGTCGCTGGGCCCGTTCGAAACCTGGCAGGCCGCTGGCTGGAAGCAGGTCGCGCAGTGGATCGCCGATGACATCGTGGCTGGCAAGAGCATGAGCAACGCCCCGCTGCCGGACTGGGTGTTCGATGGCCGCGACGGCGTGCACGCCGCCGAAGGCAGCTACAGCCCGTCGCGCAACGCCAAGCTGCCGCGCTCGGCGCTGCCGGTGTACCAGCGCCAGCGCTTCCCCGATCCGCTGCTGGGCGAAACCTTCAGCCCCGGCGAGACCGTGTTCGAGAACGACGGCGTGCGCATGTGGCACGACGGCGACGGCATCGCGGTGGTCAGCTTCAAGACCAAGATGAACACCGTCTCCGACCAGGTGCTCGATGGCCTGCAGGAAGCGATCAAGCGCGCCGAGCAGGACTTCAAGGGCCTGGTGATCTGGCAGCAGAAGGAGCCCTTCTCCGCCGGTGCCGACCTGGCCGGTGCGCTGGGCCTGCTGCAGGCCGGCAAGGTCGAGCAGTTCGAGGAAATGGTGCACAACTTCCAGCGCACCAGCCAGGCGATCAAGTACTCGCTGGTGCCGGTGGTGACCGCCGTGCGCGGCCTGGCTCTGGGGGGCGGCTGCGAGTTCCAGATGCACAGCGCCAAGAGTGTGGCGGCGCTGGAAAGCTACATCGGCCTGGTCGAGGCCGGCGTCGGCCTGCTGCCGGCCGGTGGTGGCCTGAAGGAGCTGGCCGTGCGCGCGGCGCAGGCCGCCGGCCCGGGCGGCGACGTGTTCGCCGAGCTGAAGAAGACCTTCGAAACTGTGGCGATGGCCAAGGTCTCCAACTCGGCGGTCAACGCCAAGGAGCTGGGCCTGATGCGTGCGACCGACAAGGTCGTGTTCAACAGCTTCGAAGCGCTGTACATCGCCAAGGCCGAGGTGCAGGCGCTGGCTGAAGGCGGCTACCGTCCGCCGATGCCGGCCCGCCGCATCCAGGTTGCCGGTGACGTCGGCATCGCCACGTTCAAGATGATGCTGGTCAACATGCTGGAAGGCCGCTTCATCAGCCCGTACGACTACGAGATCGCCGTGCGCATCGCCACTGTGCTGTGTGGCGGCGAAGTGGATCGCGGCACGCTGGTGGATGAAGAGTGGCTGCTGACCCTGGAGCGCAAGCACTTCGTCGAACTGGCCCAGCAGGAAAAGACCCAGGCCCGCATCGCGCACATGCTCAAGACCGGCAAGCCGCTGCGGAACTGACGGGACATCGGTAGTGCCGGCCACTGGCCGGCAACCTCTCCCAATTCTTACCAAAGAGATCACTGCAATGACCAAGCAAATCCAGGACGCCTATATCGTCGCCGCCACCCGTACCCCGGTCGGCAAGGCGCCCAAGGGCATGTTCCGCAACACCCGCCCCGACGACATGCTCGCCCACGTGCTGCGCAGCGTGGTCGCGCAGGCGCCGGGCATCGACGTCAACCGCATCGACGACGCCATCATCGGCTGCGCCATGCCCGAGGCAGAGCAGGGCATGAACGTGGCGCGCATCGGCGTGCTGCTGGCCGGCCTGCCGGACACCATCGCCGCGCAGACGGTCAACCGCTTCTGCTCCTCCGGCCTGCAGGCCGTGGCCATGGCCGCCGACCAGATCCGCCTGGGCAATTCGGACCTGATGCTGGCCGGCGGTACCGAGTCGATGTCGATGGTGCCGATGATGGGCAACAAGATCGCGATGGCGCCGAGCGTGTTCGACAACGACCACGTCGCCATCGCCTACGGCATGGGCATCACCGCCGAGAAGGTCGCCGAGGAATGGAAGGTCTCGCGCGAGGAGCAGGACGCCTTCGCCCTGGCCTCGCACCAGAAGGCGATCGCCGCAATCCAGAACGGCGAGTTCAAGGACGAGATCAGCCCGTACGATGTGCGTACCCGCCAGCCGGACCTGGCCGACGGCCGCCGCATCATCACCCGTGACCGCATGGTCGACACCGACGAAGGCCCACGCCTGGATTCGTCCGCCGAAGGCCTGGCCAAGCTGCGCCCGGTGTTCCGCAACGGCCAGTTCGGCGGTACCGTCACCGCCGGCAACTCCTCGCAGATGAGCGACGGCGCCGGTGCGGTGCTGCTGGCCTCGGAGCAGGCGATCAAGGATTACGGCCTGACCCCGCTGGCCCGCTTCGTCAGTTTCTCGGTCGCGGGCGTGCGCCCGGAAGTGATGGGTATCGGCCCGATCGCGGCGATTCCGAAGGCACTCAAGCAGGCCGGCCTGAGCCAGGACCAACTGGACTGGATCGAACTCAACGAAGCCTTCGCCGCGCAGTCGCTGGCGGTCATCCGCGATTGCGGCCTGGACCCGTCCAAGGTCAATCCGCTGGGTGGCGCGATCGCCTTGGGCCATCCGCTGGGCGCGACCGGCGCGATCCGCACTGCCACCCTGCTGCACGGCCTGCGCCGCCGCCAGCAGAAGTACGGCATGGTCACGATGTGCATCGGCACCGGCATGGGCGCGGCGGGCATCTTCGAGGCGCTGTGATCCGACGTAGCGCGGGATACCCAAAGGGCAGCCATACGGCTGCCCTTTTTTGTCGGTTGGTGCGGTACCTGGAGACACCTCGATAGAGAGAACCCGCCTCCCCGGCACCCTTTACGGCGACACGTCATTGCCCACAACCGCAGGGGGAACCGTTTGCGGCGACCGGCGCGGTGGCGAGCCGGACCCTGATGACTGAGCAACCCCCGGCAGCGGACCAGGTATCCATCACGACTTGGCGGAAGTATTCAGTAAACCGGAGAAGGCCGCCTCGCGATTGCCTGCCTGGCCTTGATCGCTCCGGCCCGCGCGTCCCGGGCAAATGCACTCGCCCATGATCGGACCTTGCATCAGCCAGATCCTAGCAGTCTTCGGCCAGCATCCGCTGCAGCACCTCACGGGCCGGACCCGCCAGCTTTTCGTTGTTCAGCGCGAAACGGATCGTCGCTTCGACCAGCCCCAGATGGGTACCGCAGTCGAAACGCCTACCTTCGAACCGGAACGCGTCTACCCGTTCAGTCTTGAGCAGCTCAGCAATGGCGTCGGTCAACTGGATCTCGCCGCCGGCCCCGGTTCCTGTCGCTTCCAGAAGCTCAAAAATTTTCGGACTCAACACATAGCGCCCCACCACGGCCAAGTCGCTGGGCGCCTCCTCGGGCTTGGGCTTTTCGACGATCGCGCTGATGCAGGCCTGGCGCCCCTCGAACATATCGGTGGCGACGATGCCATAGCTGCCGGTCTTGTCATGCGGCACATCCTCCACGGCAATGATGCTGGCGCCTGTGGCCTGGTTGGCGTCAGCCATCTGCTTGAGCGCGCTGTGGCCCCGATTCCAGATCAGATCGTCGGGCAGCAGAACCGCGAACGGCTCGTTGCCGACGATGGCCTTTGCACACAGCACCGCATGTCCCAACCCCAGTGCTTCGGCCTGGGTCACGAACACGGCCCGCACGCCCTTGGGCAACACATGCCGCACCAGTTCCAGCTGCTCGTGCTTGCCGGCACGCTCAAGCTTCTGCTCGAGTTCGTAGGCTTTGTCGAAGTAATCGGCAACCGCGTGCTTGTAGCGGTTGGTGATGAAAATCAGAGTGTCACAACCGGCCTCTATCGCCTCATCGACGGCGTACTGGATCAGTGGCCGGTCAATGATCGGCAGCATCTCCTTGGGCACCGTCTTGGTGGCCGGAAGAAACCGAGTCCCGAGCCCGGCAACCGGAAAAACAGCTTTGCGGATACGTTGTGTCATCAACTTCTATTTGCCTCGTGCAACCGGAAACTGGACCACTTTTGCCGAATCCGAAGATTGTTCGCAGGCAATTCCAGAAAATTCCGGCATCGTCGAATTGAAAATGGCTTGGATTTTTTCGAGGTCGTATGTTGCCACCGCTTCGCGCAGATGGGGAATACTCGACAACACCTGCTCGGATGAAAAGCTGCGGACTCCGGCCTCCAGGATCTTGGGGTGTGAGGTGGGCCGGCAATTCTCATCGGAATAGAACAGCGTTTCATGCATTTTTTCACCCGGGCGCAGCCCGGTGTAGATGATGGCGATATCACTGCCCACCCGCTTGCCGGCCAATCGGATCATCTGCTCGGCCAGCACCCTTATCAGAATGGGCTCGCCCATATCCAGGGTGTAGATGGCGCCATGGGATGCAGAGGCCCCGGCCTGCAGAATAAGCTGGCAGGCCTCGGGGATGGTCATGAAGTATCGGCTGACCTCCCGATGGGTGACGGTCACCGGGCCACCGTTTCTGATCTGCTCACGGAACAGCGGTACAACGCTGCCTGCCGAATCGAGCACATTGCCGAAGCGGACCGTGACAAACCGGGTGCGCGCGGCTTGCTGATCCAGGCTCTGGCAGATCATTTCCGCATAGCGCTTGCTGCCGCCCAGCGCATTGACCGGCTCGACCGCCTTGTCGGTGGAAATGAATACGAATTGTGCGATATCGGCTTCAATACAGGCACGTGCGACATTCTCGGTCGCGAGAATATTGTTGCGTACGGCTTCGCGCACCTGCGCTTCCAGCACCGGCACCTGCTTGTAGGCGGCCGCATGGAACACCGCATCCGGCCTGCCCCGGCCTATCGCATGCCGGATAACCGCAGGATCCCCGCAGTCTCCCAGTACCGCCTCGATCTGCAATGCCGGAAAGCCCCGCTCCAGTTCCGCCTGGATCGTCAGCAAGGCCAACTCGCTGATCTCAAGCAGCACAATCCTGGCCGCGCCATGGCGCGCGCACTGCCGGCACAACTCCGACCCGATAGACCCGCCGGCGCCGGTCACCAGAACCGTCCGGCCTCCCAGCCAGCCCCGGATCAACTCCCAATTCGGGAGGATCGGCTTGCGCCCCAGAAGGTCCTCGATCGCCACTTCTTTCAACTGGCCCGGAAGCGAATGCCCCTCGAGAACATCGCTGAGCCGGGGAACCTTACGGAAGGGAATACCGGTACTTTCGCAAATACCCACCACGCGCTGCATTCCGGCCGCGTCCAGCGTAGGGATAGCGATGACCAGCAATTTAGCCGCCGTCTCGCGTGCCACTACCGGCGCGTCTTCGAGCAACCCGAGAATAGGCACATCCTGCAGCTTGGCGCCCTGCAGATGCGCGGAGTCGTCAAGCAGGCCGACCGGCTCATAATCGCCGGAGCGGCGCAGATCACGCACCAGCGCCTCTGCCGCGCGACCTGCGCCCAGGATGAGAACCCGGCGTGCACCGGCATCGGACTGCACGGCCTGATAGTCCTTCCACGCGCGATACAGCAATCGCGGCGTGCCCAGCAGCGCGGACAGCGCAAACGGGTAGACCACCAGCACCGAGATCGGGTTGCCGTTCAATCGCTTGAAAGCGAGCACCACCACAATCGCCACTGCGCCCAGAAAACAGGCTTTGAAGATATTCAACAGGTCGGCCACGCTGGCAAAACGCCATAGCCCCCGATACAGGCCCATTTTCCAGAAAATAACGGCCTGGATGCCGAGGACCAGCGCGGTATCCACATTCCACAGCGGCAAAGGGGGTGCATCCTGCAACACCCAGTATCTGCCGGCGTGCAACAACTGCCAGCCGAGCCACACCATGAGCAAGTCATGGCAGATAACCGCAAACCGAGGGGCAAAACCAGCAGTCCGCTGGAGCAATGGGGTCATGAATTTGAGACCTTATTGATCACCGACGCGCCTGCGCAGAAAAATCCACACAACCGCAGAGAGCAACAACCAGGAAGCAGCAATCCCACCAGCCAGCCCCGCAGGTTGTTCGCGTGATATCAGCGCAAGTGTAATCCCAAAGAGCGTATAAACCGCGTAAGTGCAGGTGACCACGGCGTGACTGGTGCCACACTTCGTCCACCGCTGGTACAGATGCTGCGTATGCGGCTGCATCCATTGCTCGCCGGTCACTATCCGCAGAAGCAAGGTAAGCCCCGCATCCACCAGGAATACCGTCAACGGCAGCAACAGCACCAGCCAGTTGGTTCTGGTGGTGACGCTGGCCAGACAAAGCAGACCCGCCAGCGTATAGCCCAGCCCACCACTGCCCACATCGCCAAGGAATATCTTCGCCCGTGGAAAGTTGAAAGGCAGAAACCCGACACAGGCCGCCAGCACCACCAAGGCCGCGAACGCGAAAGGAGCGGGCAAGATCAGCGCAAACACCGCCGCAACCAGGCACGCCTGGGTGACGGCAAGGCCGTTGATGCCATCCATGAAATTCCAGATATTGATCAACGACAGCGTGATCAGCAGCGCCAGAACCGAATGCGCAATATCGGCGGTGGCGTGCCACACCAGGCTGGCGAGCAGCAGCGCCGCCAGTGCATGCACCGCAAGCCGCGTGAACGCAGACAACGGCCGATGATCATCCCACCAGCCAATTCCGGCCACCAGAACCAGGCCCAGGGAAAAACCCCCCAGCGATGGCGAAAATGGCGGCCAGATCACCGCCCCGGCAGCCATCGCCAGCAGTACTGACACCACGATCGCGACACCACCTCCACGCGGGGTGGCAACCTGGTGGCTACGCCGCTCACCCGGGTGGTCCATGAGATTGCGGCGTAGCGCGTAGATCCTGGCCAGCCAGGTGACGGTGGCGCAGAACGACACAATCAGCAGCAGTGCCGCCATCCATGACAGCTTGAACATCTCTACAGCACCGCGAAGTTGAGCAATGGCTTCACTGTTCCCCACTCTTTGCAGCTTGGGCATTGCCAATGGTGGGTGCGGGCACCGAAGCCGCATCGCGTACAGCGGTAAGCCGGATTGCGCACCAGCAACTGCTCGGTAATGTGCTTCAGATCGTGCAGGGTCGCGGTCGGATCAGCACCGTCGGCCAGGGTGAGCTCGATCAGGGCCGACTCGCCGCGGACCGAAGGCCGGTCCTTGAGCTGGCTGCCGAGATAGGCCCGCGCAGGCGCCACCCCTTCCTGCTCCTCCACCAGCCGGGTCAACGCCAACACCGGCGCGATGCCACGGTAGTGTTCGGTCATCTCCGACAGAAACGCCCGTGCGCCGCCCATATCCCCTACCTTGCGGTAATTTTCAAGCAGCTTGGGCAGGATTTCAGGCAGGTAATCCGGATCATTGCGCGCTGCACGTTCGAACGCACGCACTGCCGCTTCGGCATTGCCTGCGTCGCCCTCCAGACGCCCCTCGAGAATACCGGCGCGCACCGACATCGCATCGGCCTGGTACGCCCGCGCGATTGCCTCACGCGCCTGCACGTTGTTACCGGCGCCGCGGTGGCGGTCGGCCAGCTCGCATTCGAACTGGGCAATGAGCTTGCCCATCGGCTCGCCGCTGACCTCTTCATAACGCGAGGCATTGTCGATCGCCTTTTCCCAGTCGCGCTCGGCCTGGTAGATGCCGATCAGATGCTTGAGCGCCTGCGGGGCGCGCTGATCGATCTGGGCAAGTTCCGTGAACACGGTTTCGGCACGGTCCAGCAGGCCGGACTTCATATAGTCCTCGCCCAGCGCAAGCAGCGCCTGCACCCGCTGTTGATCATTCAGATCAGTGCGATGGACCAGCCCTTGATGCAGACGGATCGCCCGATCGACTTCGCCCCGGCGCCGGAACAGATGACCCAATGCCACCTGGGTTTCAAAGGTTTCCTTGTCCAGCTCGGCGATATGCAGGAACAGCTCGATCGCCTTGTCCGGCTGCTCGTTGAGCAGGTAGTTCAGACCACGGAAATAGGTGCTGGACAGCCGGCTGACCTGGTTTTCACCATGTCGCTGCCCACCACGCCGGCCGATGATCCAGCCGCAGATCGCAGCAATCGGCAGGAACAGGAAAAACCAGAACCACTCACTGACAAAGGCCATCTTCGATCAGCGCCCGTCAAAAGGAGAAGGAGAAGGCGGCACCTGGTTTGCAGGCGCACGTGACGCAACCAGCGCAGCCTTGCTGGCACGCCGCAACTTCGCATAGAGGGGAATCACCACCCCTGCAGCCACCAGCGCGCCTCCCAACAGGGCACCCAGCAGCAGCGAAACAATAATTGCCACCCCGGAGGTGGTCTTCAGCACCCAGAAGGCAAGGCTGATATCAAGCGGCTGCGAATTGAGCGAGCCGATAATCAGCCCCCCCACCAGCACGGCGAGCAATATCAGCAAACGTACAACTTTCATGCAGCAGCTCCAGGTCCGGGAGCGCCCAGCTTATCCGACCGGGCCAGATTCCAGCAGCGGTTTGCGCTGCGACAGATAACTCAGGCCGGATCGTTTTCCAGCGGCGTCACGTCGCTCACGCGCTCACGCAACTCCTTGCCCGGTTTGAAGTGCGGGACATGCTTGCCCGGCAGCGCGACCGATTCACCGGTTTTCGGGTTACGCCCGAGGCGCGGCGGGCGGTAATGCAGGGAGAAACTGCCAAAACCGCGGATCTCGATACGATCCCCGGTCGCCAGCGACCCGCCCATCATCTCCAGCAACGACTTTACCGCCAGATCCACATCGTCCGACTTGAGATGCGCCTGTCGGCGCGCAAGGATTTCGATCAGCTCGGACTTGGTCATTTCACAATCTTGCGGTGGGCGCGCCACCTGAGACGGTCCGGGCATTGCCCGGACCGTCCAGGAACGCTTACGTCAACCGATTACTCGGACTTGTTGCTGTTCAGCTGTGCACGCAGCAGTGCGCCCAGCTGGGTGGTGCCACCCGAGGCGGACTGGTAGTCCTCAAGGGTTTCACGCATTTCCGCGTCGTCCTTGGCCTTGATCGACAGCTGCAGGGTGCGGCCCTTGCGGTCCATGCCCACGAACTTGGCTTCGATCTTGTCGCCGACCTTCAGGTGCTGGGTAGCGTCATCCACACGGTCGACACTGATGTCGCGTGCAGCCACGTAGCCTTCGATGCCGTCAGCCAGTTCGATGGTAGCGCCCTTGGCGTCCACTTCCTTGACCACGCCCTCGACCTTCGAGCCCTTCGGATACGTCGCCATGTACTGGCCGAACGGGTCCTGCTCCAGCTGCTTGACGCCCAGGCTGATGCGCTCACGCTCCGGATCGACCGCCAGAACCACGGCTTCCAGGGTGTCGCCCTTCTTGTAGTTGCGGACCACGTCTTCGCCGGTGGTGTTCCAGCTGATATCCGACAGGTGCACCAGACCGTCGATGCCACCGTCCAGACCGATGAAGATGCCGAAGTCGGTGATCGACTTGATCTGACCGGACACCTTGTCGTTCTTCTTGTGGATCGCAGCGAAGGTTTCCCACGGATTGGCGGCAACCTGCTTCATGCCCAGCGAGATGCGGCGACGCTCCTCGTCGACGTCCAGGACCATGACTTCGACCTCGTCACCGACCTGCACAACCTTGGACGGGTTGACGTTCTTGTTGGTCCAATCCATTTCCGAAACGTGCACCAGGCCTTCGACGCCCGGCTCGATCTCGACGAACGCGCCGTAATCGGTGACGTTGGAGACCTTGCCGAACACGCGGCTGTTGGCCGGGTAGCGACGGGCGATGTTGTCCCACGGATCCTCGCCCAGCTGCTTCAGGCCGAGCGAAACGCGGTTGCGCTCACGGTCGAACTTCAGCACGCGCACGTCCAGCTCGTCGCCGACGTTGACGACTTCGGACGGATGGCGCACGCGCTTCCACGCCATGTCGGTGATGTGCAACAGGCCGTCGATACCGCCCAGGTCCACGAACGCGCCGTAGTCGGTCAGGTTCTTGACGACACCCTTCAGGATCGCGCCTTCCTGCAGCTTGTCCATCAGCTGCTCGCGCTCTTCCGAGTGCTCGCTCTCGACCACTGCACGACGCGAAACGACCACGTTGTTGCGCTTGCGGTCGAGCTTGATGAGCTTGAACTCCAGCTCCTTGCCTTCCAGGTAGGCCGGGTCGCGCACCGGGCGCACATCCACCAGCGAACCGGGCAGGAACGCGCGGACATCCTTGATGTCCACGGTGAAGCCACCCTTGACCTTGCCGCTGATGCGACCGGTGATGGTTTCGTTCTTTTCCAGGGCCTCTTCCAGCTCGTCCCACACCATGGCGCGCTTGGCCTTCTCGCGCGACAACACGGTTTCGCCGAAGCCGTTCTCGAGCGAGTCGAGGGCGACCTTGACCTGGTCGCCTTCGGCGACGTCGATCTCGCCAGCATCGTTACGGAACTGTTCGATAGGCACGATGCCTTCGGACTTCAGGCCGGCGTTGATCACCACCACATCGCCGCGGACTTCCACGACGGTACCGATGACGATGGAACCGGGCTTCAGCTTGGCCAGATTGGTCTGGCTGGCTTCAAACAGTTCGGCAAATGATTCGGTCATTAGATTTACTCAGTTGGACACACGGACAGCGGACCGGTTACGGGAACGCGGACTGTCCAGCCTGTTGGTCGACCCTGCAAAAGCGATCGTGTGTTGATAGAAGAATCCGCCACACACCATTGTGTAACGGAGCTGTTGCAACTTCCTGTCGTGCGACTGCAGCCGGTGCGCTGGCTGCACTCCATGTCCCGGTATCACGCCTCCGCAAAGGGAAGCAGACCCAGCACCTTGGCAACGACCTCGTCGATGCCAATACCACTGGTGTCGATGAGAACGGCGTCATCGGCCGGCCTCAAGGGCGCCACTGCGCGCTGTGCATCACGGGCGTCGCGGGCCATGATCTCACGCAGGAGGTCGTCAAAGTTAACCGAAACCCCTTTCTGCTTCAACTGCTTATGCCGCCGCTGCGCCCGCTCTTCGGCGCTGGCCGTCAGGAAAACCTTGCAGGGCGCGTCCGGGAAGATGACCGTGCCCATATCGCGACCATCGGCCACCAGCCCCGGGGCAACCCTGAATGCGCGCTGGCGCTCCTTCAGTGCCGCCCGCACTTCGGCGATGGCGGCGATCGCCGATGCCACCGCGCCGGCGGTTTCCAGCCGCAACTCGTCGGTCGCATCGATGCCATTGACCAGCACGCGCAAGTCACCCGCCCCGCGCTCGACAAATTCGACCCGGGTGTCGAAGGTGCAGCGCACCAGCGCCGCGGCATCGGAAATGTCCAGATTGGCCCAACTGGCCGCCACCCCGACCGCGCGGTACAACGCCCCTGAATCAAGATAGTGCCACCCCAGGCGGCGCGCCACGATACGGCTGACGGTACCCTTGCCGGCGCCCGAGGGGCCATCAATGGTGAGGACGGGAACTGGCTGACTCATGCGCGACCTTGGCAATCGGAATTGGTCATTCTAGACCCCGCGCCGCATCCTGTTCGATCCCTGATTGGGCAACCACTTGAACATGCGGGGAAAAGACCAGTAGAATGGCCGGCTTGAACGAGCGTCAATCTGCATATCCGCGGCCGCGCTCCCCACGAATCCACGTTACACGCCGAGGTATGCCATGAAAGTCCTGTCTTCCCTGAAATCGGCCAAGACCCGTCACCGCGACTGCAAAGTTGTCCGTCGCCGCGGCAAGATCTTCGTGATCTGCAAGTCCAATCCGCGCTTCAAGGCTCGCCAGCGCTGAGCCGGGCGGCCTCACGGCTGCCACCGGAATCCACACCGATTCCGGGCTTCCAGCAGAAAGCCGCCTCAGGGCGGTTTTTTGTTGCGCGTTTTTTGCTGTAATCGGCACCTGACCACCCGGGAGTAGTGACCATGAAGCGATATCTGTATGCACTGCCGTTGATTGCCCTGCTGGGCGCCAGTTCCGGCGTACGCGCCGACACCCTGCTGATCGACCGTGTGCAGGAAAAGCCGGCGGCGGTGCTGCCCGTGCGTGGCCAGAGCATGAGCCAGGTGGAGGCCCGTTTCGGTGCTCCGCAGGAGCGCATGGATCCGCGCGGCGGGCAGAAGCGGCAGTGGCCGACCATCAATCGCTGGGTTTACCCCGCTTTCACCGTGTACTTCGAAAAGCAGAAGGTGATCGACGTGGTGGCCAACAAGGCCGCCCCGGAAGAAATCGGCCCGAAGCCACCGATCCTCTGAATTCCCCCGGGCGAAGGCCAGCCCTTCGGCCCTGGTCATCGCGAACTGCCGCGCATCTTCCCGCAAGGGCGCGGCCACTGCGCCCCGCGGCCACTGCATGGTCCGGCGGCAATATAGAGAACATGAACGAAACGTTGCGTTTTCCGGCCGAATGGGAATCCCAGTCGGCCATCCTGATCGCCTGGCCCCACGCCGACACCGACTGGGCCGAACGCCTGGCCGAGGTCGAGGACACCTACATCGCCCTGGTCGCGGCAATCACCCGCTTCCAGCCGGCGCTGATCTGCGTGGCCGATGACGACCTGCAGATCTATGCCGAAGCCCGCCTGCGCTCCGCCCGCATCGACATGCAGCGTGTGCATTTCGTGGTCGCCGAGTACGACGACACCTGGCTGCGCGACTCCGGCCCGATCTCGCTCACACGCGCCGATGGCCGCTTCCAGCTGCTCGACTTCCGTTTCACCGGCTGGGGCGGCAAGTTCGAAGCCAGCCGCGACGACCGGCTGGTGGGCGTGCTGCAGGCTGCGGGCGTCTTTGCCAATGCCGGGGTGCAGAGCATTCCGTTCGCACTGGAAGGCGGCGCGGTGGAGACCGATGGCGCAGGCACGCTGCTGACCACCTGGCAGTGCCTGCACGAACGCCACCCGGAGCGCGATCGCGAATCGCTCAGTGCCGATATGGCGCAGTGGATGCGGCAGGATCGCGTGTTGTGGCTGGACCACGGCTATCTGGAGGGCGATGACACCGATGCCCACATCGATACCCTCGCCCGTTTCGCCCCGGCGGACGGCATCGTCTATCAGAGTTGTGACGACCCCGCCGACTCCCACTACACCGAACTGCAGGCGATGGGGAAGGAACTGGCGGCGCTGCGCACCCGCGAGGGCGCTCCCTATCGGCTGTTCCCGCTGCCCTGGCCGCAGCCGGTGATCGACCAGAACCGGCGCCTGGCCGCCTCGTATGCCAACTTCCTGATCATCAATGGCGCCGTGCTGATGCCGGCCTATGGTGATGCCGCCGACGAGCAGGCCAAGGCGGTGCTGGCGATGGCATTTCCCGGGCGCGAGATCGTACAGGTGCCCTGCCGCCCGCTGATCTGGCAGAACGGCAGCCTGCACTGCATCACCATGCAGCTTCCGGCCGGCCTGCTCGCCGCGCCGCAGGCGACGCCACACACCGGATAGACGTGTGTGACGTCCCCTGTCGTGCCGCGTCACCCGCGACAGGGTCACCTGCCCGCGCGCCATCTGGACCTTGCGCAACCATCCGGGGCCGGTAACGGCCCCGTAGCGCATCCACCGCACACGCGTTCAGCCGGCGACGGTCTGCACCGGCGGCTTCCGCGCTACCATGCATTTTTTACTGCAGGACCCCTACCAGGATGAGTTCCCGTCACACCCTTTCCGTCGCCCTGATCCAGGAACGCAACCACGGTGATGCGCAGGCCAACCTGGCCGTCATCGAAGCGCGCGTGGCTGAAGCCGCCGCCCAGGGCGCGAAGCTGGTGCTGTTGCAGGAACTGCACAACGGCCCCTATTTCTGCCAGCACGAATCGGTGGACGAGTTCGACCTGGCCGAGCCGATTCCCGGCCCCAGCACCGAACGGCTGGGCGCGCTGGCCAAAAAATATGGCGTGGTGATCGTGGGCTCGCTGTTCGAGCGCCGTGCCGCGGGCCTGTACCACAACACCGCGGTGGTGCTGGAAAAGGACGGCCGCCTGCTGGGCAAGTACCGCAAGATGCACATCCCTGACGATCCGGGGTTCTACGAGAAGTTCTACTTCACCCCGGGCGATCTGGGCTTCACCCCGATCGACACCTCGGTCGGCCGTCTGGGCGTGCTGGTGTGCTGGGACCAGTGGTATCCGGAAGCCGCGCGCCTGATGGCGCTGGCCGGCGCCGAACTGCTGCTCTACCCGACCGCCATCGGCTGGGATCCGGACGATGTGCAGGACGAGAAGAACCGCCAGCGCGACGCCTGGGTGCTGAGCCATCGCGGTCATGCGGTCGCCAACGGCCTGCCGGTACTGAGCTGCAACCGCGTCGGCCATGAAAGCTCGCCGATGGGCGCGTCGGGAATCGACTTCTGGGGCAACAGCCATGTGCTGGGGCCGCAGGGCGAATTCCTCGCCGAGGCCGGGGCGGATCCCACCGTGCTGGTGTGCGATGTCGACCTGCAGCGCAGCGAGCACGTGCGGCGCATCTGGCCGTTCCTGCGCGATCGCCGCATCGATGCCTATGCCGATCTGCTCAAACGCTACATCGACTGATTTTCCGGACCAGCCGTGACCGTCCAGCTGCGTGACGTTACCGATGCCGACATGGCGGCCATCACCGCGATCTATGCGGTGGAGGTCACCGGTCTGGTCAACACCTACGAGTACGACGTGCCCGACCTGGCGGAAATGACCCGGCGCATGCACGACATCGTTGCCCGCGGTTTCCCGTACATCGTCGCGCTGGTCGACGGCGCGATCGCCGGCTATGCCTATGCCAACACCTACCGCGGCCGCATCGCCTACCGGTGGACGGTGGAAAACTCGGTCTATGTGGATGCGGCCTGCCAGGGTCGCGGGGTCGGCAGCGCGCTGATGCGGGGCCTGATCGAAGCCTGCACGCAACGCGGCTACCGGCAGATGGTGGCGGTGATCGGCGAACCTTCCAACACGGCCTCCATCCGCTTGCACGAGCGCTTCGGCTTCCAGATGGTCGGCATCTTCCGCGGCCTGGGCCGCAAGCACGGGCGCTGGCTGGACACGGTCCAGATGCAACGCGCACTGGGCGACGGCGCCGACAGCGCGCCCTCCAATGAATGAAGAAATGACTGAATCCTCCAACGAATCCGCCGGCGAGCTGCTGGCCGGCCAGCCGGTGCGCATCGTCGAACGTGACGGTGTCCGCTACACCCTGCTGGGCACCGCCCATGTCTCCCAGGCGAGCGTGGAAGCGGTCGAACAGGCCATCAACAGCGGCCAGTTCGATGCGGTCGCGGTGGAACTGGACCCGCAGCGCCTGCAGGCCCTGACCGAACCGGACAAGCTGGCCCGGCTGGACCTGGTCGAGGTGATCCGCAACGGGCGGGTGGCGCTGTTTGCCGCCAACCTGGCATTGGCCGCCTACCAGCGGCGCCTGGCCGAACAGCTGGGGATCGAACCGGGCGCCGAGCTCAAGCGCGCGGTGACGCTGGCCCACGAGCGCCAGCTGCCGGTGTACCTGATCGACCGCGAAGTCGGCCTGACGTTCCGCCGCGCCTCGCAGCGGCTGGGCTTCTTCGGCAAGCTCAAACTGATCGGTGGTCTCGGCGCGGGCCTGTTCGCCTCCGACGAGGTAGGCGAAGCCGAGATCGAGAAACTCAAGCAGGGCGACATGCTGGAGTCGAGCTTTGGCGAATTCGCCAGCGAGAGTCCGGAACTGTACGAGACCATCATCGGCGAGCGCGACCGCTACATGGCCACGCGCCTGCGCGAGGAGCGCAGTGATGACCAGCGCAACGTGCTGGCGGTGGTCGGTGCCGGGCATCTGGCCGGGATGGCGACGTATCTGCAATCCGACACGGCGGCACCGGGCCCGCTGCGGGAGTCGCTGGAGGAAGTGCCGCGCAAGCGCAAGCTGCCGTGGATCACGCTCGGCATCCTGGCCATCGTGCTGGCCGGTATCGGCATCGGCTTCTGGCGCGGCGGTCTCGGCATGGGCACCGAAATGCTCGCGGTGTGGGCGATGTATACCGGCGGCCTGGCCGGCCTGGGCTGCCTGCTTGCCGGCGGTCACCCGCTGAGCATCCTCACCGCGGTGGTGGTCGCCCCGTTCAAGCCGTTCCGCCTGAGCATTCCCACCGGCGCGTTCTCGGCACTGATGGAAGCGCGCCTGCGCAAGCCTGCGTACCACGACTTCCTGCAGCTGCGCGACGATGCGCAAACGCTGCGCGGCTGGTACCGCAACCGGGTTACCCGGGTGGTGATGACCTTCATGCTGACCAACCTCGGCAGCATGCTCGGGCTGTGGCTGACCGGCTTCACCGTCTATGGCAGGCTCGCCGGCTGATCCGCCCGGACCGGGAGGATGGCGAAAGGCCCGCTTGCGCGGGCCTTTCCTTTTGCCGCCTCAGCCTTCGACGATCATCTTGGCGGCGGGCAAGCCGCGGGCGCGCCGCAGCAGCCGCGCCGTGCCGGTGCTCAGGTCATCGAGCATGGCGTAGATCGTCGGCAGGAACAGCAGGCTGACCAGGGTCGAGAACGCCAGGCCACCGGCAATGGCCCGTGCCATCGGGTAATACGCCGGCCCGTTGCCGAACATCTGCGTGTCGGTCAACGAGATCGGCACCATGGCCAGGATCGCGGTGCCCATGGTCATCATGATCGGACGCAGGCGTTCGCGTGAACCTTCCACCAGCGCCTGGGTGCGGCCCATGCCACGCCGGCGCAGGTTGTTGATGTGCTCGATCATCACGATGCCGTTGTTCACCACCACCCCCATCAGTACCAGGATGCCGATGAAGGACATGATCCCGAACGCGGTGCCGGTGATCCAGAACAGCCAGAACACGCCAAAGATGGAGAACAGCACCCCGCTCATGATCGCCGCCGGGAACAGCAGCGATTCGAACACCGCCGCCATCACCACGTAGATCATCAGCAGTGCGATCAGCAGGTTGAACATCATCTGCGCCATCGCCTCGTTGTCGTTCTGGTAGTCGCCCCCATCGAAGCTGAAGCTGTAGCCGCCGGGGAACTCCATCGGTTTGAGCGTGTCTTCCATCGCCTTGCGCGCTTCGGGCACGGTCACCTTTTCAGCCAGGTTGGCCTTGATGGTCAGCGTGGTCTGGCGGTTGGTCCGCGCGATCTGGGTGGCCGATGGCTTGACCGCCACTTCCACCAGGCTGAGCAGCGGCACCGAACGGCCGTCGCTGGAACGCACGGTGAAACCGGCCAGGTCTTCCGGACTGCTTTCTTCGGCGCCGGCAAAGCGCACCCATACCGGCACCTCGCTGTCACCGCGGCGGAACTCGCGCAGCGGTGAACCGCGCAATGCCAGGCCGACGAAACTGGCGACCTGCTCGGCATTGAAACCGAAGGCCGCCGCGCGCTCACGATCAACCCGCACCGCCAGCTCGCTGCTGCGGTCACCGGCCTCGACACGCACATCGCGCAGCTCCTTGCGCCGGGCCAGCAACGGAATCACGTCCCCGGCCATTTCCTGCAGCACCTGGGTGGAATCGCCCACCAGCTGCACCTGCACGCTCTGCCCGCCGCCCTGGTCATCGCCCTGGTTGCCGATGCTGTAGTCGGCCCGCGCCGAGCGCGGCAGCTCCTTGCGGATCTGTTCCTGCAGTTGCTGCAGTTCCTTGGCGTGTGCCGGATCGAAGGTGATCACCGTGGTGCTGCCCTCCTGCTCGCTGAAGAACGAGTACAGCTGGCTGATATGGAAGCGCTCGCGGTTCCCGTCCAGGAACTGCTCGACCTTGCCCACCTCGTCGGCCAGCTGCTCGCGCGTGTACGAGCCCTTCCACTGGTACTGGACATAGGCTTCGTTGCCACCACCACCACCGAACATGTCGATCTTGGTCAGTTTCATCGGCACCAGGCTGACCAGCACCACCAGGACGATGCCGATGACGCTCCAGCCGCGGTGCTCCAGCGACCACTGCAACAGACGCGCATAGCGCTGCTGCAGGCGCGCGATCACACCCGTGCTGGAGTTGACGAGGGCGGGCGTTTTCATCCTTGCCGCCAGCATCGGGATCAGGCTCACCGCCACCAGCCACGAGGCCAGCAGCGACACCGAGATGGTGATCGCGATCTGCGCCATGAAGATGGAGATGTTGTTGGTCTCGCCGAACAGGTTCGGCACGAACACGATGCAGTGGCACAAGGTACCGGCGCTGAGCGCGATGGCAACGTTGCGGGTGCCGACCAGCGAGGCCAGCTTCGGCTGGCCCGGCATGCGCTCGCGTTCCTGGTAGATGCTTTCCACCACCACCACGGCGTTGTCCACCAGCATGCCCACCGCCAGCAGCAACCCCATCATGGTCAGGATGTTGAGCGTGACCCCGGCAAAATGCATGAAGCCCAGGGTGATGGTGAAACAGATCGGGATCGCCAGCGTCACCATCAGCGTGGATGGCCAATGCCGCAGGAAGAAGAACAGCACCGTCACCGACAGCAGCAGTCCCACTCCGCCGGCTTCGGCCAGCTCCAGCAGCGACGAGGTCACCGTCTTGCCCTGGTTATCGATCACCTTGACCTGCACGTCGCTCATCGACGGCTGCTTGCGGATCGCCTCCACCTCGGCCAACGCCGCCCGCGACACTTCCACCAGGTTGGCACTGCGCTCCTTGTAGATATCCAGGCCGATCGCCGGATGGCCGTCCAGGCGCCGCCCATAGTTCATCCGCGCCGGCTTGAGCCGGACCTCGGCGATATCGCCCAGGCGCAGACCGCGGTTGTCGATCACCAGATCGCGCAGCTGCTGCAGATCGGCCAGCTCGCCGACCGGCTGGATCCGCACGCGGCGGCCGTTGTCGTCGATGCGGCCCGCCGAGACCGAAAAATTCAGCGCCGCCAGCCGCGCACTGAGGTCGTTGAGGCTGAGGTTGTGCGCGCTCAGCCGGTCCGGGTCTACCGCGATCTCGACCTCGTTCGGCGGCGCGCCGGAGATCGACACCCGCGCCACCCCAGGGATCCGCTCCAGCCGCCGCTTGAACTCGCGATCGATCATGTCGTACGCGCCGGTCAGGTCGGTCTCGCTGGCCAGGCGCACCTTGAGCACCGGCTGGTCACTGCTGGACCACTTGAACACGCTGTAGCGCTGCAGGTCGTCGGGCAGATCGGCACGGATGGCATCGATGCGTTCGCGTGCATCGGAAGCGGCGATGGCGATATCGCGATCCCAGTCGGAGAACTCGATGAAGATGCTGGCCCCTTCCGAGGTCGCCGAGGAGCGCATGCGCTTGATCCCGGTCATCGTTGCCAGCGCTTCCTCGGTCGGCCGTACCAGGTTGCGCTCCACCTCTTCCGGCGTGGAGCCGGCATAGGGTATCTGCACGAACAGGAACGGCGCGGAGATATCCGGCAGGGCTTCCAGCGGCAGCCGGAAGGCGGCAATCAGGCCGACCACGAACAGCGACACGAAACACATGATCGTGGTGACCGGGCGGCGGATGCTGAAGGCGGCGACGCTCATGCCGACTCCAACGCCGCGTCATCGGCGGCAACGCCATGGCGGCTGCGCATGCGCCGTCCACGCTCCAGGTAGTAGGCATCGCCACGGCGATCGAGCAGGTCGTACACCACCGGAATCACCACCAGCGTCAACAGCGTGGATACCAGCAGGCCGCCGATCACGGTGATCGCCATCGGCGCGCGCACTTCCGCGCCCTCGCCCATCGCCACCGCCAGCGGCAGGAAGCCGAACAGCGTGCACAGGGTGGTCATGATGATCGGCCGCAGCCGCGAACGCGCGCCTTCCACCAGTGCCTCGCGCTTGCCCACCCCGGCCTCGCGCAGCTGGTTGACCTTGTCGATCAGGATGATCGCGTTCTTGGTCACCAGCCCCACCAGCAGGATCAGGCCGATGAACACCACCACCGAGATCGGCTTGCCGGTGAGCAGCAACGCCAGGATCGCGCCGACCAGCGCCAGCGGGATGGTGAACAGGATCACGAACGGGTGCAGCAGCGATTCGAACTGCGAGGCCATCACCAGATAGACCAGGAAGATGGCCAGCGCGAAGGCGAACAGCAGTGATTTGGCCGACTCGGCCAGCTCCTCGCCCTGGCCGCCGATATGCATGCCCACACCGGCGCCCAGCGGGTTGCTGCCGACCATGCCCTGCACCTCGCGCACCGCCGCGCCCAGATCGATATCGCGCAGGTTCGCCGACACCACCGCGACCCGGGTCTGGTCGGCGCGATGGATCTCGGACGGTCCGGTGGTGGCCACCACGTCGGCCACCGCATCCAGCGTCACCGGCCGCGCACTGCCCGGATTGACGATCAGCCGGCGGATGTTGTCGACGCTGGAGCGGTCGCTTTCCTGCGCCCGCACCAGCACATCGATCTTGCGGTCACGGAAGCTGTAGCGGGTGGCGACATCACCGCGCACTTTTTTCACCACCACATCGGCGATCTGCCGCGTGGTCAGCCCCAGTGCCCCGGCACGTTCCTGGTCGAAGCGGATCTGCACTTCCGGGAACCCCTCCTCCACCGTCGACTTGACGTCGGCGTAGTGCGGGTTGTTGCGCAGCAATGCAGCCAGCTTCTGTCCGGCGCGCTCCAGCGTTTCCATGTCCTGGCCACGCAGCTCCACTTCCAGCGGCGTGGAAAAACTGAACAACGCCGGGCGCGCGAAATCGACCTGTACCCCCGGGTGCTGCTGCATGCCCGCGCGCAGGCGCTCGGTGATGGCCGCCTCCTGCTTCGGACTGCCACCGCCCTGCATCACCACGGTCAACTTGCCGATGTTCTCGCCGCTTTCAGTCGGACTGGCATCCAGCCGGGTGCCGGCGCCACTGACGCCGTACATCGAGGCGATCGCACTGTCCTGGGCGTGGGCCAGCTGCAGTTCGCGCACCAGCGCGTCGGTCTGCCGCAGCGGCGTGCCCGCCGGCAGTTTGGCGGTCATCTCGAAGCGGTCCTGCGCCAGTTGCGGGATCAGGTCGGCGCCGAGCATCGGCACCACCGCCAGCGTCAACACGAACGCCAGCGCCGCGGCACCCAGCACCAGCCCGGGGCGATGCAGGGCACCGGGCAACAGCTTCAGGTAGCCACGCTCGGCGCGCGCATACGGCGCCATCGCCAGATCGCTGGCCTTGCGCATGATCGGGCCGATGACCCGCACCAGTCCGCGCCAGCACCGCACCAGCAGCCAGGCGATGCCGAAGAACAGTCCGCGCAGCGCGGCCCCCAGCCCGCGTCCGCCCCCGGCCACCGGCTTGAGCCAGCGCTGCGACGGCTGCCACTGCGGATGCGGCGGCTCTTCCGGGAACGCCAGCGGCGGGCGGCCTTTGAGCGAGCTGAGCATCGGAATCAACGTCATCGACACCAGCAGCGAGATCGCAATGGCGATCGCCACCGTCAATGCCTGGTCACGGAACAATTGCCCGGCGATGCCCTCGACGAACACCAGCGGCAGGAACACCGCAATCGTGGTCAAGGTCGAGGCCACCACCGCCATGCTCACTTCGCGGGTGCCGGCAATGGCCGCCTCCAGAATCCCCAGGCCGCGCTCGCGCGCCTTGGCAATCGACTCCAGCACCACGATCGAATCGTCCACCACCAGTCCGGTAGCCAAGGCCAGCCCGCCCAGCGACATCACGTTCAAGCTCAGCCCCAGCTGGCCCATGAAGAAGAACGTGGCGATGATCGACACCGGCAACGACAGGCTGATCACGAACGTGCTCCAGCCATCGCGCAGGAACAGGAAGATGATCAGGATCGCCAGCAGGCCGCCGATCACCGCATCCTTCTTGACGTCGCTGATCGCATGTTCGATGAAGCGCGACTGGTCCTCGATCGTGGTCAGCTCGGCATCGGCGGGAAACTGCGCCTTGATCTGCTCCAGCCGCGTGCGCAACGCCTTGGCGGTGGCCACCGTATTGGCATCGCCTTCCTTGTAGATCGCCAGCTCCACCGCTTCCTTGCCGCCGAGGCGGATGATGGCCTCGCGCTCCTTGTAACCCTGGCGCACGCTGGCCACATCCTTCAGGCGCACCGGCATGCCATTGGCGATATTGCTGGCCGACGCCGACGACGCGCTCTGCGCCGCGGAGGCGGCCGCAATCGCCGCATCCGAGCCGGTGGACGCGGCAATGGCATACATCTGCGCCATCGCCGAATCGGCGGCGCTGGTATTGGCCCCCTGCGTGGTGATCAGCAGGTTGCCGATCTCCTCCAGATCGGCGAACTGGTTGACGGTGCGCACCAGGTAGCGCTGCGAGCCCTCCTCCAGCCGGCCACCGGAGATGTTGATGTTCTCCTCCTTGAGCCGCTTGATCACCGTATCGATCGGCAGGCTCAACTGCGCCAGCTTCTGCTGGTCGATATCGACCTGGATCTCATCCTCCAGGCCACCGCCCACCTTCACCGCGGCCACGCCCGCCACCGGCTCCAGCTTCTTCTTCAGGTCCTCTTCGGCGTAGCGGCGCAGTCCGGTGAGCTGGCGGACCGCATCGGTCTCGCTGCCAGGCTCGTTCTTGCCCGACAGCACCAGCCGCATGATCGGCTCGGTCGAGGGATTGAAGCGCAGCAGCACCGGCGCCTTGGCCTCCAGCGGCAGGTTCAGCGCTTCCATCTTGTCGCGCACCTCCAGGCTGGCCTGGTCCATGTTGGTGCCCCAGGCGAACTCCAGCACCACATCGCTCTGTCCGGTGCGCGACACCGACTTGAGCTTGCGCAGGTTCTTGACCACCCCCACCGCTTCTTCGACCGGCTCGGTGATCAGGGTTTCGATTTCCACCGGTGCCGCACCGGTGTACTCGGTGCGCACGGTCAGCGTCGGATAGCTCAGGTCGGGCAACAGATTGACCTTGAGGCTGCCCAGGGCGATGAAACCGAACAGCAGCAGCGTCACCGTGAACATGGCGATGGTCACGCGGCGGCGGGTGGCAAATTCGACCAGCCCGCCACCGTGGGCGCCCGTGGGCAACGGACTGTGTGGATCGTTGCCGGGGTCGCGGTCCGCGCGGCTCATTGCCGGGTCTCCGCCTTCGCCTTGGCATCAGCCACAGGCGCGGGAGCGGCCTGCTGCGCCCGCGCGGCCTCGATCACCTGCACCCCCGTGCCATCGCGCAAGGCGACCTTGCCGGCGGTGACCACGCGGTCGCCCTCGGCCAGACCCTCCCGGATCTCCACCCACGGCCCTTCGGCATAACCCAGCTTCACCGCAACGCGGCGGACCTTGTCGGCCTCCACCTTGAATACCGCCGGATCGCCATCGTCCAGCAACGCCAGCCGCGGCACCACCAGCGCATCGGCGCGCTGGTCGTAATCGATGCGCAGGCGACCGAACATGCCCGGCTGCAACTGCCCCGCGTGCCCATCGAACGCACTGACCACGCGGAAGGTGCCACTGCCGGCATCCACCACCGGCGCGATCCGATCGACCTTGCCGGTGAAGCTCTGCCCTGGCAGCGCGTCGGCCAGCAACGTCACCGGCTGGCCGGCGCGCAAGGTGGCCAGCTCGCGTTCGGGCACGTTGAGCGTGGCTTCCAGCCGGCTGTCATCGACGATGCGGAAGATCGGCGTATTGATCTGCACGAAATTGCCGGTCTTGATCGCACGCGAGGCGATCACACCGGAAATCGGCGCCACCACGGTGGTATAGGAAAGCTCCAGCGTGGCCAGCCGGTACTGCGCCCGCGCGTTTTCCAGATCGAAACGCAGCTGGTCCACATCGGCGGCGCTGATCAGCTGTTGCGCCACCAGTTTCTGCGCACGGTGGTAGCTGTTCTCCAGCTTGCGCATCTGCGCTTCGCCCTGGGCCACCGCCAGCCGCGCGCGGTCCGCGTCCAGCCGCACCAGCGGCTGTCCGGCCTTTACCGGCTGGCCTTCCTCGACCAGCACGGCCAGCGCCACGCCCGAGGTCTTGGCCACCACCTGCGATTCGGCGCGCGGCTCCAGCGCCGCAGTACCGGTATAGCTGGCCGCCACGGCGCGACGGGTCGCCTTGGCCGCCTCCACCGGCACCGCGTCCACCGCCTTCTGTTCGGTTTGCGTTTTGGCCTGGGCCTCTTCGCCGCCAGCGCTACAACCGCCCAGCAGCAGCGAGGTGGAAATGATCAAAGCAGCAGCGCAGATTCCGCTGCGGCCGTGCGGGTGTGTAAGTGGCGACATCGTCTTGTCCCTGGGGATGCGTTAACAGGTGTTATAGGAAAGTATTGCACCACGGCACGGACACACCATCCGCCAAAAGTCATGGACCTCACGCCGCAATGCAGCATCCGCGCGCGGTTCCGAAGCCGTGAATACGCAGGCTATACTCGGGTCGTTCCGCGTCCCACGGCGGAACGCCCAGACCCGCACTCCGGACCTTGAAACCATGCGCCCGCAGACGCTCGCCGCTTGTCTCGCTCTGGCCGTCACCCTGTCGTTCGGGGCCGCCCAAGCCAATCCGCAGTCCGCAACACCTGCCGCTCCCGCTGCGCCTGCAGTGCCCGCCGCCCCCTCGCCACCTGCGATCGTCGCCAATGTCGACGCGGGCAGGACGCTGTCCTACACCTGCCAGGGTTGTCACGGCCTGACCGGATACAAGAACGCCTATCCCAGCTATCGCGTGCCAAAGATCGGCGGCCAATCGGCCGAATATCTGAGCCAGGCGCTGACCGAATACCGGGAAGGCAAGCGCAAACACCCGACCATGCAGGCGCAGTCGATGAGCTTCAGCGTGCAGGATATCGCTGACCTTTCGGCCTACCTGTCCACCCTAAAATAAGCATCGATCATGCCGAAAGCCACGCAACTGAAGCGTTTTGCCATCGTCCTGTTCGCGGCCGGCGCACTGGCGGCCTGTTCGCAATCGGAGGTGGAGTCGGCCGACAAATCCGCCGGAGATCCCGGGCACGCCAGTGGGGAACAGGGTTCGCGCTCGTCGGCCGGCCTGCCGGAAGGCCGCATTGCCGCCGGCGAACATCTGGCCCAGGCCAAGGGCAAGGCGACGGGACAAAGCTGCATCGACTGCCATGGCGCCGACGGCAACCACCCGATCGATGCCACCTACCCCAAACTGGGGGGCCAGTACGGCGACTATCTCGCCCATGCGTTGCAGGCCTACCGGGACGGCAACCGCCAGCATGTGCTGATGTCGCCGCAGGCGGCCAACCTGAGCGATCAGGACATTTCCGACCTGGCCGCCTGGTTCGGCTCCCGCCCCAGCCAGCTGCGCGATCTGCACGGCCTCAAGTGATCCGCTTGCGTTAGCTGCCGGGGCGGCCACCGCCTCCGGCACTTTGGTCCTACCGAAAAGCGCCGCCCTCGGGGGCGGCGTTTTTGCATCAGCGGCTGCCGTTGTCTTCCTGCAGCGCTTTCTTGAACGGGATATCCGGCGGCGGCCGCGCCTCGGCCGGCTGTTCCTGCATGTTCGGGTTGCTCAGGCCGCAGCCGCCGCCGAACTGCAGCAGCGACACCACGCAGGAAATCCGGGTATTGGTGCCGGGAATCGGAATCTCGATGCTCTTGATGCCCTTGCGCACCCATTCGGCCAGCAACGATTCGTTCGGCACCCAGTATTTGTCGAACGAGGTCGGCGTGTGTTCGTAGGGTGGTCGCTTGAGCCAGGTGCCGGATTCAGCGATCCGGTCGCGGGTCCAGGTATCCGACTCGCCACCCGGCGCGCCGCGCCCTGTCCCACCCTGGCTATCCGCCCCGGCCTGGATGCGGACGCTGCCATCGGCGTTGAACAGCCCCTCCCCCGCGGACGCCTGGTGCCCGGTATTTCCCGCGGTCTGGCGTTTTCCCACCCCCCAGTCATCCCCCTTTACCGGCGCCTCCCAGCCGCCCACCCGGTCCTGCGATCGCGGCCCTGCGCCAGCACTGGTACCGGAGGTTGGACTTGCTGCCGCACCCGGTGCAGCCGGAACCGCCGAAGAAACTGCCGATACATCTTCGCGGCCGGCCAGTCCCCTCATCTGAGCAGGACCTGGAATTGCAGCCGCGTCCTTTTCCGGTGCCGCCGGTATCGATGCCTCACGCACCGCCAGCTCGCGCGTGGGCACGCGCACCTCGACCGCGGAGGCGCGTACCGGGCGGATCACCGGCGTCTGCGGGGGAGCGATGTGGATCTCGCGTTCGCGCACCTGCACCTGCGGCGCGGACACCGCCGGCTGCAGTGCTGTCACCGGCGTGCGGATCTGGACGGCAGGCGGCCGTTCTTCGACGATATCCACCGGCCGCATCTGCACTTGCAGCTCGGGCATGCGCAGCTGTGGCGCTTCAACCTTGGCAGGCACGGTATTGACCGGCGGCAATACGAAGTCGCTCACCGGCTGCGCCACGTCGGTGACCTGCAACGGCTGCGCGGCCGGCGGCACCACCTCCGGGGCGGGGATCGGCTCTGCCGTCCCAGGTTCACCCGGCGCCGGCGCCGTACTTTGCTCCTCGCTTTCAGCAGCCGCTGCGGCGGCCAGGTCCGGCGCCCGCGGTGTGGAGGCCGCCCCGCTCGACCCGGTCGCGCCGGCATCGCCGCCTGCGACGGGTATCCCTCCCCCCTGCTGTTGCGGCGTGCCAGTTCCGAAATACTGCAGCTGCACCCGCCCGGCGTCGCCGGCGTTGTCCGGGGTCGGCGGGGTGCGGATCAACGCCACCCAGACCAGGAACAGCGCAAACAGCACGTGCAACGCGGCGCTGATAAACGCGGAAAACCAGCGCAGTCCACGCTCGTCGGCAGGCGCCCGTTCCCAGCCCTGCCAGAACAGCTGGCGCAGCGCTTGCCACATTGACAGCAGCGGTACCGGTCCGGTCGATACCGGGGGCGGCCGCGCCGCCAGGATCGCCGTCATCTGCTGCGCGGCCACCACCGGCGCCAGCGCCGGCAATCGGCGCAGCCACAGGCCCCAGCCATACGGCAGGCCGGTTTTGCGTTCAAGAATGAGTTTGCCCGGCTGACGTGATGCCAGCACGGCGTCAAGGATGTCGGCGGCTCTCGTCACCGGGGCGCGGAAGCCGTCGGATCAACCCGCGCCATCGCGCGGGATATAGGGCGCCTGACCGGTTTCATGGTCGGTGGCGTCACGTACCGCGGTGATCCCCGGCACCCGGCCCATCAGGGTTTTTTCAATGCCCTGTTTGAGGGTCACATCGGCCATGCCACAGCCGTGGCAGCCCCCGCCAAAGCGCAGCAGCACCACGCCATCGGCCGATACTTCCTGCACCGCGACACGGCCGCCGTGCGAGGCCAGTTGCGGGTTGATCTCGTTTTCGATCACCCAGCGCACGCGCTCGACGATGGAGGCCGATTCAGCCGGGGCTTCGCCCTTGATCTTCGGCGCCTTGATGGTCAGCTGCTGGCTGCCGGCGGCCTGGGTGACGTAGTCGATTTCAGCGCCATCCAGCCATGCCACGCTGGTGGCGGCTACATACAGCGTGAACCCATCGCAATCGACGGCCCACTCGTCGCCGATCAGATCGGCCGGCTCGGCGAATTCAAGGCGTACATCGGCACGCGGCGTTCCCGGCTCGGAGGCACTCAGGCGCACGCCCATTCCGGGCGCGGACTCACGTTCGATCAACTTGCGGAAATGGGTTTGGGCGGTGTCGGAGATCTGGATCATGCGGGTTATTCTAGCCCTGTCTTGCTGGACGCTCATGGGATATCGACATCGGGCGTTGCAATGTTCAGCCAACCGCTACTGGAGATCCATATGGCAGACCTGATTCCGCTTGTGCAGGCGCACTGCATCCCGCGCAAAGGCCACGAGCACCGCCTCACCCAAGCCCGGGTGCAGGAACTGCTGCCGCAGGTTCCCGGCTGGGAAGTGGCCGAAGCCGGGCAGGCGCTGGTGCGCACGTTCCACTTCAAGGACTACCACCGCACCATGGCCTTTGTGAATGCGCTGGCCTGGATCGCCCATCGCGAAGACCACCACCCCGACCTGGGCGTACATTACGACCGGGCCGTGGTCCGCTTCTCCACCCACGATGTGGGCGGCCTGAGCGAAAACGACTTCATCTGCGCTGCCAAAGCCTCGGCCCTAACGGAGTGACCGTCATGAACCTGCGTCTGTTGTTGTGTGCCAGCATCGTCACCGCCCTGCTCAGCGGCTGCGGCCAGTCGGGCGAACGCGCCGCCCCGGCCATCGCGCCAACCGAGGTGGCCGCGGTGCAGACGCCGCCGCCGGACTACCCGATCGAACTGGCGTGCACCGGCGTGGGCGGCACCACGGTGCTCAACGTCGTGGTCGGCGCGGAAGGCGTGCCGGTGGAGGTCAAACTGCTGACCAGCAGCGGCAATGCCAAGCTGGATGAATCCGCGCAGAGCCGCGTGCGCGAATGGAAGTTCAATCCCGCCACCCGCAATGGCAAGGGCGTGAACGCCACCATCCAGGTGCCGGTCAGCTTCAACCCGCCGCAGCCCAAGCCGGACAAGTGCTTCGCCATCCAGGAACACATGGACCACGGCGACTGACCTGCAGGCGCGCCCCCGGGCGGCCGCCACCGTCTTTCCCGCCAGGCGCTCCCACGCATGCCAGCGATTTCCACCGGTCATCTCTGGCTTGACCGCGCCGGGCCGCCTGACGGGGGTCTTTTCCAGGCAGCCCAACCCGCGCCCGCTGTCCGGTTGCGGGGTTGCCGCCCTCCCGACCCCGGCCAGGATGCCGCGGCCCTCGGCCACTTTTCGGACGGGCGGGAGTCCACCGTCCACTGGCCTCCCGCGCACCACCGGACTATGTCGGGGCGCTCCAAACCATCGCCGGCCCGGATCCGGCGCTGGCATCGCCCGCTCATCCCAGCCGGCTCAGCGCCTCACCCAACTCCTCGGCCAACGGCGCATTCAGCAGATAGGGGGTCTTGCCGGCATCGAGCGCGAATTCCAGCGAAGCGGCATGCAGAAACAGGCGCTTGAGGCCGATCTGCTCACGAAACCGCTTGTTGATTGCCGGATCACCGTATTTATCGTCGCCAGCCACTGCATGGCCGATATGCTGGGCATGCACCCGGATCTGGTGGGTGCGCCCGGTTTCAATCCGCACCTCGCAATAGGAATGCCCGCCGCGCCGCTCCAGCACCCGGAAGTGGCTGAGTGAACCCTTGCCGGCCGGATTGACCTGGACGTGGCGCTCACCGCCCTGGCGCAGCCCGACATGCAGCGGCGCATCCACACTCATCACCCCGTCGGGCATCCGCCCGACCAGCAGGGCCAGGTAGCGTTTCTGGATGCCGCCGCGGTCCTCACGCATCAGCGCCTGCAACTCGGTCAGCGCCGAACGCTTCTTGGCCATCACCAGCAGGCCGGAGGTGTCACGATCCAGGCGGTGCACCAGCTCCAGGTTCAGATTCGGCCGCAACACCCGCATTGTCTCGATGGCCCCATGACTGATGCCGCTGCCGCCATGACTGGCCACCCCCGACGGCTTGTTGAGCACCAGCAGGCGAGCGTCCTCGAACACGATGGCCTGCTCCATGCGCTGCAGGAAACCGGACGGCGGCGGCGCCTTTTCGCCGACCTCGACGAGATTGACCGGCGGAATACGGACTTCATCGCCGCTCTCCAGCTTGCGCTCCGCCTTCGCCCGGCCGCCATTCACCCGCACCTGGCCACTGCGCACCAGCTTGTAGACCAGACTGCGCGGCGCGCCCTTGAGCTGGCCCAGCAGGAAGTTGTCCAGCCGCTGGCCATCGCGATCTTCAGCAATCGTGACCACACGCACGCCGGTTTTTGCCGCAAGCGGCTTGCGGTTCTGTTCGGAATCATTCATCGGGCTTTTATTCTGCTACACTCGGGGCGCGAGATAAGGGTTTGATTTCGTTGGAAGTTAGTCAGGGCCAGAAGCCCGACTTCCCACGAATCCGGCACAGTGCGCGGCCACCGCCCCCGGGGCGGCCATGTTAGCGGCTCACCGGCGTTCCCGGCCATCGTCGGATGCAATGCGCATCTGTGCTGGACGAAACACATGTCCCGCGTGGCTCTGCCAGTCCGTCTGGAAGCCGCCACCGGCCCCGAAAAACCAATAAACATCAAGAGAAGCGCTCCCGCGGCCTGCCGTGGTGTCGTAGCGCTGGAAACCCAAGCCGCCCTCCCCGCGCCTGCGCGAAGGGCAGCGAACCGTGTCCAGAGGCGAAGTCCCCATGGCGTTCCGCGCGGTAGCAGCGCGCAAGGAACCCAAAATGAAGCGAATGCTGATCAACGCCACGCAGGCCGAAGAACTGCGCGTGGCCATCGTCGACGGGCAGACCCTGTACGACATCGACATCGAGCAACCGTCGAAGGAACAGAAGAAGTCCAACATCTACAAGGGGCGCATCACCCGGCTGGAGCCGTCGCTTGAAGCGGCCTTCGTCGAATACGGTGGCGACCGTCACGGCTTTCTGCCGCTGAAGGAAATTTCCCGCGATTACTTCCAGACCGGCGTCGATCCCAACAAGGCCGGCATCAAGGAACTCCTGCGCGAAGGCCAGGAAATCGTGGTGCAGGTGGACAAGGATGAACGCGGCAACAAGGGCGCCGCGCTGACCACGTTCATCTCGCTGGCCGGCCGCTACATGGTGCTGATGCCGAACTCCCCCAGCGCCGGCGGCGTGTCGCGCCGGATCGAAGGCGAGGACCGCGCGGCACTGAAGGACGCGCTGGACAAGCTCGACATCCCCGAGGACATGGGCGTGATCATCCGCACCGCCGGCGTGGGCCGCGATGCCGAGGAACTGCAGTGGGATCTGGATTACCTGTTGCAGGTGTGGCGTTCGATCGCCGAAGCCGCACTGACCAAGCCGGCGCCATTCCTGATCTACCAGGAATCGCGGCTGATCGTGCGCGCCCTGCGTGACTACCTGCGCGCCGACGTGGGCGAGATCCTGGTCGACACCGAAGAGCTGTACGAGACCGCGCGCGAGTTCATGCAGCAGGTGATGCCGCAGACGCTGCGCAAGCTCAAGCATTACAAAGACGACATTCCGCTGTTCAACCGCTTCCAGATCGAGTCGCAGATCGAGGCGATCTATGAGCGCAACGTGCGCCTGCCCTCGGGCGGCTCGATCGTGGTCGACCAGACCGAAGCGCTGACCGCCGTCGACGTGAACTCCTCGCGCGCCACCAAGGGCAGCGACATCGAGGACACCGCGTTCCAGACCAACCTGGAAGCGGCTGAAGAAGTGGCCCGCCAGTTGCGCCTGCGCGATCTGGGCGGCCTGGTGGTGATCGATTTCATCGACATGTCCTCGTCCAAGCACCAGCGTGAAGTCGAGAACCGCCTGCAGAGCGCCCTCAAGTACGACCGTGCGCGTGTGCAGCTGGGCCGTATTTCCCGCTTCGGCCTGATGGAAATGAGCCGCCAGCGCCTGCGTCCCAGCCTGGGCGAGTCCAGCCAGATCGTCTGCCCGCGTTGCGACGGCCATGGCCGCATGCGCAGCGTCGAGTCGCTGTCGCTGTCCATCATCCGCGTCGCCGAAGAGCACGCGATGAAGGAGAACACCGGGCAGGTGCTGGTCCAGGCTCCGGTGGAAATCGCCAATTACCTGCTCAACGAGAAGCGCAGTGCGCTGCGCGAGATCGAAAACCGCCACGATGCCCCGATCGTCATCGTCGCCGACGAGCAACTGCATACACCGCATTACGAAGTCACGCGCCTGCGTGAAAACGAGCTGGGCGAGGAAAGTGGCCGCCCGAGCTACCAGCGCGGCACCCCGCGCAAGCTGCCGGTGCATGCCCTGACCAAGGCCCAGCTCAACATCCCGCCGGCACCGGCGGTCACCCAGGTCAAGCACAGCCAGCCGGCACCGGTCCGCGAGATTGCGGAAGCCGCCCCGGCCCCGGCCGTCGTGGCTGCGCCCGTCGCGGTTCCGGCCGCCACCGGCGTGATCGGCTGGCTCAAGCGCATCTTCGGTGCGGAACCGGCCCAGGCCGAGCCGGCATCGCGTCCGCGCCAGGACGGTGCTCGCAACAACCGCAATGATCGCAATCCGCGCCGCGATGGCAACCGGGACAGCAACCGCAGCGGCAACGGCAACACCCCGTCGCAGGGTCGCAATGGCGGCAACAACGGCAAGCGCGACGAGCGTCGGGATGAGCGTCGCCAAAACGTTGCAGCGCAGCCCCAGGCAGCCAATCCGCAGTCGGCCAAGCCGCGCAACGAACAGCCGCAGACGCCCAAGCCGCCGCGCAATGAGCAGCAGCCCAAGCAGTCCAAGCAGCCGCGTCAGCAGACCAACCCCAAGGGCCAGAACGAAACAGAAAAAGCCGCACTGAACCCGGGCGAGAAGCCGGCAAAGCAGCAGGAAAGCGGCCGCAACCCGGCACCGCAGCACCCGAGTCCCGCGGCCAATCCGGCCGTTGCGGCCGTTGCGACAGTGCCCGCAGTGGCCGCCGAAGTGATCACCCTTCCCGCACCGGCAGCTACGGCCATCGTCGCCACCGAAGCCCAGGCTCCGGTTGCCGCTGATGAAACCCTGGTGCAGACCGTGGCTGAAGAAAGCGCCACCGCCTCGACCGCGGCCGATGAAGGCCCCGGTGAAGGCAGTGCGCGCCGTCGTCGCGGTCGTCGGGGCGGTCGTCGCCGTCGTCGTGGCGGCAGCGAGGCTGGCCACGGCACCGAAACCACTGGCCACGATGACGATGGTGCCGATGACAGTGAAGGCGACAATACCGCCGCCGGCCCGCAGCCGAGCGGCCATCATCCCGAGTTCGACTTCGACGATGAGACCGCCTCGGCTCCGGTCGTGATCCAGCCGCCCGCCGCAGCGCAGCCGGCCGTTCCCGCATCACCGGTGGTGAAGCAGCCGCTGGCCAGCGAAACCGTGCAGCGCCCGGTCGTGCCGGTCAGCGCCCCGCTGCAGCAGTCGGCCGAAGTCGCGATGGCGCCAGTGGCAGCGGAACCGGCAGCGGTCATCACCGCCCCGCCCGCAGCGGAAGTGGAAGTTGCCGCCGCCGAAGCTCCGGCTCCGACGGTGCGCAGCGAGCCGGTGCAGACCAGCATGCTGGACGCGCTGCCTGCCGAGCAGCCGGCCATTCCGGCAGCGGTCGTCGAAGCGGCGACCATCGCTCCCGTCACAGAAGCCGCGCCGGCCCCGCAACCGCAGAACGGCTACCTGTTTGCGTCCGCGCCTGCCGCAGAGGCTGCACCGGTCGAGCCGAAGGCAGCGCTGGAGAAGCCGGCGCACGCCGATGCAGGCAACGACGACGCGGGCAAAGCCGCCGGAGGCGACGACAAGGACCATCGCGCCAGCTGACCGGCGCAGGTGGCAAGTGTTGAAACAGAGAAGCGGCCCCACGGGCCGCTTCTTTGTCATGCATCCGATGGCCGGGAAAACACTCCCGCTTCGCGATCTCAGAACGGCTTGGCCGGATCGAGCAGGCCGTACTGGGTCGCCAGACGCGCCAGGGCGATGTTGTCCTGCACTCCGATCTTCTCGAACAGGCGGGCCTTGTGCGTAACGACCGTCTTGGCACTCAGGCTCAGGCGTTTGGCGATCTCCTCCTGACGCAATCCCTGGGTCAGCAGCAACGTGACCTCCAGTTCACGCGGAGACAGCGCGTCGAACGGACAGCCACCGCCTTCGAGATTGGCCAGCGCCAGGTTTTGCGCCACGCTGCTGCCCAGATAGCGGCGCCCCAGGGCGACGTCGTGCACCGCACGGATCAGCTCCTGGGCATCACCGCCTTTGCCCACGTAGCCCGAGGCACCGGCCTCCAGCAGCCGCTTGGGCAGCGGGCCATCCTCCAGCACCGACACGATCACCACCCGGGTGCCGTGGTTGCCCTTGATGATGCGCTCGGTCACTTCCAGCCCACTGACCCCGGGCAGATGCAGATCACACAGCACCACATCCGGTTTCAGCTGCCGGATCTGCGGCAAGGCTTCCTCGCCACTTTCAGCTTCACCGACGACTTCGATGCCGACTTCGCCGGCAAGAATCATCCGGATGCCGGTGCGCACCAATGCGTGGTCGTCAACAAGAAAAACCCTGATGGTCATTCCAGCATCCCCCGACAGCAGAAAAATAAGCCCGCCCCATTTCGCGTTTGCTACCCGACAAACGGAGGATCCCCCCTTCACTCCCGCCGCCGGCCGGTTCACGCACACGCGCCATTATCAACCAGAAAGTGGCCAAGCCGGACTTACTCAAGGTCCGGCACGCAGGTTCGAGTGACCTCACCCATTGCATCCAGACGGATGCGGGCGGGTGGCCTGCGGTTGGCGCGGCCATTGTCGGGCGCGCAAGCCGCCCGATCTATCAGGGCTCCGCCCATCCCAGGCTAGGATTTTTCCGACCTCCGCCGGCTCTTGCGCGAAAGCATCAGCGCCCGATCGCCGACCAGGGCGCTCGCCGGCGGAACAGCAACAGGTACACACCGACCACCCACGCCAGCCCAGCGCACCAGCCGCCGAGGATGTCGGACGGGTAATGCACGCCCAGATAGACGCGCGAAAATCCCACCAGAACCGCGAACAGCGCCCCCAGCAGCAGCACCGGCCAGCGCCAGCACGTGGGCCACGCCAGCAGCACTAGGATGGCCACCAGTGTCATCGAGCCCATGGCGTGGCCACTGGGGAAGCTGAAACTGGATTCGGGCGCAATCGACTCCCACAGCCCGGGACGGTCACGCTGGAAGAACGGCTTGCTGGCGAGGTTGAGCAGCGCCGACCCCACCACCGCGATGGCCGCAAAGCTGCCCTCGCGCCAATGTCGGCGCGCCAGCAGCAGCGCCACCAGCAGCATATCCAGTGGGATCACGCCCCACTGGTAGCCGAGCCGGGAGATCCAGACAACGCCGGCATCCAGTCGCGGCGATGCCATCGCGTGCATCCGCCATAACAGCGCATGGTCGAAATGGAAGGCTTCGAACTCGTGGATTTCATCGGCCAGTGCGACAAACACCGCCAACGGCAGCAACACCCCGACAAACAACAGGACAAAACGCCAGCTGTTGCGGCGCAGCCAGTGGCGGAAGCCGGCCGCTTCCTCGGGAATGGGATTATCCGCGCTGGCGCGCATACTTCTGGTCGACGTAGGCGTCGATCAGGGTCACAAATTCCTGGGCGATGTTTTCGCCGCGCAGCGTCACCGTCTTTTCGCCATCGACAAACACCGGCGCCGCCGGCGCCTCGCCGGTACCCGGCAGTGAAATGCCGATATTGGCGTGACGCGACTCACCCGGTCCGTTGACGATGCAGCCCATCACCGCCAGGGTCATGTTCTCGGCGCCGGGATGGCTGACCTTCCATTCCGGCATCTTCGCGCGGACATGGTTCTGCACCACGCCGGCCAGCTCCTGGAAGAATTCGGACGTGGTACGACCGCAGCCGGGACAGGCCGTCACCAGCGGGGTGAACGCCCGCTGCCCGGTGGTCTGCAGCAGCTCCTGGGCGACGATCACCTCGGCCGTGCGCGACTGCCCCGGTTCGGGCGTCAGCGAGATGCGGATGGTGTCGCCGATACCCTCCTGCAGCAGCACCGCCAGCGCCGCCGCCGAGGCGACGATGCCCTTGCTGCCGATGCCCGCTTCGGTCAGGCCCAGGTGCAGGGCGAAGTCGGAGCGCTGGGCAAGATCCCGGTACACCGCGATCAGTTCCTGTACGCCGCTGACCTTGGCCGACAGCACGATGCGATCACGCGCAAGGCCCAGTTCCACCGCGGTTTCGGCCGACTCCAGCGCCGAGCGGATCAACGCCTCGCGCAGTACCCGGCTGGCATCCCACGGCTGCTCACGGCGACTGTTCTCGTCCATCAGCCGCGCGGCCAGCGCCTGGTCCAGCGAGCCCCAGTTGGCGCCGATGCGCACCGGCTTGTTGTAGCGGATCGCAAACTCGATCAGCTGTGCGAACTGGGTGTCTTTCTTCTTGCCGAAACCGACGTTGCCCGGATTGATCCGGTACTTGGCCAAGGCCTCGGCGCAGGCCGGCTCCCGGGTCAGCAGCTGATGACCGTTGTAATGGAAATCACCGATCAGCGGCACCTCGATGCCCATCATCGCCAGCTTCTCGACGATGCGCGGAATGGCAGCGGCCGACTCGGGATTGTTGACCGTCAAGCGCACCATTTCCGATCCGGCACGCCACAGTTCTGCGACCTGCTTGACGCTGGAAGCGACATCGGCGGTATCGGTATTGGTCATCGACTGCACCACAATCGGCGAGCCTCCGCCCACCTTCACCCCGCCGATATCGACGGAGCGGGTAATGCGGCGGGGCCACGCGGTAGCATCGGTGGGCGGAGTCGGTCGGGTCACGGCGTCATGCATGGCGCCATTTTAGCGCGGCCCGTGCCTGCCCGGCCATGAATCGCCCACGCTGATACCCGGCCCTGTAGCGGATGGTTGCAGGCACTGGCATCGGCGAACGCATACGATTCACACCATGCAAACCCACGACACCTCATTCCTGCGCACCCTGTGCAGCCTGCGCTGGCTGGCCACAGCCGGACAGGCGGCCACCATCCTGGTAGCCACCTGGCTGTTGCGGCTGGAACTGCCCCAGCAGCCATTGTGGGCCGGCGTGGCGGTGCTGGCGCTGTTCAACCTGTATGTGCAGCTGCGGGTACACGACGCCGACCCCGCGCCTGTGACCGCCTTCGGCCATATCCTGGTCGATGTGACCGTGCTGACCTGGATGATCGGCTGGAGCGGCGGCATCGCCAATCCGTTCGGCTCGCTGTTCCTGATCCTGATCGCGCTGGCGGCGCTGGCCCTGCCGCTGCGCTGGACACTGGCGGTGGCGGCGGCCTGCGTGGGCGGCTATGCACTCAGCGCGATCTTCGGCATGCCGCTGCAGGGCGGACGCTTCGACGTGATGGCGCTGCATCTGTGGGGAACGGCTGCCAGCTTCCTGATTTCCAGCGCGGTGGTGCTGGTCTTCTCCACCCGCCTTGCGCTTGCGTTGCGCGAACGCGAGCGTGAACTCGCCTTGCTGCGCGAGCGCTTTGCCCGCAATGAAGGCATTGTCGCGCTGGCGACCCACGCCGCGTCGGTCGCGCATGAATTGAACACGCCGCTGGCGACGATGACCCTGCTGACCGACGACATTGCCGAACAGAGCGAAAGCAGTGAAGTGCGTGACGACGTGGAAACACTGCGCGAGCTGCTGGTGCAATGCCGCGAGCGGGTGCTGGCGCTGGCCAAACCGGCGGCCGGCAATGTGCCCGGACGCGAGCCGGTGACGTTGCCGCAGGTGCTGGAGCAATGGCGCCTGGTGCGCCCCACCATTGCCCTCAAGCGCAATGACGATGCGCCGCTGCAGCTGCCCCTGGACCCGGGCATCGGCCACCTGTTGATGGTGCTGCTGAACAATGCCGCCGATGCCGGCGAGAAGGCCGGGCGGCCACAGGTCGACCTGTCACTGCGCATCGAAGGCGACCACCTGGTCGGCGAAGTGCGCGACTACGGCCACGGCTTCGACGCGCGCCAGGCGGTGCTGCCCGGGACATTGTTCAACAGCGGAAAAACCGACGGCCTGGGCGTGGGCCTGGCCCTGTCCCACGCTACGATTGAGCGCCTGGAAGGCGAGCTGTGGATGCGCCCGGCCAACGGCGCCGGCACCCGCGTCGGCTTCCGCCTGCCCCTGTTCCCTCGAGAGACTGCCGCATGACCTCCTTCGTCCCCGCTGCCAACCCGGCAACGCATGGCCTGCTGGTCGACGACGACCAGCTCTACCTGCGTACCCTGCAGCGCAGCCTCGCCCGCCAGGGCCTGGAAACCGTTACCGCCAGCGACACCCCCTCGGCGTTGCTGCTGGCCCGGCAACAACCGCCCGCGTTCGCGTTGATCGACCTCAAACTGGGCGCCGAATCCGGCCTGACCCTGATCCAGCCGCTGCGCGCGCTGCGCGAGGATATGCGCATCCTGCTGGTGACCGGCTATGCCAGCATCGCCACCGCGGTGGAGGCGATCAAGCTGGGCGCCGACGACTACCTGCCCAAGCCGGCCACGGTACAGATGATCCTGCGCGCGCTGGGCGAGGATGACGACGGCCCGGCTGATGACGGCGAACTCGAACCGCCCGATGCGATGACCCCGATCAGCCGCCTGCAGTGGGAGCACATCCAGCAGGCGATGCACGAAACCGGCGGCAATGTGTCGGCGGCCGCGCGCCTGCTCGGCATGCACCGGCGCTCACTGCAGCGCAAACTGGCCAAGCGCCCCAGCCCCGGCGCGTGATCGCCTCCACGCATTCGCGTATCAGCCCCTGATTTGCCGGGCGATCCCTGCGGGCGCCCACCATCACCGGGATTCCGCGCCGCCTGGCGGCGCCGCTGCCCGCCTGGTCTACAAGGGGAGCTGTTCCGCCCAAGGGCTCCGAGGGGCCGCACAGTGGGTCATTCGGACTTCGCTCAGCTGCTTCGCGCTCCGCCGGCATCCGCCGCGATGGGGTGGATGCGCGCTACAGAGAGGACTGGCGGAGGTGCCAGGCGCCGATCACCGCACTTCAGGCGCGCGTTGGCGCGTGAGCTGTGCCAGCAACTCGCGCGTCACCGGGTCCGTGACCGCGGCGGCCTGTCCCTGCAGCGCCGGCAGCAACTGGCTGGCCAGGTGCTTGCCCAGCTCCACGCCGAACTGGTCGAAGGCGTTGATGTTCCAGATCAGCGACTGCACGTACACGGCGTGTTCGTACATCGCGATCAGCGCGCCCAGCGCGTGCGGAGTCAGTGCATCGAGCAGGATCAGCGTGCTCGGGCGGCCGCCCGGGTAATCGCGATGCGGATCGTCACTGCCCTGGCCGTTGGCCAGCGCCTCGGTCTGCGCCAGCAGGTTGGCCATCAGCGCCTGGTGGTTGAGCACGTAGGGATCATCGTTGTGGACGCAACCGATGAAATCGGCCGGAACCACGCTGGTGCCCTGGTGCAGCGCCTGGAAGAAACTGTGCTGCACATCGGTGCCCGCCCCGCCCCACCATACCGGCACGGTGTCGCAGGCCACCGGGCTGCCATCGAGCTGCACGCGTTTGCCCAGACTCTCCATCAGCAGCTGCTGCAGATAGGCCGGCAGCAACGCCAGACGCTGGTCATAGGTCATCACCGCCTGCGTGGCGTACCCGAGCAGGTTGCGATTCCAGATATCGGTTAGTGCATGCAGCACCGGCAGGTTCTGCGCGAGCGGTGCGTTCAGCGCATGCTCGTCCATCTGCGCGGCACCGGCCAGCAACTGCTCGAAGCACTCGAAACCGATGGCCAGCGCAATCGGGAACCCCACCGCGGACCACAACGAGTAGCGACCGCCGACCCAGTCCCACATCGGCAACACGTGCTCCGGTGCGATCGCGAACGCCTTGGCCGCACGCCCCGGGTTGGCGCTGACCGCGTACAGACGTTCGCTGCCACCCAGCCAGTCATGCAGGATCTGCCCGTTGAGCAGGGTTTCCTGGGTGCCAAAGGTTTTTGAAATCACGATGCCGGCGGTAGTGGCCGGATCCAGCGTGGCGAGCGTGCGTTGCATCGCCGCGCCATCGACGTTGGAGACGAAGTGCACCCGGAACCGCGCGCCGGTCACCGGACGCAGCGCATCGGCCACCAGTCGCGGGCCGAGATCGGAGCCGCCGATGCCGACGCTGACGATATCGGTGACGCGGGTGCTTTCCAGCGCGCGGACCAGTTCGCCCATCTGCTGGCGCACCCGCGCCGCCTCGGCATAGGCCGCGCGCGCGGCCGGCGCGTCACAGCTGTCGCCCCGCAAGGCGGTGTGCAGCGCGGCACGGTCTTCGGTCACATTGACCTTCTCGCCACGGAACAGTCGCTGGAAACCGCCGGCGACATCGCGCTCGGCGGCCAGCTGCAACAGCGCATCCAATGCCGCGCGATCGTACTTCTGCCGCGCAAAGTTGCAGTACAACGGGCCGACGCGCACCGCCAGCGCCACCGCACGGTCCGGCTCGGAAGCCAACAGCGAGGAGATGCCCGTACCGCGCAAACGTTGGGCATGCGAGTGCAGCGCGTCGAATCCGGTGTTTTTGATCATGCGGCCTGCGTGGGAATCGTATCGTTGGTGTGGGTGATGCGGTTGTTGCCATCCACATAGACCAGCTTGGGACGGAACGCATCGGCCTCAGCTTCGCTCATGCTGGCGAAAGCGGCAATGATGATGATGTCACCCACCTGCACATGGCGTGCAGCGCCGCCATTCAGCGACACAACGCCGCTGCCGGCTTCGGCGCGGATCGCATAGGTGGAGAAACGCGCCCCATTGGTGACGTCCCAGATATGCACCTGCTCGAACTCACGGATGCCGGTGGCGGCCAGCAGATCGTCGTCGATCGCGATGGAACCTTCGTAGTTCAGTTCGGAATGGGTGACGGTGGCGCGGTGGATTTTGGTTTTAAGCAAGGAAAGCTGCATGGGAATCGCGGAACTGCCGGCAGGGGAAGGCGCGCAGTCTAGCACCGCTGTCGCCCCTGCCAGAACTGCCACCGGTGGTGCATCTGGCCTGCACTTCCCGGCATGCAAATGGCGCCACCACGGCGCCATTTGCGGTCCCACCCGAGGGCCATGCTGGACAGCGACTGTCCTGCGGCCATCAGAACTCGATGTTGTCGATCAACCGGGTGGTACCCAGCCGGGCGGCGATCAGGGCCACACGTTCACCGGTGCTGTGCTCATCGGGCTCACTCAGATCCGGCCGCCGCACCACCGCATAGTCCACCTCGAAACCTTCGGCCTGGAGCCGGGCAACCGCATTGGCCTCGATTTGCGGCCGTGGCGCACCGGACCGGCTGGCATCCCGCATCGCCACCAGCACGCGCCGGATCGCGGTGGATTTCGGACGCGTGTCGGCCGTCAGATACTGGTTGCGCGAACTCATCGCCAACCCGTCGTCCTCGCGCACGATATCGCCGCCGATGATCTGGATCGGGAACGCCAGGTCGGCCACCATCTGCCGGATCACCGCCAGCTGCTGGTAGTCCTTGCGCCCGAACGCGGCCACATCCGGCTGCACCTGGTTGAACAGCCGCGACACCACCGTGCATACGCCATCGAAGTGGCCCGGCCGATGCGCGCCTTCGAGCAGGCTGCTGATGCCCGGCACATGCACATTGGCAGCCAGCTCCACGCCAAACGGGTACATCGATTCGACCGTGGGCAGCCACAGCACATCACATCCAGCCTGCTCCAGCCCGGTGGTATCGGCCTCGGGCGTACGCGGATAGCGGGTGAAGTCCTCGTTCGGGCCGAACTGGGTCGGATTGACAAACACGCTGGAAACCACGCGATCGGCATGCTGCCGCGCCAGCTTGACCAGCGAATAGTGGCCGGCATGCAGGTTGCCCATGGTCGGGACCAGTGCCACGCGCAGGCCGGCGCGCTTCCAGCCGGTGACGATGTCGCGCAGCCGGGAAAGTTCGGTAACGGTTTCAATCATGAGGCGTAGGCATGTTCTGCGTCGGGAAAGGTTCCGGCGCGCACGGCGTCGGCGAAGGCCCGGGTGGCACCGGCAACCGAGCCGCCTTCGGCAAGGAAATCCTTGACGAACTTGGGACGGCGATGGCCGCTGTCCAGACCCAGCATGTCATGCATCACCAATACCTGGCCATCGCACTGCGCACCGGCACCGATGCCGATGGTCGGCACCGGCACTTCGGCCGTGACCAGTGCGGCGAGCGGGGTCGGCAGGCATTCCAGCACGATCATGCTGGCACCGGCCTGGACCACGGCGGCGGCATCATCGCGCAGCTGCCGGGCGGCATCGCCGCGGCCCTGCACCCGGTAACCGCCCAGGCGCAGCACCGATTGCGGCGTCAGCCCCAGATGCGAACACACCGGGATTTCGCGCTCCACCAGGTACCGGATGATGTCCAGCTTGAAGCCTGCGCCCTCGATCTTGACCATCTCCGCGCCGGCCTGCAGAAAGCGCAGCGATGCCTCAAATGCTCTTTCCGGGGTGGCGTCGGCACCAAACGGCAGGTCGGCGACCAGCAGTGCGCGCTGCAGCACCTTGGCCACGGCCGCGGTGTGATAGGCGATGTCGTCCACCGTGACCGGCAAGGTCGAATCGTGACCCTGCACCACCATGCCCAGCGAATCGCCAACCAGGATCAGGTCGACACCATTGGCATCGAAGGTGCGGGCGAAACCGGCATCGTAGGCGGTCAACATCACCAGCTTCTGGCCATTGCGCTTGGCCTCGGCCAGCGCGGGAACGGTCCAGGGCTTGCTGTCTGCGTGGGAGCTCATGAATTGATAACGGATGGCGATGAGCCGTGCATTATCCCCCTATCGGGGCGATACCGCAGGTTTTCAGATCATCCAGGGCACTGCGCACCGTGCCACGGCCCGGGATGACCGCGTCAGGAGCGATATCGGCCAAGGGCAACAGCGCGAAAGCACGCTCATGCAGATAGGGATGTGGCACCTGCAAGTGCGGCAGAGCAATGACCTGCTCGCCGTACAACAGCAGATCCAGATCCAGCGTACGCGGCCCCCAGCGCTCACCCGGCAGGCGGATGCGACCAAACGCGCGCTCCGTCTGCAACAACGCCTGCAGCAGCTCCGGTGCGGAAAGACCGGTATCAACCACCGCCGCGGCATTGATGAAAGGCGGCTGCGCCTCATTGCCCCATGCCGGCGTGCGGAACAGCCGCGAACAGGCGACCACACGGGTGGCAGGCAGCCGGTCCAGCGCGACCATCGCCGCGCGCACCGCGGCTTCGGCGTCACCGAGGTTGGCGCCCAGACCGATACTCGCCCTCACCATGCCCTTACTCGCCCGACGCCACACCACCGCTACTGGTGCGTCGACGCCGGCGACGACGACGTGGAGCATCACCTTCACCCCCCTCATCGATGAGGGAGACATCCGCTGACGGGTCGAACTCATGTACGGATTGTTGCTGGGTCAACTGCCAGAACGCGATGTCGTCGGCATGCTCGCTGGAAGCGGTTTGCCGCAGCACAAGGAAGTCGAACGCGGCGCGGAAGCGCGGATGGCTCAGGGTGCGGATCACCCGCTTGCGCTGGCGCGAACTGAAACGCGACTGCAACAGCCAGATTTCCTGCATTGGCAACGAAAAACGCCGCGGCAACGCGATGGTGGTGAGCTGGTGCAGGGTCACCCGGTCCGCGGCGCGGCGCTGGGCTTCTTCGGGAGCCAGTCCCTGCTTCTGCAGCAGGATCATCGAGCGGCAGAACGCCGGCCACAACAACAGCGCGAACAGGAACGCCGGCGACACTGGCTCGTCGTTGGCGACCCGCGTATCGGTATTGCGCAGGCCTTCGATCAGCATCCGCCGCAGCGCGCCACTGCGATTGCTCTTCAGCGCCGCCGCAGTTTCCGGGAACAGCACCGCCAGCAGGCCATACCGTTCCAGCCCTTCGAAGCTGGCCACAGCATGCCCGGACAGGAACAGCTTGAGCACTTCCTCAAACAGCCGTGCCGGGGCGGAATCGGCGAGCAATCCTGCCAGCCGCGGAATCGGCGCGGCGGTGGCCGCCTCGATCTCGAAGTCGAGCTTTGCCGCCAGCCGCACTGCGCGCAGCATGCGCACCGGATCTTCCTGATAACGCTGCTCGGGATCGCCTATCAGCTTCATCAGCCGCGCCTGCACGTCCTCGAAGCCACCGACATAATCCCGCACCGAGAAGTCTTCAATGGCGTAGTACAACGCGTTGCAGGTGAAGTCGCGACGCACGGCATCGTCTTCGATGCTGCCGTAGACGTTGTCCCGCACCAGCATGCCGTTTTCCATCTCGCGATCACCGCTGCCATCGTCACTGTTGGCGCGGAAGGTGGCGACCTCGATGATCTCGCGGCCGAACACCACATGCGCCAGGCGAAACCGGCGGCCGATCAGCCGGCAATTGCGGAAAAGATGCTTGACCTCTTCCGGCGTGGCGCTGGTGGCCACGTCGAAATCCTTGGGGCGTCCAGCTACCAGCAGGTCCCGCACCGCGCCACCCACCAGGTAGGCGCCGAACCCGGCATCGCGCAAGCGGTACAGCACGCGCAGCGCGTTGGGGCTGATGTCCTTGCGGGAGATGGTGTGCTGATCGCGCGGAATGGTCCGCAGGGAGAACGGCGTTGTAACTGGGGAATTGATGTTGGCGCTTCCGGTTGAGGTTTTGGGATTGCCCAATGGCATCCAGGTCAATATACTAGCGCGCTGCGCCGGACGCGACAAAATGCTCCCTTCGTCTAGAGGTTAGGACGTGGCCCTCTCAAGGCTAAAACAGGGGTTCGAGTCCCCTAGGGAGCACCAACTCCGTCAGCGCTACATAAAAGCCCCGCCATGCGGGGCTTTTTGTTTTCCGCCCGCCCGGGTCCTGCGGGCACCCCGCATTTTCCATTGCGGGCATACCCCCGCCGGGGGAGCGGCGGTATCCACGGAAGCGGGCCGGTGATGCCTGCCTGCCCGGGCCGCGGCGCTGCAATCCACCTTGGGCCCGCACTTCACCGCTCCGGCACATGCGCCACGGAAACCTGCGGCCCGGTGCGCTGCGGCACCCCGTCCCACCTCACAGGCAAATGAGAACGATCCGAACCCAGGGCAGCATCCTGCTCTAGAATTGGCATGGTTAAAGCCGGATCCTGCCATGCCCTTCGTCGTTACCGAAAACTGCATCAAGTGCAAACACACCGATTGCGTGGAAGTCTGTCCTGTGGACTGCTTCCATGAAGGCCCCAACTTTCTGGTCATCGACCCGGACGAGTGCATCGATTGCACCCTCTGCGAGCCGGAATGTCCGGTCAACGCCATCTACCCGGAAGACGATGTTCCCGCCGGCCAGGAGGGATTTGTCGCGTTGAATGCCGAACTGGCCAAGGCCTGGCCGGTACTGACCATCCGCAAGGACCCGCCCGCCGATGCGGAGGAGTGGAATGGCAAACCGGACAAACTGAAGCTGCTGGAACGCTGAGCCGCTCACCGGGACACCACACAGACAGAAACGGGCGCCGCGGCGCCCGTTCTGCCATCCGACCAGAGCCGGATCAGCCGCCCATGCGGGTCTTAAGCTCAGCCACCAGTTTGACCGCGGCCGGATCGGTCGCCGGCAGGCCGCGCGGATCCACCGCCGACACATAGGCGCCGGCGTCCACTGCGACCACGCGCACCAGGAAGTTGCTGCCTTCGTAGGCGACGTCATACGAACCCAGCAGCTGCGCACGGCTGGCGATAGTCACACCCTCGATGGCGGCCAATGCATCGCCCACCTTGCCGAACGCCTCGTCACGGGTACCGCTGACGGTGAAGCCGCTGTGGCCGGCTTCAGCCTGGCCGGCAACCGGGGTGGGGCGCGCCGCTGTCGAGGCCAGTGCCGGCACCTGGGCCGCGCCAGCGGTATTGGGCAGGGTCAGGTCCGGCGGGACTTCCAGCGGGCGGGTTTCCGCCGGCAAGGCGTAATCGCCGCGCGCGCCCTTCCTGAAGCAGCCGGTGGTGGCGGCCACGGTAACGGTGGCCAACAAAGCCAGAGACAGCGCGCGAACGAGGGAAACGGAGTGACGCATGGTGAATCTCCTGGGTCAGGCCACTGATGGTCAGCGGCTGGATAGCTCTTCCAACGCGCGAACGTCGGCAGCAAGGTGGTCGGCGGTGGCATGGTGCGCGGGCGACAACGGCAGCAGCGGCAAGCGCAGTCCGTGGCCGATACCGGCGCGTTGCAGCAGTGCCTTGACCGGAATGGGGTTGGATTCGATGCCACAGAATTCATGGTACGGCTGCAGACGCGCATCCCAGGCTTCGGCGGCGGCGCGCTCACCGGCACGTGCCAGATCGCACATCTGCCGATAGGACGCCGGCAGCGCATTGGACCCCACCGACACCAGACCATCAGCACCGGCCAGCATCGAACGCGAGGCACTGCCGTCGTCGCCACTGAGGATGGCGAAGCTGTCGCTGCGCAGCGCCAGCAACGCCTTGACGCGACCCACCTCGCCCACCGCCTCCTTGATACCGACGATATTCGGGTGCTGCGCCAGCTGCGCCACCGTTTCCGGCAGCAGATCGCAACCGGTGCGTCCGGGCACGTTGTACAGCACCACCGGCAGGCCACCGTTCTCGGCAACCGCCAGATAATGTGCAAGCAACCCGGCCTGGGTCGGACGCACATACGGTGGCGTGACCACCAGCGCATGGGTGGCGCCATTGTGTGCGGCACGCCGGGTCATCTCGATGGTTTTGGCGGTTCCCGAAAGACCGGTACCGGCCAGCACCGGCACCCGGCCGGCGACAAAGGCGACGGCACTGCGCAGCAGGGCCTCGTATTCGTCGTCGGACAGCATGGCCGCTTCACCGGTGGAACCGGCCACCACAACGCCATGCACGCCGCCCGCCAGCTGCATTTGCAGCAACCGCTGCCAGCCATCGGGGTCGAGTGCGCCGTCGGCCTGGAAAGGCGTCGCCAGCGCGGTAATGATGCCGGAAAGGGACAAGGAACCGTTGCTCTTCGTGGGGTAAAGAGGCCCGCCAGCAGGCAGGTTCGTGAACTGAAGCATGTTACTTGCGGGTCGAAAGCACGGGCAAGTATGCTGGACACTGGCAAACGGGCCTTCGCGGGCGCCGTTCAGACTCACCCGTACTACCGGAATCGCCTTGACCGACCCCACTCCCCGTCCGTTGCCGACTGAAAACCACCTCCTGATCAACGCCTATACGACGCATCCGGAGTCTCCACTGCTGTCCGTCACCCGCCGCATTGCCGACAGCGGCTGCAACCTGGTCGACGCGCGACTGTCCACCGTGGGCCGCGATGTGTCGGTGACCACACTGGCCACCGGCTCCTGGGATTCGGTCGCCAAGCTCGAAGCGATGCTGACCCGTCTCGAACGCGAGGAAGGGCTGAAGCTGGTGTGGTATCGCACCGAGGCCAAGCAGGCGCAGTCCAACCTGCTGCCCTATATCGTGGAAGTCATCGCCGCCGACAAGCCGGGCATCCTGTTCCAGCTGGCCGATTTCTTCGACCGCCAGGGCATCACCATCGAAAACCTGCAGAGCACCCGTTACCAGGCGATGCAGACGGGTGCGGAAATGTTTTCCGCGCAGATCACCATCGGCGTGCCCGACAACATGCACATCGCCGCCTTGCGCGACGATTTCCTCGAGTTCTGCGACCATCTCAACCTGGACGCGATCATGGACCCGATGAAGTTCTGAGTGTTCGCGTGCCCGTCACCGGCACGCGGCGTTTCATGTGCCTGCAATGGAACCACCCCAGGCTCCGGAAGGATCTGATGAACATCGGCGACACCCTGGACCACAGCACCCTCAGCCTGCCGCTGGCACTTTCCGGCGGCGCCCACACCACCTTGGGCGGCCTCGCCGGCCACTGGCTGGTGCTGTACTTCTATCCGAAGGACAGCACCCCGGGCTGCACCACCGAAGGCATCGATTTCAATGCGCGGCTGTCCGAATTCAGCCGGCTCGGCGCCAAAGTGCTGGGCGTGTCCCGCGACTCGCTGAAATCGCACGACAACTTCTGCGCCAAACAGGGGTTCAACTTCCCCCTGATCAGCGACAGCGACGAAGCGCTGTGCAACGCGTTCGACGTGATCAAGATGAAGAACATGTACGGCAAGCAGGTGCGCGGCATTGAACGCAGCACCTTCCTGATTGCGCCGGACAGCCGGATCGTGCAGGCGTGGCGCAAGGTCAAGGTGGCCGGCCACGCCGATGCGGTGCTCGACGCGCTGAAGGCCGCGCAAACCCGGTGACCACCCCCGTTCCCTGCATGCCCCATCACCCTGCCCCGCAGGCGTGATGGCTCGACCCTGTCCCGCCACCAGGAATCCACGATGACCAGAGGCAAACGCATCTACGTGCTGGATACCAACGTGCTGATGCACGATCCGACTGCGCTGTTCAAGTTCGAAGAGCATGACGTGTACCTGCCGATGCAGGTGATCGAGGAACTGGACTACGCCAAGAAGGGCACCTCGGAGGCCAGCCGCAATGCGCGCCAGGTCAGCCGCTTCCTCAACGAACTGGTGGAGGCGGCCGGTATCGAGGGCATCGCCAGCGGCATTCCGCTGCTGCGGCCGAAAGAGTTGCAGCTGCGCGGCGCGCAGAGTGCCGGCAACCTGCATTTCCAGACCAGCCACTTCAACGCTGGCAAGAGCTTTGGCGCGGTCATTCCCGACAATGCCATCCTTGGCGCCATCCTGGCCCTGAAGGAACAGAGTCCCGATCTGCCAGTGGTGTTCGTTTCCAAGGACATCAACCTGCGGATCAAGGCCGCCATTGCCGGCATCGTCTCGGAAGACTACGAGAACGATCGCGCACTGAACGATTTCAACCTGCTCTACACCGGCGCCACCGAGCTGCCGGAAGACTTCTGGAAGAAGCACACCGACGATCTGCGCAGCTGGAACGACAAGGGCCGTACCCGCTACGAGATCCGCGCCACGGCCGACGAGGAGTGGTATCCAAACCAGTACGCCTACCTGCCCGGCGAAGACGCGGTGGAGATGCGTGTCTCCAAGGTCGAGGCTGACGGCCGCATCACCCTGTCGCTGATCAACGACGTGCGCCATGGCAGCCATTCGGTGTGGGGCATCACCGCGCGCAACCGCGAGCAGAACTTCGCACTCAACGCCCTGCTCGACCCGGAAATCGATTTCGTCACCCTGCTCGGCACCGCCGGCACCGGCAAGACCCTGCTGGCGCTGGCCGCCGGCCTGGTGCAGACGATGGACCAGCAGCGCTACCGCGAGATCATCATGACCCGCGCCACGGTCAGCGTCGGCGAGGACATCGGCTTCCTGCCCGGCACCGAGGAAGAGAAGATGACGCCATGGATGGGCGCGCTCACCGACAACCTGGAAGTGCTGACGCACAACCAGGATGGCGGGGCCTGGGGCCGCGCGGCCACCAACGACCTGCTGGCCAGCCGCATCAAGATCCGCTCGCTGAACTTCATGCGCGGACGCACGTTCCTGTCGCGCTACCTGATTCTGGACGAGGCGCAGAACCTGACGCCGAAGCAGATGAAAACCCTGATCACGCGTGCCGGCCCCGGCACCAAGATCGTCTGCCTGGGCAACGTCGAGCAGATCGACACGCCCTACCTGACCGAAACCACCTCAGGCCTCACCTACGCGGTGGACCGCTTCAAGAACTGGCCACACAGCGCGCACATCACCCTGCGCCGCGGGGAGCGCTCGCGTCTGGCCGACTACGCTTCGGAGGTTCTGTGACATATCGCTTTCCCGCAATCGCCGCCATGCTCACGGCACTGACCGCACTCGCGGCCTGCACGCCCAACGTTCGCCATGGCAGCGTTCCTACCGCGATCAAGGCCGGGCAGTCGTGGGTGGTTACCCGTCCGCTGGTCGCCGCCCAAGTACTGGATACCTGCTCGCGTGACAGCCCCGGCAAGCATGCCGGTGGCGTCAGCGGCTACTGGGCGCCCAGCCGCGCCCAGGTGGAACAGCTGGAAATGCGCTTGTCACAGTTGCAGCCGCAGATTGCCGAGCCGGAAAAATCCGACCGGCAGTACGTTGGCATCGAATCGCAGGGGCGGCAGCTGATCTACATCAACGCGTTCACCTTGCCCGACCATCCGACAATCAACCCGGTACGCGAAGCCGTGCGCATCTGCGACGGCGGCGCGCGCTTCTGGGGGGCCGTGTTCGATCCGCAGAGCGGGCAGTTTTCCGACATCGCCATAAACGGGAGCTTCTGACGGTGACGGCCGGCCGGGTCACTGCCCGCCCGGCCACAAGCCGCAATCACCATGGGCATGCAGCTGCCACGCTGGGTATGGATAGGCGCGATTCTGCTGTCGTGTGTCGCCGGCATGGTCAATGTCGTCGGTTTCCTCGGCTTTGAACGGCATGCCGTCAGCCATCTCACCGGCACCACCAGCGAACTGGGCATGGCATTCGTGCAGGGCCAATGGAGCAGCGTGGCCTGGCTGTGGAGCCTGTTGCTGGCATTCTGTGCCGGGGCGACGTTCAGCGGGATGGTGATCCAGGACAGCGTGCTGCAACTCGGCCGCCGCTATGGTGTGGTTCTGGTGGTCGAAGCGCTGCTGCTGCTGGCCGCCATCCCTCTTTTCAAACACCAGCAGGTGTGGGGTGCATTGGCTTGCGCTGGCGCGTGCGGCATGCAGAACGCGATGGCCACAACCTTCAGCGGCGCCGTCGTGCGCACCACCCACCTGAGTGGCATGTTCACCGATCTGGGCATCGGCCTGGGCCACCTGCTGCGCGGCCTGCCGTTGCCCATCCGCCGCCTCACATTGAGCGGCCTGATCATCAGCGGTTTCCTGGGCGGCGGCATGATCGGCACGTGGCTGTTTTTACGCTTCGGCTACGACGCCCTGCTGGCGCCGGCTGCTGTGACCGGCGCCACCGGGGTGATCTACATGCTTTACCGGCAATGGCAGCTCTTGCGCCTGCGCGGCTGACCCAGCAAGCCCGCGGCAAACGTTGCACAATCGTCGCATGCGTACTTCCATTCCTGTTTCCGCACTGACCATCGCCGGTTCCGATTCGGACGGCGGCGCCGGCATCCAGGCCAACCTGAAGACCTTTGCCGCGCACCGCGTGCATGGCCGTTCCGCGATCGCCGCACTCACCGCGCAACATATCCGCGGGGTAATCGCAGTGCATGCGACGGCACTGGAATTCCTGGTCACCCGCGGCCTGCAGTCGGGCTATCAGCCCGGGCGCGGCGACATCGTGGTGCTGGATCATTTCGGCGCCGCGCGACCGGCATGATCAGGCAGGGCACGCTGAAGGTTGCCAGCACCGACGCACACCGCTTCGAGCTGATCAGCCGGCTCCCCGCGCAACCGCGCGCCAGCCTGTTGTGGTTGCCCGCACTCGGGGTTTCAGCCCGTCACTACCTGCCGTTGGCCGATGCCCTGGCCGCCCGCGGCATCGCCGTATTCCTGCACGAATGGCGCGGCAATGGCAGCAGCAGCCTGCGCCCGTCACGTACGCAGGACTGGGGCTATCGGGAACTGCTGCAATACGACCTGCCGGCCAGCGCCATGGCGATCGCCCGGCAGCTGCCCGACCTGCCCCGGATACTGGGCGGACATAGCCTGGGCGGGCAACTGGCGTGCTGCCACGCAGGATTGGCACAGAGCGAGTGGCTCGCCCTGTGGCTGGTGGCAAGCGGAACTCCCTGGTGGCGCAGCTTTCCCGCACCCCGCCGTTATCTGCTTCCACTGGCCTATCGCGTCCTGCCCTGGCTGGCGCAGCGACGCGGCGTGATGCCCGGCCGCGCGCTCGGCTTCGGCGGCAATGAAGCGCGCAGCCTGATCCGCGACTGGTCCAGCGTGGGCCTGAGCAACCGCTATGCCGCATCAGGAATGGCAGTCGACCTCGAGCAGGCGCTGAGGCGCGTGGATGCACCCGCAACTGCCGTGGTCTTCGACAGCGACTGGCTGGCACCGGTCAGCTCCACGCAGGCGCTGCTGGAAAAAATGCCCGCCGCCACCCATCGACTTGAAACGCTTTCCCGAGCGCAGCTGCATGCACCAGCGGATCATTTTTCATGGATGAAATCACCAGAACGCGTTGTAAACGTGCTGTATGACGGAAATGATTAAGAAAATTTCACAAAGGGATTGACGCATGCGCGGCGCATCCGCATAATTCCGCTCCTGACGACGCGCCCGTAGCTCAGTTGGATAGAGTACCTGGCTACGAACCAGGCGGTCGGGAGTTCGAATCTCTCCGGGCGCACCACGTCAGAAAGCAGAGTCCACCTCTGCAGCTTCAAACCAAATAATGTAAAGGCGCCCGTAGCTCAGTTGGATAGAGTACCTGGCTACGAACCAGGCGGTCGGGAGTTCGAATCTCTCCGGGCGCACCACGTCAGAAAGCAGAGTCCACCTCTGCAGCTTCAAACCAAATAATGTAAAGGCGCCCGTAGCTCAGTTGGATAGAGTACCTGGCTACGAACCAGGCGGTCGGGAGTTCGAATCTCTCCGGGCGCACCACGTCAGAAAGCAGAGTCCACCTCTGCAGCTTCAAACCAAATAATGTAAAGGCGCCCGTAGCTCAGTTGGATAGAGTACCTGGCTACGAACCAGGCGGTCGGGAGTTCGAATCTCTCCGGGCGCACCATTACATCAAGACAGCAGCCCTTGGCTGCTGTTTTTTTTTGCGCAGGCAACAAGACTTCGGCCCGGCCACTGACTGCGGGACGCTGAGATCCACTTGCAGTCCATCTGCCGCCTCCGCCGCCCGGTGCACGCCGGCACGATGCAACAGCCGACGCCCGTATTGGCGCTGCGCCCGGCTCCACTGCGGCTGGTGCCTGGCGGGCACTCGATCAGCTGCGCGACCGCTGGCGCCACATGGACGCAACACAGCGACCACAAGAAACAACTCCCAAGCCCTGCAGAGCACCTACGCCGAAGCGTCGCAGCGATTTGCAGGGCCACGGTTACGGGTACACGCCACATGGGCACTTACAGAATGCGCAGATCCGGCGCCTTGCCCAGCGGCCTCTGACCGACGGGACGTCGATAGCCGAGACCGCAGCGAGGCCTTACCCGGCCACAGGGATGCAACCGGCACGACCGCGCACCACATCCAGAGCCACGCAGAAACGAGCGCAGTGGCACGTTGAATCCGCGACTCCCGGTCCTGCGGCTGGTGCAGAGTGCCAGCACAGATGAAGCAGCCCAGTCGCCGAAACAAGCGCCACGTCCTGCAGCAAACGCGATCGCGCTTTCCAGGCGAGCGACGGTGACGTCCCCAGCTGGCAGCAGCACCGCGGGGCGCATCGCGGATTGCCTCGGCCACACACCCGCCGCTTTCGATACTGGCAAAAGCCTCGCCTGTGAGCGCCGCCGGCCAGATCGACGAACTCCCGGCCGGCCCGGCTCGATACGCTCCAGCACACCGGCAACCCAACGCCAGGAACGCCAGTGACCGCGGCGCCTCGGTGCACCCGCCAACCGGGCGATGAGGCAGCAAGCCTGGGCCATCACAAATTCATCGAGAACCTTCGCCCCACCCTTCCGGAGAGTCTGGCAAGTCGGGAGCTGGCAATCGGAAAAAATGGCGGCCCGGGAAAACTCCAGACAACAAAAAAGCCCCTGAAACAGGGGCTTTTTCGTAACTGGCGGAGTGAGAGGGATTCGAACCCTCGATAGAGCTATTAACCCTATACTCCCTTAGCAGGGGAGCCCCTTCAGCCACTCGGGCATCACTCCAGAATTTTTCTGCCTGCCGCGTTGTTCTGTAGCAGGCCGCGAAGAATACCGGTTAATAGGGCCTCAGGTAAACCCTTATTCCGAACTTTCTTCATTTCCGGGCGATGCGGGCTCTTCACCACGCTGGATGCGCTGGAAAATCTCCTCACGGTGCACCGCCACATCCTTCGGAGCGGTGATACCGATACGCACCTGGTTGCCCTTGACGCCGAGCACGGTCACGCTGACCGAATCTCCGATCATCAGGGTTTCGCCTACTCGGCGAGTCAGGATCAACATTTTGCAAATCTCCATGGAACCGGCTGGGATTCCCGCCGGCATTGGCGCGCTGGTTTCAATGCGCCCCACGACAAAGGGAAAAGACTCCCGATAGTAACGTCAGGGCTGAACGACCTTCAAGACTAGGACGGAACTACGTTCAGGCCAAGTGCGGCTTGACCCACTCCGGCACCTCCTCGAGAGCTGCAACAAGCGCTGGACCATCTTCGCCACCGCCCTGGGCAAGGTCCGCACGCCCTCCTCCTTTGCCCCCGGTGAGACCGGCGACGTGGGCCAACAGTTCCCCGGCCTTGACCTTGCCCATTGCCGAGCCATTCACACCTGCCACCAAGGCCGCCTTGCCGTCCTGCACACCGGCCAGCAGGATCACCGCATTGCCCAGCTGCTGTTTCAGCCGGTCCACCGCATCGCGCAACGCCTTGGCATCGAAACCTTCCAGCCGCGCCGCCAGCACTTTCACACCGGCGATGTCCACCGCTGCAGCGCCCAGGTCTGCCGTGGCACCGGAGGCGACCTTGGCCTTCAATCCTTCAAGCTCGCGCTCGAGCTTCTTCTGGCGCTCACCGAGCTGACGGATCTTGTCGACCACATCACTGGCGTTGCCACCGAGCAGGCTGGCCGCATCACGCAGGCTCTGCTCCTCAGCCGCCACATAATCCAGCGCCCCCTGTCCGGTCACCGCTTCGATGCGGCGCACGCCCGAGGACACGCCGCCTTCGGAGGTGATCTTGAACAGCCCGATGTCGCCGGTACGCGTGACATGGGTACCGCCGCACAGCTCGGTCGAGTACTCACCCATCTTCAACACGCGCACGTGCTCACCGTATTTCTCCCCGAACAGCGCCATCGCGCCGAAATCGAGCGCTTCCTGCATGCCCATGTTGTGCACTTCGGCGACGCTGTTGGCGCGTATCTGCTCGTTGACCTTGCGCTCGATGAGCGCCAGCTCTTCGGCGGTGATCGGCTGGAAGTGCGAGAAATCGAAGCGCAGCCGGTCTGGCGCGACCAGCGAGCCCTTCTGCTGCACATGGGTGCCCAGCACTTCACGCAAGGCAGCGTGCAACAGATGGGTGGCCGAATGGTTGAGGATCGTGGCGTTGCGGCGCAGGCCATCGACCTGGCCGGTCACGCGGTCACCCACCCTCAGGCTGCCTTGGGTGATCCTGCCGACGTGGCCATGGAACTGGCCGGCGAACTTCTGGGTGTCACCCACCTGCAGTTGCAGATCCGCCCCTGACAGCACGCCGGTGTCACCGACCTGGCCACCGGATTCGGCATAGAACGGCGTTTGCGTGGTGAACACGACGACCTCGTCACCGGCATCGGCGATATCCACCGGACGGCCGTCCTTGAGCAGCGCGACCACAGTCAGGCCATCGGCCTGCAGCCGGTCGTAGCCGAGGAACACGGTCGGCGAAAGGGTGGCGACCAGATCGGCGGGCAGGCTCACACCAGCGCCGAACTTGCCGGCCGCACGCGCGGTCTCGCGCTGGTGCTCCATCGCGGCATTGAAGCCATCCATGTCCACCGTCATATCGTGCTCGCGGGCGATGTCGGCGGTCAGGTCGACCGGAAAACCATAGGTGTCGTACAGACGGAAGGCATCCACGCCCGGGATCACGCCATCGCTGACCTTGGCGGCGATGTCGTCGAAGATCTTCATGCCCGAGTCGAGGGTTTCCGCAAAACGTTCTTCTTCGGCCTGCAGTGCGCGCACCACGGTATCGGCCTGCGCCGCCAGCTCGGCATAGGCTTCGCCCATCTGCTCGACCAGGGTTGGTACCAGCTTGCTGAAGAACGGCTGGCGCACGCCCAGCATCCAGCCATGGCGCAGGGCGCGGCGGATGATCCGGCGCAGTACATAGCCGCGGCCTTCGTTGGACGGCAGCACGCCATCGACGATCAGGAACGAGCAGGCGCGGATATGGTCGGCGATCACGCGCAGCGACTTGTTCTCCAGGTCGGCCATGCCGGTCAGTTCACTGGCCTTGCGGATCAGCGCCTGGAACAGGTCGATTTCGTAATTGGTGTGGACGTGCTGCAGGATCGCGGCCAGACGCTCCAGGCCCATGCCAGTGTCCACGCACGGCGCCGGCAGCGGCACCAGGGTGCCGTCGGGCTGGCGGTCGAACTGCATGAACACCAGGTTCCAGATCTCGATGAAGCGATCGCCATCTTCGTCCGGAGACCCCGGGGGACCGCCGGCGATGTGGTCGCCATGGTCATAGAAGATTTCAGTACACGGGCCGCACGGGCCGGTCTCGGCCATCTGCCAGAAGTTGTCCGAGGCGAACGGCGCCCCCTTGTTGTCGCCGATGCGCACGATGCGGTCTTCCGGGATGCCGACCATGTCGCGCCACAGCGCGTAGGCTTCGTCATCGGTCTGGTACACGGTGACCAGCAGGCGCTCGGCAGGCAGCTTCCAGACCTGGGTCAGCAGCTCCCAAGCCCAGGCAATGGCGTCCTTCTTGAAGTAATCGCCAAAAGACCAGTTGCCCAGCATTTCGAAGAAGGTGTGGTGGCGCGCGGTGTAACCGACCTGGTCCAGGTCGTTGTGCTTGCCACCGGCCCGCAGGCAGCGCTGGACGTCGGCCGCGCGCACATAGCTGCGCTTCTCGGCGCCAAGGAACACGTCCTTGAACTGCACCATGCCGGAATTGGTGAACAACAGGGTCGGATCATTGCCCGGCACCAGCGGCGCGGACGGCACGATGGTGTGGCCCTTGCCCTTGAAGAATTCGAGGAAGTCGCTGCGGATCTGGGAGGTGGTGAGTTTGGCGGGTGCGTTCATGGGGGACTGGCATTGGGCGGGCGAGCGGCTGCCGGGGCGTCCGCGAGGGACGCTGGCAATTCGGGACAGCCGAAACACCAAAGGGTAGCAGGCCCGGACCGCTCAGTCCTGTGGATCGTAACGCGTGGCATGGCGTATGCAGCCACCGTCGAACCCGCGCCGGGCCAGCAGGTCGGCGGCCTTGCGCCGCTGCGCGAGGTCAACCGGCCCCGCCTCGCCAAAACGACGCCGTACCAGATCCCTTGCCTTCTCCACCCAGTCGCCATCAAACGAGGCCATTGCGGCCTCGACCTGGTCGCCATCCAGACCATGGGTCCCCAACTCGGCCCTGATATGCAACGGCCCGTAACCTCCACTGGCGCGGCTGCGCACCAGCATTTCCGCGAAGCGCGCGTCATCCTGCCAGCCCGCGTCGGCCAGCTGCGACACTGCCGCTTCGATCGCTTCGGGTTCGATGCCCCGCACCTGCAACTTGCGGCTCAACTCCTTGCGCGAATGCTCGCGCCGCACCAGCAGTGCCAAGGCCCGCTGCACGGGCGTCTGCTCCTGCCCCCGCCGCTTGCGGCGACCCGCTGGAACCTCGTGATCGATCATATGGATTCATCTCCAGCGAAGATCGCGCCGTCCCTGGCGCAGGCCCTCCTGGTTTGCACAAAACGCGGGAGCGCGCAGGCGTCACTGACGGCGCCGCCCGCTCCCGCGGGAAAACTCACTCTGCCGCGATGTCAGCTTCTTCTTCGCCAGGTGAGACCTCTTCCGGCTGGAAACGCTCACGCAGCTCGGCCTCCAGCCGTGCCGCCACTTGCGGGTTGTCACGCAGATAGCCGCGGGCGTTGTCCTTGCCCTGTCCGATACGCTCTTCGCCGTAGCTGTACCAGGCACCTGCCTTGTCGACCAGCTTGGCTTCCACCCCCATGTCGATCAGCTCACCTTCGCGACTGATGCCTTCGCCATAGAGGATCTCGGTGACAACCTGCTTGAACGGTGGCGCCAGCTTGTTCTTGACCACCTTGATCTTGGTCTGGTTGCCGATGATCTCGTCACCCTTCTTGATCGCACCGATACGGCGGATATCCAGACGCACCGAGGCGTAGAACTTCAAGGCGTTGCCGCCGGTGGTCACTTCCGGACTCTGCCCCGGCATCATCACGCCGATCTTGTGGCGCAGCTGGTTGATGAACACCACCAGCGTGTTGGAACGCTTGATGTTGCCGGTCAGCTTGCGCAGCGCCTGGCTCATCAGACGGGCCTGCAGACCCGGCAGCTGGTCGCCCATCTCCCCTTCGATTTCCGCGCGCGGCGTCAAGGCGGCCACCGAGTCGACCACCACGATGTCGACGGAACCGGAGCGCACCAGCATGTCGGCGATCTCCAGCGCCTGCTCGCCGGTGTCGGGCTGGGACAGCAGCAGATCGTCGACGTTGACACCCAGCTTGGCGGCATAGATCGGGTCCAGCGCATGCTCGGCATCGATAAAGGCCGCGGTGCCGCCCTTTTTCTGGCATTCGGCGATTGCCTGCAGGGTCAGCGTGGTCTTGCCCGAGGATTCGGGGCCGTAGATCTCCACCACGCGCCCCTTGGGCAGGCCGCCAATTCCCAATGCGATATCCAGCATCAGCGAACCGGTCGGGATAACCTCCACGGCCTCGATGATCCGGTCGCCCATGCGCATCACCGAGCCCTTGCCGAACTGCTTCTCGATCTGACTCAGGGCAGCGGTAAGCGCGCGCTTCTTGTTCTCGTCCATCGGGTTGGTCCTCGTCGCTGATTTCGTCATGGGTTCACTGTAGTGATGCCGTATCGCAAGAGCTGAGACTGGGAGCGGTACGGCCAGATTATTTATCGGGGAGGGATCCGGGCAGCGGCCAAAGCGCGCGCCGGGGGTAGGAAAAACACGGGGCCGGCGCTGGGACTAAGCCGCGCGTCAGCGGTTTGGCCGCAACAGGCCGCAATACAGCCCTTCAATGGCGAAGTCCTGGTCTGGCGACACTTCAATGGGAGCGTAATCGGGATTGCGTGGCAGCAGCCGGATGCGGTCCTTGCCAATCTTGAGCAGCTTCACGGTGACCTCGTCGTCGATGCGTGCCACGACGATCTGTCCGGACCGCGCATCGCGGGTACGGTGCACACCGATCAGATCGCCGTCAAAGATACCCTCGTCGATCATCGAATCGCCCTGCACCTTGAGCAGGTAGTCAGGTGCCGGCGAGAAAAACACCCGGTCCAGCACCACGAAATCCTCCGAACCGATATCGGCGCCAATCGGCAAACCGGCCGCGACCCGCCCCAGAATCGGCAAGCGCAACACGTCATCCGGCACGGCCGGGGACGGAGCCGGCACGTGGGAGACGGGAGCAGATGGCGCGAGCACAAGCCGGATGCCGCGGGCCTGGCCCGGTATGCGGCGGATTGCGCCGGCCTGTTCCAGCGCTTCAAGGTGGTATTGCGCGGCGCGTACCCCCTTGAAACCGAAGGCCCGGGCAATTTCGGTCTGCGAAGGCGGCACCCCGTCGGATTCGATCCGTTCGGTGATCATCGCCAGGATGGCCTGCTGGGTGTCGGTCAGGTTCATGTTTAGTAGTATTGCTACTAACTGCCGACCCCGTCAATGATCCGTGCGTGCAAATCGCAATGGGCCCACAGCCGTGCACGTCCAGCCCCATGGGAGAGCGCAACCGCCAGCAGGGTTGCGCCGCAGGTAACCGGCCGGTACGGGGGCCGCAACTGCCCGCGACTAATGCCGTCCGCTGCGCCAGATCGAGATGATGATCCACATCCCGCACAGCGCCGCGCCGATGAATCCGGCCACGCCGATGCCCAGCAACCAGCGACTGGCGCTGCCGCCCACGCTGTTCATGACGATCGAGGAGCCGATGATGAGCGCGGCGGTGACGATACCCACGGTCAGCCGGTTCGCCGATCGATTGACCTGGTCGCCGAAGCCTTTCAGCGCCGTGGTCTCGACATTGAGCTGGATGCGTCCGCGGCGGGCGGCCAGGATCAGCCGGCGCAGGTCGCGCGGCAGCTCCCCGACCAGATCCATCGCGCTGAACAGACTGCGGCGGCCGCGGCGCAGCACCGCCGCAGGCGCATAGCGCTGGCGCATCGCCCGCTGCAGGTAGGGGCGGGCGACGCTGGCCATGTCGAAATCCGGATCCAGCTGGCGCCCCAGTCCTTCCAGGGTGAGAAAAGTCTTGATCATCAGCGCCAGGTCGGCCGGCAGGGTCAAACGGTATTGGCGCAGCAGGCTGGTGACGTCGCCGAGCATCATCCCGATACGCAGGTCTTTCAGTGGCACTCCGCGGTACTGGTCGACAAAACTGCCGATATCCTGCTGCAGCCGCGATTCGTCGACCTCGACGCCACCGGCCCACTCGAGCAGCACGTCCGTCACCGATTCGGGGTCCTGGCTGACCAGCCCATACAGCAACTGCGCGACCTGGAAACGGCGTTGCTCAGACAGGCGCCCGATCATGCCGAAATCGATCACCGCGATGCGGCCATCGCGCATGTAGAAAATGTTGCCCTGATGCGGATCGGCGTGGAAGCAGCCGTCTTCCAGCACCATTTTCAGGATGATGCCGGCGCCGGTGCGGGCCAGCGCAACCCGGTCCAGCCCGGCGGCGTCCACGCCGGCCAGATCGCGCCCGCCAATGCCGTCGACGAAGTCCTGCACGTTCAGGCTTTCGCAGGTCCACTGCCAGTAGACGCGAGGCACCAGCATCTCCCCGTGCCCCTTGAAATTGCTGGCGATCCGTTCGGCGTGGCGGCACTCGGCGGCGAAGTCGAGCTCGCCGCGCAACGACTGGGTGAATTGCTGCACCACGTCGGCCGGATGGTAGCGGCGCAGGTCGGAGATGCGCGCTTCAATGATGTCGGCCAGTCGCGCCAGCAGGCGCAGGTCGGCCTCGATCACCTCACGGATGCCGGGGCGGCGGATCTTCAGCACCACCGCGGTACCGTCATGCAACCACGCGCGGTGGGCCTGGGCCAGCGATGCGGCCGCCAGCGCCTGCTCGTCAAGCCGCGCAAACGCCTGCTCGGGCGGCTCACCCAGATCCCGTTCGAGCTGCTCGCGCACCTGTGCGTAAGGCAGCGCCGGCACCGCATTCTGCAGCTCACTGAATTCGGCAATCCACTCGGGCGAAAACAGATCCACGCGGGTCGCCAGCACCTGCCCGAGTTTGACGAAGGTGGGACCGAGCTCCTCCATCGCCCGCCGCACCCGTACCGGCGCTGACATGCGCAACATCTGCTCCGGATCACTCCAGTGCAGCAGTCGCCCTGCCCGCTCCAGCACCTCGGCCATGCCCATGCGCCGGACGATGTCGCCAAAGCCGTAGCGGATCAGGACCGCAGCGATTTCCTGCAGACGCCCCAGGTCACGGACGGTGGCCAGCGTGTCCCACATCAGCCGGCGCCCTTGCCGCCATGGCGCGGCCACCACCGGGCGCAGCTCACAGCAGCGCCTCCAGCCCCTGCAGCGCACAGGTCACCGTCTGCCGCCGGACCGCATCGCGATCCCCATCGAAGTGGAACACTTCGGCGTGGGTGTAACCGCCGCGCCGCTTCCAGCCGATCCAGACCGTGCCCACCGGCTTGTCGGCGCTGCCGCCGCCCGGCCCGGCGATCCCGGTCACCGCCACGGCCACGCTCGCGCCGGAGTTGACCAGTGCGCCGGACACCATCTCCAGCACGGTTTCACGGCTGACCGCCCCCTGGGTTTCCAGGGTCTGCGGGCGTACACCCAGCAACGCCTGCTTGGCCTCATAGCTGTAGGCGACCATGCCGCTGTCGAACCAGTCCGAAGATCCCGCCACGCCGGTCATCGCCTTGGCGATCCAGCCGCCAGTGCAGCTTTCAGCCGTCGCAACACGATCGCGGCCGGCACGCAGGCGCTCGCCCAGGCGTTCGGCAAGCTGGTGCAGTTCGATATCTGACATCACAGGCATGGTGGCTTCTTTTGCGGAATCACACTGTTTTAGCGCAAAACGGCGCGTGCTGCCCGCGGCGTCCGCCACGTCCCTGGCCAACGTTGCCGTCAACTCGCCCGCTGCCGCTGCCCCGCTGAAACGCGCCAGGCCACCCGTGGGCGGCCTGGCGCAGTGAAAACGCTGCAAAGGCGCCCGACTCAGCGGGCCGGCAGCCACCAATCCGGTTCACGCGCGGGCAACAACGGGCGGATCGCTGCGCCATCCGCGCTGGCGGCCAGCCGCTCGGCTTCGGCAATGGGAATATCCACCTCCAGCAGCCACCCCTCGTCATCGGCCTGCTCACTGCGGATCACTTCCAGCTGATGCAGGCGCGAGCGCAAGCGACCGGCTTCCGGAGGCAGTCGCAACGTCCCGGTCACATGCTGCAGGCCCAGACGCTTGCCCAGCACCGATTGCAGCAACTCCAGCCCGCGTCCATCGCGTGCGGAGATCCACACCCGCTCGCGCCGTGAATGGTCCGGCACGCCATCCTGCGCATCGTGACGGACTTCCGCGCCCTCGATGCGGTCGATCTTGTTGAACACCAGCAGCTGCGGCAGCTCACCGGCACCCACCGCCTGCAGCACTTCATCCACCTGGGCGATGCGCTCCTCGCGCAGCGGATCGGCGGCGTCGACCAGATGCAGCAACATGTCGGCTTCGCGCGCCTCGGACAGCGTGGAACGGAACGCGGCGACCAGTTCGTGCGGCAAATCGCGCACAAACCCCACGGTATCGGCCAGCACCACGTTGCCGCCGGGCAGCGCGATGCGACGCACGGTCGGGTCGAGGGTGGCAAACAGCTGATCGGCGGCGTAGGCCTGCGCGCCGGTCAACGCGTTGAACAGGGTCGATTTTCCGGCATTGGTATAGCCCACCAGCGCGATCCGGGGCAGCTCGCTGCGCACCCGCGCGCGCCGCATCTGGGTGCGTTGCACCTCGACCTTCTCCAGCCGCTTCTGCAGCTGTTCCACCCGTATCTGCAGCAACCGGCGGTCGGTTTCCAGCTGGGTTTCACCCGGGCCACGCAGACCGATCGAACCACCGCGCTGGCGCTCAAGATGGGTCCAACCGCGCACCAGCCGGGTGGCGAGATGGCGCAACTGGGCCAATTCCACCTGCAGCTTGCCTTCGTGGCTGTGTGCACGCTGGGCAAAGATATCCAGGATCAGCCCGGTACGATCGATCACGCGGCGCTCGAGGAAGCGCTCCAGGTTGCGCTCCTGCACCGGCGACAACGCATGGTTGACCAGGATCAGGTCGGCCCCGGTCGCCTCCGCGGCGGCCTTGACCTCGTCCAGCTTGCCACTGCCGATCAGGGTCGAAGGATTGGGCCGGTCCATGCGCGCGTTGATGGTGGCGGCGATGGTGGCGCCCGCCGAGCGCGCCAGATCGGTGAATTCCTCAAGCACATCCTCTTCCACCCGCCCGCGGTGCGGCTGGATCAACAGCGCGTGTTCGCCCTTTTTCGAACGGTCAAACACGCGCCGCTCCTGTCTTACCCGTTGTCGTCTTCAGCAACCTGAGCATCCTCGTTCGACTGCACGTAACCCCCACCCGGACCGACCCGCACGTTGCGCGCGGGCACGACGGTGGAAATCGCGTGCTTGTAGACCATCTGACTGACGGTATTGCGCAGCAGCACCACGAACTGGTCGAACGATTCGATCGTGCCCTGCAGTTTGATGCCGTTGACCAGGTACACCGATACCGGCACGCGCTCGCGGCGCAGTGCGTTCAGGAACGGGTCCTGCAGAGATTGCCCCTTGGACATCTGTTACTCCTCGTTATTGTTCTTATGGATCCGGGAACCACGGCCTCCCCAGCCTCCCGAATAGCGCGATGTTACACGGCGCGCGCCTGCGCGGCATCGCCTCAACGGCCCATGAAGGCCGAAACCGCCGCATTCAGTCGTTGCATGTCGGTGGCTGGATCGAACCAGCGCGCATCCAGCTCGCCACGCAGCCAGGTCAGCTGGCGCTTGGCCAGTTGCCGGGTGGCGAAGATGCCGCGCTCACGGAATTCGCCAATCTCCAGCTGCCCGGACAGATGCTGCCAGGCCTGGCGATAACCGACGGCGCGGATCGCCGGCAGATCCAGCGGCTCGGCCACCGCGCCCATCTGTGGCAGCGCGCGCAACCGCCGCACCTCCTCCAGAAATCCGTGCGCCAGCATCATGTCGAAACGCATCTCGATGCGGCGGTGGAGTACGGCCCGGTCGGCGGGCGCCAGCACCAGTTTGAGTATGCGTACCGGCAAGCGCTGCCGGCCCGCCATCGCCTGCCATTCACTGATCGGCCTGCCGGTCAGCCGGAACACTTCCAGTGCGCGCTGGATGCGTTGCGGGTCGGTGGCGTGGATGCGGCGTGCCGCTGCGGGATCCACCTGGTGCAGCTGCGCATGCAGCGCCGGCCAGCCTGCACGCGCGGCTTCGGCGGCAAGTGTGGCGCGTATGGCCGGATCGGCCTGCGGCATGGGCGAAAGCCCTTCCAGCAGCGCACGGAAGTACAGCCCGGTACCTCCGGCCAGAATCGGCACCCGCCCGCGCGCGACGATATCGGTCACCGCCGCCGCCGCATCGCTGGCGAATTCGGCGGCCGAATAGGTCTGCCACGGGTCGCGCAGGTCGAGCAGATGGTGGCGGACGCGCGCCTGTTCGGCCGCATCGGGCTTGGCCGCGCCGATATCCAGCCCGCGATATACCAGCGCCGAGTCGACGCTGACAATCTCACCGCCCAGGCGTTCGGCCAGAGCGAGGGCGGTGGCGGTTTTCCCGGACGCCGTCGGCCCCATCAACGCGATGGCCAGCGGCCGGCGGTCGGCGGACATCAGTCCTCGTCCGGCCAACGCAGGGAGGCCGGCGCATCGCGGCGCCGGGGCTCGGGCACCGCGGCAACCGCTTCCCAGATCCTGAGCGCATCCACGGTGGCGGCCACATCGTGCACGCGCAGGATCATCGCCCCACGCTGGGCGGCAATCAGGTGCGCGGCGACCGAGCCGGCCACGCGCTCGCCCGGCACTTCACGCCCGGTCAATTCACCGATGCTGCGCTTGCGCGACAACCCGGCCAGCATCGGCACTCCCAGATCCAGCAGCCGCGACGAACCCGCCAGCAGCGTCATATTGTGTGCGGTGCTCTTGCCAAAGCCGTAACCGGGATCGATGACGATCCGCTTCTTTTCGATTCCGGCCATTTCGGCGGCAAAAATACGTTCGGCCAGAAACCGCTGGACCTCGGCGACGACGTCATCGTACTGCGGGTCCTGCTGCATCGTGCCGGGCTCGCCCAGCATGTGCATCAGCACCACCGGCACGCCAAGCGCGGCGGCCGCGGCCAAGGCCCCCGGCTGACGCAGGGCATAGACATCATTGACAAGCCCGGCACCGGCAGCCACGGCCGCACGCATCACTTCCGGCCTGAAGGTGTCGATGCTGATGGGCACGGCCGTCTGCGCCGCCAGACGCTCGATGACCGGCACCACCCGGCGCAGCTCTTCTTCCAGCGGCACCGGCGCGCTGCCCGGCCGCGTCGATTGGCCACCGATGTCGAGGATGTCGGCGCCCTCGGCGACCAGCTTCAGGCCATGGGCGAGCGCCGCCTCCACAGTAGGGTGCTCGCCGCCATCGGAAAACGAATCCGGGGTGACATTGACGATGCCCATCACCCGCGGCCGGTCCAGCCGCAACAGGCGCCCACCGCAGTCCAGTACCGGCGACAGGTCGAACATCACGAGCGCCCTCCGCGACCGCTGCGCAGTGTCTTGACGATGCTCAGCACGGTACCGAGCCCGATGCCGACCGCACTACCGACGACGATGTTGCCGGTGTACATGCCTGTCGCGACCCCGACGACGGTGGCGATGACCATTTCCCGGAGCAGGGAAACCGGCTGGGGAGGCGGGGTGGACATGACGGACTCCTGAAAAATCACGGTCGTAGCGACAGACCGCTATTGTCGCGCAGCGGCAGCGCGGATGGCCAACCGCCGGATACCGCAACGCCGCGCCTCCACAGACAAACAGGCCGGGTTTCCCCGGCCTGTTGCGCATCACACCTGTTCGGCAGGTCCGACAATCGGCGGCAACGGCCGCGGATCGTTCTTGTCGTTCTTGTCACCGTCTTCCTTGGACTTGGTCCAGCCCATCGGCGGCGGTGGGTCGCGGCCTTCCATGATCGCGTCGATCTGCGGCGCATCGATGGTTTCGTACTGCAGCAGCAACTGCGTCATCGCGTGCAGCTTGTCCAGGTTCGCGGTCAGCAGCTCGGTCGTCTTGGCGTACGCCTTGTCGAGAATCGCGCGCACCACCTCATCGATCTTGCGCGCGGTATCGTCGGAAACGCTCTTGTGCTGGGTGACCGAGCGGCCGAGAAACACCTCGTCATCCTCCTCGCCATAGGCGATCGGACCGAGCTGCTCGGACAGGCCCCACTTGGTGACCATGTTGCGCGCCATCTTGGTGGCCCGCTCGATATCGTTGGAGGCACCGGTGGTGACCTTGTCGGCACCGAAGATCAGCTCTTCGGCCACACGGCCGCCATACAGCGAGCACAGCTGCGATTCGATCGCCACCCGGTTGATCGAGTACTTGTCGCCCTCGGGCAGATACATGGTCACACCCAGCGCACGGCCGCGCGGAATGATGGTGACCTTGTAGACCGGGTCATGCTCGGGCACCAGGCGGCCGACGATGGCGTGGCCGGCCTCGTGATAGGCGGTAAGCGTCTTTTCCTCTTCGCTCATCGCCATCGAACGGCGCTCGGCGCCCATCAGGATCTTGTCGCGGGCCCGGTCGAAGTCGTCCATGCGGACTTCCTTCTCGTTCTTGCGTGCCGCGAACAGTGCCGCCTCATTGCAAAGGTTGGCCAGGTCCGCACCGGAGAAACCCGGGGTGCCGCGCGCGATCACCATCGGCTCGACATCGTCGGCCAGCGGCAGCTTGCGCATGTGCACCTTGAGGATCTGCTCGCGGCCGCGCACGTCCGGCAGGCCCACCACGACCTGGCGGTCGAAACGGCCCGGGCGCAGCAGCGCCGGATCGAGCACGTCAGGACGGTTGGTGGCGGCGATGACGATCACGCCCTCGCCTCCCTCGAAGCCGTCCATTTCCACCAGCAACTGGTTCAGGGTCTGCTCGCGCTCGTCATGACCGCCGCCCAGGCCGGCACCGCGATGGCGACCCACGGCATCGATTTCGTCGATGAAGATGATGCACGGCGCCTGCTTCTTGGCCTGCTCGAACATGTCGCGCACGCGGCTGGCACCGACGCCGACGAACATTTCCACGAAGTCCGAACCGGAGATCGAGAAGAACGGCACCTTGGCTTCACCGGCAATCGCACGCGCCAGCAAGGTTTTACCGGTACCCGGCGGGCCCACCATCAGCACGCCACGCGGAATCTTGCCGCCCAGCTTGGTGAACTTGGATGGATCACGCAGGAATTCGACCAGCTCGCCCACTTCTTCCTTGGCCTCATCGCAACCGGCCACGTCGGCGAAGGTGACCTTGATCTGGTCTTCGCCCTGCAGCTTGGCGCGCGACTTGCCAAACGACATGGCGCCCTTGGCACCGCCGCCACCGCCCTGCATCTGCCGCATCATGAAGATCCAGAAACCGATCAGCAGCACGACCGGCAGGAACTGCAGCAGGATCGACCAGAAGCTCGGGCCCGTGGCCGGCTCCTGACGTGTCAGCGGCACGTTCTTGCTGACCAGCTGATCGATCAGCTTTTCATCGCGCGGGGCAAACAGCGAGCCTTCGCTGCCATCACTGCGCTTGAAGCGGATCGCCGTGGCGGTCAGGGTGCTGTTGTCGGTGATTTCCACCGACTTGATCCGCCCCGAATCCACTTCCTGCAGGAACTGGGTGTAGTTGCTGGCATCGCCGGGCGCCACCGCGCCGGTGCGCGGCGAAAAACTCTGGAACACCACCATCAGCACGACGGCGACGACCACCCACAACAACAGATTTTTGGTCAAGTCGTTCATCCTCATTGACTCCGGTGCCCCTTTATTCCTAGATAATTCTGATTCGTGGTGAGCTTACTTGATCTGCGTACGCTTGCCCTGACCGAGGGCATACACTTCCGGCGAACGCTTGCGCGAGGCTTCCGGCTTGCGGATGACGACCTTGTCGTAACGGCGCCGCATCTGGCGGATGTAATCGTCAAACCCGACACCCTGGAACAGTTTGATGAGGAAAGCTCCACCGGGCTTGAGATGGGTGTCGGCAAAATCCATTGCCAGCTCGGCCAAGTGCATCATCCGCGGCTGGTCCACCGCGTCCATGCCACTCTTATTGGGGGCCATATCCGACAGCACAAGGTCTACCGGATGCCCACCCAGCATGGATTCGAACCGCGATAGGACGTCCTGCTCCCTGAAGTCGCCGTGAAGGAACTCCACGCCGGCCAACGGTGGCATCTCCAGAATGTCCAGCGCCAGCACCCGGCCGCGATCGCCCAGGGATTTGCGCACCTGCTGCGACCACCCGCCGGGGGCGGCTCCCAGGTCCACCACCAGCATGCCGGGCTTCAGCAACCGGTCACGTTCGAGCAGCTCCTCCAGCTTGTAGGCCGCGCGCGAACGCATGCCTTCGGCCTGCGCCTTCTTGACGAAGGGATCTGCGAAGTGTTCTTTCAACCAGCGTTGGCTGCTTTTGCTGCGGGAAGCCATTGGAAATAGGGTCGGATCGGGTGGCCATGATACCCTGAACCCCCTTGATTACCTTGTATTCCTGCATGTCTATCGCCCTTACCTCGGCCCAGACCCGATTCCTGCGCGGCGTTGCCCATGACCTGAAAGCCCTGTTGCAGATCGGCGGCAAGGGCGTTACGCCGGCCTTCCTCACGGAGCTGGACGAGGTGCTGGAACACCACGAGCTGGTCAAGGTGAAAATCGCCGCTGACGACCGCGAGGCCCGTGACGCCATGATCGGCGAGCTGGTACAGCGCTCCGGCAGCGCCCTGGTACAGCGCATCGGCCACGTCGCCGTGCTGTATCGCCCAAGCAAGGAACACCGGCAGATCGTCCTGCCGCGCGGCTGAGCAACCCGATGCAACTGAACCACGAACTGCCCGACTACCAGTACGCGCTCCGCTCGGCGGACGGCAGCGTGGCGCGGGTGAACGAGCGGGTACTCACCCACAGCTTCATTCTCACCCCGGACAGCCTGTCCGAGGACTGGCCGGTGGCCGCGCTTGCCGAACTGACCACCGCGCACCTGCAGCCGCTGCTTGCACTCAACCCGGAACTGGTCCTGCTCGGCACCGGCGCACGCCAGGTGTTCCCCCCGGCAGCGATCATGGCCACCTGCCTCACCCGCGGCATCGGCATTGAAGTCATGACCAATGCTTCGGCCGCACGCACGTTCAATGTGCTTGCCGGTGAAGGGCGGCGTGTGGTGGCCGGATTCATCCTCGAGCCGCAGGCCTGATCCACCGGTCTGTCATTGCAGGGCAGGCCGCCGCATCGCGCCGGCGTCCGGAACTGACGCGGCCAACGGCCAACACCGGACCGGGCAGCCCGACCCAGCCCGATGCACGCCAGCCAAGCCGTTGTTGCTGAAGGACAACCGGCGACAGCCACCCCGTCGTTGCCCAGACGCACGCGGCCGCTGGCAGCGCATTGAAAGCATGACGGCGGGAGATTGCGCCAGGACCGCTGCGCGAAACCGCCGGGCAATGAGATTGCCCCGGTTGATCCACCTGTCGATCGCTGCCGGCTTGCCGTTGCCGCCACTCCGCCGACAGCGCCTGCCGGGTGGCGCAAGCGCTCGCAGTTCGCGCACCGCGCATGCCGGGCCCGCGCGCCCTGTCACCGTCGGGCCCAACGGAGTGCGGCTGCACGGGGGCATTCGGCGCCGCTCGCGGCCACCAGCCCCACCCGCCAGCGGACACCTGGCGTGCGGCGCCGGACCGGGGGATCCGAGCGACCGGGAAAAATACGCCGGTTACCTTGCCGGCAGATACAGCAGCGGGTCCACCGGCTTGCCGTTGTAGCGGATCTCGAAGTGCAGCATGTCGCGTGCCGCACCGGTACGCCCCATTTCGGCAATCTGCTCGCCGGCCTTGACGTTCTGCCCCTCGTTCACCAGCCGCTTGCGGTTGTGGCCATACGCCGACAGCCATTGCTCGTTGTGCTTGATGATGATCAGTTCGCCGTACCCCACCAGCCCGGCGCCGGAATACACCACCACGCCGGGACCGGCCGCGCGGACACTCTGGCCACTGGCACCGGCGATATCCACCCCCTGCTTGGTGGCCTCGCCCGCCACGTAGCGCCCGACCACGACGCCATCAGCCGGCCAGCGCCAGCCGATACCACTGTTGACCGGAGCGGCCACCGGCGTGGCGGCGGCCGGCGGCCGCGTCGCCGGGGTTCCCGCCGCGGTTGCCGTGGACGGCCGTGAACTGGCGGCCGTCCCGCCCGGATACAGCCGCAACGGCTGTCCCGGATAGATGGTGTACGGCTCGGACAGACCATTCCAGGCGGCCAGATCACGCGGGGTGATGTTGTGGATCCGTGCCAGCGCGTACAGCGTATCGCCACGCTTAACCACCGCGGTCTGGCCGGGTTTGGCCACCGAAGTACGGGGCGCAGCCGCCGTGCTGGAGCCCGCACCTGCCGGCCTGACCACGGTCGCGGTGCCACAGGCACCCAACGTGGTCACCAGCAACGCCATCGCCACCATCCGGATTGTGTTGCTCATAACTGCTGCGCTCATGCGAATTTCGCCCTCCAGACCAGCCAGGCCACGCCCGCTGCGACCAGCGCGGTAGCTACCCAGCCCAATGGTTCAATCCAGCGCCGCAGTGCCGATTCGGCACGCGGACCGCCGATCCGGATCATCGCGGCCAGCAAAAACACCCGCTTGCCGCGCCCGACCAGCATGCTCAATGCGTACTGCGGCAACGGCACACCGACAATACCCGACGCCCAGGTGAAGACCTTCATCGGAATCGGCATGAAACCGCCCAGCACCAGGAAGGTGAACACGGCCCACGGCGATTCCGCCATTTTCGCCTGTACCAGCGCGATCCCGGATTCGATACCGCCCAACATGCCCAGCACCGCGAACATCGGCTTGAGCGCCTCATAGGCGAAGTGACCCAGCGCGTAGCCCACCATCGCACCGGCCATGGAGCCGGCCAGGCTCAAGCTTGCAAACCACCAGCCGCGCCGCGGCTGCGCCACACACATCGGCGCCAGCATCACCTCCGGCATCACCGGAAAAATGATCGCCTCGATAAAACTGAGCAGGGTCAGATAGGTCGGCGCCCGCCGGTGGTTGGCCCAGCCGATCGCACGCTCGTACAACGGTCCAAAAATCTTCATCCGGTGATGCTCCGCATTCAGTCCAACATGCCTGACAACAACGGCACGAAACTGACGGAAGCCAGATCCTGCTGTTCAAAAGTGCCATCTTCGCGACGGGTCAACTGCATCAGCGCCTGCCCGCCCGAACTTCCCACCGGGGCCACCAGTCGCCCCCCGACCGCCAGCTGCTCGAGCAGGGCCTCCACCAGCGCCGGGGCGGCGGCGGTGACGACAATGGCGTCATACGGGGCATGCTCGCTCCAGCCGACGCGGCCGTCGTCGTGCTTGCTGCGGATGTTCATCCCCAGTTGGCGGAAGCGCTTGCGCGCCTGGCGCAGCAGCTCGCCAATGCGCTCGACGGTATAGACCTCCAGCCCGAGCGCGGCCAGCACGGCGGCCTGGTAACCGGAACCGGTTCCGACCTCGAGCACCTTCTTCGGCGCCACCTGCAACACCGCCTCGGTCATGCGCGCCACCACCCACGGCTGCGAGATGGTCTGCCCGTGCCCGATCGGCAGCGCGGTGTCCTCATAGGCGCGCGAGGCCAGCGCCTCATCAATGAAAAGATGGCGCGGCACCACGCGGATCGCGTTGAGCGTGGGTTCGTCGGCGATGCCGGCTTCGCGCAGGCGATCGACCAGGCGGTCGCGCACCCGCTGCGAGGTCATGCCGATACCGACGGCCTCCGGCTGCAACCGCAGTCGTGGGGTCATGCCGTGCTGTCCAATGAGGCGGTGAGCCCGGCTACCCAACCGGCGACTTTTTCAAGCGCCTGGTAGCGGGTCAGGTCGACCTGGATCGGCGTGATCGAAATATGCCCGGTGCGCACCGCATGGAAATCGGTTCCCGGACCGGCATCCTGCTCACCGCCGGCCGGACCGATCCAGTACACGGTATTGCCGCGCGGATCGCTCTGCGGGATGCAGGCTTCGGCGCGATGGCGATTGCCCAGACGGGTGACTTCAAAACCACGGATCTGCGCCCACGGCAGGTCCGGCACATTGACGTTGAGGATGGTGTCGGCAGGCAGCGGGTCGGCGATGAGGCGTGCCACGATCTCCACCGCCGCGCGCGCCGCGGTCTGGAAATTTTTGGCGTCGTGGTTGCGGGTGACCAGAGACACCGCCACCGCCGGCAAGCCCAGCCCGCGCCCTTCCATCGCCGCAGACACGGTGCCGGAATAGATCACGTCATCGCCCAGGTTGGCGGCGTTGTTGATGCCCGAGACCACCATGTCCGGCTCGAATTCAAGCATGCCGGTCAGCGCCAGGTGCACGCAATCGGTCGGCGTGCCCGCCACCGCGCAGGTGTAGTGATCGATACGCCGCAAGCGGATGGGCTGGTCCAGCGTCAGCGAGTTGCTGGCCCCGGAGCGGTCGCGATCCGGTGCCACCACGGTGACTTCATGTCCGGCGCCCCGCAGTTCCTCGGCAAGCATCCTGATGCCGGGAGCGTCGACGCCATCGTCATTGCTAACAAGTACGCGCATGGTGTTCCTCGAAAACCAGACCATGATACCGGATGCGTCCGATCCCTTCCCCCCTGCAAACGGTCCTTGCCTGAAACCACGGTCACGTTACGCTGTAGCGATGTCACACCCAGAAGATGAAGATGATGGCGCGCTGTTCCGTTCGGCGATCGGCGAGGTGACGCCGCTGCGCCGGATCGACGTGCCCGCGGTGGTACGGCCACGTCCCAGGCCACGGGCGCGCATGGCCGAACAGGACGACCAGCAGGCACGCGGCGAGTTCGCGCAGTTGCTTGGTGCCTCCACGCCGCTGGAAGCCGGCGACACCGCCAGCTACCGCCGCGAAAACCTGCCGGCGCGCATGTTCCAGCGGCTCAAGCGCGGGCAGTACTCGGTACAGGATGAGCTTGACCTGCATGGCGCCACCGCCGCGCAGGCGGAAACGCTGCTGCGCCATTTCCTGCGGGAGGCACAGGCGCACGAACACGGCTGTGTGCGCATCATCCACGGCAAAGGCCTGCAGTCGGACAGGGGTGCGCCGGTGCTGAAAAACCTGGTCGACCGCATGTTGCGCCAGCGCAGCGATGTGCTCGCCTTCCATTCCGCCCCACCCGCCCAGGGCGGCACCGGTGCGCTGCTGGTGTTGCTGGCCCACCGCTAGGGTGGCAGCGCCTCGGCCTGCGGAAGCGGGCCCTGCGGAGCCGGGTATCGCTCGACGACGTACCGGCGCGGCACAAGCGCCCGCCAATCATCCGCACACGCCCGCGTGCCGTCGTCGAGCGCGCAAACCGCCCGGGGCCTTCCTTGCGGCGGTCCCGGCATTGAAACGGAAAAGAGCCGCACGTCACCCGGCCCTACAAAGACCGGAGAGCCCGGCGCCCTTACCGGTCACTCAGGCTTCGGGCGCGCCACCATGGCTGGCATCACGCACTTCGCCGAGCTCATGCAATACCGCGGTGGCATAGCAACCCGGGGGCAACGCGAAGGTGATTTCCAGCATTTCCGGCTGCAGCCACTGGTACTGCAGCGATGCCGGTCGCAAGCGCAGTGCACGCCGCTCCTGTTTCAGTCCGGCCTGTTCCAGCCCGGCGCGCAGCGCCAGCGCCTGCTCGTCAGCCACCGCCTGCTGTTCAACTTCCAGCGCGTGACCGCTGCTGCGCAACCCGCCCTCACCCCACAACGGGCCACTGGGATGGATATCGAAGCGTGCCAAGCGGTCGGCCAACAGCTCGGTGAACGGCTCCGGGCCGAATACGCTGCGACTGCCATCGAGCATCCATACCTCGCCCTCCAGCGGCTGATCCCAGCTGCCCTGCCCCACCCGCGCCGCCAGCACCCGGTTGAACAGCGCCGAGCGGGCCGCGGACAGCAACATCGAGCGCTGGTCCTTGCGCACCCGGCGCCCGGCAAACATCGCCAGCGCCGCCGGCACGTTGCCGCCATCGCGGCCAAAGCGCTGTTCCCCGAACCAGTTGGGCAGACCGCGTGCGGCAATCGTATCCAGACGCCGCGCAATCGCCGTCGGGTCACCCTGCACCTGCCGCAATACCAGCTTGAAGCGATTGCCGGCCAGCGCCCCGCGCTGCAGCTTGCGGTTGTGCCAGGTTGACGCCACGACCTGGATCTCGCCCGATTCAAGCGTGGCCAGTTCCGGTGCCACCCGTTTGGGCAGGTGTACGCTGAAGCGCTGGGTGGTCACCGCATGCCGGTCCTTCTGGCCGGCATAACTGACCGCCATCTCCGGCAAGCCGGCCCATTGCGCCAGGCGCTTGGCCACCGCCACGGTATTGGCGCCGCGTTTGCGGATATCCAGCAGCAGGTGTTCGCCCTCGCCCGTGGCCTCGAAGGCCGCCAGTTCGTCGACCTGGAAATCTTCCGGCAGGGTGCGGATCGCCGCATTCAGCACCGGCGCCCCGAACGCCAGCGGCAGCGCACTCACAGCGCCACCAGCAGCGTCACCGCCTGTGCGGCGATGGCTTCCTCGCGGCCGATGAACCCCAGCTTCTCGCTGGTGGTGGCCTTGACGCTGACCCGGTCCAGTTCGATACCCAGCAGGTTCGCCAGTGTTTCGCGCATGGCCAGCGCATGCGGCCCGACCTTGGGGCGCTCACAGATCACGGTGATATCGGCATTGCCGACCTGCCAGCCGCGCTCACGCAGCAGCTCATTGCAATGCGTCAGGAACTGGCTGCTGTCGGCTCCCTTCCAGCGCTCGTCCGAGGGCGGAAAGTGGAGGCCGATATCGCCCAACGCCAGCGCACCGAGCATCGCATCACACAGTGCATGGATGATCACATCGCCATCGCTGTGGGCCAGCACGCCGCAGCGATGCGGCACGCGCACGCCGCCGAGCATGAGGTGGTCGCCCTCACCGAAGGCGTGCACGTCGTAGCCCTGGCCGATGCGGATGGCGGGAATGGAAACAGATGGATTCATGGCGGCAATGGACTTCTGGAAGGGGCGATACGGCCACGCACAGCGACCAGGAAACGGTCAGACGGCGCGGCGGGAAAGTTCGAATTCGAAGCGCAGAAGATCCGCCGGGGTGGTGATCTTGAAATTGCTCTCGGCGCCTTCGACCAGCAACGGGCGGGCACCGAGCCGCTCCATGGCCATCGCATCATCGGTCACCTCGACGCCGGCGGCGGCGGCATCCTGCAGCGCCCGGATCAGCTGGTGACGGCGGAACAGCTGCGGCGTCAACGCACGCCACAGGCGCTGACGCGGCTCGGTGCGGTCAATGCCACCGTCATCGCCGGCACGCTTGAGCGTATCGCGCACCGGTGCGGCCAGAATCGCCCCCACCGGATCCTGCCGCCCCACCTCCAGCAGCCGGCCCAGATCCGCCTGCGCCAGATTGGGGCGGGCCGCGTCATGGACCAGCACGAACTCATCGGCACGCACACTGTCCGGCAAGGCCAGCAATCCGGCCAGCACCGATGCTGCGCGGCTGGCGCCGCCGGTACAGGTCAGCACCGGCTTGCCGGCGATCTCGCTCCAGCCCGGCCAGTCGGCATCGTTTTCGGAAATGGCCACCATCGCCCCGGCAACGCCGGGATGCTGCAGCAGCGCCTCCAGCGTATGCACCAGCACCGGCTGGCCTCCTGCGGGCAGATACTGCTTGGGCAGCGGGCCACCAAAACGGGTACCCCGACCGGCCGCGGGCACCACCACCCAGACCTGCGCCATCAGGGCACATCCATCGGCGGGGCCGAAGCGGGGGCCGCTGGCGATCGGGTTGCCACCGGCGCATTTTCGACCACGCGGTAGAACTTCTCGCCGGGCTTGATCATGCCCAGTTCGCTGCGCGCACGCTCCTCGATCGCCGCTTCGCCGTCCTTGAGATCCTTGACCTCGGCGGCGAGCGCGTCATTACGTTGTTGAAGGCCCGCGTTGTCACGCTTCTGATGTTCGACCTGGGTTTCCAGCATCATCACTTCGCCGGAATTTCCCGGGCCGAACCAGAAGCGGTACTGCAGCCACGCCAGCAGTACCGCAAGCACCAGCAGCAGCCAGCGCCAGTTACGCATCGCAATCAGCGCTTCAGCGACACGAACGCGTCACGGCCGACGTAACGCGCACCGGCACCCAGGAATTCCTCGATGCGCAGCAGCTGGTTGTACTTGGCCACGCGATCACTACGGCACAGCGAGCCGGTCTTGATCTGGGTGGCGGTGGTGGCCACGGCGATGTCGGCGATGGTGGTGTCTTCGGTCTCGCCGGAACGGTGCGAGATGATCGCCGCGTAATTGGCGTGATGCGCCATCGCGATCGCCTCCAGCGTCTCGGTCAGGGTACCGATCTGGTTGACCTTGATCAGGATCGCATTGGCAGTGCCGGACTCGATACCTTCCTTGAAGATCTTCGGGTTGGTCACGAACAGATCGTCGCCGACCAGCTGCACTTTCTTGCCGATGCGGTCAGTGAGCAACTTCCATCCGGCCCAGTCGTTCTCGGCCAGGCCATCTTCGATAGTGATGATCGGGTACTGCGTGGCCCAGTCGGCAAGGAAATCGACAAACTGTTCCGAGGTCAGGCGCTTGTTCTCGCCGACCAGGTTGTATTTGCCGTTCTCATAGAATTCGCTGGAGGCCACGTCCAGACCCAGCAGCACGTCCTCACCTGCGGTGTAACCGGCCTTGCCGACCGCCTCGAGAATCGTGTCCAGGGCCTCGACGTTGCTGCGGAAGTCCGGCGCAAAGCCGCCTTCGTCGCCCACCGCCGTGCTCAGACCATGGCCCTTGAGCACCGACTTGAGCGAATGGAAAATCTCGGTCCCGGCGCGCAGGGATTCGGCAAACGAATCGAAGCCGACCGGCAGCACCATGAATTCCTGGAAATCGACGTTGTTGTCGGCATGCGCGCCGCCATTGATGATGTTCATCATCGGCACCGGCAGGCTCACGTCGCGGCCGTTCGCCAGGTGCTGCCACAGCGCCTGCTTCTTCGAGGCGGCCACGGCATGGGCATTGGCCATCGACACCCCGAGCAGCGCGTTGGCGCCCAGACGGCCCTTGTTCTCGGTGCCGTCCAGATCGATCAGCCGGCGGTCGAGGCCTTCCTGGTCGGTGCTGTCGAAGCCCTTGAGCGCTTTGGCGAGCGTGGTATTGACGTTGGCAACGGCACTGCGCACCCCTTTGCCAAAGTAGCGGGTCTTGTCACCATCACGCAGTTCCACCGCTTCCTTGGTGCCCGTCGAGGCACCCGAGGGCACGGCGGCGCGGCCGAACGATCCGTCCTCCAGGGTGACTTCAGCCTCCAGCGTGGGATTGCCACGGCTGTCGAGGATTTCACGGGCATGGATCTTGGCGATATTGGTCATGGTGAGGTAATAGGTGCCTTGGGGTTGGGTAGGGCTTCGGGCTTGCCCAGCGGGTCGCGCGGGTGAGCACTGCCGTCAAGTTTAAACGAACCGCGCGCAGGTACGGGCCTGCTCCCGTCGGGCGGCGCGGAAGCAAGAAGCAGGCAGCGTTCGGCCCCGGCCAGTTGAACGGCAACCTGGCGCCCGGCTCCATCAGAGCAGCGAATTCTCGAGAAACCCGTTCTTCTTGGTGATCGAATCCAGCGCCAGCAGGGTTTCCAGCAGCGCTTCCATCTTGTGCAGCGGCCACGCGTTGGGGCCGTCGGACAAGGCCTTGGACGGGTCCGGATGGGTTTCGGCGAACAGGCCGGCCACGCCCACGGCTACCGCGGCCCGCGCCAGCACCGGCACGAACTCGCGCTGGCCACCGGAGCTGTTGCCCTGCCCGCCCGGCAGCTGCACCGAATGGGTGGCGTCGAACACCACCGGGCAGCCGGTGTCACGCATCACCGACAGCGAGCGCATGTCGCTGACCAGATTGTTGTAACCGAAGCTGGCGCCGCGCTCGCAGACCATGATGGCGTTGTTGCCGGTCGCCCTGGCCTTTTCGACCACCGGCTTCATGTCCCACGGCGACAGGAACTGGCCCTTCTTGATATTGACCGGCTTGCCGGCCGCACACACCCTGGTGATGAAGTCGGTCTGGCGCACCAGAAAGGCCGGGGTCTGCAGCACATCGACCACCGAGGCCACCTCGTCCATCGGCGTGTACTCGTGCACGTCGGTCAGCACCGGCACGCCGATCTGGCGCTTCACTTCGGCCAGCACCTTCAACCCCTCTTCCAGGCCCGGACCGCGGAACGCCGTGCCGGAGGTGCGGTTGGCCTTGTCGAAACTGGACTTGAAGATGAAATTCATGCCGAGCTTGCCGGTTATTTCCTTCAGCTTGCCGGCCACATCCAGCTGCAACTGCATCGATTCGATCACGCACGGACCGGCGATCAGGAACAGCGGCTGGTCCAGCCCGACTTCAAATCCGCAAAGTTTCATTGCAATGCCTCGTTGGGGGCGGCGTCGGCCGCGATCGCGCCACTGGTATCCGGGCGCGCGGGTAGGGAAAAACATGAAATCTCGCGACCACACGGCAAGCGTGGCCCGCGCACTCCGGCTGCCGTCATGGGGGCGCGGATTTCCCGGCCCCCACAACGGCCGCGAATCACGCCCGCACTTCCTGCAGCAGCTTGCCGCCGGCTTTCTTCTCGCGCGCGGCGCGGATGAAGCCGATGAACAGCGGATGGCCTTCGCGCGGGGTGGAGAGGAACTCCGGATGCGCCTGGCAGGCCAGGAACCACGGATGCTGGTCACGCGGCAATTCGACCATCTCCACCAGGGTGTCGTCCATCGACTTGCCGGCGATCACCAGCCCCGCGTCTTCCAGCTGGGTGCGATAGCGGTTGTTGAACTCGTAACGATGGCGGTGACGCTCGGCGACGACATCCTTGCCGTACAGCTCGTGGGCCAGGGTGCCGGGCTTGAGGCGCTGTTCCTGCAGTCCCAGGCGCATGGTGCCGCCCAGATCCGATTTTTCATCGCGACGCTCGACATCCCCACTGGCGGTGCGCCACTCGGTGATCAGGCCGATCACCGGATGCGGCGACTGGCGGTCGTTCTCGGTGCTGTTGGCCCCTTCCAGTCCGGCCACGTGACGGGCGAAATCCACCACCGCCGCCTGCATGCCGTAGCAGATGCCGAAATAGGGAACATGGTGCTGGCGGGCGTACTGCGAAGTCAGCACCTTGCCCTCAAAGCCACGATCACCGAAACCGCCCGGCACCAGGATGCCATCGACGCCATCGAGCGCGTCCATACCGCTGGCTTCCAGCTCCTGCGCTTCCAGCCATTTCAGGTTGACCCGGGTGCGCTGACGCAGGCCGCCATGTTTGAGCGCCTCGCCCACCGATTTGTACGCATCCTGGTGATCGACATATTTTCCGACCACGGCGATGGTGACGTCGTCCAGCGGATGCAAGGCGGCATCGACCACCGCCTCCCATTCGGACAGATCGGCCGGGCCGGCCTTGTCGCCCAGCTTCAGCTGGTTGACGACGATCTCATCCAGCCCCTGTGCATGCAGGCCCATCGGCACGCTGTACAACACGCTCACGTCGGGCACGCTGATCACCGCACGCTCGGAGACGTTGGTGAACAGCGAAATCTTGCGGCGCTCCGAATCCGGAATCACCTGCTCGGAACGGCACAGCAGCACGTCCGGCTGGATGCCGATCGAACGCAGCTCCTTGACCGAGTGCTGGGTCGGCTTGGTCTTCAATTCACCGGCCGCCGCGATATACGGCACCAGGGTGAGGTGCATGAACAGCGCCTTCTCCGGCCCGCGTTCGGTGCGCACCTGGCGGATCGCCTCCAGGAACGGCAGCGACTCGATATCGCCCACGGTGCCACCGATTTCCACCAGCGCCACGTCGAAGCCGGCGGTGGCCTCGTCCATGCAGCGGCGGATCTCGTCGGTGATATGCGGAATCACCTGCACGGTCGCGCCGAGATAGTCGCCGCGCCGTTCCTTGCGGATGACGTTCTCGTAGATGCGGCCGGTGGTGATCGAATTCTTGCGACCCAGACGGGTCCGCACGAAACGTTCGTAGTGGCCCAGATCCAGGTCGGTCTCCGCCCCATCGTCGGTGACATAGACCTCACCGTGCTGGAACGGACTCATCGTGCCCGGATCGACGTTGATGTACGGATCCAGCTTCATCATCGTGACCTTCAGGCCACGCGCCTCGAGGATGGAGGCCAGCGACGCGGCGGCAATGCCCTTGCCAAGCGAGGACACCACACCACCGGTAACAAAAATAAGGGGGGTCATGGCTGAAGCGCCTCCCGGAAAGCCCTAGTTTAAAGGTTGTGACGGCAATGCCCAAGCAGCAGATGCGGCAATCACAAAAAAAGACGCCCCGGACAGCGCCGGGGCGTCATCAAACGATGCGGAAAAGGCTCAGCGGCGACGCTTGAGCTCTTCCTCCTCCTCTTCGCGGGGAGCGGGTTTGTCGGCATCGGCCTTCTGTTTGGCCGCGGCCGCCGCCCGGCGCTTGGCCTTCTGCTCGGCTTCGCTCTGGCCCTTGTCGGCCTGGGTACCCTGTGCAGTGGTGGCGGTGGACTGCCCAGCGCTCTGCGCCAACGCGACGGGCACCGCAACAACGGCGGCCACAACAGCCGCAAGAGCCAGTAATACGCGAGCTTTCATCATTATCCTCCGGAGCTTTCGCCAGCTGAGATGGGGTTGCTGGCAGGTGATTTCCAGTGGCGGCAAGGATACCGCCCCGGCACCGGCCGCGAACTGAATGCCCTGCGTGCAAAATTTGCCGGCACCCCGCACACTCCTACGTCGCATTGCGACTGCCCGAGATCCATGAACGCCCGTTACAACGCCGCCGATATTGAAGTCCTTTCCGGCCTGGACCCGGTCAAGCGCCGCCCTGGCATGTACACCGACACCACCCGCCCGAACCATCTGGCGCAGGAGGTGATCGACAACTCGGTGGACGAAGCCCTTGCCGGGCACGCCCGCACCGTCGAGGTCACCCTGTTCAAGGATGGCAGCTGCGAAGTCAGTGATGACGGCCGCGGCATGCCGGTGGACATCCACCCGGAAGAGAAAATTCCGGGTGTCGAGCTGATCCTGACCCGGCTGCATGCCGGCGGCAAATTCAACAACCGCAACTACACGTTCTCCGGCGGCCTGCACGGCGTGGGCGTGTCGGTGGTCAACGCCCTGTCGACGCTGGTGGAAATCCACATCCGCCGCGACGGCAGCGAACACCGCATCACCTTCCGCAACGGCGAACGCGCCACTCCGCTGGAAGTGGTCGGCAGCGTCGGCAAGAAGAACACCGGCACCCGCCTGCGGTTCTGGCCGGACCCCAGCTACTTCGATTCCCCCAAGATCAACGTGCGCGCGCTGCGCCACCTGCTGCGCGCCAAGGCGGTGCTGTGCCCGGGGCTGACGGTCAAGCTCCACGACGAAGCCACCGGCGAGCGCGACACCTGGTATTTCGAAGACGGCCTGCGCGACTACCTGAAATCGGAACTGGGCGCGTGCGAGATGCTCCCGGCCGAGCTTTTCGTCGGCAGCCTGCGCAAGGAATCGGAGATTGTCGACTGGGCCGCAGCCTGGCTGCCGGAAGGTGAGTTGATCCAGGAAAGCTACGTCAACCTGATCCCCACCGCCCAGCACGGCACCCACGTCAACGGCCTGCGCACCGGCCTGACCGAGGCGCTGCGCGAGTTCTGCGACTTCCGCAACCTGCTGCCGAGGGGCGTGAAGCTGGCGCCGGAAGATGTATGGGACCGGGTGACGTTCGTGCTGTCGCTGAAAATGACCGACCCGCAGTTCAGCGGCCAGACCAAGGAGCGGCTGTCCTCGCGCCAGGCCGCCAGCTTCATCGAAGGCGCCGCCCACGACGCTTTCAGCCTGCTGCTCAACCAGAACGTGGAACTGGGCGAAAAGATCGCGCAGATCGCCATCGACCGCGCCAGTGCGCGGCTGAAAACCGAAAAGCAGATCACCCGCAAGAAAGTGACCCAGGGCCCGGCCCTGCCCGGCAAACTGGCCGACTGCATCAGCCAGGACCTGTCACGCACCGAACTGTTCCTGGTGGAAGGCGACTCGGCCGGCGGCAGCGCCAAGCAGGCCCGCGACAAGGATTTCCAGGCGATCATGCCGCTGCGCGGCAAGATCCTGAATACCTGGGAAGTGGCGTCCGGCAGCGTGCTGGCGTCCGAGGAAGTCCATAACCTGGCCATCGCCATCGGCTGCGACCCGGGCAAGGACGACATCAGCGGCCTGCGTTACGGCAAAGTGGTGATCCTGGCCGACGCCGACTCCGACGGGCTGCATATCGCCACCCTGCTGGCGGCGCTGTTCCTGAAGCACTTCCCGGCCCTGGTGAACGCCGGCCACGTATTTGTGGCGATGCCGCCGCTGTTCCGCATCGACGTGGGCAAGCAGGTGTTCTATGCGCTGGACGAAGAGGAAAAACGCTCGATGCTGGAAAAGATCGAGCGCGAGAAGCTCAAGGGCGCGATCAGCGTGACCCGCTTCAAGGGCCTGGGTGAGATGAACCCGCCGCAGCTGCGCGAGTCCACCATCCACCCCGACACCCGGCGGCTGGTGCAGTTGACGATCGATGACGGCGAACAGACCCACGCGCTGATGGACATGCTGCTGGCCAAAAAGCGCGCCAGTGACCGCAAGGGATGGCTGGAGACCAAGGGCGACCTGGCTTCACTGGAGGTCTGAAGCCGGCGCAATTCCCGCCGTGGCGGCCCACCAATGTCGCCACGAGCTGGACCTGCGTGGCGCGGCCGCAGCCAACGGCGACCTCGCCCCATTGCGACCTGATGCCGGTTTGATCCGGTGCAGCTGGACACGGTTCGCGACCGGGCAGTTATCAAGCAACCGCAAGCCGCGCAACTTCCCGCTGCAGCAGCCCCCACGAAAAAGCCCACCTCCTGAGAGGTGGGCTTTTTGTTTGCGCCGACCACCCGCCAGAGCGGGCGCTCCGGTCAGGTCCAGCCCGCCATCTCGAACAGGCGCAGGGTCAAGTAGGCGCAGCCGCCGGCGGCGGGAATCGTCAGGATCCAGGCCCAGACGATGCGCTCGATCACGCCCAGCCGCAGCGACTTCGGGTTCTTGGCAAAGCCCACGCCCATGATCGCGGTGGAGATGCTGTGGGTGGTCGAGACCGGCATGCCGAAGTGCGCTGCCAGGGTCAGGATCGTGGCCGAACTGGTTTCCGCGGCGAAGCCATGGATCGGATGCAGCTTGACCATCTTGTGACCCAGGGTCTTGATGATCCGCCAGCCGCCCGAAGCGGTACCGGCCGCCATCACCACCGCACAGGTCAGCACGATCCACATTGCGATCCCCTGCCCTTCACTGGCCGCCGGATGCATGAATGCCAGCCATGACGGCAGGTCGTCCAACGCCCCGGTTGCCTCGGCGCCGATCAGGGTCATGGCGATGATGCCCATGGTCTTCTGCGCGTCGTTGTGGCCATGGGCAAACCCCATGTAGGCCGCCGAGGCGATCTGCGCCTTGCCGAAGAAGGCGTTGACCCAGCGCGGACGCGCCAGCCGCCGCAGTACGCCCCCGGCGCGCGACATGGCCGCGATGATGGCCCACAACAGCATCATCACGATCACGCCCAGCGCAAAACCGGCGATCGGCGAGGTGATCATCGGGATGAACACCTTCCACAGCAGGCCCTTGTTCTGGGCCCAGTCGCCGACATTCTGCGACCACACCAGCGCATCCCAGTTGTTGTGCGCAGCGGCCAGGCCGGCACCGCACAGACCACCGATCAGAGCGTGCGAGGACGACGACGGCAGGCCTTTCCACCAGGTGATCAGGTTCCAGATGATGCCGCCGAGCAGCGCGCACAGGATCACCTGCGGGGTCACCTCGACCACGCTGGTGTTCAGCAGGCCCGAGGCGATGGTCAGCGCCACCGCGGTACCGGTCAGGGCGCCGATGAGGTTCATGACCGCGGCCAGCATCACCGCCCAGCCGGGCGAAAGCACCTTGGTCGCCACGACCGTGGCAATGGAGTTGGCGGTGTCGTGGAAGCCGTTGATGAACTCGAAAACGAGCGCGGCAAAGATCACCACCAGGACAAGGGTGAGCATCAGCAGACCCCGTCAGCTGTTCTTGAGCACGATCTGGTACGCCACCACACCGGCCTCACGGCAACGGTCGATGGCTTTTTCCAGAATCTCGAAGAATTCCTTGAGCAGGAACATCTGCAGGTTGTCCAGACGACCGGAGTAGATGTCGCGGTACAGCTCCAGCATCAGGCGGTCGGCTTCGTTTTCCAGCGCACGCAGCTTCTCGTTCAGCGCGGTCATCCGGTCCAGGTTCATATGCCGCAGGTCGTTGACCATTTCCACCACCACCCCGGCCGCCTGCTCGAGCATCGCCGCGCGCGGCGCGAAATCGATGTGCTCCAGGTGCTGCACCGCCAGCGAGTAGCGATCGGCGAATTTCTCGATCTGCTTGGGAATCTTGTACAGCGCCGAACCCAGCGCTTCGATGTCCTCGCGCTCGATCGGGGTCATGAAGCTGTCCACCAGCGCCTGGCTGATCTTGTCCGATGCGGCGCGCTCGCGCAGACGCGCCAGCTTGAACGCATCCAGTGCCGGCTGCCGGTCAGCTTCGCGCATCATCTCGTACAGCGCCTTGGCGCTGTCGGAAGCCGCTTGGGCGGCCTCGTCAAGGAAGGTGTAGAACTGCTTGCCGGAGCCGAAAATGGTCTGCAACGAAAACATGAGGAACCTATTCGCCGTCGCGGGAAGGACGGCACCACGGGGAATTATGACCGTTACCGGCCCGCTCGGGTAATAGCTCTGGCTGGCGAGGGCCCGCGGAGCCGTGTGAATGCCCGGTTGCAGCGGGCATCCCCGGCTTTTGTTAATATCCGCCGGCGCCCCGGGCGCAACTTATGGACGACGACCCTCCCCCCCCGCCGCAACCGCGCGCACTCCACGACCGTGGTGATGCAGGTTTCCCCACCTGCCTGACCCCGTCTCCCCTGCCATCAACCGGGGAGGCTGCCCGTGCTTGAGTTTTTGATTGTTCTTGCCCTGGTCTTGCTGAACGGGTTTTTCGCCATGTCCGAGATGTCGGTCATGACGTCGCGCAAAAGTCGCCTGAAGCACATGGCCGGCTCCAGCAAGCGTGCGGCCAGGGCGCTGGCGCTGTCGGAGAAACCTGAGAACTTCCTGTCCACGGTGCAGATCGGCATCACCCTGATCGGGGTGCTGACCGGCCTGTTCGGCGGCGAAGCGATCGGCCTGGCCATTGCCGAATGGCTGCGCGGGATCGCCCCCACCTTCAGTTATGCCGACGCCGTGGGGAAAACCCTGGCGGTGGCGCTGATCACCTTCCTGACGCTGATTTTCGGCGAACTGGTGCCCAAACGGCTGGCGCTGACCCGCTCCGAGCACATTGCAGGACTGGTGGCCATGCCGATGTCGGTACTGGCCAGAATCGCCGCCCCGGCCGTCTGGCTGCTGTCGCGCTCGACCCGGCTGGTGATGCGGGCGATGGGGCTGGGCAAGGACGAGTCGGCTTCGGTGACGGAAGAGGAGATCCGCATGCTGGTGGCCGAGAGCCACGAACAGGGCGTGATCGACTCCTACGAGCGCGACATGATGAACCGGGTCATGCGCCTGGGTGACCGTACCGCCGACAGCCTGATGACCCCGCGCAACCGCATCGCCTGGCTGGACACCACCGCGGCGGTGGAAAAAAACCTGGCGACCATGCGCGAACACGCGTTCTCGCGCTACCCGGTGTATCGCGGCCACGACCAAGACATCGCCGGCATCCTCGAAGTGAAGAGCCTGGTCACCCGCCTGCATGGCGAGGACGAGTCGCTGTTCCAGAACCTGCGCGAGACGCTGTATGTGTCCGAATCCACCCATGCGATGAAGCTGCTGGAGATCTTCCGCGAAGAACAGCAGTCGATGGCGCTGGTGGTGGATGAATATGGCGAAATCCAGGGGCTGGTGACCATCAGCGACCTGATGGGCGCGGTGGTCGGCCGCCTGCAGGCGCCGGAAAACGCCGATGAGGATGCGCTGGTGGTGATCCGCGAGGACGGCTCGCTGCTGATTGACGGGTCGCTGCCGATCGATGAATTGCGCGATGTGCTCGGCGGCGCCGAACTGCCTGACGCCGAGGAAGGCGACTACCACACGCTCGCCGGCATGTGCATCCACTACTTCGGGCGCATCCCGCATACCGGCGAATACTTCGACTGGGCCGGCTGGCGCATCGAGATCGTCGACCTGGATGGCGCCCGCGTCGACAAGCTGCTGCTGCGCCCGCTGCCCGAAGACGCGTCCGATGAAATCACCGGCTGATCCCCCGCGCCCCGAGCCGACACCCCATCCGGGCTACCGCAACGAAGGCATCCGCAGCGTGCTGGCGATGTTCGAACACGGCGATGCGGACGAGCATCTGCCGCTGCAACGGATCCTGCAGGACCTGCAGCAGAGTGCGTTTGGCGTGTTCCTGTTCATCGCGATCCTGCCGGCTTTCATCCCCCTCCCGGGAATCGGCGGCGCGGTGAGCGGCCCGCTGGTGCTGCTGATCGGCCTGCAGATGCTGCTGGGCCTGCGCGAACCGTGGGTACCGGACTTCATCGGCCGGCGCGGCCCACGCCGCGGCACCATGCACCGCTTCCTCGGCCGGATCAACCGCCCGTTGCAGCGGTTGGACCGGATGCTCAGGCCGCGCCTGGGCATGGTGCTGCAACCGCTGCCGGCACGCGCCTTCACCGGGCTGCTGCTGGTGCTGGTGGCCGTGCTGCTGTCGCTGCCGATCCCCTTCACCAACTACCTGTTCGGCTTCCAGCTGCTGCTGTTCGCGCTGGCGCTGATCGAGCGGGATGGTGCGCTGATGCTGTTCAACTGGGGCGCGGCGCTGGTGGCCATCGCCTCGTTCGGCGTCAGCTCGGGGCACCTGATCACCTATTCGTCCGAGCTGTTCCAGCGTTTGAGCGGCGGCTGAGACCGCCACCCGTCGCCGCCGGGATCAGCCGGCGCGGTTGCGCTGCTGCCACGCCCCGATCGCCAGCTCGAAGGAACGCAAGCGCGCCTGATGGTCGAAAATATTGGCCGTCAGCAGCAGCTCGTCCGGCTGGTGGCGCGCAGCGAATGTGGCCAGCCCTTCGCCGACCTGACCGGCATCGCCGATCACCGCGCAGGCCAACGCCTGAGCCACACCTTGTTTCTCGTGTGGCTGCCAGAACGCTTCGATGTCGTCGACCGGTGCGGGAATCAGGCCCGGACGGCCGCGCCGCAGGTTGACGAAGCTCTGCTGCTGGGTGGTGAACAGCCGCCGCGACCCGGCTTCCGAATCGCTGGCGACCACGTTCACGGCCAGGATCGCGTAGGGGGCCGCCAGCCGCGCCGAGGGGCGGAAGTCACGCCGGTACAGGGCCAGCGCCTCATCCATCGCATCGGGCGCGAAGTGGGACGCGAACGCGAACGGCAGGCCCATCGCCGCCGACAGCCGCGCACTGAACAGGCTCGAACCCAGCAACCATACCGGCACGTCGATGCCGGCGCCCGGAACCGCCTGTACCGGCTGCCCCGGCGTGGCCGGCTCGAAATAGCGCAGCAGTTCGGCAACGTCCTGCGGAAACTGGTCGGCGCTGTCGAAATAACGCCGCAGCGCACGCGCCGTGGCCTGGTCGGTGCCCGGCGCCCGTCCCAACCCCAGATCGATGCGCCCCGGATACAGCGCGGCCAGCGTGCCGAACTGCTCGGCCACCTGCAGCGGCGCGTGGTTGGGCAACATGATGCCGCCGGCCCCGACCCGGATCGTCCGCGTACCGCCAGCGACATGGCCGATCAACACCGCGGTGGCGGCGCTGGCGATGCCGGGCATGTTGTGGTGCTCGGCCAGCCAGTAGCGCTGGTACCCCCAACGTTCGGCGTGCTGCGCCAGATCCAGCATGTTGGCAAACGCCTGCGCGGCGTTGCTGCCTTCGCAGACCGGGGCCAGATCGAGAATCGACAGGGGAATCATCAGCCAGTTTCCATTCGGGGTAGTCCCCGAGATGGGGCCGGAACCCGCCTTTCCCAGCCGCGCCACCGCCGTGCGCGCACAACAGTGTTTTCCGGCAGGTGGATGCTGACGCCCGGGGCGCGGCTCAGGCGGCGCAGGTGGCTTCGTCGCGGTCCACCAGCGGCTGCAACTGCGCATCCAGCGCCACGCGCTCGTCGAACACGAAACAGCGCCCGTCATAGCCCTCGCCGCCCACTGCCTCGAAATAGCCGAGGATGCCGCCATCGAGCTGCAGCACGTTGGCCATGCCGTCGTTGCGCATCCACAGCGCCGCCTTCTCGCAGCGGATGCCACCGGTGCAGAAGCTGACCACGGTGGCGTCGGCCAGCGCACTGCGATGCGGCGCCAGCGCTTCAGGCAGATCGGTGAACTTGACGATCGGCAGGGTCAACGCGCCGGCAAACGTGCCATGGGCGATCTCCTGCTCGTTGCGGGTATCGAGCATCACCACCGGTTTGCCGGCATCGTCATGCCCCTGCCGCAGCCAGCGCTGCAGCGTGCGCGGATCGACCGCAGGGGCACGCGCATGCTCCAGCGGCTGCGCATCTTCCCGGCCAAAGCGGATGATCTCCTGCTTGACCTTGGCCTTGAGCCGCGCAAACGGCTGCATCCGGCTGTGGCTGTACTTGACCCGCATGGCGCTGAACCGCGGATCGGCATGCAGCTGCCGGTAGAAGCTGTCGATACCCTCGCCGCTGCCGGCCAGGAACAGGTTCAGTCCTTCGGCGGAGACCAGGATGGTGCCGCGCAATGCTCCGGCCCGGGCGCGCTCCAGCAGCTGCGCGGACAGGGCCTCGGCATCGGCGATGGAGACGAAATGGTAAGCGGCGGTATTGACGATCATCGGCATATTTTAACGGTTTCCGGCCAGTTGCCGGGCTCAGCGCGTCAGCAGGAAGAACGGCAGCAGCACCAGCGAGGCCACCACCACCATCCCCAGCAGCACCGCGACCACGAACAGCGGCCGCCGGCGCAGCAGCGAGCCGAAGGTTTCCGCGGTGCCGTCGGCCAGCGCCGCCTGCCGCTCGGCGCGTACCCGCTCGGCGCGACGGGCCTGGTACCCGGCCATCAGCGCCTTGGCGCGCGCATGCTCGGCGTTGTCGCGGATCCAGATGCCGCCAAAGGAGATCCCCCACGGGCTGGGCCGGGTTTCGTAATAGTCGATGGCGTTGGCATCGAGCAGCGCGCGTACCTCGCTGGCCTCGTCTTCGGCCACGTTGCGCAGGTTGAGAAGCATTTTTGACATGCCGCCATGATAGCGCCCGACGATGCGCTACCCTTGCACGCCCTGTTTTTGCGGAGTTCCCCCATGCGTCGCCTGCTTGCCCCGTTGCTGCTGTCCCTGCTTGCCGCCTGCGCTCCGCCAGGACCGCCGCCGGGAGGCACCATCGCCGAATTCCAGAAGATCGACACCGTCATCGGCAATGGCACGGAAGTGAAGCCGGGCGACAAGGTCAGCGTGCATTACACCGGCTGGCTCTATGACGAGAACGCGGCGGACAAGCATGGCGGGAAATTCGACAGCTCGGTGGATTGTGGCACGCCGTTGACGTTCACCGTCGGCGCCGGCAAGGTGATCCGCGGCTGGGACGAGGGTCTGGCCGGCATGAAGGAAGGCGGCAAACGCACGTTGCTGATCACTCCGGAGTACGGTTACGGCGCGCGCGGCGCCGGCGGGGTGATCCCGCCCAACGCCTCGCTGGTGTTCGACGTCGAACTGCTCAAGATCCTGCCCCGCTGACATCAAGGCGGCCCATGTCACCCACTGCAATCAAGCACCGCGTCGCCATCGTCGGCGGCGGTCCTGCCGGACTGATGGCCGCCGAAACCGCACGCGCGGCCGGGCTGGAAGTCGATCTCTACGAGGCCAAAGGCTCGCCGGGGCGCAAGTTCCTGATTGCCGGCAAGGGCGGGCTCAACCTGACCCATTCCGACCCGCCCGCGCGGTTCGTTGCGCGCTATCGCGAGCGGGCGGCGGAAGTAGGCCAGTGGTTGGCCGATTTCGATGCCGAAGCGCTGCGCGAATGGGCGCGCGGTTTCGGCGTGGAAACCTATGTCGGCAGCTCTGGACGGGTATTTCCGGTCGACCGCAAAGCCGCGCCGCTGCTGCGCGGCTGGGTGCGGCGGCTGAAGGAAAGCGGCGTGCGTTTCCATGTGCAGCACCGCTGGAACGGCTGGAACGACGACGGTGCACTGGTGTTTTCCACCCCGGACGGCGAGCGTGCCGTAACCGCCGATGCCACGGTGCTGGCGCTGGGCGGCGGCAGCTGGCCGCAACTGGGCTCGGACGGCGCCTGGGTGGCGCCGCTGTCGGCGCGCGGTATCGCCATCGCCCCGCTGCAGGCGGCCAATTGCGGTTTCGATATCGACTGGACGCCGTTCTTCGCGCAGCGCCATGCCGGCGCCCCGCTCAAACCGGTGGTGGCGCACTGGATCGACCTGCAGGGACACCCGCGTTCGCTGCAGGGCGAATGCGTGGTCACCGCCACCGGGATCGAAGGCAGCCTGGTCTATGCGCTGGCGGCCGACCTGCGCGAGAGCCTCAACCGCGACGGCACCGTCCAGCTGTGGCTGGACCTGCTGCCCGGGCGTGCCCCCGAACGGCTTCAGGCCGACCTGGGCAAACCCCGCAACGGGCGCAGTTTCGGCGACCACCTGCGTCGCCAGGCCGGGATCAGCGGGGTCAAGGCCGCGCTGCTGTATGAAGTGCTGGGCAAGGACGCCGGCCTGGAGATCGAGCGCGTGGCGGCCACCCTCAAGCGCCTGCCGCTGACCCTGCGAGGCCCGCGACCGATGGCCGAAGCGATCAGTACCGCCGGCGGGGTCCGCCTGGAAGCGATGGATGGGCAGCTGATGCTCAAGGACCTGCCCGGCACCTTCTGCGCCGGGGAAATGCTGGACTGGGAAGCGCCGACCGGCGGCTATCTGCTTACCGCCTGCTATGCCAGCGGCCTGCGCGCCGGGCGTGGCGTGATCCAGTGGCTGTCGCGCTGAATCCATGCCGGCGTCGGTGCGCCGATAACACAGCCGCTCCCATCGCACCACGCCGCGGTGCTCCCACGCCCAGGCGCGACAGCCCCCTCACTTTCCCGCCAGACACGCCGCGGCCGGGCCACGGACCACGGTGGCGTCCTTGCGGAACGCCACCGTCCTGCCGGCCATCACCGCGACTTGGTGGTGCGCAGCGCCGCCATGCGCGGCGGCGGATCGAACGAGTCGGTGCGTGCATCGCCCCAGTAATCGTGGAACACGCGATGTTCGGGCACCTTGTTCAACAGCTCGCCCGGCGCCAGATAGCGGTACAGCGAAGCCATCGAACGGATTTCCACCGGCGATACCCGGCGCAGGATGTGCTCCGGCCCCAGCTCCGATGGATCGTTCAGGCCGGCTGCACACAACAGTTCACGCAGCGCGCGCATGGTGTTCTTGTGATAGTTGTGCACCCGGGCCGCCTTGTCGGTCGGGTCCAGGTGTTTCCAGCGGCCTGGATCCTGGGTGGCGATACCGGTCGGACACTTGTCGTTGTGGCAGCTCAGCGACTGGATGCAGCCCAGCGCGAACATGAAGCCCCGCCCGGCATTGCACCAGTCCGCGCCGAGGGCAATGGTGCGGGCGATGTCGAAAGCACTGGTCACCTTGCCGGCTGCACCGATGCGGATACGATCGCGCAGGTTCAGGCCCACCAGGGTGTTGTGCACGAGGATCAGCGCCTCGTTCATCGGCACCCCGACATGGTCCATGAATTCGGCCGGTGACGCGCCGGTGCCCCCCTCGGCACCATCGACCACGATGTAGTCCGGCAGCAACCCGGTTTCCTGCATCGCCTTGGCAATGCCGAACCATTCCCACGGATGGCCGATGGCCAGCTTGAAACCGACCGGCTTGCCGCCGGAGAGTTCGCGCAGGCGGGTGACGAACTGCAACAGCTCCACCGGGGTGGAGAACGCCGAGTGCTTGGACGGCGACACGCAGTCCACGCCCATCGGCACCCCGCGGGTGACCGCAATCTCGGCGCTCACCTTGGCCGCCGGCAACACCCCGCCGTGACCGGGCTTGGCGCCCTGCGACAGCTTGATCTCGATCATCTTGACCTGGTCCAGCGCGGCGTTGACGGCGAACTTCTCGTCGCTGAAACGGCCGTGCTCGTCGCGGCAACCGAAATAGCCCGAACCGATTTCCCAGACCAGATCGCCGCCGTTTTCGCGGTGATAGGACGAAATCGAGCCTTCGCCGGTGTCCTGGTAGAACCCGCCGCGGCGCGCGCCCTCGTTCAACGCGCGGACCGCGTTGGCCGACATCGAGCCGAAGCTCATCGCCGAGATATTGAACACGCTGCATGAATAGGGCTTCGCACACTCGGCGCCAATCAGCACGCGGAAATCATGCCCGGCGATGTTGGTGGTCGCCATCGAATGGTTGATCCACTCGTAATCCACCGCATACGTGCTGCGCAGGGTGCCGAACGGCACCACGTCCATGATGTTGCGCGAGCGCCGGTAGATCAGCTGGCGCTGCTGCCGCGAGAACGGCACATCGTCCAGATCGCTCTGGACGAAATACTGACGGATTTCCGGGCCGATCGACTCGAACCCGTAACGGAAGTGCGCCAGCACCGGGTAGTTGCGGCGCAGCACGCTGCGACGCTGCAACACATCCCAGGTACCCAGCAACCCCATCGCTCCAAACAGGCCCACACCCCAATACCAGGCCGGCCAATGCGATGCCAATGCCAACGAAACCGGCAACAGGACCAGTGCCAGCGCATAAACCAGATAACGATGCATCTCGAACCTCAGCTAATCGAGCGCGCAGTTTACAGGCGGTCGTCGACAACCGCTCGTGGCCAGGCGGATTTCACGTCATAGACCACCATGTCCGGGGTTCCCAGCGCGCGGATGTGCGGCTCGTCATAGCCGCGGAACTGCCGGTGCGCCACCGCCAGCACCACCGCGTCGTAGCGGCCGGGCTGCGGCGCGTCCACCAGTTCGATGCCGGCGTGATGGCGGGCAAGCGCGGGATCGGCCCACGGATCGAACGCGTCCACCTGCGCACCGGCGCCGGCCAGCAGCTGAACAAGATCCAGCGCGCGGCTGTTGCGCAGGTCCGGGCAGTCTTCTTTGAACGTCACCCCCAGCACCAGGATGCGCGCCCGCGCGGTGGATTTGCCGCGTTCATGCAGCAGCGATTCCACCCGCGCCACCACATGCGCCACCACCCGGTTGTTCACCTGGCGTGCGGTGTGGATCAGGTCGGGGTGGTAGCCGACGCTTTCGGACTTGTGCAGCAGGTAATACGGGTCCACGCCAATGCAATGGCCCCCGACCATCCCGGGACGGAACGGCAGGAAGTTCCACTTGGTTCCGGCCGCTTCCAGCACGTCCAGGGTATCGATGCCGAGCCGGTCGAAGATCAGCGCCAGTTCGTTGACCAGGGCGATGTTGACGTCGCGCTGGATGTTTTCGATCACCTTGGCCGCTTCGGCCACCTTCAGCGACGGCGCCCGCCAGGTACCGGCAGTGATGATCCGCGCATACAGCGCATCCACCCTGTCGGCGGCGGCCGGCGTGGAGCCGGAAGTGATTTTGCGGATATCGGGCAGGCGCCGCTGGCGGTCGCCCGGATTGATCCGCTCCGGGCTGTAACCACAGTGGAAATCGATGTTGAAGCGCAATCCCGAGGCCTGTTCCAGCAACGGCACGCAGACTTCCTCGGTGGTGCCGGGATAGACGGTGGATTCGTAGATCACCAGGTCGCCAGGCTTCAGCACCGCGCCAATCAGCGCGCTGGCATCCCGCAGCGGCTGCAGATCCGGCTGCTCCCAGGCATCGATCGGCGTGGGCACGGTGACAATGAACACATTGCGCCCGGCCAGATCGGCCACATCGGCGCTGTAGCGCACATGCACCGCCGCGGCCAACTCGCTGTCATCCAGTTCCAGGGTGTGATCGTGTCCGGCCTGCAGCTGCGCCACGCGCGCGGCGTCGATGTCGTAACCCAGTGTATCGAGCGTCTTGCCGAACTCGACCGCCAGCGGCAGCCCGACGTAACCCAGGCCGATGATGGCGATACGCGGCGCGGCCGCGGCGGAAATCTCGGCGCTCATGCCGCTCCTTGTGCTGCTGGATGGTGCCCGGAGCCGGAATCGAACCGGCATGGCCTTGCGGCCGGCGGATTTTAAGTCCGATGCGTCTACCGATTTCGCCATCCGGGCATCGCGATAGCGTGCCTGATTGCCGCGCAATTGTGAATTGTGCAGGCGCCCGTCACCGCCGCGGCGGCCTCCCGCAGCCACCGAGCAAGGGCGGCCGGGATCAGATTGCGCGGGAATAGCGCGCCGGCTGCGTCGGTGCCTTCAGGTAACGGTCAAAACACATCGCCAACAGCCGCAGCAGTGGCCGGCCCTGCGGCGTGGCGCGGATCATTCCCTGCAGGTAACAGGCCAGCCCGTCCGCCTGCAGTTTTGCCAGCGCCTGCAGCTCTTCGTCGAAGTAACTGTCGAAGTCGATCCCGTAGCGCGCCGCCAGCACCTGCGTATCCACCTGGCCCTGGCACATCAGCTGCTGGATCACCTCCGCGCGCAGCTCGTCATCCGGCGACAGCTCCAGGCCGCGCCACACCGGCAGATGACCGCCATCCACCTTGGCCTCCCAGTGCGCCAGCTCGCGCGGATTCTGGCTGTAGCTGTTGTCGATCCGGCTGATGGCACTGACCCCCAGCCCGAGCAGATCGGTCTGCGCGTGCGTGGTGTAACCCATGAAGTTGCGATGCAGCTCGCCGGCGCGTTGCGCCCGCGACAGGTCTTCGTCGGGCAGCGCGAAATGGTCCATGCCGATGTACTGGTAGCCGGCCGCCGACAGCTTTTGCACCGCCAGGCCCAACAGGGCGAGTTTGTTTTCGGCGCCAGGCAGATCGGCATCGGCGATCTGCCGCTGCGCCTTGAACATGTGCGGCAGGTGCGCATAACCGTAGATCGCCAAGCGGTCCGGGCGCACCGCCATCACCGTGTCCAGGGTACGGCCGAAACCTTCCAGCGTCTGCCGCGGCAGGCCATAGATCAGGTCCACATTGACCGAGCGCATGCCGTGCTCTCGGCAGGCGCGGATGACCGCCAGCGTTTCCTCGACGCCCTGCACCCGGTTGATGGCCTGTTGCACGTCCGGATCAAAATCCTGCACGCCGAGGCTGGCCCGGTTGAAGCCCAGCGCGGCGAGCCGCGCCATATCCGCCGGCTCCACCGCGCGCGGGTCCAGCTCGATCGAGTAATCGCGCGCGTCGCTGTCGCTGAAGCGGAAGCGCCGGCGCAGGCCGTGGATCAGCCCGGCGAGCTGTTCCGGCGCCAGGAAATTCGGCGTCCCCCCGCCCAGATGCAGCTGCATCACCTCGCGGCTGTCGCCAAACAGCGGCGCGACCCGGTCGGCCTCGCGCAGCACCCGTTCCACGTAGGCCACGCCCTTGCGGCGATCACGGCTGATGACGCGATTGCAGCCGCAGTAGAAACAGGGGCTGGTGCAATACGGCACATGCACATACAGCGAAATCGGCCGCGCCCTGCGGTTGCTGCGCGTGATCGCCGCGGTGAAGGCGTCTTCGCCATATCCGTCATGGAAATGCGGTGCGGTGGGATACGAGGTATAGCGCGGACCGGGGCGATCATGCCGGCGCAGCAGCTCCGGATCGAACGTCCAGCCCAGGGAGGTTTCGGCAGCGGTGTCGGTAGTCATGGGCCCAGCATGGCCAAGCGCTGCCGGCGCCGCCTTGAGCCAGATCAATTCCCTGCCCGTTCGCCCCGCAAGCCGCTATACCGCGCCCGGGTGCGTGGGCAGCACCGGCCAGCGCAGCATCTGGAACCGGCGCCAGAAGGTATCGGCGATACGCGCCGCCACACTGTCGGCCAGCCGCTGCATCGGCCCATTGCCCAGTTCAGCGGTGGTTTGCCGGAACAGCAGCAACCAGCGCTCAAACAGTTCGGCGCTGAGCTCGTCCATGGCCATGTGCTTGGGCATCGGAGTGCCACTGAAGCGGCGCGTGCCGCGCAGCATCGCCGACCAGAAATCGATCAGATGCAACAGATGCGCCTCCCAGTCATGGACGCGTGCGCCGAACACCGGCCCCAGCAGATCGTCCTTCCGCACCCGCGCATAGAACCGCCGCACCAGCGCGGACACTTCCTCTTCGCTGCACAGATCGGCCGCAGGCAGCGGCAGCACGTCGTCATTCATTTGCTACTCCATGGCCCGGTCACCGCACTGCCGCAGCATTGCAGGCGAACCGGCAGGCACCATTGATCAGGATCAAAGCCCCACCCGCGGCACGCACCTAGGCTGGCAATCGAGGGTATTGCGCCCTCCCGCACGGCACCTGCACCACTACTCAGCTGCCCGCCTCATTGTAGCGTCCGCCCCCGCGCCACCAGGACCCGGCTATGAACGATCCCGACAACCCGCGCGCCCTTCCAACGCGGCCACCGCTGTCCCAGCTGGGCGCCATCACCTGGCCCAGCTTTTTTGCCGCCGCCGTCGCCGCGGCGGTGTTTTTCACCTTCGTCGATCCCTTGCAGCTGTGCGAAATCAGCTTTCCCGAACACCGCATCAGCCGTGAACTGGGCTACGCCGCCGGTTTCTTCCTGCTGTGGCTGGCAACCTTCTCCACCAGCACCGTGACCTGGCTCCTGCTGCGTCCGCCAACCGACGCCGGGATGCCACTGGAATGACCGCGCCACGCCCCCTGCCGCCGCCGCGCTCTGCACCGGTGCCATCGCCGGCCGGTCCGCCATCGGCCCGCCGCCACACCGGCGCATACGGGCGCTGGCGACGGATCATCGCCGCGAGCCTGCTGGTGGCGTTCTACCTGATGCCCTGGCTGCAGTGGAACCGGCAACCGGCGGTCCGGCTGGATCTGCTCGCACGCCGCTTCGATCTGTTCGGGCTGACCCTGTGGCCGCAGGATGGCCTGCTGGTACTGGGCGCAGCGCTGCTGGCCGCGGCAGGGCTCGCCTTGGCGACCACGCTTTTCGGGCGATTGTGGTGCGGCTATGCCTGCCCGCAGACCCTGCTCTCACGGCTCTTCCGGACCATCGAGCAGATGACCGAGCGCACCGGCGCGGCACGGATTCCGGCGCGGATACTGCGCCAACTGCTGTGGGCCGGCATCTCGCTGTGGACCGGCATCACCTTTGTCGGGTTCTTTTCCCCGCCGGGCGAACTGCTCAACCCTCTGCGCCCGTTTGCGTGGACCGGATGGGAAAGCTTCTGGGCCCTGTTCTACGCGCTGGCAACCTGGATAAATGTGGTCTACCTGCGCGGACAGGTCTGCGCGCATCTGTGCCCCTATGCCCGGCTGCAGCCCGTGCTGACCGATCGCGACACCCCACGGGTGGTCTACAACGCACGCTGCGGCGAGCCGCGAGGCCCGCGCACCGCAGGCAATGGCAGCGTGATGCAGCGTGCCCGCGGCTTGCTGGATCCAACCACGGCAAGCGATTACGTTTTCCGCGCCGCCCATCCGGCCATCGCCGGCACCCTGCCCCGCTTCAGCGAGGAACATCTGGGCGACTGCACCGACTGCAGGGCGTGCGTGGACGCCTGCCCCTCCGCTCTGGACATCCGCAACGGCAGCAACACCCAGTGCATCGAATGCGGCGCCTGCATCGACGCCTGCCACGCCGAAATGGCGCGCTGTGGCTTTCCCGACCGTCTGATCCGGCGCGCAAGCCAGAACCACATCGAACAACGCCCGCGCCAGCGGCTGCGCCCCAAAGTGATGGCGGCGGCGCTGTTGGTGGCCGCGCTGATGCTGTTCGGGATATTGAGTACCTTGCAGTGAGCGCCAAGGCCCTGGCCCCGCGTGCCTTCCCCCGCAGGAGCAGGTGTGGAGACAATAAAAAAGCCCCGCAATGCGGGGCTTTTTTATTGGAGGCCTGGGTCGGAATCGAACCGGCGTACGCGGATTTGCAATCCGCTGCATAACCACTCTGCTACCAGGCCGGTAGGCTTTGCACTTTATCGCACCCGTTCCGGGGTATCGATATGACAAGACCCCGCTTGCGGGGTCCTGTCGAATACTGGAGCGGGAAACGAGACTCGAACTCGCGACCTCAACCTTGGCAAGGTTGCGCTCTACCAACTGAGCTATTCCCGCTTGGGAGCCGTGCATGATACAGACTTCGTGATCAATGCGCCAGCCTTTTTAACAAACTTCTTCACATCGTTCCGGGCAACGGATCAGCCGTTGTTTCCACCGGCAGATTGCAACGGCAACTTCCGGCAACCTGAAACCTGGCAGAACCCGAACCTCCCAGAAAGAAACACTCCCGGATTTCAAGAAGTTCTTTCAACCTGGAGCGGGAAACGAGACTCGAACTCGCGACCTCAACCTTGGCAAGGTTGCGCTCTACCAACTGAGCTATTCCCGCTTGGGAGGCGAAATTCTACATGCAATCGCCTACCTGTCAACAGCCCTTTTTCATTTTTTTTTCGCTTGCGCGCGCGCCGCCATCTCATCGGCCCGCAAACTCGGCCATGCCGCATGCAGATATTGGATGCCCGACCACAATGTCAGCAGCGCGGCTATTGCCAGCGTCCAGTCGCCCACATGGAAAACCGGCACGCCCATCCAGATATCGCCGATCGCGGCATTGGGGGAAACCGAATACAGCAGGCACAGCAATGCGACCATCTGCGCGGTGGTTTTGACCTTGCCGATCACCGCCACGCGCACCTTGGCACGCTGCCCGATCTCGGCCATCCACTCGCGCAGTGCCGACACCGCGATTTCGCGGCCGACGATCACCGCCGCCCAGAACGCCATCCACGCGGTGGGATGGCCCTGCACGATCAGGAACAGGGCCACGGCGACCATCAGCTTGTCGGCCACCGGATCCAGGAACGCACCGAACGCGGAGTGCAGCTGGTAGCGCCGCGCGACCCAGCCATCCAGCCAGTCGGTGATGGCGGCCACGCCGAAAATGGCGGCGGAAGCGAAATTCGTCCACGGATACGGCAGGTAGAACACCACGACCAGCACCGGGATCATCAAGATCCGCAGCAGTGTCAGCCAAGTGGGGATGGTCAGTTTCATATGCAGCTCTACTCCGCTGCCGTATCGGGCATCGACAGCCCATGCAGGTTAGCGTAGATCCGTGCAGCCAGGGCGGCATTGATCCCGTCCACCCGTGCAATTTCGGCCTCGCCAGCGGCCTTCAAACCGGCCAATCCGCCAAAATGTTTGAGCAGGCTGGCGCGACGGCGCGGGCCGATACCGGCGATATCCTCCAGCTTGCTGGTCATGCGGGTTTTCTGGCGGCGGCCGCGATGACCGGTGATCGCGAAGCGGTGCGCCTCGTCGCGTACCTGCTGGATGAACTGCAAGGCCGGGGAGGCGGCACCCGGGCGCAATTCGCGGCCGTCGGGCAGCACCAGCGTCTCGTGGCCGGCGCGCCGCTCCACGCCCTTGGCCACGCCCACCAGCATCACCCCTTCCACCCCCAGATCCGCCAGCGCCGCCTGCGCCTGCGCCAGCTGGCCGGCACCACCGTCGATCAGCAGCACATCCGGCAACACCCCCTCTTCCTGCACCGCGCGGCGGAAGCGGCGATCGATCGCCTGATGCATTGCCGCGTAGTCGTCGCCCGGCTCGATGCCGCTGATGTTGTAGCGCCGGTACTGCCCGCGAACCGGGCCGGTGGCGTCGAACACCACGCACGAGGCCACGGTCGCCTCGCCCATGGTGTGGCTGATATCGAAACACTCCACCCGCTTCACCGGCTCGGCCAGGCCCAGCATTTCGCGCACCGCTTCGCTGCGGGCGTGCTGGGCACTGCGGCTTCCCAGCTCGGCGACCAGGGTGATCTGCGCATTGCGACTGGCCAGATCGACATAACCTGCGCGTTCACCACGCACATTCCACCGCAACGTGACCTTGCGTTCGGCGGCGGCGCCCAGCGCGGCTTCGATCAATGCAGCATCGGCGATTTCGCGGTCCAGCAGGATCTCCGCCGGCGGCGCATGTTCGGCGTAGTACTGCGACACGAACGCGCCCAGCACCTCGGCCGCACTGTCTTCGCCATTGGTGCGCGGGAAGAACGAGCGCGTACCGAGGTTGCGGCCGTCGCGGAAGGCCAGCAGCAGCACGCAGGCGCTGGCGCCCTGGGTGGCGCAGGCCAGCACATCCAGATCGGCGGCGCGGCCATCGACGTACTGCCGGTTCTGCATGCTGCGCAGCGAGGCGATCAGATCACGCAAGCGTGCGGCGCGCTCGAACTCCAGCGCATCGCTGGCATCCTGCATCGCCCGCCCCAGCTCTTCGGCAAGCTGGTCGCTCTTGCCTTCCAGGAACAACGTGGCCTGGCGCACGGATTCGGCGTATTCGGCCGCCGGCACCAGCGCCACGCATGGCGCGCTGCAGCGGCCGATCTGGTACTGCAGACAAGGCCGCGAACGGTTGCGGAACACGCTGTCCTCGCAACTGCGCAGCTTGAACAGCTTGTGCATCAGGTTGAGCGTTTCGCGTACCGCGGTGACTCCCGGGTACGGCCCGAAATAGCGCCCCGGTACCGCGCGCGGCCCGCGATGCAGGCCGATCCGTGGCCACTCCTCGCGCGTCAGCAGCACATGCGGATAGGTCTTGTCATCGCGCAGCGAGACGTTGTAACGCGGCGACAACGACTTGATCAGCTGGTTTTCCAGCAGCAGCGCTTCGGCCTCGGTGCGGGTGACGGTCGCATCCATCCGCGCCACCTGCGACAGCATCATCATGATCCGCGTGGTCTTGGGCGAGCCGTTGAAATAGCTGCCCACGCGCTTGCGCAGCGCGCCGGCCTTGCCGACGTACAGCAAGGTGTCATCGGCCGCATACATGCGATAGACGCCGGGCGCCATGCTCAAGCCTGCGGCGAACGCCTTGCCATCGAAACCGGAAGCAGAGGCAACGCTCATTCGTCTATCAGGACGTCACTCAGCTCGCCGCTGGCCGGATCGAACCGCAACACGGCGTGGGCATCGGTTTCGGCGATCCACACCGCGCCCGCCCCGGCCGCCAGGGCGGCAGGGCCGTGCAGGCGGCGGGGCAAGGTGACGGTGGCCAACTCGCCGCCGCCCAAGCGCAACGTGCGCAGGCTGCCATTGCCGGTATCGGCGATCCACAGCAGCGGTGAGTCCGGACTCAGCGCGATGGCCTGCGGATACTGCAACCGCGCACTGCTGCGCGGGCCATCGACCTCACCGGACTCCCATGCGCCGGTACCGACCAGGGTCTGCACCAGGTCACCGCGCAGCTGCATCGAGCGTACCGCCGAGCCGAGCGCGTCACACACGTAGAGCACCTGCTGCACCGCGGCCAGCCCGCACGGCTGGGCGAACGCGGCCATGTGACCGCTGCCATCGCGCACCTCGATCGGGCCGGCGCCGGCACGCCAGCGCAACACACGGCTGCCCAGCTCGTAGCTCCAGATATGGTTGTCGCCGGACATCGCGATGTGGATCTGGTTGTCGGCCATGACGATGTCGGCCGGATGGTTGAGCGGACTGTCCCACGGCTGCGCCAGCTGTCCTTCCACCGGATCGCCGGCGCGGCCGGTGCCGCACAGCGTGTCCACCTGGCCAGTGAGCAGGTTGATCCGGCGCAGCGCGNGGTTGAGCGGACTGTCCCACGGCTGCGCCAGCTGTCCTTCCACCGGATCGCCGGCGCGGCCGGTGCCGCACAGCGTGTCCACCTGGCCAGTGAGCAGGTTGATCCGGCGCAGCGCGTGATTGCCGGTATCGGCCACGTACAGGCTGTCACGGGTAACCGCCAGCCCCTGCGGCCGGTTGAAGGCGGCTTCGGCCATGCTGCCGTTGACCATATCGGCGGTACCGATACCGAACTGGCGCAGGATGCGGCCGCCGTGCGTGCACTCCAGCACCCGGTGATGGCCGGTGTCGGCCACATACAGGCGGTCAGCCGTCACCGCCAGCCCGGCGGGGAAACGCAATGGCAGCCGCGGCTCGGCATTGGTCTCGGCGGTTGCGCGCAGATCCTCGTCCAACGGCCGCGCCAGCCCTTCGCACAAGGCGTTCAACGCGCGGTCCAGATCTCCGGCCAGGCCGACCATGCGCTCACGCTCTTTGCCTTGCGCATCGATCAACAGCAGCGTTGGCCAGGACTCGATTCCGAACCGCTGCCAGTTCTGCCACTGCGCATCCAGCAACACCGGTGCGGTCACTCCGCGGCGACGCAACAGCTTCAGCGACTGCTGCGGGTCACGCTCGAAATCGAAGCGTGGCAGCTGGATCACCACCAGCTGCAGCTTGCCGGGATTGCGCGCCTGCCACTGCGCCAGTTCGGCCAACCGCTGCGTACACCAGACCGAGGCGGCGTTGACGAACGCCAGCACCAGCGGCCGGCCACGAAGGTCGGTCAAGGTGGAGGGGGTGGCGTTGAGCCAGGTCCCGGAGATCTGCAAATCCTGTGCGAGCTGAGCATTCATGGCCCGATTATGCCGGACTCCGCCGCCTGCACCATCCTTCGCACCGTGGCCTGCGCTGCCGCATCGACCAGTGTCCAGGTCTGCTCGAAATCCTCCGGACCACCGTAATAGGGATCGGGAATGGAGCCGTCGCCATCGATCCCGGCCCAGGGCAGCCACAACGCCAGCCGCTCGCCACCTGCCGCGCCGGCCAGCTTCGAGGCGTCCTGCAGGTTGGCCTGATCGGCGCAGAACACCCGATCGAAGCGGACAAAATCCTGCACCTGCAGCTGCCGGGCGCGCAGGCCGGCGATGTCGACCCCGTGCCGGCGGGCGCAGGCGATCGCGCGCGGATCCGGGGCGCGGCCGATATGCCAATCCGAGGTTCCCGCCGAGTCCACCTGCACATGGCCGGCCAGCACCGACGCTTCGAGACGGGCACGCAACGCGCCTTCGGCCATCGGCGAGCGGCAGATGTTGCCCAGACAGACAAAAAGCAGCTTCATGACTGCGCCCGCATCAGCGCATCGGCCCGCGCCAGATCTTCCGCGGTATCGATTCCCGGCGGAAACGGCGCCGGCGACAGCGACACCGCAATGCGCCAGCCAGCTTCCATCACCCGCAGCTGCTCCAGCGATTCGATCTGCTCCAGTTCACCCGGCGGCATCGCCGCAAACTGGCGCAGGAAACCGGCGCGGTAGCCGTAGATGCCGATGTGCCGCAGCCAGTGCGGCCCCGGCAACCGCTCCCGCGCGTGGGCAAACGCATCACGATGCCAGGGAATCGGCGCCCGGCTGAAATACAGCGCATCGCCGCGGGCATTGCGCACCAGCTTGACCACGTTGGGGTCGAACAGGGTTTCGGCATCCTCCACCGGCGTGGCCAATGTGGCCATCTGCGCCCCGCTCAGCGCCAGCGTATCGGCAACCGCGCGGATGCCGGCAGCCGGTGCAAACGGCTCGTCGCCCTGCAGGTTGACCACGATCACGTCGTCGGCCCAGCCCGCCGCGCGCGAACATTCGGCCAGGCGGTCGGTGCCGGAGGCATGCGCCGGATCGGTCATCGCCACCCGCACCCCCTCCAGGCCTTCGATCGCCGCGGCGATGCGCGCGTCGTCGGTCGCCACCCAGACTTCGCGTGCGCCGGCACTGAGCGCACGCCGGGCCACATGCAGCACCATCGGCTCCCCGGCCAGGTGCGCCAGCGGCTTTCCCGGCAGCCGGGTGGAGGCGTGACGCGCCGGAATGGCCACGACAAAATCCACGCAAGCCGCACTCATGCGCCCATCATCCCGCTGCTGCTGACTGCGATACCGCTGGCCGCCATGGGCGTGCTCCGTTGAACCTGGGGAGCGCTAGTCTGCATCAGCCATGCCACGATCACGAGTGGCGGGCTTGCCGCGCTACGGCAGGCCGGTGGCCGCGCAACGCCGTTTTCAGTTCCTGCCGAGCTTTTCCAGCCGGTCCAGCAGCGCGATCCAGAACGCGGCGGGCAGCTCGGCCTGCAGCGGGACGCTGTAGTGCCAACTGGTGGCGAACGCGTGGCATTTGACCGCGTCCTTCTCGGTCATCAGCAGCGGCAATTCGCTGCCGAATGAAAGATCCGACGCCTGGTAGCGGTGATGGTCGGCAAAGGCGTGCGGCACCACGCCGATCCCGCGGGCGCGCAACATTTCAAAAAACCGTTGTGGATGGGCAATGCCCGCAACCGCGTGCACGCGCTGCCCGGCAAAGGCCTGCAACGGCCGCTCCCGTCCGCCCTTCAACGGCTGCGCCCCGTCGATGCGCAAGCGCATCGGCCACTCGCCGAAACCGGACTGCGGTGCCGACGGTGCCTGGTCACTGCCCTGGCCCAGGTTGACCACGCGGAAATCGCACTCCTGCGCCCGCGCCACCGGTTCACGCAGCGGGCCGGCCGGCAGCAACCGGCCGTTGCCGTAACGGCGCTGCGCATCGACCACCTCGATCTCGATATCGCGCGCCAGCCGGTAGTGCTGCAAGCCGTCATCGCACACCACCACATCACACCCGGCCTCCAGCAGCGCCCTGGCCGCGGCGACCCGGTCACGATCCACCCGTACCGGCACGCCGGCCTTGTGTGCAATCAGCAACGGCTCGTCGCCCCCCAGCTCCGGCGCCAGCTCGGGCGTCACCCAGCGCGCTGTTGCCGCGTCATCGCGCCCATAACCGCGACTGGCGACACCGGGCTTCCAGCCGGCGTCGCGCAGGCGGTTGACCAGGGCGATGGTCAGCGGCGTTTTCCCGGTACCGCCAGCCGTGACATTGCCGACCACGATGACCGGCACCGGTACCTGGGTGCGGCGCAACCAGCCGCGCCGGTAGAGCGAACGCCGCAGCGCGACCACGGCGCCATACAGCGGCGCCAGCAGCCGTGCCGACACCGGCACCGGACCGCCGTCATACCAGTAAGACGGTGTGCGGGCTCCACGCTGCGCCATCAGGACTGCCTTTCCCGGAACTGCATGCGGTGCAGGTGTTCATACAACCCGCCCAATGCCAGCAGCTCCGCGTGGGTCCCGCGCTCGACGATGCGGCCCCGCTCCATCACCAGCACCTGGTCGGCATGTTCGATGGTGGACAGGCGATGGGCGATCACCAGCGTGGTGCGATCGGGCATCAACCGGTGCAACGCATCCTGCACCAGACGCTCGGATTCATTGTCCAGCGCAGCGGTCGCCTCATCCAGGATCAGCAGCGGTGCATCGCGCAGGATCGCCCGGGCAATGGCCAACCGTTGCCGCTGGCCACCGGAAAGCAGTGCTCCGTTCTCACCAACCGGGGTCTGCAACTGTTGCGGCAGCCGCTCGATGAATTCCCAGGCATTGGCCGCCTCGGCCGCGGCGCGGATCTGCGCTTCGGTCGCCTCGGTGCCATAGGCGATATTGGCCGCGATGGTGTCATCGAACAGCATCACCTTCTGCCCGACCAGGGCAATCTGGCGGCGCAGGTCGCTCAACGGATAATCATCCAGCCCCACCCCATCCAAAGTGATGCGGCCGCCATTGGGCTCGTAGAAACGCGGCACCAGCCGCACCAGACTGGTCTTGCCGCTGCCCGAGCGGCCGACGATCGCGGTCACCGTCCCCGGCCGGGCGACAAAACTGATGTCATCCAGCGCCAGCCCGGCGTCATGCTGATAGCGCAGCATCACGTGTTCGAAACGCAGCTCGCCGCGCACCCGCGGCACGCGGTGCGTGCCTTCGTCGCGCTCCTCTTCCGTATCCAGGATCGAGAACAGCCGCTCCGCGGCCGCCACCCCGCGCGAAATCGAGGTCTGCACGCTGGTCAGGCGCCGCAGCGAGGGAATGATCGCCATCATGGCCGACATCAGCATCATGAACTGGCCGGCATTCAACCGGCCGGCAAGCGATTCGCGCGAGGCCACCCACACAATCACCGCCAGCGCCAGCGCCGCCAGGAATTGCACGGTGCTGGAGGCGGTGGCACGGGTGGTTTCCACCTTCATGTTGAGGCCGAGCATGCGGTTGGCCAGGCGCGCATAGCGGGCGATTTCCCGTTCCTGGGTGCCATGCACCTTCACTTCCTGCTGTGCGGCCAACGACTGCTCGGCAGTCTGCGCCATCGCGCCCATGCCGTCCTGGATACCGCGGCTGATCCGCCGGTAGCGCTTGCCGACGTAGGACACGATCAGCCCGATCAGCGGCACCACCAGCAGCATCGCCACCGTCACCTTGATACTGGCCTGCAGCATCACCACCAGCATCGCCACGATGGTCAAACCGTCGGCGACGATGGTCTTGAGCGAATCGGCACTGGCCTGGGTGAGCTGCTCGGTATCGAAGTTCAACCGGCTCACCATCACCGGAGTCGCTTCCGTATCGAAATGGGTGGAGGGCAGATGCAGGTATTTGGCCAGCACCCGCTGCCGCAGGTCGCGTACCACGCTGCGGCCGGTGCGCGCCATGCAGTAGTCGCTGACAAAGGTCGCCATGCTGCGGACGATGAACACGCCGAGGATGGCCAGCGGCAACAGCACCGCCATCCTCGGCTCGGGATTGACGAAGCCCTTGTTGATCAACGGGTCCATCAACCGCGCGAAGCAGTAACCGGCACCGGCTTCGATGACCATCGCCACCAGCGCAAAGCTGAGGAACCGGGAATAGCCCCGGGTATAACCGAGCAACCGGCGATAGACCGGCCATATCGGCACGTGCGGCTCGCTCATTGCGTCACTTCCGGGGCGGTGGCGATGGCGATGCGACGGAAACCGAGCTGTCCCAAGGCATCCTGCGCGGTGACCACGGCCTGGTAGGGCGTGCGTGCATCGGCGCGCAGCAGCACCGTCTGCTGGCGATCATCCCCGGCCACCCGGGCGATGGTCTGTTTCACCGACTCGACATCGGTGCGCAGCACTTCCTGGTCGTTGATGAAATAGCGCCCTTCGGCATTGACCAGCACACTCAGCGAGCGCGGTGGCTCGGAATTGTTCTGGTCGCTGGCGGTGGGCAGCTGCAACTGCAGGGTGGACCGCGCATCGAAGGTGGTGGTGATCACGAAGAAGATGATCAGCACCAGGATCACATCGATCAGCGGCACCAGGTCGATATGCGGCTCGTCCTGGGCGCGGCTATCACGTATGCGCATGCCCTCAGCCCTTGGCCGGGGCCGGCGCACGCGGCTCGGCAAGCGCCGGCTTGGCCGCTGCCGCCATCACCGCCGGGCGGCCATCCAGCGCATCCAGCAGCGCCGTGGCCTCTTTTTCCATTTCAATCACGTAACCGCCGATCAGCCCCTTGAAATGGCGGTGGAACATCAGCGCCGGGATCGCCACGATCATGCCGGTGGCGGTGCAGACCAGCGCCTTGCCGATACCGCCGGCCAGCTGGTTCACGTCACCCACGCCGTGGTCGAGGATGCCCAGGAACATCTGGATCATGCCGACCACCGTCCCCAGCAGGCCCAGCAGCGGCCCGGCCGAGGCGATTGTGCCCAATGCATTGAGGAACCGCTCCATCCGGTGCACCAGATGCCGCCCGCTGTCCTCGATCCGCTCGCGGATCTGGTCGCGCGGGCGGTTGCGGGCTTCCAGCGCCGTGGCCAACAGCGCCCCGAGCGGGGAATTGGCACGCAGCGATTCGATATGCGAGGCATCCAGCTTGCCGCGGGCCGCCCAGTTGCGCACTTCCTGCCCCAGTCCCGGCGGCAGTACCTCGTTACGCCGCAAGGTCCAGAAACGCTCCAGGACGATCGCCAACGCCACCACTCCCAACAACAGCAGCGGCACCATCGGCCAGCCACCGGCCTTGACCAGTTCCCACACGTTTCAACCCTCCGGCACTGCGGCCGCCTGTTCAACGGCCGATAGAATAGCAGCCGACCGGGCCCGCTCCGCGGCATCCCAGATCCGTACCCGCCACGATCGCCGTTCCCGGACCTGCAATCCGTCCGCACCGAGCCATACACGTACCGCCCCGCTGTCGGCAGACCCCAGTACTTCAGCCCCGGCCGTGCGCCAGCGCCGCACCACTTCCGCCCGCGGATGGCCGAAGCGGTTGCCGTGCCCGGACGACATCAACACCAGCCGTGCGTGCGTGGCTGCCACAAATGCCGGTTGCGACGAGCCGCCACTGCCATGGTGCGCAGCCACCACCACCTCGGCGCGCAGGCTGTCGTGCCAGCGCCGCACCAGCCCCTGTTCGATCACCTCGCCGATATCCCCGGCCAGCAGGATCGCGCCATGGCGGCTTTCCACCCGCAGCACGCAACTGGATTCATTTCCCAGGTACGGGAACGCCGGCGGTGGATGCAGGAAGCCGAAGCGCACCCCATCCCACTCCCAGCCCTCGCCGCCGACGCAGGGGCGGTCCGGCTGCAACGTCATCCCCGGCGGCGCCCGCCAAGCGGTGACCGGGTAGGCGCGGCGCACCGCCTGAAAGCCGCCGGCATGGTCGTTGTCGCCGTGGCTGATCACCACCTGGTCAAGCCGCGCGACCCCCAACGCACGCAGCGCCGGCACCACCGCCCGCTCGCCGGCATCGAAGCCCTCGCGCACCGCCGGCCCGGCGTCGTAGAGCAGTGCATGCCGTGCGGTACGCACCAGCACCGACAGCCCCTGCCCCACATCCACCATCACCAGCTCGACCTCCCCGTGCCGCGGCAGCTCACGTGCCGGCCACAGCAACGGCAGCCACAGCAACAGCGCCAGCGTCTTGCCGGGAACCGCGCGCGGCAACAGCAACCAGAAGGCCCCGAGCATTGCCAGCGGCACCGCCAACGCCCCGCCTTCCGGCAACCACCACAACGCGAACCGGCTGCTGCCGAGCCACTCGAACAACGGCCAGCTGCGATCAAAACACCATGACGACAACCGCCATGACCAGACCCCCCAGCCGGGAGCGACCGCTTCAAGCCCGGTTCCGAGCAAGGCCAGCGGCACAACCACCAGACTCCACCACGGGATGGCCACCATGTTGGCCAAGGGCCCGGCGAGCGAGGCCTGCCCGAACAGCGCGGCGGTCAACGGCAGCAACCCCACCGTGGCAACGCCCTGCGCCGAGAAAAAGCTCCGGAGCCAATGCGCGTTGCCCTCGGGCAGACACCAGACCAGCCAGGCCACTCCGGCAAAACTCAGCCAGAACCCCGCTGCCAGAATCGACAGTGGGTCCCACAGCAAGACCGCGATCGCCGCCAGCGCCAGCGAGTCGGCCACACCGGCCGGACGTCGCCACAACCGCGCCGCCACCACTACCGCGATCATCAACACGGTACGCACCGTGGGCAGCGCGAATCCGGCAACGGCCGCGTAGAGTGCGGCGCCGGCCAGCGCGGCCAGCGCGGCGG
>NZ_JAUJUJ010000010.1 GCF_030711595.1 Stenotrophomonas sp. YIM B06876
CTAGTATGTCAGGCTTTTTGTTTCCGTCAACCGCTTCTTTCGAAGCAGCTGATTTCCCGGTCTTTCGCAGTGGCCGCCTTGCGGTGGCCCCCGCGTCGGGGGAGGTGAAGTATGTGCCTGTTTCCGGGGTTTGTGAAGGGGGGCTGGCACTTTATTTCTGCCCGCCCCTTTGCAGGACCGGAGGCGCGCTTCAGGCAGCAACAAGCAGGACGCGCGCGAAAGTACGCTTGCCCACCTGCAGCAATCCTTCGAATCCGGGTTGGAATACCTGCTGGGCGTCTTCCACCACACCTCCATCCACCTTCACCGCCCGCTCCTTGAGCTTGCGCGAGGCCTCGGAGTTGCTTGGCGTCAGACCCGCCGCCGTCAGCAGCGCACCGATGCGCAGGCCTTCGGCCGGAATGGTGACTTCCTGCAGCGGCAACTGGGTGATATCGCCCTGTCCGGTCACCGCGGCGTTCCAGCCGGCAATGGCCTGCCCGGCGGCGGCGGCATCGTGGAAACGCGTGGCCAGCTCGCGCGCCAGGCGCAGCTTGATCTCACGCGGGTTGATCGTGCCGGCCTCGACGTCGGCGCGCAGCTGCCTGGCCTCTTCAATGGAGATGTCGAAGCTGAGCAGGTCGATCCAGCGCCACATCAAGGTGTCATCCACCTTCATGGTCTTGGTGACGATGTCGATGGCCGGTTCGCTGATGCCGATGTAGTTGCCCAGCGACTTGGACATCTTGTTGACGCCGTCCAGACCCTCCAGCAGCGGCATGGTCAGCACGATCTGCGGCTTCTGGCCGTAGTGCTCCTGCAGGCCACGGCCCATCAGCAGATTGAATTTCTGGTCGGTACCGCCGAGTTCCACATCGCACTCCAGCGCCACCGAGTCGTAGCCCTGCACCAGCGGATACAGGAACTCGTGGATGGCGATGGACTGCTGGGCGGCGTAGCGCTTGGCGAAGTCGTCGCGCTCGAGCATGCGCGCCACGGTGTGCTGCCCGGCCAGGCGGATCATGTCGGCCGCGCCCATCTTGCCGAACCACTCCGAGTTGAAGCGCACCTCGGTCTTTTCCCGGTCCAGCACCTTGAACACCTGCTCCTCATAGGTGCGGGCGTTGGCGAGCACGTCTTCACGGCTGAGCGGCTTGCGGGTGATGTTCTTGCCGGAGGGGTCACCGATCATGCCGGTGAAGTCGCCGATCAGGAAAATCACCTGGTGGCCGAGATCCTGGAACTGGCGCAGCTTGTTCAACAGCACGGTGTGGCCCAGGTGCAGGTCCGGCGCGGTGGGGTCGAAACCGGCCTTGATCCGCAACGGCCGGCCGCTTTGCAGGCGCTCACGCAGCTCTTCCACTTTGAGGATTTCATCGGCACCACGACCGATCAGGGCAAGGGCTTCTTCAATGGGGGACACACTAAAACTCCCGGCTTCGCCGTCAAGAACATGAATGGTGTTAATTGCAAGTTAATCACGCCAGAAACCTGAAAAGCCATACGGCTCAATGGTTTGACGCGGTCTTCATAGGTGTCTATGTTACCCGCGTTTGGGCCCGCGATCCGGGTCGACCAGAGAACCCGACTGATGCTGAATTCCGAGCAAGGCCTCGCCCGCAAGCAGCGCTTCAAGCAACGCCTCAACGTCCTGCACGACACTGCCCTGCATCGGAAGCTGAAACGGCACCTTCCCGCCGCATTCAATGAACGCTGGACCCGGCGCCATTGGATCCATGCCAGCCTGTTCGTGACCATCGGCGCCCTCGCCGCCACGATCGTGCCGGGCTTCTCCAACGCCATCGATGCGCCGATGCCGTTCGCGCATTCCACGCTGGCGTTGCCGCTGCCGCCGCTGTCACTGGCCCGCCAGAGCGAAACCCCCGGCGACAGCTGGCAGATCCTGCGGGTGCAGCCGGGACAGACGCTGAGCAACCTGTTTGAACAGGCCGGTATCCCGGCCACGGTGATGCACCGCGTGCTCGAGCATCCCGGCACGCGCGAAGTCCTGACCCGGTTGCGCCCCGGCGCCGAGATCGCTTTCGACCTGCCGGTCAATGGCGAGCTGCGCACGTTGCGCTTCGACCGCGACCCCAGCCACCGCGTCGAGCTGTCGCTGAAAGGGGATGACATCCGCGAAAAAGTGATGGAGCGCGTCAGCACCACGCGCACCGTGGTCGCCAGCGGCCAGATCAGCAGCTCGCTGTATGCGGCCGGGCGCAAGGCCGGGCTGACGCCTTCGGCGATCGCCACGATGACCGACGAGATCTTCAAATACGACATCGACTTCTCCAAAGACCTGCAGCCGGGCGACCGCTTCAGCGTGGTCATGGATGAAACCTGGCGCGAAGGCGAGCGCATCGATACCAGCAAGATCCTGGCGGCCACCTTCGTCACCGGCGGCAAGACCTACAGCGGCTTCCGCTTCGAGCGGGCCGGCAAGGCCGAATATTTCGACATCAACGGCCGGCCGCTGAAGAAGAGCTTCATCCGCTCGCCGATCCAGTTCGCCCGTTTGAGCTCGAACTTCGGTTCGCGCCGGCACCCGGTGTTGGGCACGATGCGCATGCACAAGGGCGTGGACTACGCCGCCCGTACCGGCACCCCGATCATGGCCGCCGGCGACGCGCGCGTGCAGTTCGCCGGCACCCAGCGCGGCTACGGCAATGTGGTGATCCTGGACCACGGCCGCGGCCACACCACGCTGTACGGGCACATGTCGCGCCTGGGCAGCTACCGCACCGGCCAGCGCGTGGCGCAGGGTCAGGTGATCGGCTATGTCGGTTCCACCGGCATGTCGACCGGGCCGCACTTGCACTACGAATTCCGCGTCAATGGCGTGCACCGCAACCCGCTGTCGGTGACGATGCCGCCGCCCGAACCGCTCAAGGGTGCCGACCTGGCGGCGTTCCGTGCCCAGACCTCGCCGGCGCTGGCACGCATCCAGGGCATGGAAAAACTGATCTATGCCGACGCCGGTCCGGCCAAACCGGCCCGTGGCACCACCGCCAGCGTGACCGCCGCGGGCGGCGGCAAACAAGGCTGACGGCCTGCACGATACGATTGACGGCACCGGCGCCGGGCAACGAAGCTCAGCGCCTGTCCATCTGACCTGCCCCCATGCCCATCGCCGTTGATCCGCAGCTTCCGCTTTTTTTAGGCCTGATGTCCGGCACCAGTGCCGACGGTATCGACGCGGCGCTGGTGCAGTTTCCCGAAACTGGCGGTTGCCGTTTCGTGTACGGCCATACCCACGCATGGGCGCCGGCAACGCGGGCCGCGCTGATCGCATTGGGCCAGGGTGCCGATCTCCGCTCGCTGGACGAACTGGGGCAACTGGATGCCACCGTGGCGATCGCCTTCGCCGAGGCGGCCAACCAGCTGCTGGCGCTGGCCGCGGTAGACCGGACACAGGTGCTGGCGATCGGCTCGCACGGGCAGACCATCCGCCACCGGCCGCTGGCCGACCCGGCCTTCACCTGGCAGCTGGGCGACGGCAACCGCATCGCCGAGCTGACCGGGATCACCACGGTGGCCGACTTCCGCCGCCGCGATGTCGCTGCCGGCGGTCATGGCGCGCCGCTGATGCCGGCTTTCCATCAGGCCATGCTCGGCGCGGCCGACGAAGACCGGGCCATCCTCAATCTGGGCGGGATAGCCAACCTGAGCCTGATCGGGCGCGACGGCGGCATTCTCGGTTTCGATACCGGCCCGGCCAATGCCCTGCTCGACAGCTGGTGCCAGCGCCACCGCGGCCAGCCCTATGACGCCGACGGCGCATTTGCGGCCAGCGGCCGGTTCGATGACGCCCTGCTCGCCCGCTTGCGCGCCGAGGCCTGGTTCGCGTTGCCGCCGCCCAAGAGCACCGGCCGTGAACAGTTCCATCTGGACTGGGTGGAATCGCACCTGGGAGGCAGCCCGATTTCAGCCGCCGACGTGCAGGCCACCCTGCTCGAACTGACCGCCGCGACGGTGGCCGATGCCCTGCTCACCCATCTGCCGCAAGTGCGGCGCCTGCTGCTGTGCGGCGGCGGCGTGCGCAATCCGCAGCTGGTGCGGCGGCTGGGCATGCGGCTGCCGGGTGTCATCCTGCAGTCCAGCGCCGAGCACGGGCTGGACCCGGATTACCTGGAAGCGATGGGATTTGCCTGGCTGGCGCGGGAAACCCTTGCCGGCCGAGCCGGCAACCTGCCCAGTGTCAGCGGCGCGCGTGGACCGCGCATCCTCGGCGCGATCCACCCGGCCTGAGGCCGGCTGCCGCCCCCGTGCCGCAACCGCAGGATCTGCGCGCACCGGATCGGCAATCTCCCTACGCCTGAAAAAAATCGGCGCACACGCACCTGCTGCATGGCGCGCGCCCCACGCGCGCGCGCGCCGTAGATCACAGCTATCGCGCTTCTGCCGGCCGCAGCGTGCGCCAACGGCTCCCGCGCCTATCCGGCCGGCCTTCGACGCCGGCGCAACGGGCGCGGCACTATGGGCTGGCAACGTCGGGCAGGTCGCGCAACGCGCTGATCGCCTCACGCAGCGCGTCTTCCTCGGAAGTGGCAAAACCGCCGCGCGCCTCGCCTTCAATCGCGAACAGTCCCTGCTCCAGCAGTACCAGACAGGTCTGTTCACGGGTCCAGCCGCGGGCGACGGCCAGCCGCAGGATGCGTTCAAGCAGGACCGGATCCACGTCCCGCAGTGTCAGATCGGCCATATGTACTCCGGTTGGCAAACGTACCGCCCCCCACGGCACCTCAGCGCGCATGATCCGACAGCCGCTGGCGCTTTGGCAACGCTCAGCGCGCCGCGTGTTCGCGGATCCGCGGCCACAGCCAGATCAGCAGCAGCAGGGTCGGAATGACCGTGGTGGAACTGAGCAGGAAGAAGGTGCTGTACGAGGTGGCCTCGACGATATAGCCGGACACCCCGCCGACGAATTTGCCCGGCAGGTTGGCCAGCGACACCAGCAATGCGTACTGGGTGGCGGTGAAGTTGCGGTCGGTCAGCGAGGACATGAAGGCGACCAGCACGGTGCCGGCAAACCCCTGGAACAGGTTGTCGGCACTGAGCGCGGCATAGAACGCCCACAGCTGCCCGGGGTTGTGCGCCATCAGCAGGAAGGCCAGGTTGGACAGGCCCACGCCCAGCGCCGCCACCAGCAGCATGCGGCGGAAACCGAACGCGGCCACGGCCACGCCACCGATGAAGGCGCCGCCGATCCCCACCCACACCCCGAACAGTTTGGAGACGGTGGCGATATCGGCCTTGCTGAACCCCGAGTCCAGATAGAACGGACCGGCCATCACCCCGATCACCTGGTCGGGGAACTTGTACAGGCCGACGAAGGCCAGCAGCACCAGCGCCAGCACCGTGCCGTTGCCGCTGAAGAAACTGGCAATCGGCTGCCAGAACGCACCGGCGAAATCGATCCGCCGCTGGATCCGCGACTGCGGCTGCTCCGGCTCGCGGCACAGCAGGGTGGTGAGGATCGGCAGTAGCATCAGCGCCGACATCGCCAGGTACGCCACGATCCAGCCTTCGAACTGGGCCAGATACAGCGCGCCGGCCCCGGCCAGGATCAGGCCGATGCGGTAACCCAGGGTGTAGGTGGCGGCCAGCGCCGCCTGCGCGCTTTCCGGGGCGATCTCGATGCGGTAGGCGTCGACCACCGAATCCTGGGTGGCCCCGGCAAACGAGGCCACCAGCACCCACAGCACCAGCGGGATAACTCCCAGTTCGGGTTGCACGAACGCCAGCCCGAACAGGCCACCGACCACGCCCAGCTGCGAGGCCAGCAGCCACGACCGGCGCCGGCCGAGGAACGCTGTCAACGGGAACGCGTAGCGGTCGATCAGCGGCGCCCACACGAATTTGAGCAGGTAGAAGAAGCTGGCCAGGCTGATCAGGCCGATGCTGCCCAGATCCAGCCCGATATCGCGCAGCCGGGTGGACAACGTCTGCGAGGCGATCAGCAGGAACGGCAGGCCGCTGCCGAAACCGAGCAACGCCATGGTCAGCGCCGACGGCGTACCGAACGCGCGCTTGATTCCGGCCCAACCCTTGTACGACGCCGGGGCGGCCTCGCTCATGGAGCGAAATCCACCGTGAACGGGGCGTGGTCGGAGAACCACTGCTCGCGGTAGATCGAACAGCCACGCAGGCGCTCGCGCAGGCCCGGGGTGAGCAGCTGGTAGTCGATGCGCCAGCCGACGTTGTTGGCGCGGGCGGCGCCGCGGTTGCTCCACCAGGTGTAGTCCTGGCCTTCCGGGTGCAGCGCGCGGTAGGCGTCCACCCAGCCACGGCCGGCGGCCGGGTCGGCCTGATCGGGCAGATCGGCGCACAGCCCGTTGAGCCAGTCACGCTCCTCGGGCAGGCAGCCGGAGTTTTTCTGGTTGGACTTCCAGTTCCGGATATCCAGCGCAGTGCGCACGATGTTCCAGTCGCCGCACAGCACGTAGTCGCGGCCGCTGGCCAACCACTGCTCGAGGATCGGCCGCAGCCATTGCATCACCTCGAACTTGAAGCCCTGGCGCAACTCGCCCGACGACCCGGACGGAATATAGAACGACACCACGCTGAGGTTGCCGAAGCGGGCCTCGATGTAACGGCCCTCGTCATCGAACGGCGCCCAGCCCAGCGCGGTGCGCACCTCGTCGGGCTCGCGCCTGCTGTAGATCGCCACGCCGCTGTAGCCCTTCCTGGTGATCGCATCGCGGTAGAAACAATGGTGACCGTCGGGACGGAACATGGGGTCGCTCAGCTGGGTCTCCTGCGCCTTGGTTTCCTGGAGGCACAGCACATCGGCGTCCTGGGCGCGGAACCAGTCGAGAAACCCCTTGGTGGCGGCGGAACGGATGCCGTTGGCATTGAAGCTGATGATGCGCATGGAAAACCGGTAGCTAAGGCGGGAACCGGCAAAAGCATACCTGCTTGCACCAGCATTCCCCGCAGCCATGCTTTACGCTTTGCATCTTTCCGTACCGCAACCGGCCCTGCCCATGAGTGACCACCGTTCCCGTTTCCTGCAGCTGGCACTGAACGCCGACGCGCTGCGTTTTGGCCAGTTCACGCTCAAATCCGGGCGGGTCAGCCCGTATTTCTTCAATGCCGGCCGTTTCGACACCGGCCTGGCGCTGGCCCAGCTGGGCAACTGCTATGCCGACGCGATCGAGGCCGCCGGCATGGCCTACGACCAGCTGTTCGGCCCGGCCTACAAGGGCATTCCGCTGGCCACCGCGATCGCCTGCGAGCTGTCGCACCGCGGCCGCAATCTGCCGCTGACCTTCAACCGCAAGGAGGCCAAGGAGCACGGCGAGGGCGGCAACCTGATCGGCGCCGACATGGCCGGCAGGCGGGTGCTGATCGTCGATGACGTGATCACCGCCGGCACCGCCATCCGCGAGGCGCTGGCGATCATCCGTGCCGCCGGCGGCATCCCGGCCGGGATCGTGGTGGCGCTGGACCGCCAGGAAGTGGCCTCCGGGCAGGATCCGCGCTCGGCCGCGCAGGCGGTGGCCGAGGAGGCGGGCATTCCGGTGGTGGCCGTGGCCAACCTCGGCGACCTGCTTGCATTCGCCTCGGGAAACCCGGAACTTGTCGGCTACCGCGAACCGTTGCTGGCCTACCGGGCCCGCTACGGAAGCCAACCGTCAGGCTGACAGCAGGGGGCTGCCATGATGCCGAGCTTTTCCAAAACCGCTGCGCTGGCACTGGCCGTGCTGGCAGCGCTGGCGCTGCCGGCGGCCGCGCAGCCCAGGGACGGTACGCCGTCCAAGAAACTGTATTGCTGGGACGAAGGTCCGCGCCGGATCTGTTCGGACACGCTGCCACCGGAGGCGGTGAACAGCGCGCGCGACGAATTCAACGCCCGCAGCGGGCTGCGCAGCGGCGAAGTGCAGCGCGCGCTCACCGCCGAGGAACGCATCGCGGTGGCCGCCGAGGAGGCGCAACGCCGGGTCGACCAGGCCGCGGTGGACACCCGCCGCCGCACCGAGCAGGCGATGCTGGCCACCTTCCAGAGCGAGGACGAACTGCGGCGCGTGTTCAAAGAGCGCATCGGCATCGTCGACAACAACGTCGAGACCGCCCGCTACAACGTCGCCAGCCTGCGCGACGCGCTGGCCACCCAGCTGCGCACCGCCGGTGACCGCGAGCTGGCCGGGCAGAAGATCGGCGACAAACAAGTCGCCGATATCCGCCAGCGCCACTCCGAGCTGTTGTTGCAGAAGCGCATGCAGGCTTCGTTTGAACAGCAACGGCAGGCACTGGACGTGGAGATCGAACAGACCGTGGCCCGCTACCGCCTGCTCAAGGGCATCGACCACGACGCGCCGGCCGGCTGAGCGGCGACGCACCGGTCCACTGCAAGGGCGGCCCCATGGGCCGCCCTTTTTCATGGTCCATGGTTGCGCCGCTGGCGGTGGAAGCCGGGGGGTGTCGTTTCCATGCCGCCCGCACCGGCTGTCCGCGACCAGCGCGGCGCCTCTTCATGCGCGGCCCGTCGCACCCGGGTTTTACGCACTTTTTACGGAGCCGCCCGCGGCGACCGATAGCGCCTTTATGCGCGGCGGCGGGACCATGGCCTCCGCAGTGGAACGGTTCCACCGGAGGGGCTTCCATGCTTTCACAGACCTTCGGTGTCCCTGGCCGTCTACTGCGGACGTTGCCGTTGTTTCTTCACTGCCGTGGCCGTCGGCACCGGTCCCGCGCCAGCGCCGGCGCGTGCGCAGCCACGTTCGCGAGGTCCTGACCATGCCTGTCTGGCTTTCCATGGTATGCGGCGCGGTGGTGCTCATCGCCGCGGCCTACCTGCTGTACGTCGTGCTCCGGCCCGGATCCGTCTGAGCGGCCGACCATGATCGAGATGCTGCTGATCCCCCTGGCCACCATCGCGCTGGCCTTCCCGCTGGGCCTGTATCTGGCGCGCGTGATGCGCGGCGGGCCGATGCGGGGCGATGCGCTGTTCGGACTGATCGAACAGCCGTTGTACCGGCTGCTCGGGGTAAGCCCGGCGCACGGAATGTCCTGGCGCGGCTATGCCGGCGCGTTCGTGCTGAACAACGCGGTGATCGGGGTGCTGGCGATGACGGTGTTCATGACCCAGGCCTGGCTGCCGCTCAACCCCGACCAGATTCCGAACATGCGCTGGGACACCGCGCTGCACACCACGGTGTCGTTCCTGACCAACACCAACCAGCAGCACTACGCCGGCCAGGCACAGCTGTCCTACCTGGCGCAGATGACCGCGATCACCGGCCTGCAGGTGGTGACGCCGATGATGGGCCTGGCGCTGGCGGTGGCCACGCTGCGGGCACTGTTCGGCGCACGCGGTGAGGCCGCCCCCCCCGTGGACGCCGGGTTGCCGGATGCCGACCGGCACATTGCGGTCGGCAACTACTACGTCGATGTGATCCGCGCCTGCGTGCGTTTCATGCTGCCGCTGTGCCTGCTGTGGGCGCTGCTGCTGACCAGCCAGGGCGTACCGGCGACGCTGGCCGGCGGCCCGCGGGCGACCCCGGTCGACACGTCCGCCGGCATGGCCACGCAGAAGATCCCGCTCGGCCCGGTGGCGGCGATGGTGGCGGCCAAACAGCTGGGCACCAATGGCGGCGGCTGGTACGGCCCCAACAGTGCGATGCCGCTGGAAAACCCGACCCCGCTGTCCAACGCGCTGGAACTGGGCGGCATCCTGCTGATTCCGGTCAGCGTGGTGTTCATGCTCGGCGCATTCACCGGGCGCAAGCGGCTGGCGGGGCTGGTATTTGCCTGCATGCTGACGATGTCCGTGCTTTCCAGCGCCGCCACGGTATGGCTGGAAGGGCACCCGGGCAGGAGCGCCACCTTGCCGTTGCTGATGGAGGGCAAGGAGGTGCGCTTCGGCGCCGACGCCACCGCGTTGTGGGCGGCGTTCACCACCCAGACGTCCAATGGCTCGGTCAACGGCATGCATGACTCGTTCAGCCCGCTGGGCGGTGCGGTGCCGATGGTCAACATGCTGGTCAATGCGATCTGGGGCGGCATCGGCTGCGGCCTGCAGCAGTTCTTCGTGTACCTGCTGCTGGGGGTGTTCCTGGCCGGGCTGATGACCGGGCGCACCCCGGAACTGTTCGGCCGCAAGCTGGAAACGCCGCAGATCCGCCTGCTGGCGCTGCTGGTGCTGCTGCAGCCGATCACGGTGCTGGGCTTCACCGCGCTGACCCTGGCGATGCCGACGGTGGCCGGCACCTCCAACCCCGGCTTCCATGGCATCAGCCAGGTGTTCTACGAGTATGTGTCGGCCTTTGCCAACAACGGGTCGGGCTTTGCCGGACTGGGCAACACCACGCCGTGGTGGAACCTGAGCTGCACCGCGGTGCTGCTGCTGGGTCGCTATCCGGCGCTGCTGGTGCCGCTGGTCGTGGCCGCGCAACTGGCCGGCAAACGCCGCGCGCCCGAATCGGTCGGCACGTTGCAGATTGAAACCCCGACCTTCGCGCTGACCCTGATCGCACTGATCACCATCCTGACGGTGCTGCAGTTCATGCCGGCCCTGGTACTGGGCCCGGTGGCCGAGCACCTGTCGCTGATCCCGCACGCAGAGCTCCGCCCATGAGCCACCAGCCGCATTCATCGCACTCCCGCCATCGTCCCCGCCCACCGCTGCTGGATGCCGCCGGCCTGCGCCGGGCGCTGCACGACGCGGTGCTCAAACTTTCGCCGCGCCACCTGCTGCACAGCCCGGTGATGGCGGTGGTGATGGCCGGCACCGCGCTGGGCCTGCTGATCACCGTGAGCGGCACCAGCCCGCCCGGCTTTGGCCTGGCGGTCAGCGCGATCCTGCTGCTGACGGTGCTGTTCGGCAATTTCGCCGAAGCGGTGGCCGAGGCCCGTGGCCGCGGTCAGGCCGCCTCGCTGCGGCGCGCCCGCCAGGACCTGAGCGCACGCCGGCTGGCAACCGCCAATCCGGATGCGGCGCAAACCCGGGTGCCGGCCGCCGAACTGCGGCCGGGCGAGCATGTGATCGTCAGTGCCGGTGAGCTGATTCCGGCCGATGGCGAGATCGTGCAGGGCCTGGCCACCATCAACGAGGCAGCGGTGACCGGGGAATCGGCGCCGGTGCTGCGCGAGGCGGGCACCGACCGCAGCGGCGTGATTGGCGGCACCAAGGTGCTGTCCGACCAGATCATCGTAAGGATCACCGCCGAACCCGGGCACAGCTTCCTGGACCGGATGATCGCGCTGGTGGAAGGCGCCAACCGGCAGAAAACCCCGAACGAGATCGCCTTGACCCTGCTGTTGGCGGCGATGACCCTGACCTTTCTGGTGGTGGTGGCGACGCTGCCGGCGATTGCCGCCTTCGTCGGGGTGCAGGTCGATCCGCTGCTGTTGATCGCGCTGCTGGTGTGCCTGATTCCCACCACCATCGGCGGACTGCTGCCGGCCATCGGCATTGCCGGCATGAACCGGGCGCTGGCCGCCAACGTGCTGGCCAAGTCCGGCAAGGCGGTGGAAGTGGCCGGCGACATCGATGTGCTGCTGCTGGACAAGACCGGCACCATCACCTACGGCGACCGCCAGGCCACGCATTTCCATGCGCTGGCCGCGATCGACACCACGCAACTGCGCGAGGCCGCGCTGCTGTCCTCGCTGGCCGACCCGACCCCGGAGGGGAAGTCGATCGTGCGCCTGGCGCGCGAACAGGGCTGCAGCACCGCCGAGCCGGACCGCCCCGAGTACCTGGCCTTCAGCGCGCAGACGCGCATGTCCGGGGTCGATCTGGACGGCGGCCGCCGGATCCGCAAGGGCGCCGCCGATGCGATCACCGCGCATGTGCGCGAGCTCGGCGGCAGCGTGCCGGCCGAGCTGCAGGGGCGGGTGGAACAGGTGGCGCGCAAAGGCGCCACCCCGCTGGTGGTGAGTGATGGCCGCCACGTGCTGGGCGTGGTCGAGCTGGCCGATGTGGTCAAGCACGGCATGCGCGAGAAATTCGCGCAGCTGCGGGCGATGGGCATCCGCACGGTGATGATCACCGGCGACAACCCGCTGACCGCCGCCGCCATCGCCGCCGAGGCCGGGGTGGACGATTACATCGCCCAGGCGCGGCCGGAAGACAAACTGGCACGGATCCGCGCCGAACAGGCCGGCGGGCGGCTGGTGGCGATGGTCGGCGACGGCACCAACGACGCCCCGGCGCTGGCCCAGGCCGACATCGGCCTGGCGATGAATTCCGGCACTCAGGCGGCCAAGGAGGCCGGCAACATGGTCGATCTGGACTCGGACCCGGCCAAGCTGCTGGCGGTGGTGGAAGTGGGCAAGCAGCAGCTGATCACCCGTGGTGCGCTGACCACCTTCTCGCTGGCCAACGATGTGTCCAAGTATTTCGCGATCCTGCCGGCGCTGTTTGCCGCCGCGGTACCGGGCATGGCGGCGCTCAACGTGATGCAGCTGTCGAACCCGCGCAACGCGGTGCTGGCGGCGCTGATCTTCAACGCGCTGATCATCCCGGCACTGATTCCGCTGGCGCTGCGCGGTGTGCGCTTCCGACCGGCCAGCGCCACCGTGCTGCTGCGCCGGAACATGCTGCTCTATGGCGTTGGCGGGGTGCTGTTGCCGTTCGTGGCGATCAAGGCGATCGACCTCCTGCTCCGCCTGGTATCGGGCCCATGAAACAGCCGTTTTCCGCTGGGCCGCGCGCGCCCACCCACCCGCCCGCCGCCGCTGCGCTGCAGCAACACGGCGCGTTGCGTCCGGCGCTCGGCCTGGGCATCGCCAGCCTGTTGCTGTTCGGCCTGCTCTACGCACTGGCCGGCACCGGCGCCGGCCGGGCGCTGTTCCCGGCCCAGGCCAACGGCAGCCTGATCGTGCGCGATGGCCAGGTGCGTGGCTCGGCGCTGCTGGCGCAGCCATTCGCCGCCGCCGGCTACTTCCAGCCACGGCCCTCGGCGGCGAACTACGATCCGATGGCCGCGGCCGGCAGCAATCTGGCCCGCAGCAATCCGGCGTTGCAGAGGCGGGTGCGGCAGGCGATCGCCGCGGTCGCCCGGCGCGAAGGCGTGGCCGCCGCCGAGGTGCCCGGCGACCTGGTCACCCAGTCCGGTGCCGGCATGGATCCACAGATTTCACCGCAGGCCGCGCGGATCCAGGTCGCCCGGGTCGCCCGCGCGCGCGGGCTGTCGCCGGCCCGGGTGGCCGCGCTGGTGCAGGCGCATACCGAAGCAGCGCAATGGGGGGTGTTCGGCCAACCGCGGGTCAATGTGTTGCAGCTGAACCTGGCCCTGGACGCGCGGCAGGCCACGCCGTGATGCGGCCGGCGCCACCACGGGCGCACAATCGCCGCCCATGAGCGACCCCCGTTCCCGCCAGGCCGATGCCCTGGTCGAAGGCCTGCAACGCGAAGCCGGCGGCAAGCTGACCGTGTTCCTCGGCGCCGCGCCCGGCGTCGGCAAAACCTTCAGCATGCTCACCCGGGCGCACGAACAGCTGCGCCGCGGCGTGGACGTGATGGTCGGGCTGGTCGAAACCCATGGCCGCGCCGAGACCGCGGCGCTGCTGCAAGGGCTGCCGCAGGTGCCGCTGGCGCAGCTGCCGTACCAGCAGCGGCTGCTGCCGGAGATGGATCTGGATGCGCTGCTGGCACGGCATCCGGCGCTGGTGCTGGTGGACGAGCTGGCCCACCGCAATGCCCCCGGCAGCCGCCACGAGCGGCGCTGGCAGGACGTGATGGAACTGCTCGAAGCCGGCATCGATGTCTGGACCACGCTCAACATCCAGCATCTGGAAAGCCTCAACGATGTGGTCATGCGCATCACCGGGGTACGCGTGACCGAGACCGTGCCCGATGCGGTGCTCGACCGTCTGCATGACATCGTGCTGGTCGACCTGCCGCCGCGCGAGCTGATCGAGCGCCTGCAGCAGGGCAAGGTGTACGTGCCCGAGCAGGCGGCGCAGGCGCTGCAGGCGTTCTTCTCGCCGGCCAACCTCACCGCATTGCGCGAACTGGCGATGCAGGAGGCCGCCGACCGCGTCGATACCAGCCTGCGCGAGACCCGCGCCGCCCAGGGCGAAGGCAACCTGCCGCTGCGGCGGCGGGTGCTGGTGGCGATCGATGGCGGCGGCCAGAGCGAATACCTGGTGCGGGTGGCGCGGCGTATCGCCGAACGCCGCGATGCGCCGTGGATGGTGGTCACTGTGCAGACCCACCACCACGATGAAGCCACCCGCCGCGAGATTGACGCCGCCTTCGCGCTGGCACGCCGGCTCGGCGGCGACAGCGCGCTGCTGCACGGCCCCAGCGTGGCCGATGCGCTGCTCGACCACGCCGCCCACAACAGCGTCTCCACCCTGATTCTGGGGCGCACCCGCGAACGGCCGCTGGCGCGCCTGTTCAACCGCACCCTGACCCAGCAGCTGATCCAGCGCGGCGCGCACTACGAGATCACCATCATCAGCACCCCGCAGGCGCGGGCCCAGGCGCGCCGTTTCGGCCTGGCGCTGCCGACGCGCAGTGCCGGCCGGGACGCGCTGCAGGCCGTGGGGGGCACTGTGGCCGCCTGTCTGGTGGCGCTGCTCGCCGAGCGCTGGGTGGAGCTGTATGACCTGTCGATGGTGTTCATCGTGGCGGTGGTGATCACCGCGGCGCGTACCCGCACCAGCGCCGCGGTGCTGGCCGCGACGCTGTGCTTTCTGGCCTACAACTTTTTCTTCATCGCGCCGCGCTTCACCTTTGCGATCAGCGCGCGCCAGGGCGTGATCACCGTGTTCCTGTTCCTGGCCGCCGCACTGGTGGCCGGGCGCCTGGCCTCGCGCCTGCGCATGCAGGTGGTGGCATTGCGCGCGGCCAACCGCCACGCCAATGCCCGGCAGATGCTGGGCCGGCGGCTGGCCAGCGCCGCCAACAACGAGCAGGTCGCCCAGGCCGGCCGCGAAGCACTGCAACAGGCACTGGACGCACCGGCGTGGTTGCGCATCGGCCACGACACCAGCACCAGCGGCAGTGCCGCCCCCGGCGAGACCGACCTGGCCGCGGCCGACTGGGCGCTGCGCCACGGCCAGCCCAGCGGCCGCTTCACCGACACGCTGGCCGGCGCCGACTGGTGGTTCCTGCCGCTGCTCGATGGCGACGCGCACGCGGTGGGCGTGGCCGGCATGCGTTTCGGACGCCACCACACCCGGCTGGCGCCGGAGCAGCGGCAACTGGCCGAAGCGATGGCCGACGACATCGCCCTGGCCGCGCAGCGCGCGCAGCTGGTGGCCGACTTGGAAAGCGCCCATGTCAGCAACGAAACCGAGCGCCTGCGTTCGGCGCTGCTGTCGTCGGTGTCGCACGACCTGCGCTCGCCGCTGGCGGCGATCATCGGCTCGGCCGACAGCCTGTCCAGCTATGCCGAGGCGATGGATGCCGGTGACCGGCAAGCCCTGCTCGACACCATCCTGATCGAAGGCGAGCGCCTGGACCGCTACATCCAGAACCTGCTGGACATGACCCGGCTCGGCCATGACGGACTGAAGATCAACCGCGACTGGATCGGCGTGGACGAACTGGTTGGCTCGGCGGCCCGACGGCTGCAGCGCTATCAGCCCGACGTGCGCCTGCAGCTGGAGATTCCCGCCACACTGGCGCCGATCTGGGTGCACCCGGCACTGGTGGAACAGGCGCTGTTCAACGTGATGGAGAACGCGGCCAGGTTCTCCCCGCCCGGGGCCGCGGTCGAGGTCCAGGCGCGGCAGGTGGACAACGAACTGCGCATCGACATCCTCGACTCCGGCCCCGGCATCCCCGACGAGGAACGCGCGCGCATCTTCGACATGTTCTACAGCGTCGAACGCGGCGATCGCGGCCGCCATGGCACCGGTCTGGGGCTGACCATCTGCCAGGGCATGATCGGCGCCCACGGCGGCCACGTGCAGGCCCTGCCCGGACGCGACGGTCGCGGTACCCTGATCCGCATCACCCTGCCGCTGCTGCGTCCGCATCCCGACGATGACCACGCCCCTGCCTGATCCCGCCACCGGCGTGCCGCCCGCACGTGTGCTGGTGATCGACGATGAAACCCAGATCCGGCGTTTCCTCGACATCAGCCTGCGCACCCAGGGTTACCGGGTTCTGCAGGCCGGCGATGGCCAGGCCGGGCTGGCGCTGCTGGCCACCGAAGGCGCCGAACTGGTGATCCTGGATCTGGGCCTGCCGGACATGGAAGGCCACCAGGTGCTGGCCGAACTGCGCCAGTGGAGCCAGGTGCCGGTGATCATGCTGACAGTGCGCGCCGACGAGGCGGAGAAAGTGCGCACGCTGGACAGCGGCGCCAACGACTACGTGACCAAGCCATTCGGCATCCAGGAGCTGATGGCGCGGATCCGCGCGTTGCTGCGCACACATGCCGCCGCCAGCGATGGCGGCGCGGTGCAGTTCGACGACGGCCACCTGCAGATCGACCTGCAGCGCCGCGAAGTGAAGCTGCAAGGTGAGCCGGTCGCACTGTCCCGCAAGGAATACGCACTGCTGTCGCTGCTGCTGCGCAATGCCGGGCGGGTGGTGACGCAGCCGCAGATCCTGCAGGAGGTGTGGGGGCCGAGCCACCGCCACGACACCCATTACCTGCGCATCCTGGTGGGCAAGCTGCGCCACAAGCTGGGCGATTCGGCGCTGGATTCACGCTATCTGTTCACCGAACCCGGGGTGGGCCTGCGTTTCTGCGACGAGGCGCGCCCGCGCCGCCGCGAATAACCCGCCGCGGATTCCAGCGCGGCGCGCCACTGCCGGGCTCAGCGTCGGGCACACACAGGGCGCGCGTGCCCGCTTCGGGGTCAGAACGTCAGCTCCACGCCCGGCAGCAGCTGCTGCAGCTGGTTGCGGAACAGGTGCTTGATCCGCTCCAGCGCGGCCTCGTCGTTGGCCTCGAACCGCAGCACCAGCACCGGGGTGGTGTTGGAGGCACGCACCAGGCCCCAGCCATCGCTGAAGTCGGCGCGCAGACCGTCGATGGTGGACAGCCGTGCGGCGGCGAAGGGCGAATCCTCGACCTGCACGGCGGCCACGAACAACGCCACCTGCGCATGCTGGGTACCTTCGGTGACCGGCAGCTTGAGCTCGGGCGTGGCCACGCTTTCGGGCAGCTCGGCCAACACCTCCGAGGGGTCCTCATCGCGCTGGGCGAGGATTTCCAGCAACCGCGCCGCCGAATACAGGCCGTCGTCGAACCCGTACCAGCGCTCCTTGAAGAAGAAGTGGCCGCTCATCTCGCCGGCCAGCTCGGCGTCGGTCTCGCGCATCTTGGCCTTGATCAGCGAATGCCCGGTCTTCCACATCATCGGGCTGCCACCGTGGCGCAGCACGTAGTCGGACAGCTTGCCGCTGCATTTGACGTCGTAGATCACCATCGCGCCGGGATTGCGTTGCAGCACATCGGCGGCAAACAGCATCAACAGGCGGTCGGGATAGATGATCTTGCCCTCGCGGGTGACCACGCCCAGGCGGTCGCCATCGCCATCGAACGCGAGCCCGATATCGGCGTCGAAACGCTTTACGGTCTGGATCAGGTCCTGCAGGTTTTCCGGCTCGCCGGGATCGGGATGGTGGTTGGGGAAACTGCCATCGACATCGCAGTACAGCGGAATGACTTCCGCGCCGATCGCTTCGAGCAGTTGCTGCGCCACCGCCCCGGCCACGCCATTGCCGGCATCGGCCACCACCTTGAGCGGGCGGTCCAGCTGCACGTCATCGGCGATGCGCTGCACGTAATCGGCCATCACCTCGCGCGGCTGCACGCTGCCCGGTTCGGCGGCCGTGTGCAGGCGGCCCTCGCTGATCCGCGCGTACAGCTCGGTGATGGCGTCACCGGACAGGGTTTCACCGCCGATCACGATCTTGAAGCCGTTGTAGTCCGGCGGATTGTGGCTGCCGGTCACCGCCACGCAGCTGCCGGCGCGCAGGTGGTAGCTGGCGAAATACACCACCGGGGTCGGCGCCAGGCCGATATCGAACACCTCGCAGCCGGCGCGACGCAGCCCTTCGATCAGGCCCTCGCTCAACTCCGGCCCGGACAGGCGGCCGTCGCGGCCCACCACGATGTCGCGCAGGCCCTGGGCCTGCATCACGCTGCCGATGGCCTGGCCGATCAACGTGGCCACGCCCGGGTTGAGGTCGCTGCCGACCACGCCGCGGATGTCGTAGGCACGGAAAATACCCGCCGCCACCGCCTGCCCCGCCATCGCCGGAGCCGCCTCGCCGTCGCTGCGGCGGGGGCTGGCCACCGGCAACGGCGCCTCCTCCAGGCTCTGTTGCAGGGTCGGGCCGCTATCGTCGGTTTCTCCGGCCAGTTTGCGGCGCGGCAAACGCACCCGGCCCTTGCCCAGCACCAGCAGCCCCGCCACCAGCAGCAACAGCACGGCCACCACCAGCGAGGGAATTGCCCCCAGGCCGAACGGCCCGGCGTTGACGTCCGGCACCGCCGCGGCTACCCGCAGCCCGCTCTTGCCAATGGGCCGCGCCAGCGCCTCGGCGCCCGTACCCAGGGCAGTGCTGCCCTGCTCGATCACATTGTGGCCGCCCTGGCGCAGGGCCAGATAGGCACTGCCCGGGCCATGGACCTCGTCGAACACCCCGGTCAGGCGCAGCAGCGGCTGGCGCACGTAGACCACCGCAGGCTGATCACCGAGCATCACCGGTGCCGACAGCCCCAGGCGCTGGCTGCCGTCATCGCGCACCACCCGGCCCACCGGCTGCTCATCGGCCAGCGCCATTTCCAGCAGCGCCAGGCGCGAATAGCCGAACGCGGCCGGATCGCGGTAGGCCTGCTCCAGCGTGGCCGGCAGCACCTGCACATCCTCCACCCCGGGCCATTGTTCGCGGATCGCCAGCGCCGCAGCGTGCGCATCAGCGCGCGCCAGTGCCGCCTTCACCGGTCCGGTTTGCAGCTGCCTGGCCAGCTGCGCGGTCTGCGCATCGAGCGCGCCCTGCAAGCCGGTGACGATGCGGTCGCGCGCGGCTTCCAGGCTCGTCGCAACGCCCGCCTGGCGCCACTGCGCCACGCCACTCCAGCCGAACCAGCCGGCCAACAGCAGTAAAAGTACCGCCAGCAGCGGTGTCGACCTGCCAAACGAAGCGTGCGGACGCCCGCCGTGATTCCCATCGCTCATCGTGACTGTCCCCTGTCAGCGCACCCCGGTATGGCCGAATCCACCCGTTCCCCGCGCACTGTCGAGGAAAGTATCCACCACCTGCAACGCCACGCGCGTTAAAGGCAGCACCACCAGTTGCGCGATGCGGTCGCCGGGCTGGATGGTGAAGGGTTCGCGGCCGCGGTTCCAGGCGCTGATCAGCAGCGGTCCCTGGTAATCGGCGTCGATCAGCCCGGTGCCGTTGCCGAGCACGATGCCGTGGCGGTGGCCCAGTCCCGAGCGCGGCAACACCACCGCGCACAACCCCGGGTCACCGATATGGATGGCGATGCCGCTGGGCAGCAGTGCCGCGTCACCGGGTTCGAGCGTCACGGGCGCTTCGATCGCCGCGCGCAGGTCCAGGCCGGCACTGGATTCGGTGGCATAGCCCGGCAACGGCCATTCGTCGCCAAAACGGGGGTCGAGCAGTTTCACCTGCAGCGGCTGCAGCGCGTTTCCATCATTCATGCATCCAACCTCTCGGCGATCAGGTCCAGCAGCTGTTCGGCCAGCCGGGTCTTGGCGGTACCCGGGAATTCGCGCTGGCCGCCATTCCAGTAGGCCACGGCCGCGTTCTGGTCGCTCTCAAAACCATTGCCGGCGATGCCGACCTGGTTGGCGATGATCAGATCCAGATGCTTGGCGACCAGCTTGCCGCGCGCGTACTTCTCCACATCGTGGGTCTCGGCGGCAAAGCCGACCACCAGCTTCAGCGCCTGGGTCTGTGCGGCCACTTCGGCCAGGATGTCCGGCGTGCGCACCAGCTCCAGCGTCAGCGTCTGGCTGGCGGCGGTCTTCTTCAGCTTCTGCGCCGCGACCGCGCGCGGGGTGTAGTCGGCCACGGCCGCCGCACCGATATAGATGTCGGCCGGCAGCGCGGCCAGCACCGCCTCGCGCATCTGCGCCGCCGAACGCACATCCACGCGCTGCACCCCTGCCGGCGTCGGCAACTGCACCGGACCACTGACCAGCACCACCTGCGCACCGTGGCGCGCGGCGGCGGCGGCCAGCGCATAGCCCATCTTGCCGCTGGAGCGGTTGCCGACATAGCGCACCGGGTCCAGATCTTCATAGGTGGGACCGGCACTGATGACCACCCGCAGCCCGCGCAGGCGCGACTCACCCGCAGTCGCGGCAGTGCCGCCGGGGCTGATCGCGACCAGCGCGGCGATGATGGCGGGGACGTCACTGAGCCGGCCCGGGCCGGATTCGCCCTCGGCCAGCGGGCCGTCCTCCGGCCCGATCACCTGCGCGCCGCGCTGCTGCAGCAACGCGATATTGGCCTGGGTGGCCGGATGCAGCCACATGCGGTGGTTCATCGCCGGACACACGGTCAGCGGCGCGGTGGTGGCCAGGCACAGCGTGGTCACCAGGTCATCGGCATGGCCGTGCGCCAGCCGTGCCAGCAGGTCCGCGGTGGCCGGGGCGACCACGATGCGATCGGCCCAGCGTGCCAGTTCGATATGCCCCATCGCCTGCTCGGCGGCACTGTCCCACAGCGTGGTGCGGGTCGGTTGGCCCGACAGCGCCTGGAAACTGAGCGGGGTCACGAACTGCTGCGCCCCGGCGGTCATGGCCACCTGCACCTGCGCCCCGGCATCGCGCAGGCGCCGTACCAGCTCCAAGGATTTGTAGGCGGCAATGCCACCGCCGACACACAGCAGCAGCTTCTGGCCTTCCAGCGGGCGCGCCTGCACCGGGGAAGCATGTTGAGAGCCGGTCACGTGGGGAAATTCCTACCCGAACAAGAATGTTTAGCTTACCCGAAGGGTCCCGCGCGCCCGATAGGCGCGCGTCGGCGCAAGCGCCAGTGTGGGGCCATGCACATCCGCGACTGGCCCACCGCCGAGCGTCCCCGTGAAAAGCTGCTGGCGCGTGGCCCCGGCGCGCTGTCCGATGCCGAGCTGCTGGCCATTTTCCTCGGTTCGGGGCTGCGCGGCCGCGATGCGGTGCAGACCTCGCGCGACCTGCTGCATGACCACGGCCCGCTGCGGCGCCTGCTCGACCGCGAACCGGGCGATCTGGCCAAACTGCCGGGACTGGGACCGGCCCGTGCCTGCAAGCTGGCCGCCGCGCTGGAACTGGGCCAGCGCCACCTGGCCGCCGATCTGGAGCGCGGCGCCGCCCTCAGTGACCCGATGGCTGCCGGCCGCTATTTCGCCCAGCGCCTGCGACCGCGTCCGTTCGAGGTGTTTGCCGCCCTGTTCCTGGACACCCGCCACCGCGCCCTGGCGTTCGAAGAGCTGTTCACCGGCACCATCGATGGCGCCGAAGTCCACCCGCGCGAAGTGGTCCGCCGTGCACTGGTCCACAACGCCGCGGCGGTGATCGTCGGCCACAACCATCCCTCCGGCAATCCGGAGCCCTCGGCCGCCGACCGCGCGGTCACCCAGCGCCTGCGCCACGCCCTGGAGCTGGTGGACGTGCGCCTGCTGGACCATTTCGTGATCGGCGATGGCACGGCCGTGTCGCTGGCCGCACGCGGCTGGGTCTGACTCCGGCATGCCGGCGGCCTGTTCAGGCTACTGACTGGGGCCAATCAACGCCGTCTTGAATACGTGGCGGCCAGCAGGCGCGCGGTCGGGTAAAATGGGCAGTTCCGCGCTTCAAGCAGATATCACGTGAAACCCCAACTCCGCGCCCTGATCGGCCAAGGCATCGAAGCCTTGCGCGCCAACGGCAGCCTGCCTGCCGACACCCTGCCGCCGGACTTCGTGGTCGAACGGCCCAAGACCCGTGAGCACGGCGACTTCGCCACCAACGCCGCGATGCTGCTGGCCAAGGCGGCGCGCAGCAATCCGCGCGCACTGGCCCAGGCGCTGGTCGCCGCGTTGCCCGCCAGCGACGACATCACCCAGGTAGAGATCGCCGGCCCGGGCTTCATCAATTTCCATCTCTCGCCCCACGCCTATCAGCGTGAAATCGCCACGGTCATCAAGGTAGGCGCCGATTACGGCCGCAACCTGGCCGGCAATGGCCGCACCGTGGGCGTGGAATACGTCTCGGCCAATCCGACCGGGCCGCTGCATGTCGGCCACGGTCGCGCGGCCGCCATCGGTGACTGCCTGGCGCGCCTGCTGGAAATGAACGGCTGGAACACCAAGCGCGAGTACTACTACAACGATGCCGGGGTGCAGATTGAAAATCTCGCCCTGTCGGTACAGGCGCGGGCCCAGGGCCTGCAGCCGGACGACGCCGGCTGGCCGGAGTCGGGCTACCGCGGCGACTACATCGCTGAAGTGGCACGCGCGTATCTGGCAGGTGAGTCGGTGGATCTGGAAGGCAACGTCGTCATCGGCGAGCGTGATGCCGGCAATCTCGACGCGATCCGCCGTTTTGCCGTGGCATACCTGCGCAACGAGCAGAACCAGGACCTGGCCGCGTTCGGCGTGGATTTCGACATCTACTTCCTGGAAAGCTCGCTGTACAAGGACGGCAAGGTCGAAGAGACCGTCGCCCAGCTCAACGCCGCCGGCCACACCTACGAGGAAGGTGGCGCGCTGTGGCTGCGTTCGACCGACTTCGGTGACGACAAGGACCGCGTGATGCGCAAGTCCGACGGCAGCTACACCTACTTCCTGCCGGACGTGGCCTACCACCTGAGCAAGTGGCAGCGCGGCTACGAGCGTGCGATCACCGAACTGGGGGCCGATCATCACGGCTCGCTGGCGCGCGTGCGCGCCGGCCTGCAGGCGCTGGACGTCGGCATTCCCAAGGGCTGGCCGGAATACGTGCTGCACCAGATGGTGACGGTGATGCGCGGCGGCGAGGAAGTGAAGCTGTCCAAGCGTGCCGGCAGCTACCTGACCCTGCGCGACCTGATCGAGGAAGCCGGGCGCGATGCCACCCGCTGGTTCCTGATCGCGCGCAAGCCCGATTCGCAGCTGACCTTCGATATCGACCTAGCCCGCCAGCAGAGCAACGACAACCCGGTGTTCTACGTGCAGTACGCGCACGCGCGGGTCTGCTCGCTGCTGCGCCAGGCCCACGAAAAAGGCCTGGATTACGTGCAGGCCGAGGGGCTGGCCGCGTTGCCGCAGCTCGACGATGCCGCATCGCTGGAGCTGATGAACGAAATTTCGCGTTATCCGGAAGTGGTCGAAGCCGCCGGCATCGCGCTGGAGCCGCACCAAATCGCGCAGTACCTGCGTGAATTGGCCCACGCTTTCCACACGTGGTATCACGGGACACCGGTGCTGGTGGACGATGCGGCCGCGCGCAACGCCCGGCTGACCCTGGCCTCGGCCGCTGCGCAGGTGCTGGCCAACGGCCTGGACATCCTGGGCGTGTCGGCTCCGGAAAAGATGTAAGTCGAGGAGATCCCGTAAATGGCAGCACGACGCGGCAAAACCCAGGCACGGCGCAACAGCAACCAGGGCACCCCCGGCTGGGTGTGGCTGGTGGCCGGTGTGGCCATCGCCGCGGTGGCGTTTCTGGCAGCGCCCAACCTGTTCAAGACCGAGGGTGACGGCTTCCTGCGCGTGGGCCCGCATCCCAACCCGGATGCGCAGCCGGCGCCGGTGACCGATGTCGACGTGGATGCGGCGGCGGAACTGCCGCGTCCGGCAGCGCGGGCTGGCAACGACCAAGCCGCGAAATCCGCCGCCACCCAGTACGACTTCTACACATTGCTGCCGGGCAAGGAAGTACAGATGTCCGACGCCGAACTGGCCGCCAGCGCCCGCGCCGAGGAACTGCGCCGCACCCAGCAGGCCGCACGCGGCGGAGAAAGCAGCGAAGCACAGCGCGCGCAGGCCGCACTGGAAGGGCGCCCGCTGCCGGCGGCCCTCCCGGCCGCGCTGCCGGCAGCGGTCAGCGAAGCCGCGCGCCAGCCGACGCCGGTGCCGGAAACCCCGCCAACGCGCCCGACCCAGGTCGCCAGCGCCACCCCGGTACCGACGGTTGCAGCCAGCGAACCCAAGGCGGCATTGACACCGGCGCTGGCGCCGGAAACCGCTGCCAGCGACAACGTGCGCTACATCCTGCAAGCCGGCGCCTTCGGGGCCTCCGGCGACGCCGAAGCCACCAAGGCCAAGCTGGCCATGATGGGGTTGGCCGCGCGGGTGGAATCGGCGCAGATCAGCGGCAAGACCGTCTACCGCGTGCGCATGGGCCCATATGGAACCGCCAGCGAGCTGGCCGAAGCCAAGGCCAAGCTCAATGGCAGCGGCCTGCAGGCCATGGCGATCAAGGCGCAGTAACCCGCGCCACGCCAATGCTGGACCACGGAAAGCCCGGCCCCGCGCCGGGCTTTTGCTTTTCAAAAAAGCCGCGCGTGGTGGTCGCCTGTTGCCTCCGGTCCGCCGCTTGATTCCTGCCCCACTGCTGCCGTCTCCTGACGCAACGCAGCGGCCCTGGCCTGACCCTTGGCGAAAGCACACTTCTTCCGCCCCCGGGAACCCGTGCCACTGCCCACCCGCCGTGCACAGCACCCGCTTCCTACCCGCGAGCACGCCCCCTTCTCCCTGCGGGATAACCTGCCCGAAAGGCGGATGAGGGTGACCTGCCACACCGCCCGGCACCACGCCCGCCTTCGCCGTGCAGCTCACCAATGCTTTCTCCCGCCCGAAAGCATCCCCCCTCTTCCACCGGAAACAACGCTCCCTTCTCCCTGCGGGAGAAGGTGCCCGAAAGGCGGATGAGGGTGATCTGCCACACCGCCCGGCACCGCGCCCGCCTTCGCCGTGCAGCTCACCAATGCCTTCTCCCGCCCGAAAGCATCACCCGTCCTCTGCCACCGGAAACAACGCTCCCTTCTCCCTGCGGGAGAAGGTGCCCGAAAGGCGGATGAGGGTGATCTGCCACACCGCCCGGCACCGCGCCCGCCTTCGCCGTGCAGCTCACCAATGCCTTCTCCCGCCCGAAAGCATCACCCGTCCTCTGCCACCGGAAACAACGCTCCCTTCTCCCTGCGGGAGAATGTGCCCGAAAGGCGGATGAGGGTGACCTGCCACACCGCCCGGCACCGCGCCCGCCTTCGCCGTGCAGCTCACCAATGCCTTCTCCCGCCCGCAAGCATCACCCGTCCTCTGCCACCGGAAACAACGCTCCCTTCTCCCTGCGGGAGAAGGTGCCCGAAGGGCGGATGAGGGCACGCTCTTCGCCCCCGGCACCGCATGCGGTTGCCACGCCACTCCCCCGGCCGGCACTGCGCGATACCCCCGCACGCAATGCAGTGCGAAAATCGGCCATCTGCTCCCAAGGAATCTACCCATGCCCAAGACCGCCCTCATCACCGGTGCTACCTCCGGCTTCGGCGCCGCCGCCGCCCGCCGTTTCGCCGCCGCCGGCTGGCGCGTTATTGCCACCGGCCGCCGCGCCGAGCGCCTGCAGCCGCTGGTCAACGAGTTCGGTGCCGACGTGATCCACGCCGCGGTGTTCGACATCCGGGATGCGGCCGCGATGGACGCCGCCCTGGCCGCGTTGCCGGAGAACTTCCGCCAGATCGACCTGCTGGTGAACAACGCCGGCCTGGCGCAGGGCACCGCGCCGGCGCAGCGCGCCGACCTGCAGGACTGGCGCACGATGATCGACACCAACGTCACCGCGCTGGTCACGTTGACCCACCGCCTGCTGCCGCAGCTGGTGAAGCGCCGCGGCGCCATCATCAACATCAGCTCGGTGGCCGGCGTGTATCCGTATCCGGGCGGCAATGCGTATGGCGGCACCAAGGCGTTCGTCAGCCAGTTCTCGCTCGGACTGCGTGCGGACCTGCACGGCAGCGGCGTACGCGTGACCACGATCGAACCGGGCATGGCCGAGACCGAGTTCACTCTGGTGCGCACCCACGGCGACCAAGCCGCCTCGGACAAGCTCTACAGCGGCGCCACCCCGATGACCGCCGAAGACATCGCCGACAGCATCTTCTACGTGGCCACGCTGCCGGCCCATCTGAACATCAACCGGCTGGAGATCATGCCCACCAGCCAGTCGTTCGCCGGCTTCCAGGTCGCGCGTGAGAGCTGATCCACGTCGGTGAACCAAACGTTCCTGATCTACGCCAAACCCTTGGCGCGGCAATAGACGGCACAGAAGCCAGAAGATCCGCTCGCCCCCCCCATCATCATCAAGCCCCGGGTACTGCGTCCGGGGCTTTTTTGTACGCGCAGCCTCGCGCAATCGATCCAACGTCCCGCCGCTGCGACGATTCAAGAGTTCGCATGCGCGGCCGCTAATGCATATGCATTGCCATATTTATTTTGGCAGGGCATCTTCCACACAAGGGGGCTTTGTCGAGGATCGACAAAGCGTTGCAGCTGTAATCAAGGAAGCAAGGGACTACCTGGCACTATGGATGTTGCAACCGTAGAAGCGCTGCGCGAGCGGCATCGCGTCGTGCGCGCGAACCAGAACGAGGTGCTTGCTGTCCGCTTGCACCGGGCTATCAGTTGGCTGCACCGCGCCGGACAGGACAACGGCGATGACGATGCCCGCTTCATCCTGCTATGGATCGCTTTCAACGCCGCTTATGCCGGCGAATTCGACGGCGAGCAGAGCGAGCGCCAGCGTGTTGCCGACTTCATCTCCCGGCTGGTGGCCGTGGATTCGCAACAGCAACTGCACCGCCTGCTGTTCCAGCAGTTCAGCGGACCGGTGCGCCTGTTGATCGATAACCGCTACGTGTTCGCCCCCTTCTGGCGTGCATTACGCGATCACGACTCCAGCGATCGTTGGAAACAGCGCTTCGACGCCAGCCGCAAAGCGGCGATGGATGCCGCGCTCGGCCAGCGCACCGCCGAACTGCTGAGCATCGTGCTGGACCGCCTCTACGTGCTGCGCAACCAGCTCGTGCACGGCGGCGCCACCTGGAACAGCAGTATCAACCGCGCGCAGTTGCGCGATGGCTGCGCCCTGCTCAGTGCGCTGCTTCCGGCCATGATCAGTCTGATGATGGAAACCGATGCATTCTCAGACGACGCCATCGCCTATCCGGTGGTTCCGGAGTACTCCACCACGCGAAAAAGCACGGTAGCGGTGGTCAGTACTACCCCTTGTTCGCAAGGCCCGGCAACCGCGACAGAAACCGTTGCGCCCACTGACTAACGTCGGTCTCTGCCAATGCCACGCGCCGTCCAGCGCGGCACTTCCTTGCAATACCAGACTGACTGCCCTTGCCTACGCCATGTCCAACAAAGATCCAAAAGATCCGCTCGTCCGCAACCTCGTTCTGCTTGGTCTGATTCCCCGCTACCCCAAGAGTGCCTCGGTGCAGGAACTCAAGACAGCACTTGAACAGCGCGGCTTCTCGGTTACCGCCCGTACCCTGCAGCGTGACCTGAGCGAAAAGCTCAGCACCCGCTTCCCGTTGATCTGCCAGGACGATGGCCAGGCCTTTCGCTGGAGTTTCGACAGCCAGGCGCAGATCACCCTGCCCGCCACCGATACCGCCGCCGCATTGGCGATGAGCCTGGCCGAAGGCCACCTCAAGCACCTGCTGCCGCCCGGCGTGCTGGCCCTGTTGGAACCGCAGTTCGCCACCGCCCGCAATCACCTGCAGTCCCTGCAGCACAACCCGCTCACCCGCTGGGCGCAGCGCGTGCGCAGCCTGCCCAATGGCAAGGCGCTGCTACCGGCCAGCGTGAACGGTGATGTATGGGAACAGGTGGCCAACGCCCTGCTGGAACAGCGCCAGCTGCAGGTCGACTACCTCAGCCGGGTCAAGGGCGAGGTCAAAACCATGACCCTGCACCCGAAAGGTCTGGTCTCCCGCGGCCCGGCCAGCTATCTGATCGCCAGCGTCGGCGACTACACCGACCTGCGCCACTTCGCCCTGCACCGCATCCAGCGCGCCGAAGTGTTGAGCGCCCCGGCGCGTGACGACGACTTCGATATCGACGCCTACCTCCCCACGGCTGCGTTTACGCCCAGGCAGGGCACTGGAATGGTGGAGCTGGTGGCCGATGTGCACCCCGATACCGCGTGGATATTGCGGGAAACCCCGTTGAGCGAAGACCAAGCTCTGAAGCCCCTTCCGGATACGCAATGGTTGCGACTGACCGCGAGCGTGGCCGATGACCAAGAAACGCTCTGGTGGGCGTTCGGGTTGGGGGAGCAGATTCTCGTCCGCGAACCAGCTTCCATGCGGGATGTACTGACGGCATCGATCCAGCGCACCTTGGCACTGTACGCAACACCCACCTCCTGACCATCACAGCTCATGCCCAACTCCATGTCCCAGAACGAAGAACAAACTGAGCGCCTTTTGCAATCGCCCTATGAGGTACGGGATCCGAGAATCACGCTGGAAGGCGACATGGTGCTCGGGCCGGAAACCCGGCGGATGTTCGATGAAGCCATCGGCGCCATGCGCTACCACAAGATTATCTATTCCGATTGGGGCCTGGGCGCCGTCGACCCAACGGGTCGGAACATGGTCCTAAATTTTTACGGCCCGCCCGGAACCGGAAAGACTCTCGCTGCCGAGGCCCTGGCTGGCACGCTTCAATGCCCCTTCATTCACATCGGAATTTCCGAAGTGGAAAGCAAGTTCGTCGGTGAAACCGCAAAAAACATATCCGTGGCCTTCAAATCCGCTGCAGTGGCTGGCGCGCTGCTGTTCTTCGATGAGGCCGATACCCTGCTCGGCGCCCGCCTGTCATCAGTAACCCAAGGCATCGACAACGAAATCAATGCAATGCGCTCCACTCTATTGATAGAGCTGGAAAGGTTCGAAGGCATCGTCGTGTTTGCCACCAACTTCGCCAACAACTACGACAACGCCTTTGTCAGCCGTATTCGCTATCACATCACGTTCGAACTGCCCGATCTCGATGGCCGCAAGCGGCTTTGGCAACGATTGATGGTCCCGGGCATCCCACTAGCCGAAGACCGGGACGCTCTGATCGAACGTGCCGCCGAAGCGTCCAAAGGGCTCTCCGGTCGGGAGCTTCGCACTGTCATGCGAACTGCACTTCCCCGCGCATTGGTCGCCAATCCGGAGCAGCCCCAGGTGACCTGGTCGGACTTTGAAGGCGCCATCGCCGATGTACGCAACGCAAATCGCAATGTCGGGAAGCAAGCCCACCTTGCCCGCTCTTCCGACGCCGAAATTAATTCCAGCATAAAGCTGCTGGGCCTCTCCAACGCAACCTCCAATAAACAAGGCTAATGAAATGGGATTTTTCTCGGACCTTTTCGAATCCGTTACCACCGCCGTGGTGTCCACGGTCAAGCGCGTTGCCGCGAAAGCCATCAATTTCGTCGCGGAAAATGCCGAAAAATTCGTTGGCGAGGTAAAGGAGGTCTGGAAGAAGGTGAAGCCTTATATCGAAAAGGCCCAAGCTCCACTTAAGATGGCGGCCGCCAGCGTTCCCCACCCGTATGCCAAAGCTGCCCTAACTGCAATTTCCAAGGGTATAGACGCCCTTCTGGCATTGGAAAATTCACCAATCGCAAAGAAGGTCGGCAGCGCCATTGAGAGTGCAGGGAAGTGGGCAAGGAAAATGGAGGAACAGATCAAGAACGGAGAGGTTCCGTTCTTCACCGCGGAAGAATACGAGCAAGCCGTTGGCAATCGGGATTCACTGCGTACCGCGGAGGCTGATTCGGCAGGACTTGATGCTCAGCAACGTGCTGGCTTGGAACTGGCAAATGCGCTCAACGATCTGGGTATCGCCCAAACCGACCTGCAACACGTCATTGATTCCGAACCGGCCAGCTACGACCACTACTTGCGCCTGCGGGCAACCCAGAAACTTCTGAGTGCCGTAAAAGGTAAGCTGGTTAAGCAAAAGTCACTGGATGCACTGACGGCTGATGATCAATTTGTCATCCGCACGGCATCCGATCTGATCAAGGCCAACCCGGAGCTGACTCAAGCCAGTGCGAAACGGCTTGACAGCCTTCTCAACGAAAACCACGGCAAGACATTTCAGTCTTTTGTCCAGGAAGAAATCTGTGTACTACTGACGCAGCAGGCCAAGGATCTGGGGAAGCAGATCAAGGCACTGGGAGGCGAACAGGACTCCAACAACATTGCCATCACACGTCTGAAAACGGCGAAGCGAGTGCAGGGTGAGCTGGACGATACCGAAGCGGCACGGCTGGCAAGTCTTGAAGAGACGGTTGCAGCCCAAGAAACCGAATTGAAGACTCTCAGGACGGAGAGGCACGACAAGGAAATCTTCGCCAATGCCATGGAAGGTTTCCTGCAGATGCTGGAGAAGAGCGAGGAGCAGCTTTCGGAAGAGGGTCGTGAATATGTCATCGACGATGGCAGTCGCATCGGTGAAATAATCGTGATGGCCGCCCAGAAAAACACCCCCTTCGAGGAACTCTCCGATGAAGAGCAGGAGATCATCATTGACTTTTCCAATGTCTTCCGCAAGGAATCCAAGTCCCGCATGGAAAGCGTGATTGAGGTGACAGCATGATTCTTGAGGAGCTTATCGGGTTTCTCTTACCAAATAGGGAGGACATGCTTCAAATCGGAGTTTTTGTTGTCATCTCGGCATTCGTTCTCATTACCGCCATCATCACCCCGTGGACTGCCCGCCCCGCCGCTTGGGAAAAGAAATGGAACGGAGGGAGGTCTGGAAAGAGCCTTAATATCGACCATGGCAGTGTGACCGACCTCTGGAATGCAGTCGCAACTTCTCCCGAGAAGATCGCCGACATAATGCCCGGCTTGCTTCTGGTATTCGGCCTATTGGGCACGTTTATTGGGCTTGGCATGGCACTGAACAATGCCTCCGAGCTGCTGGACCAGTCCAGGACAATCTCAACCAACGCCATGAATGATGAGCTAGGGGTTCTGCTCAACAATCTCGGCAGCAAATTCAAGACCTCCAGCTGGGGAATCATCGGCTTCATCTCACTGAAGATATATCTAGCTTTATGGCGTCTCGAAGAGAATCGTCTGGCATGGGTCATCGACAAGGTGAAGGATGACCTCGAGAAGCGTCGAGACGAAGACCAAAACTCAGAGCTCAACAAACAGGAGCTTCTTTTTTCTGCCATTGCCGCCACCGGGAAAAACATTGTTTCCGCCATCGCATCGATCGAAAATAAATTCGATGCGGATTCCGGGTTCATGCAGCGTCAAGATGACGCAAACAGGATGCTGAGAGAGACCTGCAATTCGGTATCCGGGATTCAGGCCACCAACGTTCTGCTGCGCGACATCTGCGCTGCAACGACCAGAACCAGTTCCGAGATGGTCGAGTTCAGTACTGGAACCCGGGAAATTGTTCAGCAGATGGCTACTGCCGGCCAACACATGGCCAGCGGCTCGAAGAAGGTTGCGGAAGCAGCTGAAGACTTGAAGCGAGTAGTTGACGAATTCAATACCGAGTTCAAGCAAGTCCTTTCCGATGTGCGCCAAGACCTTGGAAACGCCATTGCCCATATGAGCGAGGAGTCTGCTGCCACGCTAAAAGCAGGCAGTGACGGCCTTTCCAAGGCAACGGAGAACATATCCAGCGCGCTGGACACTTTGTCGCACAATGTCCAGGACACTCTCCAGCAAGTAAAAGAATCTACCGAACGATCCCTCAAGATTCAGGAAAGCCTGCAAAATGACTTTTCCGTTCAGACGGAAAATGTTGCAAAGAGCATTAATGAATCAATCCGCGAGCAGGTCTCCACAAGAGATTCCATCACCACAGGACTGAATGCTGTTTCAGACACCAGGATGCAGGTAAAAAAGGCGACCGAGGCAGTCGGAAGTTTGGCTGGCAAGATGGATGAAATAGCCACCAATATGGAAAGGGTTTCTGGGAAAATCAGTGATGTTGCTCCCCAGTTAATGGACCGAATGGATAAGATCATTTCCCTCAAGAGTTCCCAACACGACACCAGTCAACTGCCTACACCAGCCGAGCCGACCGAAGCAACAACTCCCGAGCCTCGAAAGCAACCCAACGGCCCCTTTCGGCCGGCCAGAACCTGAAAACAACCACAACCCACTGATCCGGCAGGGATATATATATGAAAGACAAGCCCAGCGAATGGATCGCAATTTCCGACCTGATGGCAGGCGTGGTTGCGGTGGTGATGCTGCTTCTGGTCATGTCCGTATTGCAGAAGACTGCTGCGGAGAAGCGTATGGCCGAGCTGGAGCAAGCTAGCGATCCGCAGCAACAGAAACTGAACATGATAATGGGGCAATTGCACGCATCACTTTCCGATACCATCAACGGAGACATGATCACGGTGGATACAGGCACCAGAAAGATCACGTTGCGTGACGGAGTATTCAATCGTGGCAGCGCCTGTGTTGTCGATATTGCCCACCCCGCGCTGAGCAATGTTCAGGCACAGCTGATCGCCTTTCTAGAAAGCGTACCGGACGGGCGGGTTTATGTTGAAGGGCATACCGATGATCGCCCGGTGTCACGCCCAGTTACGGATTATGCTAGGTTTTGCACCGTCTATGACGACAACTACACGTTATCGGCGGCACGAGCGCGTGAGACTCGGAAAGTGCTGGCGGACAATCTTCAGTCCTCCGACTCCAAACGGATTGTCGTTGCAGGGTTTGGCGATTCGCAACCGCTTGAGGGCATTCCGCCGGAGGATGCACGCCAGCGCCGGGTGGAAATCCGTCTGGTCATCGCGGAGCGCACGGACCATTCGTGAATCTGCGGCAATAATACCGCGGCACGCCTGCCGTGTCGGTCATATTTGTTTTCGTCAGTCCACGATGTGAACAACATGGATTGGCGACACCAGTTGTCGCGCATCTCCCCCACCATCGCTCCATGCCATCACCACCCATGGTGAGTGGCGTTGAGGGACAAGCCCGCTCTCGCGTCGCCCCCTCTCGACGACCAGGAGAAGCCCATGACCGAAAAAGTACTGCCGCCGCCGCTGCCCGGCGAAGAGAACAACGCCAACGTTGCAGTGCCGGCCCGAAACGACCTGCACCAGCAAGAAGTGGACGAGCAGGACGAGGACGAAGATTTTGAGGAGGAGCGTGGCGGTGCCTCGCGGCTGATCGAATCCGTCATTGCCATTGCCATTGCCTATGTCGGCGGCTGGAAGATCACCTGGGGCGCAACAATATGGCGCACCAAAAAAGCGCTGGTGATGAACGACCACGGCCTGCTGATGCGAATCAACGATCTCTATTACGGCCTCGGCATGACTGATCGTTTCTTTGATGCGCCGTTCATCTCATGGCTGTGTCTGATTCCGCTGTTCGCGGCCCTGGGATTCAGGGGCTTCGTGTTCGGTCAAGGGCGCTGATGCGCCCGGTTTCACTCGTCCGCCCTCCATTACCCGAACCGGAAGCCTCAATGCGCCGTCATCCCCACCGCCTGGCCACCACCACCGCGCTGCTGGCGTTGGCTACCCCCTTTGTTGCCTGCAAAGGCGGGGGGGGGGGGGGCGAACCAGCCATTGCCGCATCAGGCTTGCCGGCCACGGCCTTGCAATGCGGCAAGTACACCGCCTGCAAGGACGATCGCACCTGCAACGACGGCCAATGCACCTGGGCCGATTCCCTGGATGCAGAGCCGAAGGAGAAAGGCGACCCGTATGCCTGCGAAACTGGAGAAACCTTGCTGTTCCACTGCGGCACCACCAACGCCAAGCTGGTCACCCTGTGCGATGCCGGCAGCAGCCTGCGCTACACCTTCGGCCCGATGGGTGCCGGCGACCCGGAGATGCAATTGTCCGTACCGCGCAGCGATGCCACCACCTCACTGGGCGTGGCTGCACAGACCATATCGACCTTCCCAATGCGAACACGGTCTACAGCGTGTTCTGGGGAGTGGACCGCATGAGCGATGCGCATGAAGTCGAAGCCGGCGCGCATGTCGGCATGTGGCCACAGTGACCTGTAAGGAGGCATCAGTGCAGAGCTTCACGGAAGGCGTAGACCTGAAGCCTGCCGGGTGACGTCGGAAATCGTGAATGCCTTCTTGCCACGACACATTCCGTCGCATTCCTCCCACATCCTGTCTCCACACCGCTCTCATACCGGGAGCGGCCTTTCCCACCAGTGGAGAATGCAATGTTCAAAGTGATTGGTGGTGCGGTCGTATACGGCTTTGCACTGTTTGGCCTGGCCAAGTACGTGAAAACCCTGCATGACAACCTGCGGGAAGACTGAGGACATACATATGGCATGGCCATCACCGCCACTCACCTTCGTCTGCCGTACCTGCGGCTGGAAACACACTACACCCGGCCCGGTCAGTGATTGCCGTATTCCCGGCTTGGATCACTTCAATACTTGTCCGCGTTGTGACAGCGCGGTGGAATCACGCCACGCCAACGTAGCGGAGATAGCTGCAACACAGTTGGCGCAGCTGGCGAAAATCTTGAAACGGCGCTGATTGGCCGTTGCTCCCACGCAGCCCCAAGGCACAGCACACACGTCTGCGGCAGCGGTACTGACCAATGTCGGCAATGGGTACCGACACCAACCTAGCGGTCATATGGGTTATCCGTACCCGACCAGAAAAGCGCTGTTGTGGTGAGATAGCTGCCGGCTACAGCCGGCAGCTATGTAGCAAAGCCTCTCAACCCAACGGCTCGTCCGACAGGTAGGTGTAACCGGTCAGACCCGCTTCCAGCGCGGCGGCAAGCTCTTCGGCGCGTTCGGCCGGCAGGTTGGCGGCGGCCACGCGCTGCGCGTAGGTCGCACGCAGCTCGGCCAGCGAGTAGCCGACGTAGTCCAACATCACGTCGGTGGTATCGCCGCGGCGCTGCTGGGTGATCATGTAGCCGTCCTCGTCGGCCACCACTTCCACCGCGTCGGTATCGCCGAACAGGTTGTGGATGTCGCCGAGGATTTCCTGGTAGGCGCCGACCATGAAGAAGCCGATGCGGTAGCTTTCGCCGGGCTTGAGCGCGTGCAGCGGCAGCGAGCTGTCCAGGCTCTCGTTCTCGACGTAGGTCTTGACCATGCCGTCCGAATCGCAGGTCATGTCGGCGATGATGCCGCGGCGTTCGGGCACCTCGTTGAGGCGTTCGATCGGCACGATCGGGAACACCTGGTCGATCGCCCACACATCCGGGATCGATTCGAACACGCTGAAGTTGACGAAGTACTTGTCGACCAGGCGCTCGTTCAATTCGTCCAGCACCGGGCGGTGGCTTTTCTCGTCATAGCTCAGCCGCGCGCGCACGGCATGGGCGATGGCATAGAACAGGTCGTCAATGCGCGCCCGCTGCGGCAGGTCGATCTGCCCCAGCGCGTAGCTGGCCAGGCCTTCGGCATGGAAATGCTGCGCTTCCTGGAACAGTTCCACCGCCGGGCGCCGGTCCAGTTCGTCATGGATCTCGCGCAGGTGGCGGATCGCGGCCGGCTCGTCGTCGTGCTGGTCCGGCACACGGCCTTCCATCGCCTGCTCGACCTCGGACACGTTGGCGATCAGCACCGCATGGTGCGCGGTCATCGCGCGGCCGCATTCGGTGACGATGCGCGGCGGGGTCAGGCCGTGCTCTTCGCAGGCATTGGCCAGCGGCTGCACGATATTGCTGGCGTATGAGTCCAGGCCGTAGTTGATCGAGCAGAAGCTGCGCGAACGTGTGCCTTCATAATCCACACCCAGCCCGCCGCCGACATCCACGTGGGTGATCCTGGCCCCCAGCCGCGACAGTTCGACGAAGTAGCGCGTCGCCTCCCGCATGCCGTTGGCGATATCGCGCACGTTGGAAATCTGCGAGCCCATGTGGAAATGCAGCAGGCTCAGGCAGTCGGCGTACTCGGTGTCGCGCAGCGACTTCCACAGGTCCAGCAGCTGGCGCGGCGACAGGCCGAACTTGGCCTTGTCGCCGCCACTGTTCTGCCACTTGCCGGCGCCGAGGCTGGCCAGCCGCATGCGCACGCCCAGGCCGGGCTTGACGTCCAGCGCCTTGCACTCCTCCAGCACCAGTTTCAGCTCGGACGGCTTCTCGATCACGATGAACGTCTGCAGGCCCAGCTTGCGGCCGATCAGCGCCAGGCGGATGTACTCGCGGTCCTTGTAGCCGTTGCAGACGATCAGGCCACCCGGCCGGCTCAGTGCCAGCACCGCCATCAGCTCCGGCTTGGAACCGGCTTCCAGGCCGAACCCCTCGCCGTGGTGGCTGGCCAGCGTACCGGCCACGCCGCGATGCTGGTTGACCTTGATCGGATACACCGCGGTGTAACCGCCGGGATAGTCGAAATCTTGCTGCGCCTGGGCGAACGCCGCCTGCAGCTTGCCCAGCCGTTGCCCGAGGATGTCCGGGAAACGCACCAGCATCGGCAGTCTGGCACCGGCCGCACGTGCGGCATCCACCACCTGCGGCAGCGATACCATCGGACCGGTCGTGCCGGTCGGTCTCACCACCATGTGCCCGGCCTGGTCCACGTCAAAGTAGCCATCGGCCCAATGCGGGATGGAATAGGTCTTGCGGGCTTGGTCGAGGGACCAAGTACTGCTGGAAGTCATGGCTTTTCGCTATTTCTGGCGCGTGGCGACGCGTTCTTCATTGCCGTGGCGGGAACCCCGTTGCGGCGCGGACGTGCATTCTAACGCTTGCCTGCCCAAGGGTCCGTTACAATCCGCGCCGCGCCGCAACCACCTTCCGGCTGCAACGACGATAAACGTGCCGCCATACGCCGGCCAGGGGAAACCCGCGTCACGCGAGCGTGCCGGCCGTTACGTCCTTGCCCTTCACCGCCCCCCTTCTCCGTGCAAGGAGAAGACCTGCCTCCAGGATCACCGCATGACCACCCAAGACAACTGGTACATCGAACACTTCCAGCCCACCGGCTCGGCCATCGGCTACCGCATCAGCGGCAAGCTGGACGAGGTGCAGTCGCCATTCCAGAAGATCGAGATCTACCAGACCACCGACTGGGGCAAGCTGATGCTGATCGATGGCGCGGTGATGCTGACCACGCGCGACAACTTCTTCTACCACGAGATGATCAGCCACCCGGTGCTGTTCACCCACGCCGCGCCCAAGCGCGTGGTGATCATCGGCGGCGGCGATTGCGGCACCCTGCGCGAAGTGCTCAAGCACGCCGGCGTGGAGAGCGTGACCCAGTGCGATATCGACGAGCAGGTCACGCGCATGGCCGAGAAGTATTTCCCGGAGCTGTGCGATTCCAACAGCGATCCGCGCGCCGAGCTGCTGTTCGACGACGGCGTGGCGTACATGGCCAACTGCCCGGCCGGCAGCGTGGACGTGGTGATCGTCGACTCGACCGACCCGGTCGGGCCCGGCGAAGGCCTGTTCAACAAGGCCTTCTACGCCAGCTGCTTCAAGGCGCTGAAGGACGACGGCATCCTGGTGCAGCAGTCCGAATCGCCGCTGGCGCAGCTGGCGCTGATCAACGAGATGCGCACCGAAATGGGCAAGGCCGGTTTCAGCACCTTCAAGACCCTGCCGTTCCCGCAGCCCTGCTACCCGACCGGCTGGTGGAGCGTGACCCTGGCGCGCAAGGGCGGCGGCTTCGAGTTCCGCCAGGCCGACGCGGCCGCCAAGCCGTTCGAGACGCTGTACTACACCGCACCGCTGCACACCGGCGTGCTGGTGTCGCCGCCGTTCGTGGCCAAGGCGCTGGGCGAATAAGCGTCAGCCCGTGTGCCTGTTCCCCGCGCTGTCTGTCAGCGCGGGGCTTTTCGTAGCTGCCGCCGGAAAACGGCCGGCTGGTCATGCGTCCGGCGCCAGCGCTGGGCGCGCAGGAATCCGGTGCGGCCAAAATGCGCCTGCACTCTTGATGCGGCTTTGCCGCCAGCTCGAGCGCCAGGGCTGAGGCCCGGCCGCACCCCTCAGAGCGCGTCGGCGTCCAGCTCGCCGGTGCGGATGCGCACCACGCTGCCCAGGTCGTACACGAACACCTTGCCGTCGCCGATCTTGCCGGTGCCGGCCGCCTTGACGATGGCCTCGACCACTTCGTCGGCCTGCGCGTCGGTGACCGCCACCTCGATCTTCACCTTGGGCAGGAAATCCACCACGTATTCGGCGCCGCGATAGAGCTCGGTGTGGCCCTTCTGCCGCCCGAACCCCTTGACCTCGGTCACCGTGATACCGGCAACCCCACGTTCGGCCAGTGCCTCGCGCACGTCATCCAGCTTGAACGGCTTGACGATGGCCATGATCATTTTCATCGGGCATTCCCCTGTCCATTTCCCCGGAAGGATAGCGCGGCCACCCGCGCTGTGGACCGCCGCCGGTGGGTGCCGGCAGCGGCGTATCGGATTATCCTTACGCCCCCGTGCTCCCCCTACCGATAGCCGCACGTGCACGGCAGCCCTAGGCTCGAGCCATTCTGCGGAGACCGACCATGATCGACCTCAACCATATTGACGAGCTTGCCCGCCGCCTGAGCGACCTGGTGCCGCCGGGATTGCGCGAATCGCGCGAGGAACTGCAGGCCACGTTCAAGAACGCGCTGCAGGCCGGGCTGGCCAGGCTGGACCTGGTCACCCGTGAGGAGTTCGAAGTGCAGCGCGCGGTGCTGCTGCGCACCCGCGAGAAACTGGACGCACTGGAACGGACCGTGGCCGCAATGGAATCGCGCGCCGCCGCCACCCCGCCTTCCGCCGCCCCCTGAACCGGCCCCCATGAGCCTGGCGCTGGTGCACAGCCGTGCCCGCGCGGGGGTGAATGCGCCTCCGGTGCGGGTCGAGGTCCATCTTTCCGGCGGCCTGCCCTCCACCCAGATCGTCGGCCTGCCGGAAGCGGCGGTACGCGAGTCGCGCGACCGGGTCCGCGCGGCGATCCTGTGCGCCCAGTTCGAGTTCCCGGCCCGGCGCATCACCATCAACCTCGCCCCGGCCGATCTGCCCAAGGAGGGCGGCCGCTTCGACCTGCCGATCGCGCTGGGCATTCTCGCCGCCAGCGGCCAGATCGAGCGCGAGGCGCTGGCCGGCTATGAATTCCTCGGCGAGCTGGCATTGACCGGCGAACTGCGCAGCGTGGATGGCGCGTTGCCGGCGGCGATTGCCGCCGCGCGCGATGGCCGCATCCTGGTGGTGCCGCCGGGCAATGCCGGTGAGGCGGCGCTGGCGCAGCAGGCCACGGTCAAGGTGGCGCGTACGCTGCTGGAAGTCTGTGCGGCGCTGGGCGGAAGCAGGCAGCTGCCGGATGCCGTGGCACCGGCCGCCGAGCCGGCGCGGGTGGCCGATCTGGCCGACGTGCGCGGACAGCTGCAGGCCCGCCGCGCACTGGAAATCGCCGCAGCCGGGTGCCACCACCTGCTGCTGATGGGCTCACCGGGCTGTGGCAAGACGCTGCTGGCCTCGCGCCTGCCCGGCATCCTGCCCGAGGCCAGCGAGGCCGAGGCGCTGGAAACCGCGGCGGTGGCCTCGGTCAGCGGCCGCGGGGTGGACCCGACCCGCTGGCGCCAGCGCCCCTATCGCGCGCCGCACCACACCGCCAGCGCGGTCTCGCTGGTCGGTGGCGGCTCACATCCACGGCCGGGAGAAATATCGCTCGCCCACAACGGCGTGCTGTTTCTCGATGAGTTGCCCGAATGGAACCGGCATGCGCTGGAAGTGCTGCGCGAACCGCTGGAATCGGGCAGCGTCACCGTGTCGCGCGCGGCGCGCAGCGCCGAGTTTCCGGCCCGCTTCCAGCTGATCGCCGCAATGAACCCGTGTCCCTGTGGCTGGGCCGGCGACAGCAGCGGCCGCTGCCGCTGTTCGGGCGAACACATCCGCCGCTATCGTGCGCGCATTTCCGGGCCATTGCTGGACCGCATCGACCTGCATGTGCAGGTGCCGCGGTTGCCGCCGGCCGATCTGCGCGCGGACCGCGCCGACGGCGAAAGCACGGCGATGGTGCGCGAACGCGTGCAGCGCGCGCGGGCGCTGCAACAACAGCGCGCCGGCAAAGCCAACGCCCATCTGGACCAGGCCGAGACCCTGCGCGATTGCCGCCTGACCCCGGCCGACGACGCCCTGCTGGAGCGGGCGATGGACCGCCTGCAGCTGTCGGCGCGCTCGATGCATCGCATCCTGCGGGTGGCGCGCAGCATCGCCGACCTGGCGGACGCGGCCGACATCCGGAGCGCGCATCTGAGCGAAGCGATCGGCTACCGCCAGCTGGACCGGGCCGTCACCGGCTGATCCGCCCCAGCGCGCACGCCGGCGGCCTGCGACAACGCGATCGGGGGCGCTTCACTGCGTCTGGCGGGAAGCGGCCAGTCATTCTGGCGCCGACCCCACGAGGCAAGAGCGCACATCGCCTGTTGCCATTTCCTATGTGGCGGATCAGGCGATGACGCACGCCGCCTGCGCCGCATTCCTGCGTCGCACCGGGGCCGACCCGCCCAGGCCGGTGCAAGGCGGCCTTAGCGTGGAGTTCCTTGCAAACACGGGCCGGCTGACAACCGGGACTACCGGAATATCCACAAGGCGCAGACGGATCCACCGCCGCTGCGGCCCGGTCGCGCGGCAGTGGCGCAAGACGGCCCGCCACACCTGATCGGCGCGCGCGCACGGATCGGCCCGGGTATCACGCGAAGTGGCGGATGTATCATGGCGCGGTGCTACGACTGAACCTCCCCTGCGCGGTCAAGAGTTGCACCGGCACGGTTTCCCGTGACGGTCCGGCCCGCGCCGCGGGAGCGCCCGCATGAGTTCACCGGTGGTTTTCCCGCGCACCGACGGCAGCGTGCTGTCCGACGATGGCAATGCCCTGCGCTTCTGCTCCACCTGTGCGTTTTCGCAGGCCTGCCTGTCGGAAGGGATGGACAAGCGGGCGCTGATGGAGCTGCACGTGCTGGTCGAGCATGTCGGACCGCTGCATGCCGGTGAGCACCTGTTCCGCGAAGGCGATGCATTCGGCACGATCGCCGCCGTGCGCGCCGGCACCGTGAAGACCTACCGGGTCGATCCCGATGGCCAGCAGCAGGTCCTGGGTTTCCATCTGCCGGGCGAAGTGATCGGTCTGAACGGGATTGATGGCGATCGCTATCCCTGCAATGCGGTCGCGCTGGATACGGTGATGCTGTGCCGGTTCTCCTTCCCCAGGATCGCGCTGTTGGCCACCCGCCTGCCCAACCTGCAGCAGCACCTGTTCCGGCTGATGAGCCGCGATATCGGCGTGGCCTCGCTGTTCGCCCGTGACAACACCGCCGACGAACGCATCGCGGCGTTCCTGATCGGCCTGTCGCGGCGACTGGCGGTGCGCGGTTTCTCGCCGCGGCGTTTCCAGCTGACGATGTCGCGAACCGACATTGCCAACTACCTGCGGCAGGCCCCGGAAACGGTCAGCCGGATATTGCGCCGGTTCGAGCAGGACGGGCTGGTGCGCATCAGACAGCGCGATGTCGAAATCCTGGACATGCCGCGGCTGGAAACGCTGGCCCGCGCCGTTCTGCGCGACTGACACCCTGCCGCCCCGCCCGGGGGGCGAGGCGTTGCCTGCAGCATCGCCACCGTCCGCTTGTGCCCGCGCCGCGCCGATCCGCGCCTTGCGCCACTGGTCCCCACCTGCCGCTGCGCAGGCTTTCTTGCACCGCACCGCCCCGGCTGCCCAGGCCTGCGGCGCCTGCACCCGCAATCTGCGCTTCACCTGACCCACGTCAAGGTAGCGCGCGCTCGGCCACCGCAGACTGCGGCCATGGAGACCGCTTCCGCACTGGCCCAGGGTGCCTCGGCCCGGCAACTGCTGCAGGCCCCGCATCGCCTGCTGTTCTTCGTCGGGGCCAGCAACCTGCTGCTGGCGATGCTGTGGTGGGCGCTGTGGCTGGCCTCGCATCTGGGCAAGGGCTGGCCGATGCCGCAGACGCCGGTGTATGCCGGCTGGGTGCATGCCTTCGTCATGCTGTACCTGGTGCTGCCCAGCTTCATCTTCGGCTTCCTGCTGACCGTATTCCCGCGCTGGATGGGCTTGCCGGATCTTTTGCGCTGGCGCCATGTCCCGGTCGGCGCGGGGCTGATGGGCGGGCAACTGCTGATCCTGCTGTCGCTCAGCGGCTGGCGCCTGCTGTTCATTCCGGGCCTGCTCCTGGCGGCGGCCGGCTGGACGGCCGGGCTGCTGATCCTGGGGCGGCTGCTGTTCGCCGAAAAAGGCCGCACCTGGCATGCGCGCTCATGCTTTGCCGCGCTGCTGATCGGCTATGCCGGCGTGCTGTGCTTCATCGCCTTCACCGTGGGCGCCCCGCCGGCATTGGCGCTGCTCAGCATCAAACTCGGTGGCATGGGCCTGCTGCTGCCGGTGTACCTGACCGTGGCACACCGCATGTTCCCGTTCTTCGCCGGCAACGTGGTGCCCGGTTACACGCTGTGGCGGCCGCTGCCGTGGCTGACGGCGGTGTGGACGGCGCTGCTGTTGCGGCTGCCGCTGGAACTGGCGCAGGTCCATGAGTGGTTGTGGGTCGCCGATGCGGCATTGCTGCTGCTGTCCCTGCAGGCGCTGTGGCACTGGTGGCCGCGCGCGCGGATGCCGGGTTTGCTGGCGGCGCTGTTCATTGGCCTGGCCTGGCTGCCGGTCACCTTCTCGCTGTATCTGCTGCAGAGCGCGGTCTACGCGCTGTCGGGTGAATTCATTCTGGGCCGGGCGCCGATCCATGCGCTGTCGATCGGCTTTTTCGGCAGCGTGCTGGTGGCCATGGTGACCCGCGTCACCCAGGGCCATTCCGGGCGGCCGCTGGCCATGTATGCCGCGGCCTGGTTCGCCTTCTTCACGCTGCAGGGGGTGGCGGTGATGCGGGTGGTGGCCGAGATCGTTCCCGATGCCCTGCTGTGGCAAGTGCTGTCCGCGGCCGGCTGGCTGCTGGCGCTGCTGCCGTGGGTCAGCCGCATCGGCTGGATCTATCTCAGTCCGCGTCTCGACGGCCGGCCCGGATAGTCGACCGCCGGCGCCGCTGGCCGGCCCGGCCCGGTCGTGCCCCTCATCAACCACCCACCTCCGGGATTCCACCATGGAATTCACTGTCCGCCTGGCCTCCGCACAGATCGACCTTCCCGCCATTGAAACCGGACTGCAGGAGCTGGACCCGGCCGGACTGGTGGACGTGGCCGGGTCGGGCACGACGCTGCGCGTTTGCGCCAACGTGAGGCAGAGCGAGCTGCTGATGATCCTCGGCAACGCCGGCTGTGCCGCGACGCTGGCGCAGATCGAACGGCTGCCGTCGGTGTGCTGTGGCGGCTGCGGCGGCTGATTGCTTTGCCAGGTCACACAGCGCGGCTCAGGGTGCGGCGAACGGCGCGCCGGAGTCGACACTGCGCCCCTGCGACAGGTGCAGCACCTGCCCTCCAAATGCAGCCTCGTCTTCGCGGTCATGGGTGATCAGCAACAGCGGAATCCCCGCCACGTCCAGCAGCCTCAACAGCTCCAGGCGCAGGCTGCGGCGCAGGCCCTGATCCAGCGCGGCAAACGGCTCATCCAGCAGCAGGGCCCGCGGCCGGGCCACCAGTGCCCGCGCCACCGCGGTGCGCTGCCGTTGGCCGCCGGATATCTGGCCCGGGTAATGCTCCGCCAAATGGCCGATCTGCAACGCGTCCAACCAGTAGTCCACCGCCTCGCAGCGGCGGCCGCGGCGGGGATTGAACAGCCCCTTGTGCAATGGAAAACCGATGTTCTGGCGCACCGTCAGATGCGGGAACAGGGCGTAATCCTGGAACACGTAACCCAGCGCGCGTGCCTGCGGTGCCAGGTCCACGCCCGCGGCCCGGTCGAACAGGGAGGTGCCGGCCACGCGGATGAATCCCGAATCCGGGCGCAGCAAGCCGGCCACCGCCTTCAAGGTCAGACTCTTGCCGGCCCCGGAATCGCCAAGCACCACCACGCGGCGACAGTCGGTGTGCAGGCTGACATCGAGCCTGAATTCACCATCAGCGGCCCGCAGCACCTTGCGTATATGGAAATCGAACAGCATCAGCGACGTTGCCCGGGCACGATGCGGCGCGCGCCCACGGTGCCGGCCAGCAGCAGGGTCACGATGCAGATCACCGAGGTCACCAGCACCAGGAAGTTGGCCCGGCCGTCCTGGCCGGCCTGGACCGCTTCATAGATGGCGATGGACAGCGTCTGGGTCTTGCCCGGAATACTGCCGGCCACCATCAACGTCGCGCCGAACTCGCCCATCGCCCGCGCGAAGCCCAGCAGCACTCCGGGCAGGATGCCGCGCCAGGCCAGTGGCAAGCTCACCCGCAAAAAGATGCCGGCTTCGGCCACGCCCAGCACCCGCGCCGCCTGCTCCAGCTGCCGATCCACATTCTCGAACGCGGCGCGCGCCGGCTTGAATACCAGTGGAAACGAGGCGATCGCCGCGGCGATCACCGCGCCTTGCCAGGTAAACACCAGATGGATGCCGAAATACCGCTCCAGCCACGCCCCCAGCGGCCCGTTCCTGCCGATCAGCACCAGCAGGTAGTAGCCCAGCACAGTCGGCGGCAGCACCATGGGCAAGGTGCAGAAGGTGTCCAGCAGCTCCCGGCCCGGGAAGCGCCAGCGCGCCAGTACGGCCCCCAGCCCCACCCCCGCCACCAGGTTGAGCGCGATGGCGCACCCGGCCACTTTCAGCGACAGCAGCAGCGCGGTCCATTCAACCATCATCGCCGTGGCGCTCCGCCGCCACAAAACCGTAGCCAAGCAGGATGTCCCGGCTGCGCTGCGAACGCACAAAAGCGATGAAACGCCGCGCTTCCTGCGGCTGCCTGCTGCTGGCCACCGGCGCGATGGGATAGTGGATCGGCACCGTGGTCGGCACCCGGAACGCCGGCGTCACCCGCTCACGCAGGGTCCGGGCATCGCTGCCATAGACGAAGCCGGCATCCACCTCGCCGCGCGCCACGTAATCCAGCGCCTGGCGCACGTTCTGGGTGGTGATCAGCTTGTCCGCCAGCACGCTCCACAGCCCGGCCGCCTCCAGCGCGCCACGCGCATAGCGGCCGGCCGGCACCGAGTCCGGATTGCCCAGTGCGATTGTGCGTATCCGCGGCAATGCCAGCTGCGCCAGCCCGGCGGGCCTCTGCACCACGGCCTTGGGCACCACCACCACCAGCGTGTTGGCAATGAACACATGGCGGTCGGCGGCGATGACCAGCCCGCGTTCACTGGCCTGGTCCATGGTGAATTCATCGGCGGTAGCCAGCACATCCACCGGTGCGCCATGGACGATCTGCTGCATCAGCGCGCCGGACGCGGCGGTATTCAGATGGACCCGGGTTCCCGGGTACTGCTGTTCATAGGCGCGGGCGATATCGGTAAAGGCGGTGCCGAGACTGGCGGCCGCCGAAACTGTCAGCTCGCCGGCCTGCGCCGCGGCGGAAAAAAGCAGCAGTCCGATGATCCGCAGTGTGGCGCAGGGATTCATGCCCATGTCCGGTTTCCCCAGGGGGTGTCGCGCAATGCCGCGCGACGGGCGCGCGGCTCAATCATTGCCGGCCATCGCTGCGAAACCGGCCAAGCGCTCCGGATCCAGCACTGCCACCGCACGCTGCTTCACTGCAATCACGCCTTCATCGGACAACCGTTTCAGCACCCGGCTCACCGTCTCCGGCGCCATCCTCAGGTAATTGGCGATGTCGGCCCGGCTCATGGCGAGGTTGAACTGGGTCGCGGAAAAACCCCGCTGCGCATAGCGCTCGGACAGATCCAGCAGGAACGCGGCCATCCGCGCTTCGGTACGGCAGTTGGTCGCCAGCAGCCCGGCCTTGCCGATCTCCGCACTGAGCAGGCTGAACAGTTTGTCCTGCAATCCCGGCATCCGGCATGCCAGCAGGCTCATCCGCGGAAACGAGAACCGGCACAGGTGCACCGTGTCCAGCGCGACCGCATTGCACGGATAGCGCGAGGTGTGGATGGCATTGAGGCCGATGAGCTCGCCCGGCAGGCTGAAACCCAGTACCTGTTCATTGCCGCTGCTGTCGATCACGAACGTCTTGACCATGCCGGCGCGTACCGCGGCAATCGCGTTGAATTCCTCGCCGGTGCTGAACACCGGATCGCCTGCATGGTAGGGGCCCACATGGTCGACCAGGATGTGCAGCTCGGACAAGGCCGCCTTGTCATAGCCCTGGGTGAGGCAGGCCTCGGAGAACGCACAGGTCCGGCAGAACCGGAGCGGGGTGCCGTCATCGGCCGCAGCGGGATTGAGCGGCACCACCGGCGATCCACGGCTGTCGAGCGGGGCAGCGCTCATCGGGCTGTCCTTGGGCGTAATGAAGACCGCACCAGATTACATTTCCAGGCCAGGCGCAGCGACATCCGGAGAACCGAAGCAATCGGCCACCCCGCGCCACAACGGTTTTCCGCGCGGGGTCAGCCGCAGAGTTTTCCGCTCCCACACCGCCAGGCCGTCATCCAGCACGCGCTGCAGACGGAGCCTCGCGGCGTGCCTCAGCTGCAGGAACAACGACCCGTGCCGGGATTCCATTGCCACGGTATCCAGCGCGTAGTCGCAGGCCAGCGACTGCAGGGTTTCGGCGACCATGCTTTCCCACGCCGACAGGATCAATCCGCGCGCGACATGCAGATGCCCGCGTTCAAGCGCTGCGTGCCAACGCGGGTAGTCCCCGCCGAACTGGCAGTAGACGTCCCCCACCTGGCTGGCCGCACCCGGGCCCACACCCACCAGGTCGGTGCGCTCGGCGCGGAGCAGACCGTGGAGGTCGCAATAGCGGGCTCCCGGTGGCACCGCTCGCAACGGCACCGCGGCGTGCCTGACATACGTATCGGCGCCGCCGGCCACGTAGCCGTGCCGCTCCAGCGTGGCCGCAACCGCGCATCCCCCCGCCACTGCTGGCGCGGTACCGTCCGGCTCCGGCCCCGGCCACGGCAGCCGCAGCTGGTCCGGTTGCCACGCCAGTGCCCGTTCGATCCGTGCCAGCGCCGGTCGATCCGCGCAGGACAGGCCCACGTCCAGCCGGTACTCGGTCAACTGGAATCCGGCGTCCGCCCAGGCGCTCCCAAATTCCGGCTCGGCGCCGCCCCTGTCGTCGACCAGGATGCAGCGGCTGCAACCAGCCGCGACCAGCTGCGCCGGCACCAGCGGGCTGCCGGGGGTGATGGTGACCGCAACCTCCGGCAACGCCGTGGTGCGCAGATAGCGCGGCACCGCATCGAGCAGGTCGCCCAGGTTGCGCAGCCCGAGGTATTCGGCCAGTCCCTGCGCCAGCACCACATGCATCACTTCACGGTCCTCATCGAACAGCTCGGTGGTCCGCCGCAACGCCAGCATCAGCGCGTGCAGATAGGCGTCGGCTGCAACCCCCGCCACCACGGCGGTCCCGGGCGTGGCGAATGACAGCGTGAGCGAACGCGGAATCAGGTGGCCGTTGCTGATCGTGGCCGCGCGGCGGAAGGCGGCATCGCCGAAACCGGCCATGTACTGCTGCGGCTGCGGATGCAGCGCCCATCCGCCAGCCGCTGCAAGGCCACCGGGCACAACCGGCGGACGCGAAATCCTGGGCGTGGTATCCATGCTTGAACCCTGTCTCCGGGGGATGGCGGTGGGCAGGCGCAGGCTCAGACCGGCTGTTTCCGCAGCTGGCAGCGGTAGGCCGCCGCGGCGTCGATGGCCTCGGGCAGATCCGTCTGCTGGTCCAGCTGCGGGAAGCTGCGACGTTCGGCCCTGCGGATGGCGAAATGCATCCACACCAGCGCGCTGGCCACCACCACGAACAGCAGCATGAAACAGCTGGTCCATACCCCGGTCAGATCGTTGAGCGCGCCGAAGGCGATCGGCAACACAAACCCGCCCAGGCCGCCGATCATGCCGACCACACCGCCGACCGCGCCCACGTACTGCGGGTAGTACACCGGGATGTGCTTGTACACGGCGGCCTTGCCCAGCGACATGAAGAAACCCAGCACGAACACCAGCACGGTGAAAGGCAGCAGGCCGATCGCCAGATGGAAGGCGATGTCGCCTTCGATGCCCTTCACGATGTAGCGGGTATCGGGATAGGCCAGCAGGAAAGTGCAGACCACCGAGACACCGAAGGTCCAGTACATGACCTTGCGCGCGCCCAGTCTGTCGGACATCCAGCCCCCCACCACCCGGAACAGGCTGGCCGGGATCGAATAGCACGCCGCCAGCAGGCCGGCGGTGGCCACGTCCAGGCCGTAGGCACCGATCAGATAGCGCGGCAGCCACAGCGCCAGCGCGACGAAGCCGCCGAACACGAAGAAGTAGTACAGCGAGAAACGCCACACCTGCAGGTTTTTCAGCGGCGCCATTTGCGCGCGGAACGGCATCGGCTTGACCCCGGTGCGGCGCCGCTCGGCCAGTGACGGATCCTCCTGGGTGAACAGGTAATAGAGGATGGCGACCACAGCAAGGCCGACCGCCCATAGCTTGGCAACCATCATCCAGCCGGCCGCCACCATCACCATCGGTGCCAGCAGTTTGGTCACCGCCGCGCCGATGTTGCCGGCGCCGAAGATGCCCAGCGCCGTGCCCTGCCGCGACGCCGGAAACCACTTGGACACATAGGCCACGCCGACCGAGAACGAGCTGCCGGCGATACCGACAAACAGCGCCGCAAGCAGGAACTGCACATAGCTGTGGGCATAGGTCAGCATCCAGGTGGCGATGGCGCCACACAGCATCACCAAGGTCATCATCCTGCGGCCGCCGACCTGGTCGGCCCAGACGCCGAGGAAGATCCGCAGCAGCGAACCGCTGAGCACCGGGGTGGCGATCAGCAGACCGAACTCGGTGTCGTTGAGCGAAAGCTGCTGCTTGATCTGGATGCCGATGATCGAAAAAATCATCCACACCGCAAAACAGGTGGTGAAGGCGAACGTGCTGAGCCACAGCGCCCGTTGCTGCTGGCCGCCCGTCACCTGGGCTGGATCGGACATGATGGTGGTTCCGGTTGTGGGGACAAGGCCCGGTGCTGATCGCAACGCGTGGAGGGATCCTCTGTGCGGATGCCACCCTCCCTTCCGTGGCGACGCATCCGCTGAAACGTTTTGCAGGTGGCAGACATGCTCAGTCGGCGGCGGCCTCGATCTCGGCCAGCCCCCGGACCCCGTAGCGGTCCTGCAACTGCAACAGATAACGCTGCAGATCCCGCTGCCGCGACTGCAGTTCCAGATAGTCGGAAAGCTGCTGCCGCACCTGTTCGAACTGCTGCGGCTGGCCGGTCTGCACCGCGTCGACCCAGACCACGTGGTAGCCCCAGCGCGACTCGACCGGGAACGCCGTCAGCCCGGCGCTCAGCCGGAACAGCTGGCGGTCGAATTCAGGCGTGGTCTGGCCGCGCTGCAACCAGCCAAGGTCGCCGCCGCCGGTTCTGGACGGACAGTCGGAGAAGCGCAAGGCGAAGTCGGCGAACAGCACCGGGTTCTCCTTCAGCCCGGCGATCAGGCGCTCGCCTTCACTGCGGGCGGTGAAGCGGCCGTTGATGTCATCGGCGGCCGCGCCCAGCAGGATGTGGCGCACGCGCATGCGATCCGGTGAGCGGAAGCGTTCGCGGTTCTGCTCGAAATAGCGCCGGCAGTCTTCCTCGTCCGGCAGCCGTGCATCGATCGCGCGCTCCAGCAACACCCGGATCTGCGCCTCCTCGGCCGATTCGCCGCCTACCGGCTGCGCCTCGTTGGCCAGATCCAGCTGCCCGATCTCCCGTCGCAGCAGTTCGCGCACCACCAATGCCCGGGCGGCATCGGCACGCGACTGCTCCGGGCGCATGGCGCGGTGGAACTGCATCTCCCGGGCGATGTCGGCCTCGCTGATCGCGGTATCACCCACGAACAGCAGGCACGGTGCCGGCTGTCCGAGCGAGCGCGGGCCTTCCCCGGCGTGAGCGTGGTGATGCGCGCGCGCCTCCTGCGCCACCGGTTGCTGCGAGTCGATGATGGTGATCGGCAACGTCCGTGCCGGCGGCTTTGCCAGGTTCATCACCGCTCCTTGTTGCCATAGTCCAGCGTGGCCTGGCGGCGACGGACCACCTGGTAGGGCCGCCACAGGTAGCTGACCGGAATGCTCCACACATGCACCAGACGGGTGAACGGCGCCACCAGGAACAGGGTCATGCCCAGGAAGATGTGCAGCTTGTAGACCCATGCCACATCGGTGATGTAGTCGGCCGCACCCCAGCGGAAGGTGACGATATGCTGCGCCCATTCGCCGAGCATGATCATCACCCCGCCATCCATGTGTCCGGCCGAATAGAAGATGCTGACCATGCCCAGCAGCAGCTGCGCCAGCAGCAGCAAAAGAATCAGCGTATCGCCCCGCGTGCCGGTGGCCCGCACCCGCGGATTGAACAGCCGGCGCACCGTCAGGATGACAATGCCGACCAGGCACAGCAGGCCGAAAATGCCGCCCACTCCCATCGCCAGCACCTGCTTCTGCGGGGCGGTGATGAAGGGCTCATACAGCCGGTGCGGGGTCAGCAGGCCGACCAGGTGGCCGCCGAGAATGGCCAGGATGCCGACATGGAAGCAGTTGCTGCCAATGCGCATGCCGCGATCGGACAGCAGCTGGCTGGAGCCGGTGCGCCAGGTGTACATCGACTTGTCGAAGCGCGCCCAGCTGCCGATGAAGAACACCGCCAGGGCGATGTAGGGATAGATCTGGAAGGCGAACTGGTGGAGGTAAGGGTTCATGGCTGCACCTGTCTGGCTGCGGCGGGGCGTGCGGGGGAACGGGTGGGCGGCGCGCAGTTCTCATCGGGGGCTTCGGCGCCGAAGCGGATGGCTTCCTCTTCCCACACCTTGTCCATCACTTCGGGCGTGTCATCGCGCGGCTCCTGCGCGGCACGCTGGCGCATCACCTCCAGGTTGAACTTGCCATCGGTGTATTCGAGCAGCAGCTGGAACAGCAGCGCATGCGGGCTGCGCCGCTGCTCGGCACGGGCCGCCAGCAGCGCGACGATATGGCCGACGTGATGCAGCCAGTCACGCGCCTCTTCCACTGGCCGCTGCTGCAGGTATTCCAGCACCAGCGGCAGGTAGTCCGGCAGCTCGCGCGCATCCAGCTGGAAGCCGTTTTTGCGATAGGCCTCGATCAGGTCGACCATGGCCTGGCCACGGTCACGCGATTCACCGTGGATGTGCTCGAACAGCAGCAGGCTCATCGAACGGCCGCGGTCGAACAGCGACAGCCACGCTTCCTGCGCCTGCAGCGGATCGCTGTCCAGCAGCTCGCCCACGAACCGCACCAGATCGGCGCGACGGTGCCGGGGCAATGCCGGATCGGCGGCGGCGGCCAGCAGCTCCTCGCGGTGCTGCCACAGTTCATCGCGCGGGTAGTCCAGCAGCACGCCCACCAGCTTGAGCAGGCTCATTTCACCACCTCCGGCTTGCGCGCCGGGCGCACCGAGAACGTGGTGGTCTTGCGCTGGCCGAACAGGTCGGCCGGGCTGCCGCCGTTGCAGCCGTCGCCGAAGGTGAAGCCGCAGCCGCCGCGCTCACCGAACGCATCATTGGCGTATTCGCGATGGGCGGTGGGAATCACGAAGCGGTCCTCGTAATTGGCGATGGCCAGGTAGCGGTACATCTCCTCGGCCTGGGCGGCGGTGAGGCCGGCCTGGCGCAGCACGGCGTGGTCCTCCACCCCGTCGACATTGAGCGCGCGGCGCCACGCCCGCATGGCCATCAACCGCTCCAGGGCGAGGATGATCGGCTTCTCGTCGCCAGCGGTGAGCAGATTGGCCAGGTAGCGCACCGGGATGCGCAGCGAGGCCACGTCCGGCAGTTCGCCGTTCATGCCCACCCGGCCGCGCTCGGCCGCGGACTGGATCGGCGACAGCGGTGGCACGTACCACACCATCGGCAGCGTCCGGTATTCCGGATGCAGCGGCAGCGCCAGTTTCCATTCGATCGCCATCTTGTACACCGGCGAGGCCCTGGCCGCGTCCAGCCAGTTGTCGGGGATGCCTTCCTTGCGCGCGGCCGCGATCACGTCCGGATCGAACGGGTCCAGGAAGATGTCCAGGTGGGCCTGGTACAGGTCCTTTTCCGCCGGTGCCGAGGCCGCCGCTTCAATCCGGTCGGCGTCGTACAGCATCACGCCGAGGTAGCGGATGCGGCCGACGCAGGTTTCCGAACACACCGTCGGCTCGCCCATCTCGATGCGCGGGTAGCAGAAGATGCACTTCTCGGATTTGCCGCTTTTCCAGTTGTAGTAGATCTTCTTGTACGGGCAGGCCGACACGCACATGCGCCAGCCGCGGCACTTGTCCTGGTCGATCAGCACGATGCCGTCTTCCTCGCGCTTGTAGATCGCGCCGGACGGACACGCCGACACGCACGCCGGATTCAGGCAGTGCTCGCACAGGCGCGGCAGATACATCATGAAGGTCTTCTCGAACTCGCCGTAGATCTCCTTCTGCACGTTGTCGAAGTTGCGGTCCTTGGACCGCTTGGCGAATTCGGTGCCGAGGATTTCTTCCCAGTTCGGGCCCCATTCGATCTTCTGCATGCGCTGGCCGCTGATCAGCGAACGTGGCCGCGCGGTGGGCTGGTGCTTGAGCTCCGGCGCCGTGTGCAGGTGCTGGTAGTCGAAATCGAACGGCTCGTAGTAGTCGTCGATCTGCGGCAGGTCCGGATTGGCGAAGATCTTGGCCAGCATCCGCCAGCGGCCGCCGGCGCGCGGCACCAGCTTGCCGGCGCGGGTGCGCACCCAGCCGCCGTTCCACTTGTCCTGGTTCTCCCATTCCTTGGGATAGCCGATGCCGGGTTTGGTCTCCACGTTGTTGAACCAGGCGTACTCCACACCTTCGCGCGAGGTCCACACGTTCTTGCAGGTGATCGAGCAGGTATGGCACCCGATGCACTTGTCCAGGTTCAGCACCATCGCAATCTGCGCACGCACCTTCATCACACCACCTCCTTGGCGGCGGCCGGGACACCATCGCCCGCCGCTGCTGCGCGTCCTGCGCCCGCGGCGTCCGGACTTCCCTGTTCATCATCCAGCCAGTCGATCCTGCCCATCTTGCGGACCACCACGAATTCGTCGCGATTGGTGCCGCAAGTGCCGTAATAGTTGAAACCGTACGACAGCTGCGCGTAGCCCCCGATCATGTGGGTGGGCTTGAGCACGATGCGGGTGACCGAGTTGTGGATACCGCCGCGGGTACCGGTGATTTCCGAACCGGGGATGTTGAGGATGCGTTCCTGGGCGTGATACATCATCGCCATGCCCGCCATCACCCGCTGGCTGACCACCGCACGTGCGGCGATCGCGCCATTGACGTTGAACAGTTCGATCCAGTCGTTGTCCTCGATGCCCGCTTCGCGCGCATCGGTCTCGCTCAGCCAAACGATGGGACCGCCGCGCGCCAGCGTCTGCATGATCAGGTTGTCGCTGTAGGTGCTGTGGATGCCCCACTTCTGGTGCGGGGTGATCCAGTTGAGCAGGATCTCCTTGTTGCCGTTGCTGCGCGTGTTGTGCAGCGGCTCGACGGTCTTGGTATCCACCGGAGGCCGGTAGCTCATGAAACCTTCGCCGAAGGCGATCATCCACTCGTGGTCCTGGTAGAACTGCTGGCGACCGGTCAACGTGCGCCACGGAATCAGTTCGTGCACGTTGGTGTAGCAGGCGTTGTAGCTGACGTGCTCGTCTTCCAGCCCGGACCAGATCGGCGAGGAGATGATCTTGCGTGGCTGCGCCTGGATGTCACGGAAGCGGATCGCCTCGTGCTCCTTCCCCACCGCCAGGTGGGTATGGTCACGGCCGGTGAAGGTGCCCAGCGACTCCCACGCCTTGACCGCGACGTGGCCGTTGGTTTCCGGTGCCAGATGCAGGATCACCTCGCAGGCGTCGATGGCACTGTCGATATTCGGCCGGCCCGCGCTGATGCCCTGCTCCAGCACGCGATGGTTGAGCTCGCCCAGGAACTTGACCTCGTCCTTTGTATCCCAGCTCATGCCCTTGCCGCCGTTGCCCTGCTGGTCCAGCAGCGGCCCGAGCGAGGTGAACTTCTTGTACAGGTTCGGATAGTCGCGTTCGACCACGGTAATCGCGGGCATGGTCTTGCCCGGGACCGGATCGCACTCGCCGCGGGTCCAGTCCTGCACCCCCATCGGCATCGCCAGCTCGCCGGGGGTGTCATGCAGCACCGGGGTCAGCACCACATCCCTTTCGACACCGAGCACGCCCGGCGCCATCCCGCTCACGGTGCGCGCCACGCCCTTGAAGATGTCCCAGTCACTGCGCGATTCCCAGGCCGGGTCCACCGCCTTGGACAGCGGATGGATGAACGGATGCATGTCCGAGGTGTTGAGGTCGTTCTTCTCGTACCAGGTCGCAGTCGGCAGCACCACGTCGGAGTACAGCGCGGTGGTGCACATGCGGAAGTCGAGCGTGACCAGCAGGTCGAGCTTGCCCTCCGGTGCTTCGTCACGCCAGGTGACACTTTCCGGCTTGACCGCGCCGGCCTCGCCCAGATCCTTGCCCTGGATGCCGTGTCGCGTGCCCAGCAGGTGGCGCAGCATGTACTCGTGGCCCTTGCCCGAGGAACCGAGCAGGTTCGAGCGCCAGATGAACAGCACCCGCGGGAAATTCTGCGGTGCGTCCGGATCGGCATAGGCGAAATCCAGCGTGCCCTGCCGCATCTGCTGCACGACGTAGTCGGCCGGCGTGACCCCGGCGGCCTCGGCCTGCCCGACGATGCCCAGCGGGTTGCGGTCCAGCTGCGGTGCGCTCGGCAGCCAGCCCATGCGGATCGCGCGCAGGTTGAAGTCCGCCTGGCTGCCGCCGTATCTGGCCGGATCGGCCAGCGGCGACAGGATCTCCTTCATCTGCAGCTTTTCGTAACGCCACTGGTCCGAGTTGAAGTAGAAGAACGAGGTGCCGTTCATCTGGCGCGGCGGCTTGCTCCAGTCCAGCGCGAACGCCAGCGGCTGCCAGCCGGTCTGCGGACGCAGCTTTTCCTGGCCCACGTAATGCGCCCAGCCGCCGCCGGTCTGGCCGATGCAGCCGCACATCATCAGCATGTTGATCAGGCCACGGTAGTTCATGTCGTTGTGGAACCAGTGGTTCATGCCGGCACCGACAATGATCATGCTGCGGCCGCGGGTCTTGACCGCGGTGTTGGCGAACTCGCGGGCAATCTCGATCACGTCGGCGCGCGGCACGCCGGTGATTTTTTCCTGCCACGCCGGGGTACCCGGCAGGTCATCGTCGAAGCTGCCGGCGACATTGCCGCCGCCAAAGCCGCGGTCCACGCCGTACTGCGCCAGCAACAGGTCGTACACGGTGGCCACTTCCCACTGCTTGCCGTCTTCCAGCTGCAGGCGCCGCACCGGGATGTTGCGCTCGAGGATCTCGTCGAAACGCGACGCGGTCCAGCGGTCATGTTCGATGCCGCCAAAGTAGGGGAAGCTGACCGCCTCGATGCTGTCGTGGGCATCCTTGAGCGAAAGCCGCAAGCGTGTTTCACGCCCGGCGCCGTCCTTCTCCTCGATGTTCCATTTGCCCTTCTCGCCCCAGCGGAAGCCGATCGAACCGTTGGGCACCGTGACCTCGCCGCTGTTCTCGTCCCAGGCCAGGGTCTTCCATTCGGGGTTGTTGCTCTCGCCCAGCCCGCCCAGATCGCTGGCGCGCAGGAAGCGCTCCGGCACCAGGCGGCCGTCGGCACGCCGTTCCAGCCGCACCAGCAGCGGCATGTCGGTGTACTTGCGGCAATACTCCAGGAAGTAGCCGGCCGGCCGGTCGACGTGGAATTCCTTCAGGATCACATGGCCGAAGGCGAACGCCAGTGCGGCGTCGGTGCCCTGCTTGGGATGCAGCCAGTGGTCGGTGAGCTTGGCCACTTCGGCATAGTCCGGCGTGATCGCCACGGTCTTGGTGCCGTTGTAGCGCGCCTCGGTGAAAAAGTGCGCATCAGGCGTGCGCGTCTGCGGCACGTTGGAGCCCCAGGCGATGATGTAGCGGCTGTTGTACCAGTCGGCCGATTCGGGCACATCGGTCTGTTCGCCCCACACCTGCGGCGAGGCCGGCGGCAGATCGCAATACCAGTCGTAGAACGACAGGCACACGCCACCGAGCAGCGACAGATAGCGCGCACCGGAGGCGTAGGACACCATCGACATGGCCGGAATCGGCGAGAAGCCGACGACGCGGTCAGGGCCATGCTGCTTGACCGTGTGCAGGTTGGATGCGGCGATGATCTCGTTGGCCTCGTCCCAGCCCACACGCGCAAAACCGCCCATGCCGCGCTGGGTCTTGTAGCTTGTGGCCTTTACCGGATCGTTGACGATGCTGGCCCATGCATCCACCGGGTCCAGCGTCTTGCGCGCCTCGCGCCACAGGCGCAACAGCGCGCCGCGCACCAGCGGGTACTTCAGCCGGTTGGCGCTGTACAGATACCAGGAATAACTGGCGCCCCGCGGGCAGCCGCGCGGTTCGTGGTTGGGCAGGTCCGGCCGCGTGCGTGGATAGTCGGTCTGCTGGGTTTCCCAGGTGACCAGCCCGTTCTTGACGTAGATCTTCCAGCTGCATGAGCCGGTGCAGTTCACGCCATGCGTGGAGCGCACGATCTTGTCGTACTGCCAGCGCGCGCGATAGCCGTCCTCCCAGTCGCGGTTCTCGCTGCGGGTGACACCGTGACCATCGGAAAACGTTTCCGGCTCGCGCTTGAAGAACTGCAGCCGGTCGAGGAAATAGCTCATGGTGGATCTCCCATCGCTGTCGCGTACGTCTTGGCCAGGGGCAGGTGCAGGAATGAAGCGGCTTGCCTGTGCATCAACACGGCGTTTCGGCGCCGCGGCGGTAGTAGAACCACCACGTCAGCGCCAGGCAGCTGACGTAGAACCCGATGAAACCGTAGAGCGCCAGGTGCGGGCTGCCGGTCAGCGTTATCGCCGTGCCGTAGCTTTTGGGAATGAAGAACCCGCCATAGGCGCCGATCGCCCCGGAGAAGCCGACCACGGCGGCGGACTCGATACCGGCCTGGCGCATCGAATCGCTTTTCTGCGCTTCCGGCTGGTGGGCCGAAAGCCGTTCGTGCAGCGTGCGGAAGATCACCGGGATCATGCGGAAGGTGCTGCCGTTGCCGATGCCGCTCAGCACGAACAGCGCCAGAAACGCGGCCAGGAAACCGTAGAAGTTGCCGGGATCGCCGTGTGCCGGCAGGAAGTACAGCACCGCGATCACCGCCACGATCATCAGCACGAACACCCAGAACGTCAGCAACGCGCCACCGGCCTTGTCGGCCAGGGTGCCACCGGCCGAGCGCATCAACGCCCCCAGCAGCGGGCCGATGAAGGCGTAGGTCATCGGGTTGACGCCGGGGAACTGGCTCTTGACCAGCATCGGGAAACCGGCGGAGAAGCCGATGTAGGAACCGAAGGTGCCCACGTACAGCCAGCACATCAGCCAGTTGTGCTTGCGCCGGAAGATCACCGCCTGCTCGCCGAAGGACGAGCGGGCACTGGTCAGGTCGTTCATGCCGAACCAGGCCACGATGGCCATCAACGCCAGCGCCGGCACCCAGATGAAGCCGGCGTTCTGCAAATACAGCGTGCCGCCGGCGGTGGTGGTTTGCGGGCCGCCGGCGATCGCGCCGAGCATCCCGGCGGTGATCGCAAATGGAATCGTCGCCTGCGCCACCGACACGCCGAGGTTGCCCAGCCCGGCGTTGAGCCCCAGTGCGAAACCCTGCCTGGTCTTCGGGTAGAAGAAGGAGATGTTGGACATGGACGAGGAGAAATTCGCCCCGCCCAGACCACACAGCATGGCGATCGCCACGAACACCCAGTACGGGGTGCCCGGGTTCTGCACCGCCATGCCCAGCCACAGCGTGGGCAACAGCAGCGAGGCGGTGGAGATCGCGGTCCAGCGGCGGCCGCCGACCAGCGGAACCACGAACGAATAGAACACCCGCAGCGTGGCGCCGGAAAGACTGGGCAAGGCGATCAGCCAGAACAGCTGGTCGGTGCTGAAGTTGAAGCCGATCTGCGGGAGATTGATCGCCACGGCTGAAAACAGCATCCATACCGAGAATGCCAGCAGCAGCGCGGGGACCGAGATCAACAGGTTGCGCCTGGCCACAGACTGGCCGGTCTGCTGCCAGTACGCCGGATCTTCCGGACGCCAGTCGCGGATGACCGACATCGGTCCGGCGCCTGCGCGTTCAATCCTTCCGGTACCGACGGTCATGCGCTGCTCCTTGGAGGGACATGGCGCGGGGCTACAACGCTGCTGCACCCCCGTCACCTGGGCTATTTGGCCCGCGTGCATCCGCAAACGGTTTGATCCAGATCAATCCAGACACCCAACATTCCGCACACATGACAAATATCAAAACGGTGGCGGCCGCCTCATGGCGCATCCGCCGGCAGGCGCCGCCCGGCCCCGCGGGTGCGCACGCTGTCGCGCACATCCACCTCGAACACGACCTGCAGCAGCTCCCCGCTTTTTTGCCGCAATGCAAATTCCAGGCCTTGCCGGCACGGCAGCTGGCCGGCGTAGGCTTCGACCGCCGCTCGGGGCAGCGTCAACTGCCAATGTCCGGCGCTGGCATCAAGCCCGGGCTGCGCCACCTCCTCCAGGCGCAGGCTCTGGTGGAAATCGACAGCACCGGCACAGGTGTGGTTGCTGACCGTCTGTCCGCCCCGCAGCGCCGAGAACTCGGCCTCCTCCAGGCGGAAACGCACGCGTTGGCCCTGCAGCTGCAATTTCATACGGCAAGCTCCTGCCATTGTCCGGGGGTATTGCAGTTGCGCAGCCCGGGCAGCAGCTGCGCCGGGGCCGGGAGCGAGTGGAACCCCAGGGTGGATTGCAGCGCGCGCAGCGAACGTTGCGCAGCGCCGCAGGACAGCAACTGCGCCAGACAGGCGCGGCTGCGGGCGTCCAGCTGCAGCCGCAGCGGCAGCACCTGTCCCTCGAAACAGACCCCGGGCGCGGCCGGCGCGCTGATCAACCTGCGCAGCAGCGACGGTGAAAGACATGGCATATCCACCGGCACCACCAGCAACGGGCCATCGTCCAGTTGCGCTGCGGCACTGGACAGTCCCGCCAGCGGACCCCGGCCGGGCAGCGTATCGGCAATGCCCGCATATGCTGGATAGTCGCCACTGACGAGAACCGTTGTCGCACCGGCTTCGGCAAGCAGTTCGATCATGTGCTGGAGCAATGGCCGGCCACGCCAGGGCAGCATGGCCTTGTCGCGGCCCATGCGCGAGGAGCGCCCGCCGGCCAGCACCAGCCCGGTCCAGGCCGGCTCAGGCGGAGCTGCAGGCGCGGCCATGGTCATGCGCTGCCGGGTCGGCCGCGGCGTCCGCCGCGTGCGGGGCTTCACACAGCGAACAGCCTTCGCTCCATTCGCTGCTTCCATCCAGATAGTGCTCCTGTTTCCAGATCGGACTGCGGTGTTTGACCGCCTCGACCAGACGGCGGCAGGCACGGAAGGCCGCATCGCGATGCGGCGTTCCCGCCGCCACCAACATGGCCAGATCGCCGACCTGCAGCCGCCCCGACGCATGGGCGACGTAGAGCTTCAGGCGCGGCCCGAACTCGGCCTGCACCTGCGCGATCTGCTGCTCGAACCCCCTCATCACCAGCGCCTGGTGCAGGTCATAGCTGATGCCGCTGACCTGCCGGCCCAGATTGAGATCACGTACGCGGCCGGCAAAAAGCGCGATGCCGCCAAATCCCGGATCGGAGACAAATTCGATTGCCGCGCCGATATCCAGCGCGCCCTGCGCGCGTGCGACCACCTGCCAGGCGGCCATGTCCCGTGTCTGCATGCTCATCCCCCACTCACCGGCGGCAGGATCGAGACCCGGCCATCGGCCGGCAGCGGCTCGGGATCGCGCAGGATGCGCTGGCTGTCGGCAAACACGCAGACGCGCAGCAGACCGGCGCGGAACTGCGGAAAATGCGTTTGCAGATGGCCGTGGAGCGCTGAACGCAGGTCGGACACGCACGCGCCGTCCACTACCTCCAGCTGCAACTCGCGGTCCGGGGACAGGTCGGAAAAGCTTCCAAACAGCTCGACGGTTACGTGCATCTCAATGTTCCCTGACAGACAACTGGATGGGCTGGTGATGCCCCAGCCCGTAGGCGTCGACGCGGCTGCCCTCGCCCACCTCGGCCACGCCGGCCGGCACCACCACCCAGGCGTTGGCCTGCAGCATCGGCATCAACCGGAACGACTCCTGCTGCGGCAACACCTCGGCATAGAGGCGTCCGTGGGGATCGTGGCGCACCTGCGCACGCGTATGCAGGCGGAAGTCGGAAGGCTTCTTCAACGTGCCACGCAACGGCAACTGCAGCGGCGCTTCGGGGGGCAGGCCCTGCATCCGCCGCAGCACCGGTTCGACAAAAAAGCGCAGGCCGACCGCGGCCGATACCGGGTTGCCGGGCAGACCGAAGTACAGCGCGCCCTCGGGCAGCACCGCGAACAGGACCGGTTTGCCGGGGCGGATGGCCACCTTGTGGAAGGCGATCCGCGCCCCGCGCGCGCGCAGCGCATCGGGGATGAAATCGTAGCGGCCCATCGAGACCGCACCGGTACTGATGACCAGGTGCGCGCCCTGCTGCAGGGTCTGGTCGAGCAGCGCATGAAAGGCGTCGACATCGTCACCGACCAGGCCTTCCAGTACCACGCTGGCACCGGCGGCCTGCAGCCGCCCGCGCAGGAACGGGCGGTTGCTGTCACGGATCTGCCCCGACTCCAGGCTGCGGGCCGGATCGTCCACCAGCTCGCTGCCGGTGGCGATCAGCGCCACCTGCGGCGGCGCAACCACCGGCACCTGGGCCACGCCCAGGGCATGCAGCAGGGTGACTTCCACCACGCCCAGCGTTTGCCCGGCAGCGATGACGAGCTGCCCTACCGCCACATCCTCGCCCGCGCGGCGCAGGTTGCAACCCGGTGCCACGTCATCGAGCAGGCGGATCCGCGTCGGGCGCCCTGCGTGTTCGGCCAGTACCTCAACCTTCTCGACCTGCACCACCGCATCCAGGCCGTCGGGAACCCGTGCGCCGGTCATGATCTCCCACGCGCCGTGCCCGGCGACCTGGCTGGCCTCGCCGGCCGCCTGCGATCCGGTCACCGCAAATCCGGTGCCGGCCGCGATCGTCCCCCCGCCACCGCACAACGCGAAACCATCCATCGCCGCGTTGTCGAACGGCGGCAGCGCCACCTCGCTGATGACATCGGCGGCCAGCACCCGGCCGGCGGCCAGGGCACTGGGAATGCGTTCGACCGGCAACGCCACCGCGGCCTGGTGCAGGATCTGCAGCGCCTGTGCGTAGTCGATCATGGGTGCGCGCCTCCTTCGAACATCGCGCGCGCATGGCCCAGCACCGGCGCCAGGATATCCATGTACTGGGCAGCGGCCCGTGGACTGCCGGGCAGCGCGAACACCAGCATCGCGCCGGTCTGCACCACACAGGCGCGACTGAGCCAGGCCAGCTGCGTGTGCTGGCTGCCCAGGCTGAGCAGCATCTGCGAGAGCCCGTCGATCTTGCGGTCGGCCACCTGCATCAGCGCCTCGGGCGTCAGATCGCGCGCGCCCAGACCGGTGCCGCCCGTGCATACACACACCCCGATGCCGGCCGCCGCCAAGGCGCGCAGCCGCGACGCCAGCGGTTCCACGCCATCGGGCAGCACGTCGGCCACCTCCACCTGCGCGCCCAGCCACTGCAGCGCCTGGACCACGACCGGGCCGGACGCATCGGGATAGGCGCCCTCGTGGGCGCGGTCGCTCAGCGTGATCACCGCCGCGCGCACCCCGTCCAGGCCCGGTGGCGGCCGCGGCTGGAAGCGCGCTTCCTCGGCCGCGTCCATGCCGGCTGGATGCCGCCACAGACCGCGCTTGCCGCCCTCCTTGAACAGCAGGCGGATGCCTTCGATGGACAGCGCCGGCTCGACCGGCTTGCTCAGGTCGTAGATTGTCAGCAGCGCGGCGTTGACCCCGGCCAGGGCTTCCATTTCCACCCCGGTCCTGGCTTCGCTGGCGCATTCGCACCACACCCGGATCGCCTTGCGCGCGGGCACCGGCTCGCAATACACCCGCACCAGCTCCAGCGGCAACGGGTGGCACAGCGGCATCAGCAGGGAGGCCATTTTCGCGCCTTGCAGGCCGGCCACTTCCGCCATCATCAGCGCGTCGCCCTTGGGCAGGCGGCGCTCGACCAGCAACGGATAGGCGATGTCGCCTGCGATCAACTCGCCGACGGCGACGGCGCGACGGCGGGTGACCCGCTTGTTGCGCACATCGGCCATGTTAAACGCGGCTGGGGTTTGTGCGGTCATGCGGACGCTCATCCTCCAATGGATGCCAGATGCGGGGTCAGCCCGGTCATGCCCTGGTGGAGGCCATGGCCGGCTTCTTTCAAACCGAGCTGGGTGGCAATGCGGTGCACCAGCGCGGCGCGGTCGCCATCGGCCTGCAGCAGCGGACGCAGCGCGATGCCGAAATCACCGAACAGGCACAGCCGCAGATCGCCGCGCGCGGTGACCCGCAGCCGATTGCAGCCGTGGCAGAAGTTCTTCGAATAGGGGGCGATGATGCCGAAGCTGCCGCGATAGTCGGGATGCGTGAATTCGCGCGCAGGCCCGGCATCGGCGCGGCGGGCGCGTTCGCTCCAGCCGGCGCGCTGCAACTGTTCGATCAGCGCATCGGCGCGCAGGTGGTGACGCTCGAAATAGGCCTGGTTGTCGCCGGTGCGCATCAGCTCGATGAAGCGTACGCCCACCGCACGCGTACGCAGGTACGCCATCCACGCGGGCAGCTCGTCGTCATTGCAATCGCGCAGCAGCACCGCGTTGACCTTCACCGAATCCAGCCCCAGCGTCAGCGCCAGATCCAGCCCCTGGAGGATTTCCCCGGCGCGGTCATGCCCGGTAATGGCGTGGAAGCGGTGGCGATCCAGGCTGTCCATGCTGACATTGATCGCGGTCAGCCCGGCCTCGCGCCACGTCGGCAGGCGCCGCGGCAGCAGGCAGCCGTTGGTGGTCATGGCCACTTTGCGGATGCCCGGCACCGAGGACACCGAGGCGATGATGGCCGGCAGATCCTTGCGCAGGCTCGGTTCGCCGCCGGTCAGGCGGACCTTGTACATGCCCAGTTCGGCAAAGGCCGACACCAGCCGCCGGATCTCCTCGCCCTCCAGGAAGTGCGGTCGGCCGTCGGCGCGGTATCCGTCCGGCAGGCAGTAGCTGCAACGGTAGTTGCACGCTTCGGTCAGCGACAGTCGCAGGTACGGGAACCTGCGGCCATAAACGTCGGTCAGCCCCGCTGTCATCTCGATTCCACCCGTTACCTCCCGCTGGGTCCCGGCCATCGGCGAATCCGATGCCTTGCAAGCTCTGGTTCGCCAGTGCGGCCAGATTACCTCCGGTGTCCGGACAGTCCGTTGATCTAGATCAAGTGCAGCCGCGTCGTGGCGCAGCCAGCGTGTGGCAGCATGCCGTCCTACCCGCCCTGCCTTGGAAGCGCACGCATGCTGACCTGCTTTGAGGATCTCCTGGCCGCCGCCGGCACCCAGACCGAACCGCAGCGGCTGCTGTTTGTGTTTGTCTGCGCCGCGCTGCCCGAGTCCCCGACCGACGCCCAGCAACAGCGCCATGCACAGCGCGAAGGCGGCACCCTGTCCCCGGTGCTGTGTGTGGACAAGCTTCCCGCCGAGGTCGCTTCATTCAACGCCCTGCTCTCCGAATCCAGATCCACCGGCATCGACTGGGATCTGGTGTTTGTCGCCGCGCTGGATGGCCGTGCCGGCGTGGTGCCGTCCAGCGATGAGGCCGCCCAGCCGCTGCGGCTGATGGTCAACGCCATCAACGATGGCCAGATCAGCCGTTTCGCCGCGTTCGATACCCGCGGCGAACCGGTGCAGTTCTACTGAGAAAACAGCTGGATGCCCAGGAAGAAGAGCAAAAACAGGGTATTCAGGCCCCAGGCGACGGTCAGGCCGCGTGCGGCCACCCCGTAGACGGGGGTGGCGGTGTTGGGCGCCGCGCGCCACACCACGGGGATGATCCATGCGGTAAATGCCAACAGCACACAGAACAGTGCCACCGTCAGCATCCGCGGGCCCGCGTAGTCGGACCACAGCGCCGCGGCCCACAGCAGGTTGCTGGGAATCACCCCGTACAGCCAGAACGCCACCCACAACGGCGAAGAGGATTTGGGCCGGGTCGTTTTGCCGGTTGCTACAGCCAACATCGCTACACCTCCCTGCTGAGTGGAAAAACGAGCCGGACGGCAGCCAACGCCACGCGACGAGAGTGCGCCCCGCTTCCCGGCGAGTCAAACCCGTACCGGTCCAGCCAGAACAGGCAGCGCGTGCAGGACCAAGCCCGCCCACCGCGACCTGGCCGGCTACCTGCGTAGACCCGGAAAAACGGCAACGCGCCGGCCTCCTCCGGGCCGGGTCTGGAACCGGAACCGCCATCTGACATCGCCGGCGGGGCAGGTCACCACTGCTTCACTGCCGACAAGGCAGGCTTCCGCCTCCAACGGCGGCATCGACCTTGCTTCACCCACACGGAGACCGGCATGGCAGCAGACATCCTCAAGACACTGAAAGAAGAGCACGACCACCTGCGTGATCTGTTCAAGAAGATGGAAGGCACCACGGAGCGTGCGGAGAAAGGCCGCCAGGAACTGCTGGCGAAGATCCAGCAAGGTCTCGTTCCGCATGCGGTATGGGAAGAGCAGGTGTTCTATCCCGCGTTCAAGGCGCGTGCCGACCGCGATGGCCTGAAGACCCACGCCGAAGCTGTTGCCGAACACCGGGCGGTGGAGCTGCGGGTGTTGCCGGACCTGAAGGCGGCGGCGCCCACCACCCCCGAGTTCGCCGGCCGGGCCAAGGTGCTCGGCGAGTTCGTCGACCATCACGCGAGCGAGGAGGAAAACACCATGTTCAAGATGGCGCGACGCATGTTCAGCAGCGAAGAGCGCGCGCAGATGGATGCGCAGTACCAGCAGTGGAAGGCCTCGCCGGCAGCGGCCCAGGCCGTGGCAAAAGCCGTGGCCGAGGGCGACCAGGCGAACAGGAGCAATCCGCCTCCTGCCGGCTGACTCTGCAAGCGCCGTGTGGCCGTTGGAGCATGCGGCGCTTCTCGGCGGTCTCGCCGATCCGGTGCAACTGAAATGTGCCGGTGCGGGATGACCCCGCAGTCGCTTGGACACAGGACATCGAAGTCAGCCACGGTTTTCAAGCAGTTCGCCCTTGGCACAGGCGATCCAGCGCTGCGCAGGGTCATCGATCAGCGTGCCGCCGGCGAACCGGGCAAAGGCCGGCAACACGGTCTGGCAGGGATCGAGCGCAAAGGCCGGAAACCGGCCCGGCAGCCCCGGCAACAGGACCACCGGGTGCAGGTGTCCGCACAGGATGTGCAGTCCGTCCGGGGCTGTTGCCGGGCGCGGATGGTGGCGGAACCGGAACGGGCCATCGTCCACATCCTCGGGCAGCAACGTCACCCGCAGCGCTGCCGGTTGCAGTGCGCGGTCGTGGTTGCCCCCCACCACACTGACCGACAGCGCCGGGTGGCGCAGCTGCAGCTCCCGCCACGCCGCTTCCACCGCAAGACTGCGGGGCCCATGCAGGAAGTCGCCCAGAACCCACAGTTGCCGCGCGCCGGTGGATTGCAGCAGCGCATCCAGCCGCGCCAGATCATCGGCCGTGCCGCCGCGCGGAACGGCGATGCCGGCGGTGCGGAACGCATCGCCCTTGCCCAGGTGCAGGTCGGCAATCAACAGGCGCCGGCGCGCCGGCCAGTACAGCGCCCGATCGGCCAGGAAGTGCATCATCTGTCCTGCCACCTCCCGCTCAAACATGGCGGGCATGGCGCTTCTCCAGCTGCTGTGCGACGCGTGCGACACGGGTGCGCCAGTCCTCGGTACTGAGCTGGCCGCGGATGGCGTCGGCCCATAACGGAAACGCCAGCGGGCTGAGGCTGCGTGGACGCTTCAGAACCAGGCGCCGGGTGCGGCAGCGTTGCAGTACTTCGCGCAACCGTTGCACCTCCAGTTGCGCCTCCCACACCTCGCGCTCGGCCTGCGCCAGCAGCACGTGGCCGGGATCGTGCTGGCGCAGCACCTCGAACAGCAGGCTGCTGGAGGCCTGCAGCTGCCGCAGCGAGCGCGCCGCCCGGCCCGGCAACGAAGGCGGCAGCAACCCGGCCACACGGGCGATCCCGCGGAACTGGCGGCGGGCGAGTTCGGCGATGTTGAGGCTGTGCATCAGGTCCTCCAGCAGCGCCTGTGGCGACAGCAGCCGTTGCAGCAAGGCCGCCTCCGGCCAGGCTTCGGCCTGCGCGGTCAGCACCAGTCCGTAGTCGTTGACCGCCCAGCTGAACGTGTTGGGCCGCTCGCGGCCCCAGCGCAGCGCCATCAACGCCGCCAGCCCTTCGTGCACCGCCCGCCCCGCAAAGGGATACACAAACAGGTGCCAGCCCTGCCGCGTCTGCAGCGACTCCACCAGCAGCAGCCCCGGCCCCGGCAGCGCCGACAACCGCGCCTGCAGTTCCAGCAGCGGCTGCAGGGCCCGCATCTCCGCGCTGTCTGCGGGCATCTGCAGAATCGCTTCGACCTCGGCCGCGAGTTCGCTGGACAGCGGCATGCTGCCGCCTTGCCAGCGCGGTACCCGACCCGTGCCGGACCTGGCGATCCGCACGTACGCGCTCATGTCGCGCAACTGCACCAGTTCCAGGGTTTTGCCGGCGAACTGGAAACGCTCGTGCGGCCGCAGTTTGCCAATGAAGGCTTCCTCGACCGAGCCCAGCTGGCCACCTTTCATGAAACGCACCTGCACGCTGCCGTCGCTGGTGATGGTGCCGATCGACAGGCGGTGGCGGAACGCGACGCGACGGTCATGCACGCGATAGACGCCATCGGCATCGCGGACCACGCGCCGGTAATCGGGATAGTGTTCCAGCGCCGCGCCACCGCGCACGATGAAATCCAGCACCGCCTGCCACGGCTCGTCACCGAGCGCGGCAAAGGCGTGGGTTCCCCGCACCTCGGCCAGCAGCCGGGCCGGCTCGAAGCCGCCGCCCAGGGCCAGGGTGACGCAGTGCTGGGCCAGCACGTCCAGCGACAGCCGCGGCGGCGGACGGGATTCGACCCGGCCATGCGCCAGCGCCACGCGGGCGGCGGCGTATTCGGCCAGTTCCAACGCGAGGGTGGGCACACAGATGACCTTGCCGGCCGCGCCGGGCCGATGCCGGGCGCGGCCGCCCCGCTGCCACAGCCGCGCCATGCCTTTGGGACTGCCAACCTGCAGCACCTGGTCCACCGCGGGGAAATCCACGCCCAGGTCCAGGCTGGAGGTGGCCACCACGCAGCGCACGCTGCCGTCGCGCAGCCCGGCCTCCGCGGCCGCGCGCAGCGATGCGTCGAGCGAGCCGTGGTGCAAGGCCAGCGTCGCGGGGTCGTCCAGCCACACCGACTGCAGCGCACGGTGCCAGAGTTCGGCTTGCGAGCGGGTGTTGGTGAACAGCAGGCTGGAGCGCGCCTGCTGCAGGACCGCCGCGACGCGTTGCAGCTGCGACAGCCCGAGGTGCCCGGCCCACGGAAACCGTTCGCCCTGCCCGGGCAACAGCGTCTGCAGCGTCATCCGCCGCCGTCGCGGCGAGGACACGATCGCCGCGCCGGGAGCGTACGGCAGCAGCACGTCGCGCGCCTGCTGCAGATTGCCCAGCGTGGCGGAAAGGCCCCATATCGGCGCCTGCGGCACGATCCCGCGCAGCCGCGCCAGGCACAGCTGCAGCAGCACCCCGCGCTTGTTGCCGAGCAGTTCGTGCCATTCATCGACCACCACGCCGCGCAGGCCGGCCAGCAGGTGCGCCGCATCGGCATAGGACAGCATCAAGGCGAAGGATTCGGGCGTGATCACCAGCACATCCGAAAGGCCATGGCGGGCCAGCCGCTTGTCGCGGGCGCTGGCATCGCCGGTGCGCAACGCCACCGTCCACGGCACGCCCAGCGCGGCAATCGGCTCGCGCAGCGCGCGCACCGTATCGACCGCCAACGCCCGCAGCGGGGTGATCCACAACACGCGCAGACGGGGCGGCGCGGCCACCCCGCGGCGCGTCGTGGCGGGTTGATCGCCAAGTGCCAAGGCCTGCAGCAGCGGCCCGCCCAACGCGGCCAGGGTCTTGCCACTGCCGGTGGGCGTGACCAGCAGGCCCGATTCTCCGGCCAGATAGCGGCGCCACGCTTCCCGCTGGAACGGGGCCGGTTTCCAGCCGCGGGTGGAAAACCACTCTGCCAGCGCCGCGTCAGCCCCCCGCCGTCGCGGCCGGACCACGCCCGCGTTCACGTGGCCAGTGCCCGCAATGCCTGCACCCGGTCCGCTTCCGCCGCCGGCTTGTCGGTGCGCCAGCGCACGATCCGCGGGAAGCGCACCGCGAGGCCGGACTTGTGCCGCGCCGAGCGGTTGACCCCTTCGAACGCGATTTCAAATACCTGCTCGGGCGGGACCGAGCGCACCGGGCCGAAACGTTGCAGCGTGTTGCCGCGGATCCAGCGGTCCAGCTCCAGGATCTGTTTGTCGTCCAGACCCGAATACGCCTTGGCGACCGGCACCAGGGTGTCGCCGTCCCACAGGGCAAAGGTGTAATCGGTATACAGCGTGCTGCGGCGGCCCGAGCCGGACTGGGCGTAGACCAGCACCGCGTCGACGGTGAGCGGATCGACCTTCCACTTCCACCAGTCGCCGCGCTTGCGGCCATGCCGGTATGGCGAGTCGCGGCGCTTGAGCATCAGGCCTTCCACGCCCCGGTCGCGCGACTGTTCGCGCAACGCAGCGGCGGCCTCCCAGTCCGCGGGCTGGACGCGCGGTGAAAGCTGCAGCGCCGGATGCGCCAGCGCTTCGATCACAGCGGCCAGCAGTTCACGGCGCGCCGACAGCGGGCGCCCGCGCAGGTCGCGCCCGTCCAGTTCCAGCAGGTCGTAGGCCACCACCCGCACCGGCGTATCGGCCAGGATCCTGGGGCCGGGCCTGAGCCGCTGGATGCGGGTCTGCAGCGCCGAAAACGGCAGCGGCCGATCCTCGCCCGGGCGCCACGCCAGCAGCTCGCCATCGATGACCACATCGCGCGGCAGCGCGGCGGCGGCGCGCTCGATTTCCGGGAAACGGCCATCCATGCGCTCCTCGCCCCGCGACCACAGCGCGATGTCGGCGCCGCGGCGGATCAACTGCAGGCGGATGCCGTCCCACTTCCATTCCAGCAGCCAGTCATCGACCGGACCCAGTGCCTGCGCCGCGCCATCCAGCGGCGAGGCCAGGAAGAACGGATACGGCAGCGCGGCGTCTGCGGCCTGCACCTGCGGCGACAGCAGGGTTTCCAGGAACCGCGGCGAGGGCGTCCAGCGGCCGAGCATGCGTTGCGCGATCCGCGCCACCTCCAACCCGGAAACCTCGGCCAGCGCGGCCTGCACCAGCCCGGTCGACACGCCGACGCGCAGCGCGCCGGTAAGCAGCTTGTTGAACGCCAGCCGCTCGCGAAAGCGCAGACTGCGCCAGGCGGACACCACTGCCGCGCGGCGGATTTCCACGTCCGCATTGGCCACCGGAAGCAGGCGCTGCTCCACCCACTGCGCCAGGCCGAGGTCTTCGCCGGTGTCCGGCGGATCGTCCAGCAGCAAGGCCAGCGTTTCGGCCAGGTCCCCCACGGCGTGATGGCTGGCCTCCACCAGCCAGTCGGGGTTGCCGCTCTCCGCCGCCACCCACGCGCGCAGCTCGCCGGTGGTGGCGATCCGGGCGCCGGTGCCGCCGACCTTGCCGCCTGCCAGCAGCCACAACGCCCAGGCGGCGTCGTGCGGCGGCGCGGCGCGGAAGTATGCGACCAGCGCCGCGCGCTTGTCGCCGGTCCCGGTGCTGCGGTCCAGCCGTTCGTACAACAGGGCGAAGCGCCGCATCAGTCGTCCTCGCCGTAGCGGGTCTGGAACACGCCGGCATCGAGTCCGGCCTCACACAGCACCCGCACCAGCGCATCGGTGTCGCCGTGGGTGGCGATCACCCGCCGTGCCCCGGTTTCCTGCACGGTGCGCAGCAGCCCCGGCCAGTCGGCGTGGTCGGACAGCACGAAGCCGCGGTCGTAGTTGCGCCGCCGGCGGTTGCCGCGGAGGCGCATCCAGCCCGACGCGAACCCCTGCTGGGCGTGGCGGAAGCGCCGCATCCAGGCACTGCCGGCCGCCGAGGGCGGCGCGATGACCAGCTCACCGGCGAAGTCGGCGCCGCGCGCCTGGTCCATCACGCGCCGGGTTTCCAGCATCGCCACGCCGGCCGCGCGGTAGACCGCCACGCCGGCGTCGATGGCGCCGTGCAACCACACCGGCCGGCCGGTATGCGCCATCAGTTCGGCCAGCACCCGCTGCGCCTTGCCCAGCGCATAGCAATACAGGATCGCCGCCTCGCCGCTGGCCGCACATTCGTCCCGCCACGCGACGATGTCGCCCGCCACCTCCGCTGCCGCGGGCCAGCGGAACACCGGCAGCCCGAAGGTGGCCTCGGTGATGAATACATCGCACGGCACCACTTCGAACGGCAGGCAGGTGGGGTCCGGATCGCGCTTGAAGTCGCCGGACAGCACCCAGATTCCGCCATCGACTTCAATGCGCACCTGGGTGGAACCCAGCACGTGCCCGGCCGGATGGAACGACACGGTGGCCGCGCCGATCCGGAAGCGCTCGCCGTGGGCGTGGACGCGGTACTCCTGCTCGCCCAGCCGCCACTGCAGGATCGGCAGCCCGGCATCGACCACGTAATAGCGGCCCATGCCCGCGCGCGCGTGGTCGCCATGGCCGTGGGTGATCACCGCGCGCGGCACCGGCCGCCACGGGTCGATATGGAAATCGCCCGCCGGGCAATACAGCCCGTCGGGGGAGTTCACCACCAGATCCGGATCACCGGCCAGAACCCACCTCCTCGACGTTGCCAGCGGACAGCTGCCCGCAGTGGAACAGCGTGGGCGTCAGTGCAACGTCATCGCCCCCCGCACCGGCTCGTTCCCGCAACCGCGTGGGGCCTGAAACCGCGCGAGCGGCTGCCCGGGGCGCCCGCTGCAACGCGGCGCAAGACGCGTCGGAACCGCGCTGGAGGGCGCGGGAAATGCGCCACGCCCGGGCCCGCACGTACCATCCGGGTTTCACCCGTGCAGGCGCGGCGTGCGCGCTTGATGCTGCGCGTGCGAGAAAATCAGGGTCACCACCGTTACCGGTCGATCCCGATTGTGGTGGTGCCGATGAAGGCTCCGCGGCCGGGGCCGGTGAGGGGCTGGAAGAGCATGCCGCTCACGGCGGTCCGGCAAACCGGCACGGGTACGGAAAATTCGATGCGCCAGCCCCCTGCTGACGCGCCGGCGTCTGGCTTCACCGCGCCGCTCACTGATCTTCGGCCCAGCGGGCCAGGCTCTGCCTGATTTTTTCAATGCCGTCCCACGGATCGTTCCGGCGCCGCTTCAGCAACGCGGGAACCTCGCGAAGGGTGAAGCTGTCGGCCCGTTTCAGGCGGCCCAGCGCGTTCCAGGCAATAGGCATCGCCACTGGCGCACCGGGCCGGGCACGCAGCGAATAGGAGGCCACGGCCGTGGCACCGCGGGTGTTGCGCAGGTAATCAACGAAGATGCGTTTGTTGCGGAGACTTTTGCTGGCGGTGGCCAGGAAGCGCTGCGGCTCGGTCTGCGCCAGGGCATCGGCCAACCCGTGGGCGAAGCGCTTCACCAGCTCCCAGTCGCACCCGGGGTTCAACGGCACCACGACGTGCAGCCCTTTGCCGCCGGAGACCCGCAGGAACGACTCCAGCTGCAACTGCTGCAACCGTTTGCGGATGTCGGTGGCCGCCCGCTTCACCTCGGCAAACGGCACCGCCGGGCCCGGATCCAGGTCAAACACCACCCGGTCGGCCAGATCCGGCCGGTCGGCGTGGCTGCCCCATGGATGGAATTCCAGCGCGTTGAACTGGACCAGCTCGAGCAGGCTGGCGGCATCATTGACCACGAGGTATTCACCGTGGCCGCCGCTGTCCTCCTCGAGCCTCACCGAGACGACCCGCGTCAACCCGGCCGTGTGGTGTTTCTGGAAAAAGCACGGACGGCCGGTACCCGCCGGGCAGCGGATGATGGACAACGGCCGGCCGCTGATTCCGGGAAGAATGTGTTCCATCACCGCGGTGTAGTAATTCCAGACGTCCTGTTTGGTGGCATGGATATCCGCAAATACCACTTTCTCCGGACTGGACAGCGCCGGCGGGGTCCGCCCGCCCGCGCGGGTGCCGCCACTGGCGTTCGTGCGCGCGCGATCGCCCTTTTTGATTGCAGGCTTGCTTGCAGTGGTCATCGACGGTTTTCCCATCCGTTCGCCGCGATCCGAATCGAGCAGATCGCTGATGTGCTTGTCCTTGCGCACCGCCTTGAGCGAGGGTTGGCGCAACAACTGCTGCCGCCCGATCCCGCGGTAGAAAACCTCCACCACGAACCGCGGTTTGAACCAGGTCGCGGTGCGCAGATCGGTGTCGGTGGCCGGCACGTGGACGCCAGGGGTCTTGCCGCCGGCGCGGCCGATCAGCGCGCCCAATTCGTCGATCAGGGCGTCGGAAAATCCCGAGCCTACCCGCCCGACATACCGCCAGCCGTGGGCGGGATCCGGCGTGGCCAGCAGCAGCGAACCAAATCCGTTGCGGCTGCCCTTCGGCGCGGTGTAGCCGACCACGGCGAACTCGTCGCTGGCCAGCTGCTTGGTCTTGCGCCAATCGTCGCTTCTGCCGGCGTGATAGCCGCGATCGGCGCGCTTGGAAATGATGCCCTCGAACTGCTGCTCGCCTGCCAGGCGGTAGGCGGCGGCGCCATCAACGGCCACATGGGTGCTCAATGCCAGATGCCACGGCGGGTCCTTCAGCAGCTGCTGCAGCAACGCCTTTCGCTGCAACAGCGGCGCATCGGCGATGTCCACCCCGTTGATGTGGAGCAGGTCGAACAGCGCGTAGGAAAGCCGGGCCTGGCGTTCCCCCGACAACGTGGCCTGCAGCAGATTGAAATCCTGGCGGCTGCCCCTGCCGGCAATGAGCTCGCCGTCGAGGGCGCCGGATTTCAGGCCCAGCGCGGCCAGCGCATCCTGGATCTCGGGAATCTTGTGGGTCCATGGCAGCCCGTTGCGCGACCACAGGCGCACCTGCCCTTCAGCAATCGTTGCCAGAATCCGGTAGCCGTCCCACTTGATCTCGTGGAGCCACTGGTCGCCACTGGGCGGCGTGTCCACAAGCGTCGCCAGTTGCGGCTGGAAGGGCCCCTGCGGCGCGGGCCGCTTCCGGGCGTTGCTCAGGGCCAGCGCCTTCCTGGCCCAATCCGTCCGCCGCCCCTGCTTCGCCACAGGCACGGTGCTGAGGTGCTTCTTTACCGGTTTGCCGGCACCGGCGCGCTGCAGATCTTCGGCAGGGGGAGCGCTGACGTCGCCAAGCAGATCGTCCGCCTCCATCTTGCCGGCATAGGCGTCGTCGTCCTTGAACAGCAGCCATTGCGGCTGACGCGACGGCGTGCCGGAACGGACCAGATGCCAGCCGCCTTTCAGCTTCGTGCCAAAAAGCTCGAAGCGCAGGTGCCCCTTCGCCAACTGGGCCTCGGGGTCACCGGCGGTGGACCAGACGCCGTGATCGAACCGGGCCACATGGCCGCCGCCATATTGGCCGTGTGGAATAGCGCCTTCAAAGGCTGCGTAGTCGAGTGGATGGTCTTCAACCTCCACCGCCATCCGTTTGACCTTGGGATCGTAACTGGGCCCCTTGGGCACGGCCCAGCTCTTCAGGGCATCGCCGACCTGTAGACGGAAGTCGTAATGGCGATGGCTGGCGTGGTGCAGCTGGACCACAAATATGGGGCGCTGCCCGTCAGCCAGCTTCCTGCCCGGCTCGGGCTCCTGCGTCCTGCCGAAACTGCGCTTGCGTCGATAGTCGGCCAGGCTCATCGGTGGCCTTTCGATCGTAGCTGCACTGCGGCCATGAACGCTGCGGCGCGGACCGCTGTGACCTGCGCCGCTGGCGCGGCGGGCCATGCAGGCGTTGCGATGGCCGCCAGCGCCGGCACCGACCCGGAGCGGAGGATCGGATGCCGCTCAGTGCCAGCCTGCATGGGGTCGCCCGTCATCGCCAGCAACTCGGTAATGGCATGCGCGTAACCGGTTACGCGGTCTTGCGCGGCTTCCGGCCTGCCGCCGGACGCGCGGCTTTTTTGGCCGTCTTTCCCGCCGTCTTCGCGGCCGCCTTGGACGGGGTCTTGGCTGGCGTCTTGGCCGGCTTGCTGGCGGCAGGCTTCACCGGCACCTTCCTGGCGGGGGTGCGCTTGTTGGTTTGCAGGCTCTTCTGCAGAAGCGACATGAAATCCACCACGTTCGTGGAGGCGTCCTCATGATGTTCGGGCTCTTCGAACGTGGTGGTGGCGCCGGCGTTTTTCACCCGCTTCTGGATGATCGCCGACAGCCGTTCACGGAACTCGTCNGTTCGTGGAGGCGTCCTCATGATGTTCGGGCTCTTCGAACGTGGTGGTGGCGCCGGCGTTTTTCACCCGCTTCTGGATGATCGCCGACAGCCGTTCACGGAACTCGTCGTGATAGCTCTCGGGCGACCATTCGCTGGCCATCGACTCTATGAGCTGGGTGGCCATTTCCATTTCCCTGGGCGCGATGCGGTAGTCGCCGGTCTGGCCCTGCGGCAGCTTGTAGTCGTCCGGCGCCACCAGTTCCTGCGGGTAGCGCAACAGCAGCAGGATCAGCGCATCGCCTTCCGGCACCACCGCACACAGATATTCGCGCGTGCGTATCACCACCCGCGCAATGCCGGCTTTCCCGGTCTTCTTCAGTGTCTCGCGCAGCAGCACGTAGCCTTTCTCGGCCTTCTTGCCGGGCACCAGGATGTACGGCTTCTCGAAGAAGCGCAGGCCGATGCGGGAGACATCAACGAAGCTCTCCACATCCACCGATTCATGGGTCTGCGGCGCCGCAGCCGCGATGTCCCGCTTCTCCACCACGACATAGCTGCCCTTGTCGTACTCGAAGGCTTTGACGATGTCCTTCCACGGCACTTCCTCGCCGGTATCGGCGTTGACCCGTTCAAACCGGATCGGCTTCCTGTCGCGTGAATCCAGCATGCGGAAGCTCAAATCGGTGCGGCGCTCTCCAGACATCAGCGACACCGGAATGTTCAACAATCCAAAAGAAAGCGTACCGGTCCAAATAGGTCTGGGCATGGGGACATCCTGTTGGCCGACACGCCGGCCGCACCGCTGTTCTAGCGCCGCTGTCGTCGGCTTGCCGTGAACAGACCGCAGGTGGCCGCGGCGTTCACGGCAGCGTTTTCCGACCGGAACAACCCGGTGCATGCAGAATGTCCCGAGGACGACGCAAGGCCGTGGATCCTCTCTTCAACCGCACCCGTGCCGGTATCGCTTCACTGTGGCTGGGCCTGCGGCAGATGCAGAAGCTGCTGAAGGCGCAACGCATTGGCGACCGCATACCCGGCGGCGGTGTTGTCGAAGATGACCCAGGGGTTCTGTCCCGCGTTCTGCGCCTGCATCACCCGCTTCGCCAGTGCGCCCAGGGCGGTGTCCGGATAGTCGCTGTAGTACATGCGCGGAGCGCCATGCCAACGCCAGTAGCACCAGCCACCGGCATCGCGCGGGGTGGCGGCCTCGGCGACGGGCGCAGGGTCCACGCCGGTTCGGGCAATTCCGTGGCGTTGCAGCAACGCGGCTGCGGCAGGGGTAAACCAGGTCGGATGACGCGGCTCACACACCACGGCGACGTCTGTGCGCCTGCGCAGCACCCGGAAAAAATCCGATGCCTGCCGTGCATCGAAACAAAGACTGGGCGGCAGCTGCAGCAACAATCCCCCGAGGCGGGTGCCCAGCCCCTCGACGCCCTGCAGGAATGCCTCCACCAGCGCACCGGTGCCGCGCAGCCGCAGCTCGTGGGAAATGGTCTTGGGCATTTTTACCGAAAACCGGAAATCCTCCGGCACCTCTTCAGACCAGCGCTGGTAGGTCTTGCGCTGATGCGGCCGGTAGAAAGAAGAGTTGATTTCAACACACCCAAACCGCGTTGCGTAGCGGCTCAACATGCTGCTTCCGGCGCCAAACCGCTCCGAATCGCGGCTGGCAATCGACCAGCCGGCGCAGCCCACCCGTACCGTGCCCGCACCAGCGCTCATCCTGGAACTCTCCTTGCGATCGCTGACGGGGGAGGGCGTGACCGGCCACCACCGCAGTGAGTACCGTCCGCGCGCCGGCGATCATGAAAAGCAGTGATCCAGACAGGCCGTGGCAGAAAATCATCGGGCCAGGCATGTGACCGCACCGATCACATGAGGCCAGTCCGCTGCATCGACCTCTCCACTTTTTCTTCTCGGCAACGTCTCGTCCATTTCACATCCTGGTCGGCAGTGTCTGCCTGCCCGCTGTGTTCGCAGCGCCTTCAAAGGAGTGCCCCCAGATCATGAATACCCGAAGCGATTACGCGGATCACGATCGTGTTGCCGCTGCGCCGGTAGCGGTTGTGACTCCGTCGCCGGTGCTGGATGTGGCGCAGGACAGTGCCGTGTCATGGGGCGCCATTGTGGCGGGTGCGATGGCTGCCGCCGCCATGTCGCTGATCCTGTTGATTCTGGGGCTGGGGCTGGGACTTTCGTCGGTTTCGCCGTGGTCATTTGAAGGCGTATCCGCTGAGACCTTCGGCTGGTCGAGCATCGCCTGGCTGACCTTCACCGCCATCGCAGCCTCCGCCCTGGGAGGCTATATCGCCGGTCGCATGCGCACCCGATGGGTGGGTATTCATGGCGATGAAACCTACTTCCGCGATACCGCGCACGGGTTCGTGGCCTGGGCCGTAGCCACCTTGCTGACCGCCGGACTGCTGACCTCCGCCATTGGCGGCATTCTGGGTGCGGGCGCCAAGGTGGCCGGTGCCACCGCAGGGGCGGCGGTGACCGCGACCGGTGCCGCGGCGGCCACAAGTGCGGCTTCATCTGTGACGGAATCGCAGCACGGCGATCTCCAGTACTGGGTGGATTCGCTGTTCCGTGCCCCAGCGGCGGCCGAACCCGCCCCAACCACGCCGACCATGCCGGCTTCACCGGGCGCGGACACCGCATCCTCGCCGGTCAGAGTCCAGGCGCCCGCGGAGCGCGACGCCGTACGCGCCGAGGTCAATCGGATTGTGCTCAACAGTCTGGGCAAAGACGCCATGGATCCGGCCGACACCCGGTATTTGGGCCAGCTTGTGGCCACGCAGACCGGCATGACCCCGGCCGACGCGCAGGCACGGGTAAGCGACGTGCAAACGCGGCTGCGGGCGTCGTTGAACCAGGCCAAGGAACAGGCCAAACAGACCGCCGACGATGCCAGGAAGGCGACCGCCTACGCGGCCCTCTGGCTGTTCATCACCCTGTTGATCGGGGCCTTCGTGGCCAGCCTGAGCGCCACCTGGGGTGGCCGTCGCCGTGACCTTTGATCGATCTTCTCAACGAGAGGCGTTGCCATGAAATACCTGCTGCTCTGGTTCCTGGGGATTCCGATTCCGATCCTGCTGCTGATCGCGCTCCTGCGCTGAGCACCCGCACATCAGGCCCAATCGGGCCTGATGTTTTTTAGTGCGCCGGATTGGGGTCGCCGCGCGCCGAGTACTCGAATCGGGCAGAGCTTGGTGGAGTGGACTGTGGCTCTTCCCACCGGATCACGCGCGAACCAGCTCCAAGGAGGGCGCTCGGCTTCATGCCGCGAAACACCGCATCCAGCCACGGCAGCTGGCATACGCACAGGAGCAATGGCGCCAGCCGACCGGAATACTGCAGGCATTGGCTGGCCACCGCCTGCGCTGCGCGGAAGATCGCCCGCGAAGTCTTTTCACACCGGGCCACGCCGCACCGCGGCTACGTTACCGGATGTCACTCTAACCCGTTGATTTGATTGGTGCGCCTGGAGGGATTCGAACCCCCGACCAATGGCTTCGGAAGCCACTACTCTATCCGGCTGAGCTACAGGCGCATTTTGATGGTGCGGTTGAAACAGACCGGTACCACCGGCTTTCAACCTCCGGTCCACACTGGCCATGGCGGCGCAGGCAGGGACGGGACGCGCATTCTAACGGCAAAAGCCGGCGCAGGTCTCCCCCCTTCGTCCACCGGCAATTCCGGCTCGGCCGCTTTGCCCAGCTGCTAACCTTTGGCGATGAGTTACGAACGTTATGAACAACCGCCCGCCGCGGCGCCTTCGCGGCTGGGCCTGTACTGGAAGCTGATGCGCGCCGATCGCCCGATCGGCACCTTGCTGCTGTTGTGGCCCACCTGGTGGGCGCTGTGGCTGGCCACGGGCGGGCTGCCGCCGCTGTGGACGCTGTTCGTGTTCAGCGCCGGGGTGTGGCTGACGCGCTCGGCCGGCTGCGTGATCAACGACTATGCAGACCGCTGGCTGGACCCGCACGTCAAACGCACCAGGGACCGCCCACTGGCCAGTGGCGCCCTGTCCGGGCGCGCGGCGCTGGCGCTGTTCGCGGCATTGATGCTCGTGGCCTTCGCGCTGGTGTTGACGCTCAACCGGCTGACGGTGCTGTTGAGTTTCATCGGCGTGTTCCTGGCCGCCAGCTACCCCTATCTCAAGCGCTACACCCACCTGCCGCAGGTGTATCTGGGCATGGCCTTCGGCTGGGGCATCCCGATGGCGTTCGCCGCCGTGCAGGGCGAGGTGCCGCCGCTGGCGTGGCTGCTGTACGGCGCCAACATCCTGTGGTCCACCGCCTATGACACCTGGTATGCGATGGTCGACCGCGACGATGACCTCAAGGTCGGCTCGCACTCCACCGCGATCCTGTTCGGTGATCTGGACCTGGTGATCCAGGGGGTGCTGTATGCGCTGTTTCTGGCCGCGATGGCGCTGGTCGGTCTGCGCGCGGCACTGGGCCTGGGGTATTGGCTGGGCCTGGGCGCCGCCGCGGTGCTGGTGGTGTATGAGTTCCATCTTTGCCGCAAGCGCGAGCGCGAGGCGTGCTTCAAGGCGTTCCTGCACAACAACTGGGTGGGCGCGGTGCTGTTTGCCGGCATTGCCGCCGCATTGGCGTGGCCGCTCGCCAGCTGACCGGCCCTGCCGCGATGACGGAAAACGCCGCCCTTGCCAGGCGGCGTTTTCGTTTGCGGCCGCTCACGGCCGGCGGCGCTGGAACAGCGGTATCAGGCCATTTTATGCCGCAACAGGCGCGTTCCCACCCAGATCTGCAGCAGGCCGTAAAGCAGCGCACCAAAGGCCACCCAGATCGCGATGGTGACCAGGCCGATATCCGGTCGGGCAAAGAACAGCACGCCCAGCGCCACCGCCAGCAGCCCGCTCAGGGCCAGCATCCATTCGCCTTGGACCAGCTTGCGCAGATGCACGGCGAACACGATGCGGGCGATACCGGCGATCACCAGCCACAGCGCCAGCAGCCACAGCATCGCCTGGGCCATCTGTGCCGGCTGGCTGATCGCCAGCACGCCAAAGGCGATGGACAGCAGCGCATAGAGCAGCAGCACCCAGTTCGGCAGCGCCAAGGTCTTGCGGAAGATGCTGAGCAGGCTGACCACGCCGTCGGCCAGTGACAGCACCCCGAAGGCCAGCACCAGCGCCAGCACCGATACCGCCGGCCACACCAGCGTGGCGATTGCGAAGACCACGGCCAGTGCGCCGAACACCACGAAGGTCCAACCACCGCGCTTGACCTGCTGCGAAAGAGCATTCATCCCGCCACTCCTGTGAGAAACCCGCTGACAGTGGATACGGGTGATTCGGCGCCCGGTCAAGTCGGGTCGCGGCTATGGCACCCGGGCGCACACCCAGGCGTCGACCCGCTGCACCCCTGCGCGTCGCAACGCCGTGGCCGCGGCATGCAGGGTGGCGCCGGTGGTCATCACGTCATCCAGCAACGCCACATGTGCCGACACTCCCGGCAATGCGACAAATGCGCCCTTGAGGTTGCGCCGGCGTGCGCCCGCATCCAGCTCCGATTGCGGCGCGGTGCCGCGGACCCGCCGCAGGCCGTGGCACAGCGGCAATTGCAACTGCCGCGCCAGCGGACGGGCCAACTCCAGCGCCTGGTCGTAGCCGCGCTGGCGCAGGCGCGCGGGGTGCAGCGGTACCGGCACGATCGCCTGCGGCATCGGTGCGCCGCGCCACGGTTCGGCCATCAATCGCGACAGCAGATGGCCGGCGGCCAGGTCCTGATGGAACTTGAAACGGCGCACCAGCGCATCGACCGGCGCCCCGTAGACAAACGCCGCGCGTGTCTGCTGCAACGGCGAGCTTTGCTGCAGGCACGGGCCGCACAGCGTGGCCACGCCCCCGTGTACCGGCAGCGGCAGCGGCAGCGCGCAGCGGTCGCAGGCGGCGGCAGTCCACGGCAGCGTCGCCCGGCAATCGGCACACAGGTCGCATTCGCCGCTGCCCGCTTCGCCGCACACCAGACAACGCAGCGGCAGCAACAACCGGCCGAGCTGCGACCACCATCCGTAAACCTTTGATGAAATCATTCTGTTGACAGCAACCGGGATGCTCACCAGACTGCCCCGCTTTCGGCGCGCTATCTGTCAGGAAATCCCGATGTCTGCTGTCATCCGCCACAACTGGAACCGTGAAGAGCTGCTCGCCCTGTTCGAGCTGCCGTTCCCCGCGCTGCTGCATCGTGCGGCCAGCGTGCACCGCACCTATTTCGATCCGGCGCAGGTGCAGGTCTCGACCCTGCTGTCGGTCAAGACCGGCGGTTGCCCGGAAGACTGCGGCTATTGTCCGCAGGCGCAGCGCTACGACACCGGCGTGGATGCGCAGAAGCTGATGGAGACCGACGCGGTGGTGGCGCGTGCGCGCCAGGCCAAGGCCGCCGGTGCCTCGCGTTTCTGCATGGGTGCGGCGTGGCGCTCGCCCAAGGACCGCGACATCCCCAAGGTGGCGGCGATGATCCGCGAAGTGAAGGCGCTGGGGCTGGAAACCTGCGCCACCCTGGGCATGCTCGAGGGCCACCAGGCCAAGGCGCTCAAAGATGCCGGACTGGACTACTACAACCACAATCTGGACACCGCGCCGGACTACTACGACTCGGTCATCCACACCCGCCAGTACCAGGACCGGCTGGATACGCTCGAACACGTGCGTCAGGCCGGGCTGAAGACCTGCTGCGGCGGCATTGTCGGCATGGGCGAAAGCCGCGAGCAGCGCGCCGGCCTGCTGCTGGCGCTGGCCAACCTGCCCGCGCATCCGGACTCGGTGCCGATCAACCGGCTGGTACAGGTCGCCGGCACTCCGCTGCACGGTAGCGCCGAGCTGGACCCGTTCGAATTCGTGCGCATGATCGCGGTGGCCCGCATCATCATGCCGCGCTCGATGGTGCGGCTGTCGGCCGGGCGCGAGAGCATGAGCGACGAGCTGCAGGCGCTGTGTTTTGTCGCCGGGGCCAATTCCATTTTCTACGGCGAGAAGCTGCTGACCACCGGCAACCCGGATACCGCGCACGATCGGGCACTGTTCGACCGGCTGGGGCTGCAGCCGATGCCGGTGGATGTGGAGGCCGCCGACCACGACCACCCCGGCACCGTGCACCTGGACATCGCCCGGTCCTGCCGGCAGCCCGCCTGATCGATGGCAGCCGCCGTCATCGCTGCCGCCGGGGCATCGGCTGCGGCAACCGGGTACGCTAGCCGCCCATCCGTCCATGTATTGATGCCCATGGCCCGTCCCGACCTGCACGAACGCCTCCACGACCAGCGCAAACTGCGCGAGGCCCAGGGGCGTATCCGTACCCGGCGCACCGTCACCCGCCGCGATGGCGTGCGCCTGGAAGTTGACGGCCAATGGCTGACCGGCTTCTGCAGCAACGACTACCTCGGCCTGGCGCAGCAGTTCGAAGTGGTCGCCGCGCTGCAGGACGCCGCTGCGCGCGAAGGGGCTGGCGCTGGCGCCTCGCATCTGGTCTGTGGCCACCATGCGCTGCACGAGACGCTGGAGCGGGAAATGGCCGACTGGCTCGGCTATCCGCGGGCGCTGCTGTTCGGCAGCGGCTTTGCCGCCAACCTGGCCGTGCAGCAGGCGCTGCTGTCCGAAGACAACGACGTCTGCGTGCAGGACCGGCTCAACCACGCCAGCCTGCTCGACGCCTCGCGACTGGCCGGCTGCCGCCTGCGCCGCTATCCCCATCTGGACAGCGAAGGGGCGATGCGCCAGCTCAAACACGCTCCCGACGGCGCCGCCATGCTGGTCACCGATGGCGTGTTCAGCATGGATGGCGATATCGCCCCGCTGCGCTCGCTGTCGCTGGTGGCACGCATGCAGCAGGCGCTGTTCTATGTCGATGATGCCCACGGCGTGGGCGTGGTCGGCGAGCACGGGCGCGGCTGCGTGGCCGATGCCGGGCTGGGCGTCAACGAAGTGCCGCTGCAGCTGGCCACGCTCGGCAAGGCGCTGGGCAGCCAGGGCGCGGTGGTGCTCGGTGAGGCCGCGCTGATCCAGCACCTGGCCGAAACGGCGCGCCCCTACATCTACACCACCGCGTTGGCGCCGGCGCAGGCCGCCGCCGCGCTGGCCGCGGTCAAACTGGCCCGGCGCGATCATTGGCGGCGGCAGAAACTGACCGAACTGGTCGCCCTGTTCCGCGACGGGGCGCGCCGCGTCGGGCTGGAGCTGATGCCCTCCGACACCCCGATCCAACCACTGCTGTGCGGCGATGAAAGCACGGTGATGGCGCTGTCGGCCACGCTGGAAGCCTCCGGCTTCCTGGTCAGTGCGATCCGTCCGCCGACCGTGCCGGAAGGCAAGGCACGGCTGCGGGTCACGCTGTCGGCACTGCATACCGCCGGCCAGGTCGATGCGCTGGTCGAGGCCATCGCCCGCGCCCGCGACCTGGTGCTGTACCAGCAGTCGCTGCGCACGGCCAGCGCCTGAGTTCGAAGTTTGCGCGCATGCATATCGACGTAATCGGCCACGGCCCGGCGCTGGTCCTGATCCACGGCTGGGCGCTGCACGGCGGCATCTTCGCGCCGCTGGTGGAGCGCCTGTCACCGCACCTGGAGCTGCATCTGGTCGACCTGCCCGGTCACGGCCACAGCCGCGAAGACAGCACCCCGCTCAAGTTGCCCCAGGTGGTCAGCGCGATTGCCGCCGCCACGCCACCGGCGGTGTGGTGCGGCTGGTCGCTCGGCGGCCTGTTCGCGTTGCATGCCGCCGCCACGTTGCCGCAGGTGCGCGCACTGGCGATGATCGCCGCCACCCCGCGATTCGTCCGCAGCGAGGACTGGCCGCAGGCGGTGGAACCGTCCGTGTTCGAACAGTTCGGCCAGGATCTGCAACACGATTACCGCGGCACCCTGGACCGCTTCCTGGCGCTGGATGTGATGGGCTCGCAGCATGCCCGCAGCGAATTGCGCACGCTGCGCGATGCGCTGACCGCACGCGGCGAACCGGCGCCGCGCGCATTGCATGAAGGGCTGGCGCTGCTGCAGCGCACCGACCTGCGCGGCGCCCTGCACTGCCTGCACAAACCCGGCCTGTGGCTGGGCGGGCAACGCGACCGGCTGGTGCCGGCGGCCGCCATGCACGCTGCCGCCGCACTGGCCCGGGATGCCCATGCCCATACCGTCGAAGGGGGCGGCCACGCGCCGTTCCTCGGCCATGCCGACCTGGTCGCCGCGCACCTGCAACAGTTTGTTGCAGCCTGCCCATGAGCCGCCAGGCCACGGTTACGCGAAGATCACCGGCCATGGCGGCATTGATAGCCCCGCTGGATTGCGCGCTGAAGCCGGGAAGCGCCGGCCCTCGCGCACCGCAATACGCACCTGCCGCTGCCGTATGCGCTGTTCCGGCGCGCAGGATCACCGGACCCGATCCGCCGCGCGACGGCCGCACCTGGCCCGGCACGAGCTGAGCCGTCCGTACTGCTGTGTCCCGCCCCTTTCCCTTATTGCCCAGTGCCGCATATTCCATGTCTTCCCTATTCGACACCCGCCACGTCCGCCGCGCGTTCTCGCGCGCCGCTTCCAGCTATGACGCCGCCGCCGCGCTGCAACAGGAAGTCGGCAAACGGCTGCTGGAATCGCTGGACTATCTGGAGCAGCGGACGCCGCAGGTGGTGCTCGATGTCGGCAGCGGTACCGCCCATGCCACCGCGACGATGAAAAAGCGCTGGCCCAAGGCGCAGGTGATCGCGCTGGATCTGGCCCTGCCAATGCTGCGCGAGGCGAAGAAGCAGGCCGGCTGGTGGAAGCCGTTTTCGCGCGTCTGCGCCGATGCCCGTGCCCTGCCGCTGGCCGACAACAGCGTGGACGTGATCTTCAGCAACCTGTGCCTGCAGTGGATGGAAGACCTGCCGGCGGTGTTTGCCGGCTTCCGCCGCGTGCTCAAGCCCGGCGGCCTGCTGGTGTGCTCCACCTTTGGTCCGGAAACGCTGATCGAGTTGCGCGAGGCCTTCTCCGCCGGCGACGCGGCGCCGCACGTCAGCCACTTCGCCCAGATCGCGCAGTTCGGCGACGCGTTGATGATGTCCGGCTTCCGCGATCCGGTCCTGGACCGCGACATGTTCACCCTCACCTATGACGATTTGCCGGCGCTGATGCGCGAACTCAAGGCGATCGGCGCCACCAATGCCCTGACCGGTCGCCGCCATACCCTGACCGGCCGCGGTCGCTTCGCCGCCGCGCGCGCCGCCTACGAACCGCTGCGGCGCGCCGATGGCAAGCTGCCCAGCAGCTGGGAAGTGTTCTACGCCCACGCCTGGGCACCGGAACCGGGCGCACCGATCCGCGAACACGGCCACGACATCGCCGCGGTGCCGATTTCGGCGATTCCGATCCGGCGCAAACAGCCATGACCCGCTCGAAAGTCCGGCAGCCCCGGCACGGATTCCGCCGTCCTTCCCCGTTCTGACCGGCGGGAGTGCGGCGTTCCGCGCCGGGCTGGTCGTCGCATTCACGCGCGGAATGTGCGCAATGGCAGCAGCGGGCGCGCGCGGGGGCGGCTTCAATGCAGCGGTATCGCGCCGCGGCGCCAGCGCAGCTCGCCTCGCTCCGGCTCGCGTATGGCGCCCGGCGCCGGCGAACGATGACGCGGCGCTGTGTCCACCGCTGCCGCCCGTGCCGGCCCAACTCCGGCGCCGCTCACCTGGGCGCAGCCGAAAACCGCAGTCGGCTAGGTGTGTAAACCCACCACGTTGTTCAGTGGTAACGACAGCCGGCTGA
>NZ_JAUJUJ010000072.1 GCF_030711595.1 Stenotrophomonas sp. YIM B06876
GCCCCTGCGGCTGCGGCCACGGCCGCCGCGCCGGTACCGCGTGCCGCGCCTCCGCGTACGACGCCCAGGCCGGCCGCCAAACCCGCCGCCGAACCCGAGCAGACGGTGCGGGTGGATACCAAGCGGCTGGATGCCATCGTCAATCTGATTGGCGAACTGGTGCTGGCGCGCAACCGGTTGAAAACGCTGCGCGTGCGGCTCAAGGACGAGGAGCTGGATCGCGCGGTGTCCACGCTCGACATCGCCACCGGCCGCCTGCAATCGGCGGTCATGCGGACCCGCATGCAACCGGTCGGCAAGGTGTTCTCGCGCTTTCCGAAAGTCGCCCGTGACGTCGCCCGCTCGCTGAACAAGGAAGTGGAACTGGAGCTGGTCGGCGCCGATACCGAGCTGGACCGCAACCTGGTGGAAGCGCTGGCCGACCCGCTGGTGCACCTGGTGCGCAACTCGATCGACCACGGCGTGGAAATGCCAGACCTGCGGGAAGCCCAGGGCAAACCGCGCAGTGGCCACGTGCGCCTGTCCGCGCAGCAGGAAGGCGACTACGTCAGCATCGAAGTGCAGGACGATGGCGCCGGCATCGATCCGGAAAAGCTGCGCGCCAAAGCCCGTGAAAGAGGCCTGATCGATCCGGAGGCCGCCGCCCGCCTGAGCAGCGAGGAATGCCTGCATCTGGTGTTCCTGCCGGGTTTCTCGACCAAGGCCGAGGTCACCGACATCTCCGGCCGTGGCGTCGGTATGGACGTGGTGCAGTCGCGCATCCGCGAACTGAGCGGACAGATCCAGATCCAGTCCGAACTGGGCCGTGGCAGCCGCTTCCTGATCCGGGTGCCGCTGACCCTGGCGATCCTGCCGACGCTGCTGGTGCAGGCCGGCCAGGACGTCTACGCCCTGCCCCTGGCGCGGGTGATGGAAGTACTGCACGCCCCGGCAACGTCGCTGGGCTGGTTCGACGGCCGCGCCGTGCTCGATCGCAAGTCGCATGCGCTGGCGCTGGTCGACCTGCGCCACTGGCTGCAGGTGGAGCCGGCCCCCTCCCCGTTGCTGACCATCGTGGTGCTGCAGGCCGGCGAGACCCGTTTCGGACTGGTGGTGGACCAGGTGCGCGGCCGCGAGGAGGTGGTGATCAAGCCGCTGCCCAAGGCGCTGCGCGGATTGCGCGGCTATGCCGGCGCGACCCTGATCGGTGACGGCCGCATGTCGCTGATCCTGGATGTGGATGGCCTGCGCGGCAGCCACGATTGATCCGTCAAAAGTGTGACGGCCGCAGCAGCCGGTTTGACCGGCGCCTCAAGTCTCCTTCACACAAGCCGCTACCGGAACCATGGACAGACTCAGCATCATCGGACTATTCCTCGCCCTGGCCTCACTGGTGGGCGGCAGCATCCTCAAGGGTGCCGGTTTGGCGTCGCTGTGGTCGCCGGCCGCATTTGTGATCGTCATTGTCGGCACTGCGGCGGCGATCCTGCTGCACACCTCGCCGGCGATCTTCCGCCATGCGTTCCGCATCGTGCGCTGGGTCATCCGCCCGCCCGCCAGCGATCGCCGGGCGCTGATCCAGCAGATCGTGGAGTGGAGCAACATCGCCCGTCGCCAGGGCCTGCTCGGGCTGGAGTCGCAGGTGGAACTGCAGGACGACCCGTTCCTGCGCAAAGGCCTGCAGCTGCTGGTGGACGGGGTGGAGCCGGAAACCATCCGCCATATGCTGGAAATCGAGCTGGGCAGCCAGGAACACCGCGATCTGGCGGCGACCAAGGTGTTCGAGGGCATGGGCATCTACGCGCCCACCCTGGGCATCATCGGCGCGGTGCTGGGCCTGATCGCGGTGATGAAGAATCTGGCCGACCCGAGCAAGCTCGGCCACGGCATCGCCGCGGCGTTCACCGCCACCATCTACGGCATCGCCTCGGCCAACCTGCTGTTCCTGCCGGTGGCCGCCAAGCTCAAGGGCGTGATCCTGCACAACAGCCGCGACCGCGAAATGATCATCGAAGGGTTGATCGCCATTGCCCAGGGTGAGAACCCGCGCAACATCGAGACCAGCCTGGCCGGTTTCGTGAACTGATCCGATGGCACGTCGCAAGCCCCACGAAGAACATGGCAACCATGAGGCATGGGCGATTCCCTATGCCGACCTGATGACGCTGCTGCTGGCTTTTTTCGTCGTGATGTACGCCATCTCCTCGGTCAACGAAGGCAAATACCGGGTCATGGCCGATGCCCTGACCACGGCCTTCGGTGGCGCCCCGCGCACTGTCAGCCAGGTGCAGGTCGGCAACCAGCAGCTGCAGGGCGGCGGCTTCGACAGTCCCGCGGTCATCCGCGCCCCGAGCATGACCGGCGGTGCCACGGCCGACCCGACCCAGCTGCCGTCGATGGCCTCGCAGATGCGCATGCCGGTGTCGATGCGCAACACCGAACAGCTGCAACGCGCCGAGCGCCAGTTGGCACGCATCGCCACCCGCCTCACCGAAGCGCTGGCGCCGCTGGTCAAGCGCGGGGTCATCACCGTGCGCCGTACCGAACTGTGGATCGAGGTGGAAATCAACAGCGACATCCTGTTCGGCACCGGTTCGGCCGCGCTGGGCGCCGATGCCAGGCAAACCCTGTCCAAACTGGCCGAAGTGCTGGCCGACACCCCCAACGGCGTGCGCGTGGAAGGCCACACCGATGACCTGCCCATCGCCACCGCGCTGTTCCCGTCCAACTGGGAGCTTTCCGCGGCGCGCGCCGCCAGCGTGGTGCACCTGTTCGCCGATCACGGCATCCAGCCGCAGCGCCTGGCGATGGTCGGTTACGGCCAGTTCCGGCCACGCGAAAGCAACGCGCTGGCCGAAGGCCGCAACCGCAACCGGCGGGTGATGGTCATCATTCTGGCCGACTCGGCGGCAACCGCCGACGCGCTCGCCGACGGCGCGATCAGCGCCAGCAACCAAACACCGGCACCGCAGGGACTGCCGGAATCTTCCGGCGCCAGCGCCCACGCCCGACCGGCCAGCGCCGGCGGTGCAGGCGGCGCGATACCGGCCGTCATAGAAGGAGTGCACTGATGCGCATCTGGGCCATTGCCAACCAGAAAGGTGGCGTCGGCAAGACCACCACCACGCTCGCCCTTGGCCGGGGCCTGGCCGCCCTCGGCCATCGCGTGCTGCTGATCGACCTGGACCCCCATTCGTCGCTTACCCGCGCCTTCGGCGTGGCGCTGGAGCCCACCCCGCATGGCGTGCTGGAACTGTTCGCCACACCGCCGGCGGAGATTGCCGCCCTCAGCCACGCCAGCCGCATTCCGCAGCTGGACTACCTGTGTGCACAGGCGGCATTGGCCACGCTGGAACGGCGCAGTGCCAACCAGCCCGGGCTGGGTCTGGCCCTGCAGCACGCCCTGGCCCGCCACGCCGGCCAGCATGATTACGTGCTGATGGACTGCGCGCCCACGCTGGGGCTGTTGATGATCAATGCCCTGGCCGCCGCCGACCGCCTGGTCATCCCGACCCAGGCCGAGCCGCTGGCCCTGCATGGACTGGACGGCATGGTGCGCACCGCCGACATGGTCGAGCGTTCGCGCCGGCGGCCGTTGCCGGTCTCGATCCTGCCGACCCTGTTTGACCGGCGTACGCGCGTGGGCAACGAGACCCTCAAGCAGATGCAGGAGCGCCACGGCGAGCGTGTCTGGGAAGACGCGATTCCGGTCGACACCCGCATCTGCAGCCCGGCCGCATTGACCGTGCCTGCCGTCGCTGGCGACTACCCCGGCCGTGGACTGTCGGCGTATCGCCGCGCACTGGAATGGATTCTGGCCGACGACGCACTGCGTATGGAGCAGGCGGCATGAGCACCGACGTGCTGGACGACTATCTGGAAGAGCTGCTGCTGGACATCGCAGCGCCTGCCGAGGCCGCCCCCTGCGCGGAAGGAACCGCCAACGTCACCGACTGCGCCAGCTCCGTCGCCGGACCGGGCCCGGTTGCTGGCGAACCGGTTGCCGCGGCCGCGCCATCGCCCGCCGAGCCCGTGCTCGAAGCGCCCGC
>NZ_JAUJUJ010000350.1 GCF_030711595.1 Stenotrophomonas sp. YIM B06876
CCCACACGGCCACACGCCCCAATGAACCATGCAAAACGCCCTTGAACCTGTTTTCAACATGCTGCTGTCCACCCTGTCGTGGGTGATTCCGTTGGTGCTGGTGGCATCCGCGCTGCGCAGCCCGTGGGCCAAGGGGCATATCGGGGAATGGTTTGTGCGCTTCATCCTGCGCTGGCGTCTGGACAAGGCGGTGTACTTTCCGCTGCACAACGTCACCCTCACCACACCCGACGGCAGCACGCAGATCGATCATGTGATCGTGTCGCGCTTCGGCGTCTTTGCGATCGAAACCAAAAACATGCAGGGCTGGATTTTCGGCAGCGAGCGGCAGGCCGAATGGACGCAGAAAATCTTCAAGCGCAGCTTCAGATTTCAGAATCCGCTGCGCCAAAACTACAAGCACACCAAGGCGCTGGAAGCCACACTGCAGGTGCCGCCCGACGCCATCCACTCGGTCATCGTGTTTGTGGGCGGCAGCACATTTAAAACCGAGATGCCCGCCAACGTGACCTATGGCGGCGGGTGCGTGCGTTTCATCCTCTCGTTCACGCAGCCCGTTTTTGACACCCGGCAGGNTCCACTCGGTCATCGTGTTTGTGGGCGGCAGCACATTTAAAACCGAGATGCCCGCCAACGTGACCTATGGCGGCGGGTGCGTGCGTTTCATCCTCTCGTTCACGCAGCCCGTTTTTGACACCCGGCAGGTGCAGCGCCTGGTGCAGCAATTGCAAACCGGCCGGTTGGCGCCCACCAGGGCCACGCACATCGCGCATGTGCAGCAGCTCAAAGAGCGCCACAACCCCGATGCCGAGCGCCAATGCCCCCAGTGCGGCAGCGTCATGGCGCTGCGCACCGCAAA
>NZ_JAUJUJ010000351.1 GCF_030711595.1 Stenotrophomonas sp. YIM B06876
CGCATGGACATCGCCACGGGCGCGGCCCAGCTGCTGGTCAGCTACGCCCAGCTGAAGGCCTTCCACCCTGTGCCGTCGATGGACAAGGCGATCCATTGGGTCAGCCACATCGAGGTCAACCCGGCCTCCTCGCGCATCCTGTTCCTGCACCGCTGGACCGAGCGCGTGAAGGACGAGACCTGCTTCCTGCACCGCCTGATCACCATGAACCCCGACGGCTCGGGCATGCGCCTGCTCGAATGCTCGGACCACCCGCTGCCGCAGCTGGCGGCCGATTTCGACCCCAGCGCCGTCGGCACCTTCGACTACGAGAAGTCCGAATACCAGATCTCGCACCCGCTGTGGCAGGACGACGAGCACATCATCGTTTGGGGCCCGCACGCCGGCGAGATCCACTACCACCTCTACCACGACGTGGACGGCGGCGAAGTGCAGGTGGTCGGCCGCGATGTGCTGGTCGAGAACGGCCACATGACCTTCTCGCCCGTGAGCACGCGCTGGATGCTCAGCGACACCTACCCCGACGACCGGACGCACGAGCGCTTCCTGTTCCTGTTCGACATGCAGACCGGCGAGCGCCGCAACCTGGGCAGCTTCTACGCCACGCCGCACCTGAGCAAGGAAAANAGCGACACCTACCCCGACGACCGGACGCACGAGCGCTTCCTGTTCCTGTTCGACATGCAGACCGGCGAGCGCCGCAACCTGGGCAGCTTCTACGCCACGCCGCACCTGAGCAAGGAAAACCGCTGCGACCTGCACCCGCGCTGGAGCCGCGACGGCCGCCAGGTGTGCATCGACTCGGTGCACGAAGGCCAGCGCCAGATGTACATCCTCGACGTGTCG
>NZ_JAUJUJ010000073.1:0-2591 GCF_030711595.1 Stenotrophomonas sp. YIM B06876
CGCTTTCCTGGCCGCCATTGCCGACGACCGCGTTCCACAGGCGGTCGGTTTCGGCCTGGTCGTCCGTCGCGATCTGGAACGAGAACGCCTCGTTGTGCTTGAAATGCGGGCCGCCGTTCAGCCCGAGGCAGGGGATGCCGGCGACGGTGAACTCGACCGTGAGGACATCGCCCTGTTTGCCGTCGGGATAGTCGCCCGGTGCGCGGTGGACGGCGCCGACGGCGCTGTCGGGGAATGTTTCGGCATAGAACTTTGCGGCGTCGAGGGCGCTGCCGTCGTACCACAGACAGATCGTGTTCTTGCTGGCCATTTCGTTTCTCCTGAAGACTTGAGGATCTCGATATCGCTCGCTGCCCCTCGGTCTGGCGCCGACTCAGGCGGCAGATCGGATTGGCTTGGCGACTATCGGGCGTCGGCTCACATCGCGCCACCGGCTCAGCGGGCCATGATCGGCGTTTCGGTGTGCATGGCACAGCGCCAGCCGTGGTCGGTCTTGACCCAGGTCGAGGTGTCGCGCATCTCCTGTGCCGTGGTGGCGCCCTTGCCGCGCGGCGCGACACCTTGCTTGACGCGGTAGGAAAGGATCGCCGTCGCGTCGTTCGGAAACACGACCTCCATGTCGCTGAGTTCGAATGATTTGACCACCATGGAGCCGTGCTCGGCCATCTGGCGGTAGCCCACATGGTCGAATTTCATGGCGCCGTGCGCGCTGACCATGAGCGCCGGCTCGCAGAGCAGGCTCAGCGCCACATCGGTCTCCTGGTCCACCATCGACTGCCAAAACTTTGTCTCGAGGTCTACGAGGGTCGAGCTTGGGTTCTGCATTTCGGTCTCCGTGCCATGAGATGGCTGAAATCGTCCCAGTTGCGGGCGCTTGCGTCCATCGGACGGCGCTGATACCGTTGTACGAATCCGCCGACGCCTGCACGCCCGCGGTCGGCGCGGGCCGCTCAGAGGTGGCCCGTGGAGCCGGCTCCGATCACAACAATGACAAGGGGCATGGTCCATTCCCTTCCCACGGCGATCAGCCGGCCGTCATCCGCAGCACCGCCTCGGGCAAGCGGGCACCCTGCACCCTGACCTTAGCCGCGGCCGCATCCATCATCCGCAGGTCGTCGGCGCTCAGTTCGACTGCCACCGCGCCCAGGTTTTCCGCGAGCCGATGCAGCTTGGTCGTTCCGGGGATGGGCACTATCCACGGCTTTTGCGCCAGCAGCCATGCGAGCGCGATTTGCGCGGGCGTCGCACGTTTGCGCTGCGCCACTGCGCGCAGCAGATCGACCAGCGCCAGGTTCGCCTTGAGCGCTTCGGGTGCCAGGCGCGGAACACGCGAGCGGAAGTCGGAGCTGTCGAAGCGCGTGTTCTCGTCCATCTTGCCGGTCAGAAAGCCCGCGCCCAGGGGGCTGAAGGGCACGAAGCCGATGCCAAGCTCTTCAAGCAGCGGCAGCATGTCGGCTTCCGGGCCCCGGTAGAACAGAGAGTATTCGCTCTGCACCGCCGTCTACCGGCTGCACGGCATGCGCGCGGCGCACCGTGGCCGCAGCGGGCTCGGACAGGCCAAAGTGCCGGACCTTGCCTTGTGCGATCAGGTCCTTGACCGTGCCCGCCACATCCTCGATCGGCACGGCCGGGTCCACGCGGTGCTGGTAGAGCAGATCGATTGCGTCGATCTTCAGGCGTTTCAGCGAGGCTTCGGCAACCGCCTTGATGTGCTCGGGCCGGCTGTCCAGGCCGCCGCGGCGCTGCGCGGTCGCCTGGTCGAGGTCGAAGCCGAACTTGGTGGCGATCACCACCTGGCCCCTGAAGGGCGCGAGCGCCTCGCCCACCAGTTCCTCGTTGGCGAACGGGCCATAGACTTCGGCCGTATCGAAGAAGGTGACGCCTTTCTCGACGGCCGCACGGATCAGCGCAACCATCTCCTGCTGGTCGCCCGGTGGGCCGTAGTTGGCGCTCATGCCCATGCAGCCCAGGCCAAGCGCCGAGACTTCAAGCCCGCTGCGTCCAAGCTGACGTTTTTGCATTGCTTCTCTCTCCTTCAGGAATTCAGTGGTCTGGGCACGCAAGCGACCTTATCTGCCCACGAGCTTTTGCCGGTCCGCCGGGTAGCGCGCACCCTGGACCGGAATGCTCGAGACGGCCGCCTCGATGTCCTTCAGGTCGTCCGGCGACAACACCACCGACGCGGCTCCGGCGTTTTCTTCGAGACGCTGCAGCCGGGTGGTGCCGGGGATGGGCACGATCCATGGCTTTTGCGCGAGCAGCCAGGCGAGCGCCAGCTGGGCCGGCGTGACCTGCTTGCGCGCGGCAATCCCGGCCAGCGCATCGACCAGAGCGCGGTTGGCCTGGCGCGCCTGCGGCGCAAAGCGCGGCACCGTGTTGCGGAAGTCGGTCGCGCCAAACGCGGTCTGCGCGTCGATCGCGCCCGTCAGGAAACCCTTGCCCAGCGGGCTGAAGGGCACGAAGCCAATGCCCAGTTCCTCCAGCAGCGGCAGGATCTCTTTCTCGGGTTCGCGCCACCACAGGGAATACTCGCTCTGCAGTGCGGTGACGGGCTGGACCGCATGCGCCCGGCGGATGCTGTCGGCGCCGGC
>NZ_JAUJUJ010000073.1:2753-3930 GCF_030711595.1 Stenotrophomonas sp. YIM B06876
CGGATGCTGTCGGCGCCGGCCTCGGACAGGCCGAAGTGCTTGACCTTGCCCTCACGGATCAAGTCTTTCACGGTGCCGGCGACCTCCTCGATGGGCACCTGCGGATCGACGCGGTGCTGGTAGAACAGGTCGATGCGGTCCGTGCGCAGACGCTGGAGCGCCGCGTCGGCCACCTGCCGGATGCGCTCCGGCCGGCTGTCCAGGCCCTTGCCGGTGTCGCCCTCGCGAAAGCCGAACTTGGTCGCGATCACGACCTGGTCGCGCATCGGCTCCAGCGCTTGCCCGACCACGCTTTCGTTGACGAAGGGGCCGTAGGCTTCCGCCGTGTCGAAAAACGTGATTCCGCGCTCGAAGGCGGCGCGGATCAGCTTGACGGCGTCGGCCGTGTCGGTGTCAGGCCCGTAGCCGTAGCTCAGGCCCATGCAGCCCAGGCCCAGTTCCGATACGACGGGGCCATTGCGGCCCAATTGACGAGTTTTCATATGGCGTTCCTCTGCTGAGTTGTCCTGTATTGACTCTAGGCATCTCCAATCTAGTTGACTAGACTATGAAATCTATATCTGGTTATTAGAAGATCTAATCAATGGCATGTTTCGACGACCTTGCGGCCTTCGCGGCAGTCGTCCGAGCCGGCAGCTTCACCCGTGCCGCTGCACAGCTGGGCGTCACCCAGTCCGCGCTGAGCCAGACCATCCGCACGCTGGAGCGCCGGCTCGACCTGAAGCTGCTGAACCGAACGACGCGCAGCCTGGCAACCACGGAAGCCGGCGAGCAGCTCTACCGGACGGTGGCGCCGCGTCTGGCCGAGATCGAGGCCGAACTTTCGGTGCTCGGTGAATCGCGCGGCAAGCCCAGGGGCACGGTGCGTATCACGGCCACGGAGCATGCGGTGCAGGCGCTGGTCTGGCCGCGATTGCTGCCATGGCTCGCGCGGTACCCCGACATCCACATCGAGATCAGCAGCGACAACCGGTTTGCCGACATCGTGGCCGAGCGCTTCGACATCGGCGTTCGCCTCGGTGGCGACGTCGCCAAGGACATGATCGCGGTGCGCATCGCGCCGGACATGCGCATGGCCGTGGTGGGGGCGCCGGCGTATTTCGCGCGCCGCACGCCGCCGCAGACGCCGCAGGAGCTCGGCGAGCACGATTGCATCGGTCTGCGCCTGCCGACCTAT
>NZ_JAUJUJ010000352.1 GCF_030711595.1 Stenotrophomonas sp. YIM B06876
AGCCCAGGCGTTTGCCGCCGGGTCCCACGACAGTGCCGTTCTGCGTGCGCAGCGCGGCTGCATTCACACCCCATTGCGCCGCGGCGGCCGACACCAGCATGGCGCGGGCGCGCGCACCGAGTTCGCGGTACTGGCGGTAGGAGTTCTTGATGGAGCCGGAGCCGCCCGTGATGTGCATGCCGAACACCGGGTCCACGTAGGCCGGGCTGGCATCGCCAAGCACCGAGCGCACCTTGGACCAGTCCGCGTCCAGCTCCTCGGCCAAGATCATCGGCAGGCCGGTCTGCACGCCCTGGCCGAAGTCCAGCCGGTTGATGGTGATGGTGACCGTGCCGTCGGGGGCGATGTGCACAAAGGCGGAGGGCTGCTCGGTGGCTTTGAGGCCCGCCGGCGCAGCCTGGCTCTGGGCGCTGGACAGCAGCGGAAACGCCCCGATGGCAAAACCCGAGGCGGCGGCCAGCTTGAGGAAGCTGCGTCGGTCCAGGCCTTCGCTTGCTTCTGAATAAATAGCATCTTGCGCTTGTCCCATCAGCGCTAGAAGGTGTTTTGGCAGTTCTGCTGCGTGCGTGTCGAAATGCATGGCGATCTCCTTCAGGCCAGCGCACGCGCGGCGTCGTGGATGGCAGCGCGGATGCGCACATAGGTGCCGCAGCGGCAGATGTTGCCGGCCATGGCAGCGTCGATATCGGCGTCGTTGGGCTTTTTGTGCTCGCGCAGCAGCGCCGTGGCACTCATGATCTGACCGCTTTGGCAGTAGCCGCACTGGGCCACGTCGTGCTTGACCCAGGCGGCCTGCACGGCCTGGCCCACCTTGTCATTGGCCATGGCCTCGATGGTGGTGATCT
>NZ_JAUJUJ010000353.1 GCF_030711595.1 Stenotrophomonas sp. YIM B06876
GCACCGGTCTGGCGCGCATCGAGAAGGCCGTCAAGGAGCGCCTGGGCCAGGCCGAGCAAGACCCGCTGATGCCGCACGACCTGATCAACTCCAAGCCGATTTCCGCGGCGCTCAAGGAGTTCTTCGGCGCCTCGCAGCTGTCGCAGTTCATGGACCAGACCAACCCGCTGGCCGAAATCACGCACAAGCGCCGCGTCTCGGCCCTGGGCCCGGGCGGTCTGACCCGCGAACGCGCCGGCTTCGAAGTGCGCGACGTGCACGTCACCCACTACGGCCGCGTCTGCCCTATCGAAACGCCTGAAGGTCCGAACATCGGCCTGATCAACTCGCTGGCGTTGTATGCGCGCCTGAACGAATACGGTTTCATCGAGACGCCGTACCGCCGCGTGGCCAACGCCAAGGTGACCAACGAGATCGATTACCTCTCGGCCATCGAAGAAGGCAAATACATCATTGCGCAGGCCAACGCCACGCTCGACGCCGAAGGCCGCCTGACGGGCGAACTGGTGTCGGCGCGCGAAAAGGGCGAGTCGGTGCTGGTGGGCGCGGAGCGCATCCAGTACATGGACGTGTCGCCGGCGCAGATCGTGTCGGTGGCCGCTTCGCTGGTGCCGTTCCTGGAGCACGACGACGCCAACCGCGCGCTGATGGGCGCCAACATGTCGCGCCAGGCCGTGCCGGTGCTGCGCCCTGAAAAGCCCATGGTCGGCACCGGCATCGAGCGCGTCGCCGCGGTCGACTCCGGCACCGTCGTGACGGCCACCCGTGGCGGTGTCGTGGACTATGTCGATGCGACCCGCATCGTGATCCGCGTCAACGACCAGGAGGCCGTGGCC
>NZ_JAUJUJ010000074.1 GCF_030711595.1 Stenotrophomonas sp. YIM B06876
CGAGCGCCCGCCGATGGCCGACGCCGTGGCCGCCTACCGCCTGTTTGCCGACACCGATGTGCCGCTGGACTCCGATGCCGGCCGTGGCAGCCTGCTGCAGCGCTGGCTGCAGGCGAACTTCGGCGCCGCCGGGGCAGCTCCGGACCTGCAGTCGCAGGGTTTCCAGCTGCAGGGCGGGCGCATGTTGTCCACGCCCGAAGGCGCCGCGGCGATGCTGGTCTATCAGGATGCCGGCGGTGCCCGCATCGGCCTGTACCTGCGCCCGCGCAGCGAGCGCTTCCGCCAGGGCGAGCGCCGCGACGGGCGCCTGCTGGCGCAGTACTGGGCGGAAGGCGATACCGCGTTCGCGCTGGTCGGCCCGGCCACGCAGACGCGGATGCACCGGCTGCGGCCGTTGTTGCGCGGTGCCGGCTGACGCGCGCGGGCGTCAGCCGGCACCGCTCATGCTCAGCCGCCGTAGCGGGCCTTGAGCATCGCCCAGGCCGAGCGCAACGCCAGCGCCTCGCCACCGGCCGGGCGGCCCGGGCGATCGGCATCGTTCCAGGCGTACACGTCCAGATGCGCCCAGCGTTGGCCTTCGGCCACGAAGCGCTCCAGGTACAGCGCGGCGGTGACCGCACCGGCCATGCGCGAGCCGGCGTTGGCGATGTCGGCCACGTTGCTCTTGAGATAGCGCAGGTACGGGCGATGCAGCGGCATCCGCCATACCGGGTCGCAGGTGGCATCGCCGGCGGCAATCCACTGCTGGGCCAGGGTCTCGTCATTGGCGAACAGCGCCGGCAGGTCCGGCCCCAGGGCGATGCGCGCCGCACCGGTCAGGGTGGCGAAGTCGATGAGCGCGTCCGGCTGCATCTCGCTGGCATAGGCCAGCGCGTCGCACAGCACCAGCCGGCCTTCGGCGTCGGTGTTGTCGATTTCCACGCTGATGCCCTTGCGCGTGGTCACCACGTCGCCCGGGCGCATCGCGTCCGAACCGATCGCGTTTTCCACCGCCGCCACCAGCAGCGTCAGCTGCACCGGCAACTGCCGCGCCATCACCAGCCCCGCCAGCGCCAGCGCATGGGCGGCGCCGCCCATGTCCTTCTTCATGTTGCGCATGCCATCGGCCGGCTTCAGGTCCAGGCCGCCGGTATCGAAACACACGCCCTTGCCGACCAGCGCCAGCTTCGGTGCGCCCGCAGTGCCCCAGCGCAGCTCGATCAGGCGCGGCGCGCGATGCGAGGCGCGGCCGACCGCATGGATGGTCGGGAAGTTGTGGGCCAGCAGTNCGAAACACACGCCCTTGCCGACCAGCGCCAGCTTCGGTGCGCCCGCAGTGCCCCAGCGCAGCTCGATCAGGCGCGGCGCGCGATGCGAGGCGCGGCCGACCGCATGGATGGTCGGGAAGTTGTGGGCCAGCAGTTCGTCACCGGCGAACACCGTGACCTCGCCGCCGTGGGCCCGGGCCAGCTCGCGCGCGGCGTCTTCCAGCTGTTGCGGGCCCATGTCCTGGGCCGGCGTGGTGACCCAGTCGCGCACGCGCAGCGAGGCGGCGATCAGGTCGGCCACCTCGCTGGACGGGGTGGCGAACAGCTGTGCCGGCGCGCGCGCCGGCTTGCGGTAACGGTTGAAGCGGTAGCTGCCCAGGCCCCAGCCCAGGTGCAGGGCGGCGGTGTCCTGCGCGGAAAGCTCGTTGGCCAGCTGCCAGCGGCTGCCTTCCGGCAGCGCCAGCGGCGCGTGGGCATAGCTGTAGGGATCGCGACGGTCGCCGACGCCGATCACCACCCCGTGGATGCCGGCTTCGCCGGGCATCAACAGGCAGCTGCCGGCGCTGCCGGTGAACTGCTGCGAGGCCATCCACTGGCAGGTGGTGGCGGGCTGGGTGTCGCGCCAGTCCGCGAAACCGGCGTTGTCGACCACAAACAGGGGCAGGGCGCCGGAAGCGTCGGAGGTGAAACCGTTGGGCAGGGTCATGTCACAGGTCCAGTAAGCGGGGGCGGCGCCGGTCAGCGCGTGGATGCGTTGGCATCCAGCCAGTCGGCCAGTCCGGTCAGGGTGTCGAACTGCAGGTCGGGCTGCAGCGTCGGGTGGTTCCAGGGGTGGGCGTGGCGATTGATCCAGCAACCGCGCAGGCCGGCCTGCATCGCGCCGGCCACGTCCATTTCGATGTGGTCACCCACATGCAGCACCTGCGCCGGGGCCACCCCCAGGCGCTCGCACGCGGCATGGAAGATGCTCGGTTCCGGCTTGGCGGCGCCATGTTCGCGCGAGCCCAGCTGGAACACGAAATGGTGCGACAGCCCGATCCGTTGCAGGTCCGCATTGCCGTTGCTCAGCGCGGCCACCGGATGGGTGGCGGCAATCCGCGCCAGCGCCGCGAGCGCATCCGGGTAGCATTCCACCTGGTTGCGTGCGGCGTAGAAGGCTTCGTAGGCCGGCTCCAGCAGCGCCATGTCGGCGCCGCTCTTTTCCAGTGCGGCGCTCAGGGTCAGCCGTCGCAGCGCGCTCAGGTCGTGGTGCAGGTGCGGGTGGGCGGCGTACGTGCGCTCGCGCAGTTCGCGCATCGCCTCTTTTGGGAACATCGCCGCGGTGACCGGGCTGTGCTGCAGCATCCAGTCGTGCAACACCTGCTCGATCCGCGCGCCGATGGGAGCGAACGGCCAGAGGGTGTCGTCCAGATCAAGCGTGATGGCGAGGACAGGAAAGTTCACCCGCGTATTTTACGGCAACCGCGGCACCGCGGGCCGCGCGGCCGGGGAATGCAGCATCCCGCGCTCATTCCAGCAGGCGCGCCCAGCCCCGCATGCCGTCCAGCCGCACCAGCACCAGTTTGATGCACACCAGCAACGGCACCGCCAGCAGCAGCCCGACAATGCCCCACAGCCAGCCAAACAGCATCAGTGCCAGGATCAGCATCAGCGGCGAAATGGACATGCTGCGGCCAAGCACGATCGGCGTCACCACCTGGCCTTCGATCGCATGCAGCGCCAGATAGCAGGCGGCGGGCAGCGAGGCGCTAACCGGATCGTTGAAGGCGACAAAGCCCATCACCAGCATCAGCACCACCCCGATCAACGGGCCGACATAGGGCGCGAAATTCAGCAGCGCCCCCACCGTGCCCCACAGCAGCGCTTCGGGCATGGGGATTTTCAGCAGCATCAGGATGCCGGCCAGCACCAGCCCGACCAGGCTGTTGATGATGGCAATGGTCAGCACGTAGCGCGACACCTCGCGCTCGATCGAACGCAGGATGTCGGTGGTGAAACGCTGCTGCTGGCGATTGGGCAGCAAGGCGATGGCGTGCCGCTGCAGGCTCTCGCCGTAGATCATGAAGAACAGCGTCAGCAGCACCACCGCCAGCACCGAGGCGGCCAGCTTGGGGGTGCGCGTGAGCACCTTGTAGGGATCATCGAGCTGGGTGCGGATCACCTGCACCTTGCGGTTGCCCTCGCCCCCGGCAGCGCGGGCGAAACTCTCGGCCGCCTGGTTGGCCTGCTGCATCGGGCGGGTCAGGGTACGCACCTGCTGCGAGATGTCGCGCATCTGCCGCGGCGCCTGCTGGAACCAGTCCGCTGCCGGACCGATCAACTGCACGCTCAGGGCGCCGGCGGCGGCCAGCCCCACCACCAGCACCAGCATCGCCGCGACAAAACGCGGCAGGTAGGCTTTCTGCAACACCCGGATGATGGGGTTGCCGATCAACGCGAAGAACATGGCCAGCAGGATCGGCAGGATCACCGTCTGCGCCGCCCACAGCGTGTAGCCGACCGCGAGCGTGGCCAGTACCACCAGCGCGCTGGACGCGCGCGGCCGCGGCGGCAACGGGGCCGGCTCGGCGGGGCGGTCAGGGGCGGCGACGTCCGACGAAGGGCTCATGGCGGCCT
>NZ_JAUJUJ010000354.1 GCF_030711595.1 Stenotrophomonas sp. YIM B06876
GCAGCGCGCTGCAATGTGCCGGCCATGCGGCAGGGCAACCATGCGGGCACAGGCGGGGCGCTTTGATCCTGAAGTGCTCTGAGACCTGGCAGTCCAGGAAAGAAGGACATCATGGCACTCAAACTTATTCCCTCTGCTTCGCGCCTGCTGACGGTCGCTGGCCTTGTCTTAGGCGCTGCTGCGGCCCAGGCAGCGGGTGGTTACACAGTCACCCAGAGCCAGGAAGCCCTGGTGACGCCGGGCATGAGCATGGACCAGGTTCAGCAAGCCCTGGGACACCCGGAACAGACCATCAAATATCGCAACGAGCCCGGCCCCACCTTTACTTACCGGGTGATGAGCAGCGATCCGACCTTGTTCGACGTTGATTTCGGCGCGGATGGCCGGGTGGCTTCGGTGAGCGAACGCATGGAGCTCACGGGTGGCGATGGCCAGTGGAGTGGTGGACATCACTGACACCTTGCCTCGGCACCCACAGGCCTGACGGCTCACGCCGCCGGGCGTTTTTGCGTTGGCATTCGATCGCGGAGGGGCTTGCACCGGGGCTTCCATCGGAACTATGCTGTGCCTGCGCCGGAACAGCCCGTGCGCGCCGCCATCCGCCTTCACCATGCCTACTGCCGCCAATCCACATATCCTCGTGATCGATGACGACGCCGATATACGCGGCTTGGTGGCCGAGTACTTTGGCAAGAACGACATACGGGTGAGCACGGGATGTTCGGGGCGGGAGATGTTCGAGTTGTTCGACCGCGAGGCCATTGACCTCGTTTTGCTCGACCTGAAGCTCCCCGGTGAAGACGGCATGCAACTGGCGCGCGCCCTGCGCGAGCG
>NZ_JAUJUJ010000355.1 GCF_030711595.1 Stenotrophomonas sp. YIM B06876
GTTCTGCGCGTGTCGGCCATTCCCGACGAAGCCCCCACCGAGCTGCAGCGCAAATTCGAGCCGCTGGGCAAATACCTGTCCGAGCAGACCGGCATGAAGGTCGTGTTCACCCCGGTCTCCGACTACGCCGCCGTGGTCGAGTCGCTGGCCACGCGCAAGATCGACCTGGCGTGGCTCGGCGGCTTCACCTTCGTGCAGGCCAAGATCCGCACCCATGGCACGGCCATCCCCATCGTGCAGCGCGCGGAAGACGCCAAGTTCACCTCCAAGTTCATCACCGCCAGCCCCGGCGTCCAGGCGCTGGCCGACCTCAAGGGCAAGACGTTCGCGTTTGGCGCGCCCTCGTCCACCTCGGGCAGCCTGATGCCGCGCTTTTTCCTGCTGCAGGCGGGCCTGAACCCGGAAAAGGACTTCAAGAACGTGGCCTTCTCGGGCGCGCACGACGCCACGGTGGCTTTCGTCGCCGCCGGCAAGGCCGAGGCCGGGGTGCTGAACGCATCGGTCTGGGACAAGCTCGTCGAGCAAAAGAAGGTGGACACCAGCAAGGTGCGCGTGTTCGCCACCACGCCGCCCTATTTCGACTACAACTGGACGGTGCGCGGCGACCTGGAGCCGGCGCTGGTGCAAAAGCTCACCCACGCCTTCCTCCAGCTCGATCCGGCCAACCCGCAGCACAAGGAAATCCTCGCGCTGCAGCGCGCCGCGAAGTTCATTGCGACGCGCAAGGAAAACTACGTCGGCATCGAAAACGCGGCCCAGGCCGCGGGCTTGCTCAAGTAACCAGCGGCCCCGAACACGGCCGCGCGCGGCCGCTCTGTTCGCTGAACACCCC
>NZ_JAUJUJ010000356.1 GCF_030711595.1 Stenotrophomonas sp. YIM B06876
ACGGTATTTTCGGGCGATGAAACGGCACTCAAAAGTGCCCGCGCCCGTCAGCGAAACCCAAGGATGTGCGTGCTATCCTTGCCGCCAACGAGAGCAGCGCATTCCGGGGCGCCATGCCACGGGCCAGCGCTGCCTGCAGGTTTCACACACTTAGAGGACATCCATGAGACTGATTTTGTTGGGCGCACCCGGCGCCGGAAAGGGCACGCAGGCCACCTTCATCTGCCAGAAATACGGCATCCCGCAAATCTCCACCGGCGACATGCTGCGCGCCGCCGTCAAGGCCGGCACGCCGCTGGGCCTGCAAGCCAAGGCGGTGATGGATTCGGGTGCCCTGGTCAGCGACGACATCATCATCGGCCTCGTCAAGGAACGCATCGCCGAGCCCGACTGCGCCCAGGGCTTCCTGTTCGACGGCTTCCCGCGCACCATCGTGCAGGCCGACGCCATGAAGGCCGCCGGCGTCAAGCTCGACTACGTGCTCGAGATCGACGTACCGTTCGACGCCATCATCGAGCGCATGAGCGGCCGCCGCTCGCACCCGGCCAGCGGCCGCACCTACCACGTCAAGTTCAACCCGCCCAAGGTGGCCGGCAAGGACGACGTGACCGGCGAAGACCTGATCCAGCGCGAGGACGACAAGGAAGAGACCGTGAAGAAGCGCTTGGATGTGTACAGCGCGCAGACCCGCCCGCTGGTCGACTACTACTCCGGCTGGGCGCAGAAAGAGCCGGCCCTGGCGCCCAAGTACCGCGCCATCAGCGGCACCGGCAGCGTCGAGGAAATCACGGCGCGCGCCATGGCGGCCCTGGCCAACTAAAGCCGCAAC
>NZ_JAUJUJ010000357.1 GCF_030711595.1 Stenotrophomonas sp. YIM B06876
ACGAAAAATACACCGACATGCCGGCGCAGCAGCTGTCGCTGGTGCTGCGGCTCAACCACCGCAAGTTCCCGCCGGACCTGGTGGCCCACATCCTGCCCCTGCTGCAGGAGCCGGCGCACGCGCCGGACCGGGAAGCGGACCTGGAGCCGGTGGGGGCCGATGCGGCGCGCCACATCGATGCCTTGGCCAGTGCGTTCGAGCAGTGGGAGCGCGCCAAGGGCACGCTGCCTGGCCTGCCCCAGCCCGACCCGGAGAGTGCCCTGGCCTTCGTGGACGGGCGGCTGCGTGCGCTGCAAAAAGTGCTGGTCGAAGCCGGCTCCCACCCCGACCAGCAAAGCCAGTTGCTCGAACAGCTGCAGGGCGATGCCGAGAGCCTGGCCGAAGTCGCCTTCGTCGGGCGCGAAGCCCTGTGGCAGCTCAAAACCATCGTCAACGCCAGCCAGCGCCGCTGGCCCCAGGTGATGGAGCGCCGCCACCCCACCGACGCCGTGGTGGCGGACTGGTGCGATTGGGTGACCCAGCGGCTGTAGCCGCGGGGGGGCTTTCATTCCATGAATGAAAACAGCTTGAAACGCCTTATGGCATTGCGCTGCATGCTCTGTTTNGCTCAAAACCATCGTCAACGCCAGCCAGCGCCGCTGGCCCCAGGTGATGGAGCGCCGCCACCCCACCGACGCCGTGGTGGCGGACTGGTGCGATTGGGTGACCCAGCGGCTGTAGCCGCGGGGGGGCTTTCATCCCATGAATGAAAACAGCTTGAAACGCCTTATGGCATTGCGCTGCATGCTCTGTTTTTGATAGTTTCCTGGCGCTCGAAGGCTTTGCAA
>NZ_JAUJUJ010000358.1:0-260 GCF_030711595.1 Stenotrophomonas sp. YIM B06876
GCCTACCACGCCATGGGCAAGAAGCGCGCGCGCCCCCAGCATTCGGTGGTCTATGCCACGCAATCGATCCACAAGCTGCTCGCCGGCATCAGCCAGGCCAGCCATGTGCTGGTGCAGGACTCGCAGACCGAGAAGCTCGACCGCCACCTGTTCAACGAGGCGTACCTGATGCACACCTCGACCAGCCCGCAGTACAGCATCATCGCCAGCTGCGACGTGGCCGCCGCCATGATGGAGCCGCCCGGCGGCACGGCGCTGGT
>NZ_JAUJUJ010000358.1:297-827 GCF_030711595.1 Stenotrophomonas sp. YIM B06876
TCAACGAGGCGTACCTGATGCACACCTCGACCAGCCCGCAGTACAGCATCATCGCCAGCTGCGACGTGGCCGCCGCCATGATGGAGCCGCCCGGCGGCACGGCGCTGGTGGAAGAGAGCATTCTGGAGGCGCTCGACTTCCGCCGCGCCATGCGCGAGATCGAGGCCGAGTTTGGCAAGGACGACTGGTGGTTCAAGGTCTGGGGCCCCGACAACCTCGTGGACGAAGGCATTGGCCGCGCCGAGGACTGGATCATCCGGGCCGACAAGAAGGGCAAGAAGAGCGGCAACAAGTGGCACGGCTTTGGCCAGCTGGCCGACGGCTTCAACATGCTCGACCCGATCAAGTCGACCATCGTCACGCCGGGCCTGAGCCTGGATGGCAAGTTCGACAAGACCGGCATTCCGGCCTCCATCGTCACCAAATACCTGGCCGAGCACGGCGTGGTGGTCGAGAAGACGGGCCTCTACAGCTTCTTCATCATGTTCACCATCGGCATCACCAAGGGCCGCTGGAACACGCTGCTGACC
>NZ_JAUJUJ010000359.1 GCF_030711595.1 Stenotrophomonas sp. YIM B06876
GCGACGCGCAGCTGGTCTTCGTGCACGCAGCGCGCCGTCCAGCGGATGTGCGCGATGCGGCCGTCCTTGCGCACATAGCGGTTCTCGAAGTTCAGTTGCAGGGCGCCCGCCATGATGTCCTGCGCTTGCTGCCGGGTGCGGGCCAGGTCTTGCGGGTGCACCAGGTCGAGCATGCGCAGGCCCACCGCCTCGTTGGGGGTGTAGCCAAAAATGCGCTCGAATGCCGCGCTGACAAAGACGATGCGGCTGTCGGCATCGACGATGCAGACGGCGTCGAGCAGCAGGTCTATGACATTCTGGTAAGCGATGGTGCGCATGGCTGGAGGCGTGCGTTCGCTCAGGTGACGGGGCGGTGGTTATTGCGGCGTGGGGGCATGGCGGCCATTGTGCCGCTCTCGTGTGAAAAAGTGTGTGCCGCCGCGGGTTGATGGCTGCGGTGCTTCCAAAAAAAGAGCTGCCAGCGCTTGTTGCATAAGCGCTGGCAGCTCTTTTGAGTCATGGCGCCGTCAGATTACGTACAGATCGACGTATTCATGCACCGGCATCGCTTCGAGCCGCTGCTGGTCCAGTGAAACGGCCAGGATGGCGTCTTGCTGCTTCTTGGGAAAGCGCCGTGCCAGGTTGGTGCGGAACTTGGCTTCGAGCAGCGGAATGCCGTCGGCGCGGCGGCGCCGGTGGCCGATGGGGTATTCGACCGCCAGCTCGGGCAGCGTGGAGCCGTCGTTGAACTGCACCGTGAGCGCGTTGGCGATGCTGCGCTTCTCGGGGTCGTGGTAGTCCTGCGTGTACTGCGGTTCTTCCACGCAGTGGATCTTGGCGCGCAGCAC
>NZ_JAUJUJ010000360.1 GCF_030711595.1 Stenotrophomonas sp. YIM B06876
AAGGCGACGTTCACGGCGACTTATGGCCGCCCTTGAATGCTATAAAAATAATAGTTAAAGGCGCTTGTTGCATAAGTGGTAGCGGCTGATTTGGCCTAAAAGTCACGCGTAACGCTTGGCGCGCAGGTTGTCCTTCATCTGCTGCAGGATGGGTTGCAGCGGGCTGCCTATGCGCAGCGCCACGCAGGTCGCCAGCACGTCGATCACCAGCAGGTGCAGCAGGCGCGAGACCATGGGGCTGTAGCGGTCGTAGCCCTCGGGGTGGTCGGCGGCGAGGTGGATGTGGCAGGCGGCGGCCAGGGGTGAGCCGCTGGCGGTGATGGCGATGGTTGTCGCGCCGTTCTTGCGCGCGATGTCGGCGGCGTCCATCAGGTCGCGCGTGCGGCCCGAGTTCGAGATGATGACCACGCAGTCGCCCGGGCCGAGCAGGGTGGCGCTCATGACCTGCATGTGGCCGTCGCTGGTGGCCAGGCTGATCACGCCCAGGCGGAAGAANGTCGCGCGTGCGGCCCGAGTTCGAGATGATGACCACGCAGTCGCCCGGGCCGAGCAGGGTGGCGCTCATGACCTGCATGTGGCCGTCGCTGGTGGCCAGGCTGATCACGCCCAGGCGGAAGAACTTGTGCTGCGCGTCCTGCGCCACGATGCCCGAGTTGCCCGCGCCGTAGAACTCGATGCGCCGCCCGGTCTGCCAGGTGGCGGCGATGGCCTCGGCCGCGCGCTCTATGGCGACGGTGCTGGCGGCGTTGCGGTACTGCAAAAAGGCGGCCACGGCGTTGTCCACCACCTTGACGAGCACGTCGCCGGTCTTGTCGTCGGCGTCCACG
>NZ_JAUJUJ010000361.1 GCF_030711595.1 Stenotrophomonas sp. YIM B06876
TGTGGGCAAGGGCGTGGGCAACGTGATCCTGACGCTGGTGCTGCTTGAATGGGCCTACTACGCGCGCACCGCGCGCGGCCAGGCGCTCGTCGAGACGAACCGCGAATACGTCGAGGCGGCGCGCGGCCAGGGCATTCCGCGCTGGCGCATCCTGACCGGCCACATCCTGCCCAACTGCCTGCCGCCGCTCCTGGTGATCGGCGCGCTGCAGATCGCACGCGCCATCACGCTGGAGGCCACGCTGTCGTTCCTGGGCCTGGGCGTGCCGATCACCGAGCCCTCGCTGGGCCTGCTGATCTCGAACGGCTACCAATACCTGCTGTCCAACGAATACNACATCCTGCCCAACTGCCTGCCGCCGCTCCTGGTGATCGGCGCGCTGCAGATCGCACGCGCCATCACGCTGGAGGCCACGCTGTCGTTCCTGGGCCTGGGCGTGCCGATCACCGAGCCCTCGCTGGGCCTGCTGATCTCGAACGGCTACCAATACCTGCTGTCCAACGAATACTGGATCAGCTTCTTCCCTGGCGTGGCCCTGCTCGCCACCATCATGGCGATCAACCTGGTCGGCGACCAGCTGCGCGATGTGCTGAACCCGAGGCTGCAGAAATGAGCGCCGACATCTCCCAAGAAGAAATACCGACCCTCGAAGTGCGCGGTCTGCAAACGCGCTTTCACACGCGCGCCGGCGTGCTGCCGGTGGTCAACGGCGTGTCGTTCACTTTGCAGCGCGGCAAGGTGCTGGGCCTGGTGGGCGAATCGGGCTCGGGCAAGTCGGTCACCGGCTTTTCCATCATGGGCCTGGTCGATGCGCCGGGCCGCATCGA
>NZ_JAUJUJ010000362.1 GCF_030711595.1 Stenotrophomonas sp. YIM B06876
GGCTGCCGGCGAGCGGGCGCGGCGAGACCCGCGCGCTGCTGGGCATCGAGTGGTCCTGGCTGACGCTCGACGGCCTGCAGCACCTGGTCCTGCCGGCGTTCAACCTCGCGCTGTTCAAGATCTCGCTGGTGCTGCGCCTGACGCGTGCCGGCGTGCGCGAGGTGCTGCCCCAGGACTTCGTGAAGTTCGCGCGCGCCAAGGGCCTGTCGCCCGCGCGCGTCATGGTCATGCATGTGCTGCGCAACACGCTGATCCCGCTGGTCACGGTGCTCGGGCTGGAATTGGGCGCCACCATTGCCTACGCCGTGGTGACCGAGACCATCTTTGCTTGGCCGGGCGCCGGCAAGCTGATCCTCGACAGCATCAATTCGCTCGACCGGCCCGTGGTGGTGGCCTACCTGATGGTGGTGGTAGTGATCTTCGTCACGCTGAACCTGGTGGTGGACCTGGCTTACAAACTGCTCGACCCGCGCGTGCGCCTGGAGGCCGCGAAATGACAAACCCGCGCAGCTTTGACGAGCATTCGATCTGGTGGCGCGTCGGCGCCGACTTCCTGCGCTCGCGCGTCGCCGTGGCCGGTCTCGTGGTGCTGGCCCTGGTGGTGCTGGCCGCGCTGGCNAGCTGATCCTCGACAGCATCAATTCGCTCGACCGGCCCGTGGTGGTGGCCTACCTGATGGTGGTGGTAGTGATCTTCGTCACGCTGAACCTGGTGGTGGACCTGGCTTACAAACTGCTCGACCCGCGCGTGCGCCTGGAGGCCGCGAAATGACAAACCCGCGCAGCTTTGACGAGCATTCGATCTGGTGGCGCGTCGGCGCCGACT
>NZ_JAUJUJ010000363.1 GCF_030711595.1 Stenotrophomonas sp. YIM B06876
TGGGCCGCGGCACGCCCCACCTGAACAACCGCCCCTTTGGGAGAAAACACCATGCTCGACCTGCTGATCCACCACGCCACCCTGCCCGACGGGCGCCAGAACATGTCGGTCGCCGTGCAGGACGGCCGCATCACCGAAGTCACCGAAGGCCTGCAAGCGCCCGCGCATGACACCGTGGACGCCGGCGGCCTGCTGCTCTCCCCGCCGTTCGTCGACCCGCATTTCCACATGGACGCCACGCTGAGCTACGGCCTGCCGCGCATCAACGAGAGCGGCACCCTGCTCGAAGGCATTGCGCTGTGGGGCGAGCTCAAGCCCCAGCTCACGCACGAGGCGCTGGTCGAACGCGCGCTCGCCTACTGCGACTGGGCCGTGGCGCGCGGCCTGCTGGCGATCCGCTCGCACGTGGACACCAGCGACGCCAGCCTGCTGCCGGTCGAGGCCCTGCTCGATGTGAAGAAGCGCGTGGCGCCGTACATCGACCTGCAGCTTGTCGCTTTCCCGCAGGACGGCGTGCTGCGCACCCCGGGCGGCCTGGACAATCTGAAACGCGCGCTCGCGCTGGGCGTGGACGTGGTCGGCGGCATCCCGCATTTCGAGCGCACCCTGGCGCAGGGTGCCGAGAGCGTCAAAATCCTCTGCGAACTGGCCGCCGAACTGGGCAAGCGCGTGGACATGCACTGCGACGAGTCGGACGACCCGCTGTCGCGCCACGTCGAAACCCTGGCGTTCGAAACCCAGCGCCTGGGCCTGCACGGCCGCGTGACGGGCTCGCACCTGACATCCATGCACAGCATGGACAACTACTACGTCAGCAAGCTGAT
>NZ_JAUJUJ010000364.1 GCF_030711595.1 Stenotrophomonas sp. YIM B06876
ATTCGCCAGATTGCAGAATTTCTGCGGACAGCCATTCAATGATGCTGAAACTCGACGACAAGGACCTGCGCATCCTGCAAGCGCTGCAGCGTGACGCCAGCACCCCGACCGAGCTGCTGGGCGCGGACCTGGGCTTGTCCGCCACCAGCGTGCAGCGCCGCATCAAGCGGCTGGTCGCCGCCAAGGTCATCGTCCGCCAGACCTGCGTGGTCGCGCCCGAGAAGCTGGGCTTTCGGATGCGCTGCATCGTGGGCGTGGAACTCGACGTCGAGCAGGCCGACGTGCTGGACAAGTTCCGTGCGCTGCTGGCGGCCGAGCCGCGGGTGCAGCAGAGCTACTACGTCACCGGAGCGTCGGACTTCGTGCTGTTCCTGCTGGTGCGCGANCGCCAGACCTGCGTGGTCGCGCCCGAGAAGCTGGGCTTTCGGATGCGCTGCATCGTGGGCGTGGAACTCGACGTCGAGCAGGCCGACGTGCTGGACAAGTTCCGTGCGCTGCTGGCGGCCGAGCCGCGGGTGCAGCAGAGCTACTACGTCACCGGAGCGTCGGACTTCGTGCTGTTCCTGCTGGTGCGCGACATGCAGGACTACGAGGCGTTGACCCAGCGGCTGTTCTTCGGCCACCGCTATGTGCGCCGCTTCACGACCAGCGTGGTGATGAGCGTCCAGAAGGACGACCGCGACGTGCCGGTGGCGCTGCCTGGCGTGGGTTGAGACCGGGGACACCCGTCACTCCTGGCGGCCGGTGCGCACATGCTCGGGCCGTATGCCCACGCCGGCCATGTAGGCGGGCATGCATGCTGGGCATGCGGCTCGCCGGGCCTG
>NZ_JAUJUJ010000365.1 GCF_030711595.1 Stenotrophomonas sp. YIM B06876
GGCTTGCAATGAATGTCTATTGGATTCTGGGCGCGGCCATCGTCGCCGAGGTGGTCGCCACGACGGCGCTCAAGGCCAGCGCGGGCTTCACGCGGCTGTGGCCGTCGTTCATGGTGGTGCTGGGCTATGGCGTGGCGTTCTACTGCCTGTCGCTGACCTTGAAGACCATGCCCATGGGCGTGGCCTACGCGATCTGGTCGGGCCTGGGCATCGTGCTCATCGCCGTGGCGGGCTACCTGTTGTTTGGCCAGCGCATCGACTTGGCCGCGCTCTTGGGCATGGCGCTGATCGTGGCCGGGGTGGCGGTGATCCAGCTGTTTTCCAAAACCGCCGCGCACTGACAAAGGCCGCCGCCGCAATGGCGCTCAGTGAACTCTGAGCCCTTCGACAGGCTTGTCCAAGGGTCTGCCCCTGGCACACGGGCTTCGACNCCAGCGCATCGACTTGGCCGCGCTCTTGGGCATGGCGCTGATCGTGGCCGGGGTGGCGGTGATCCAGCTGTTTTCCAAAACCGCCGCGCACTGACAAAGGCCGCCGCCGCAATGGCGCTCAGTGAACTCTGAGCCCTTCGACAGGCTTGTCCAAGGGTCTGCCCCTGGCACACGGGCTTCGACAAGCGCAGCCGGAACGGTTTTTGCCCACTGACTGGCGTCTGCCGTCGGCGCGGCCACGGCGCTCCTCGCCAACGCTGCAAGGCAGCGGACAGGGGCGCCTCGTGGTACCTTGCCGGCTGCATGCGAAACGGCGCCTGGCGCCCGCCCGCGAACCCCTCCCCGAGACGACCCGGCGCCAACCCCACCTGATTGCCACCATGCAAGC
>NZ_JAUJUJ010000366.1 GCF_030711595.1 Stenotrophomonas sp. YIM B06876
GCACGAGCACGCCCGCCGCCACCACGAGCACCAGACCCGCACCGGGGTGAATTCCATAGTCCATTGGTCGCTTTCTTATAGGGGTAGATCACCCAGGGCACCGTAGGGCACAGGCGCCCGCACATATTGCAACATGTGCTGCCAAAAAATACACAGTCATCAGCCCGATGCATCCATGCACCGCAGTCGTACCACCGGTGCGACACTGAATTCGATTTTAGAGCGCGACACAGAGCCTACTTTTCCGCAACCAAGTTTGTAAAAAAACGTCGCAACGAGCAACAAAACAACGAGGCAAAGATTTTTTGATGCAAAAAACTCACCATTTGTAAAACAAACATTACAATCGAGAACAATTTGCAACCATCCACAGACAACGAGCAGGCCCGAGCGCGCCATCGTTGCCCTCCGCGCCCCCAAGGAAATGTTCCCCATGAGTTCCGTCACTGGACAACTGATCAACGCCGACCTGCTGCAGATTCAGGGCTACCTGTCGGACATCTCCAAGCCCCCGATCGCACCGGCGCAAGGTGAGAGCGCGGGCGGGCATGCCGGCTCCGGNCGCCCCCAAGGAAATGTTCCCCATGAGTTCCGTCACTGGACAACTGATCAACGCCGACCTGCTGCAGATTCAGGGCTACCTGTCGGACATCTCCAAGCCCCCGATCGCACCGGCGCAAGGTGAGAGCGCGGGCGGGCATGCCGGCTCCGGTTTTGCCGACCGCATGATGGAAGCGGTGCGGGGCGTCAACCAGCAAGACCACCTGGCGGCCGAAAAAATGGCCGCCGTGGACAGCGGCGCCAGCGACGACCTGGT
>NZ_JAUJUJ010000367.1 GCF_030711595.1 Stenotrophomonas sp. YIM B06876
AATGCGCCCGATGCGCCGTTTCTATTGTCGCTGCAGCCTTTTCTGAAGGGCTTCACCGTGTTTTATTGGGCCACCGGCACCTGGTGGATTCCGATGCTGGTGCTGCTGAGCATCTGGCGCCATGTCTACAAGCGCTTTGCGCTGCGCTACGACCCCTTGTACTGGGGGGCGGTGTTTCCGCTCGGGATGTACGCTGCCTGTACCCAGCAGTTGCTACGCGCCATGGATTTTGGCTTTCTGGCATTTTTGCCACCCTTTTTCTTGACCGTGTCGCTGGCGGCATGGAGTCTGACCTTTGCGGGCCTGCTGTTCGATCTGCTGCGCCGTTTTGGACTGCTGCGCGCGCCCGGCAGCGCCACTCCCACCCCTTCGTGAACCCAGGACATTCACCATGGGCCACCTGCGCACCCGCGCCGTCCTNTTTCTTGACCGTGTCGCTGGCGGCATGGAGTCTGACCTTTGCGGGCCTGCTGTTCGATCTGCTGCGCCGTTTTGGACTGCTGCGCGCGCCCGGCAGCGCCACTCCCACCCCTTCGTGAACCCAGGACATTCACCATGGGCCACCTGCGCACCCGCGCCGTCCTCGCTGGCCAGCATTCCAAGCCGCGCACGGGCAGCATCACGACGCGCGATGGCGCAAGGCCCGGTGTTGCACTGCGGCACCGCTACCGCCGCTTTGCCAACCCCACGGTGGCGGCGCTGATGGCCTTGCCTGCGCATGGCGCCCGTGCGCGGGCGAGAATGCGGTCTTTTTGCCGCCAGCGATCGCTTCATCCATGCCCCTTGCACCCCTGTTCCGCATCCACCTGCGCGGC
>NZ_JAUJUJ010000368.1 GCF_030711595.1 Stenotrophomonas sp. YIM B06876
CACGCCGGCACGCTGGAGATCGTGATGCGCGTGTACTTCGAGAAACCCCGCACCACCGTGGGCTGGAAGGGTCTGATCAACGACCCCTACCTCGATGAGAGCTACCGCATCGACGAAGGCCTGCGCATCGCGCGCCAGCTGCTGATCGACATCAACCGCCTGGGCGTGCCGGCCGGCAGCGAGTTCCTCGACGTGATCTCGCCGCAGTACATCGGCGACCTGATCAGCTGGGGCGCCATCGGCGCGCGCACCACCGAAAGCCAGGTGCACCGCGAACTGGCCTCGGGCCTGTCGGCACCGATCGGCTTCAAGAACGGCACCGACGGCAACATCCGCATCGCCACCGACGCCATCCAGTCGGCCAGCCGCGGCCACCATTTCCTGTCGGTGCACAAGAACGGCCAGGTCGCCATCGTCGACACCAAGGGCAACCCCGACTGCCACGTCATCCTGCGCGGCGGCAAGGCCCCCAACTACGACGCCGCCAGCGTGGCCGTGGCCTGCAAGGATCTGGCCGCCGCCAAGCTGCCCGCCACGCTGATGGTCGATTGCAGCCACGCCAACAGCAGCAAGCAGCACGAGAAGCAGCAGGACGTGGCGCGCGACATCGCGGCGCAGATCGCGGGCGGATCGCACAGCGTGTTCGGCGTGATGATCGAGAGCCACCTGAACGCCGGTGCGCAGAAGTTCACGCCCGGCAAAGACAAGCCGGCTGCCCTGGAGTACGGCAAAAGCATCACCGATGCCTGCCTGGGCTGGGACGATTCGCTGCGCACGCTGGGCGAGCTGGCGGCGGCGGTGCAGGCGCGCCGA
>NZ_JAUJUJ010000369.1 GCF_030711595.1 Stenotrophomonas sp. YIM B06876
AGCCAGGCAAACAGCTCGGTCTGCGGCCAGCTGCCCTTTTGCAGGTGCGCGGCCATGCCTTCGGGCAGCACGCGCGGGATGTTTTCCAGCAGGCCGCCGCCGGTGATGTGGGCCAGCGCCTTGATCGGGTGCGCGGCCAGCGCGGCCAGCACGTTCTTCACGTACAGGCGCGTGGGCTCCATCACGGCCTGCTTGAACGGCTTGCCGTCCAGCGTGGCCGGCACGCTGCCGGCGGCTTCGGCGCGCTCGATGCACTTGCGCACCAGGCTGAAGCCGTTGGAGTGCACGCCGCTCGACGCCAGGCCCAGCACCACGTCGCCGGGCTGCACGTCCTGGCCGGTGAGGATCTTGGATTTCTCNGGCCGGCACGCTGCCGGCGGCTTCGGCGCGCTCGATGCACTTGCGCACCAGGCTGAAGCCGTTGGAGTGCACGCCGCTCGACGCCAGGCCCAGCACCACGTCGCCGGGCTGCACGTCCTGGCCGGTGAGGATCTTGGATTTCTCGACCGCGCCGACGGCAAAGCCGGCCAGGTCGTATTCGCCGGCCGGGTACATGCCGGGCATTTCGGCGGTTTCGCCGCCGATCAGCGCGCAGCCCGAGAGTTCGCAGCCCCTGGCGATGCCGCCGACAACGGCCGCCGCCGTGTCCACGTCGAGCTTGCCGCAGGCGAAGTAGTCGAGGAAGAACAGCGGCTCGGCGCCTTGCACGAGCACGTCGTTGACGCTCATGGCGACCAGGTCGATGCCGACGGTGTCGTGCATGTTCCACTCGAAGGCCAGCTTGAGCTTGGTGCCCACGCCGTCGGTGCCGG
>NZ_JAUJUJ010000370.1 GCF_030711595.1 Stenotrophomonas sp. YIM B06876
TGGGCGCTTGTTTTTGTGAGGGCCTCGTGGCAGGTCTCCAGGGAGTTTTTCACTGTCGAGCATCGTTCATCCCCTCATCGAATGCCAGGAAGCAATCGTCAAACAGCGTTAGAACTGCACCTCTCACTGCATGACTATCACGAGGAGCATAACGATAACGTGAGCTCAGGCTAGTTATGTGGCTTTTGGCGATTAAAGTAAGGTCGTCAATGATGTTTGTTACTTCTTGCTCAGTGAAGCTTGTAGCGGTAGCGCACTTTTGGATAAGTGGCATTTCACAAACATCAAGAATTCTACGCAGGAGGGCCTTCATCTCTCGTGCACCTTCTGCCTCCACTTTCCTAGCGAGGCTGCAGTTCTTTGCAAGCACCTTTAATAATCGCGGGTTGATATTCGGGCACNCTTCATCTCTCGTGCACCTTCTGCCTCCACTTTCCTAGCGAGGCTGCAGTTCTTTGCAAGCACCTTTAATAATCGCGGGTTGAAATTCGGGCACACTGCCAAAATCTTGTCTGGGAGATTTCGGAAGTCGGTGTTATCAATATCATTCCACTCATCTACGGCAGGGTCTTCTACTTGGTCTGAAAGAACGGATTTAAATATAATTTCATTAAAAATGCTTCTAAGCGTGTCTGTGTTGACAAGTCGATCTAGTGGAGATTTTGAACAGGAGCGTTTCTCAATTTCATCCGTTAGATTGGAGAGAATGAAATTTTCCAAATCTGAATGACGATGGTTATAAAATCTACAGGTTCGAATCAATTGGAGCGCGTCGGCCTCAAGGCTATCATTTGAATCACTTGCTACCATC
>NZ_JAUJUJ010000371.1 GCF_030711595.1 Stenotrophomonas sp. YIM B06876
TTCGTGCATGTGCCGCTCGATGTGCGCGACCCCAACGCCCTGGCCGTGCTGGCCACCATCGTCTGCATCACGCCGGGCACGGCCTGGGCCGAGCTGTCGCTGGACCGCAGCATGCTGCTGCTGCACGTGCTCGAAGTGCACGACGCCGCAGCCATCGCCGCCGACATCAAGCAGCGCTACGAGCGAGCGCTCATGGAGATTTTTGAATGACCTCTGTCCTGTCGTGGGCCCTGCCCCTGGCGCTGCTGCTGCTCATGCTGGCCATGGCCTGCACCCTCGTGCGCCTGCTCAAGGGGCCTTCGGCCCAGGACCGCGTGCTGGCGCTCGACTGCATGTACCTCAACGCCATGCTNTCTGTCCTGTCGTGGGCCCTGCCCCTGGCGCTGCTGCTGCTCATGCTGGCCATGGCCTGCACCCTCGTGCGCCTGCTCAAGGGGCCTTCGGCCCAGGACCGCGTGCTGGCGCTCGACTGCATGTACCTCAACGCCATGCTGGCCATGCTGGTGCTGGGCCTGCTCTACGGCAGCAGCGACTACTTCGAGGCGGCGCTGCTGATCGCGGCGTTCGGCTTCGTCGGCTCTACCGCCATGGCCAAGTTCCTGCTGCGCGGCGAGGTCATCGAATGAACGCCGCACTGCCACTGTGGGCCGAATGGGCCGTGGCCGCCCTGGTGCTGGCCGGCGCCGCCATCGCGCTGCTCGGCTCCATCGGCCTGCTGCGCCTGCCGACCTTCTTCGAGCGCGTGCACGCCCCGGCCATGATCGCCACCATGGGCTGCTGGTGCGTGATGGTTGGCGCCCTGCTGTACTT
>NZ_JAUJUJ010000372.1 GCF_030711595.1 Stenotrophomonas sp. YIM B06876
GCATCCTCACCATGAACGAGGAGCGGCGCATCGGCGCTTGCATCGACAGCGCCGCGTTCGCCGATGAGGTGATCGTGGTGGACAGCGGCAGCCAGGACAGGACGCTGGAGATCGCCCGCGCCAAAGGCGTGCTGGTTCACTCCCATCCCGACTGGCAGGGCTTTGCGGTGCAGCGCAACCGCTTGCTGGCCCACGCCACGGGAGACTGGATCTTCTTCCTGGATGCGGACGAGCTGATCACGCCGCAGCTGGCGGCTGAAATCCGGTCGGTGGTGCAGGCCAATGAAGCATCGGTGTGGGAGGTCTGCTGGGAACTGGTCGAATACGGCCAGTCCCTGGGCCGGATGCGCCGAATCGGCGGCATCGTGCGGCTGTTTCCGCGCCAGGCGCTGCTGGGGTTCGAGGGCGCGGTGCATGAAGGCGCCAGGCTGGCAAGCCGCGACATTCCCAGGCGCACCCTGCAGCAGCGCTTGNCGGCCAGTCCCTGGGCCGGATGCGCCGAATCGGCGGCATCGTGCGGCTGTTTCCGCGCCAGGCGCTGCTGGGGTTCGAGGGCGCGGTGCATGAAGGCGCCAGGCTGGCAAGCCGCGACATTCCCAGGCGCACCCTGCAGCAGCGCTTGCCGCATTACTCGCGTGAAACCATTTACGGCAGCCTGCAAAAGCTGGCGCAGTATGTGCAGCTGGGGGCCCTGAAACGGCACCAGGCGGGCAAGCGCGGAGGGGTGCTCCGGGGCATGGCATCGGGCTTGGCCAACTTCGTGCGCCTGTATATCTTCCACCGGGGCTTTCTGTGCGGCCGTGCGGGT
>NZ_JAUJUJ010000373.1 GCF_030711595.1 Stenotrophomonas sp. YIM B06876
ATGAATTCTTCCGCACTCTTCCCCGCGCCAGGAGCGCCGCCGCCGCGGCTGCAGCTGACCGGCATCACCAAGCGCTACCCCGCCGTGGTGGCCAACAGCGGCGTCTCGCTGACCGTGCAGCCGGGCGAGATCCACGCCGTGCTGGGCGAGAACGGCGCCGGCAAGTCCACGCTGATGAAGATCATCTACGGCACCGTCAAGCCCGACGAGGGCGCCGTGCACTTCGACGGCCGGGCGGTGCAGGTGCGCAACCCGCAAGAGGCGCGGCAGCTGGGCATCGCCATGGTGTTCCAGCATTTCAGCCTGTTCGACACGCTGTCGGTGGCCGAGAACGTCTGGCTGGGGCTGGACAGGAGCCAGCGCCTGTCCGAGGTGACCGAGCGCATCACCGCCAAGGCGGCCGAATACGGCCTNCAACCCGCAAGAGGCGCGGCAGCTGGGCATCGCCATGGTGTTCCAGCATTTCAGCCTGTTCGACACGCTGTCGGTGGCCGAGAACGTCTGGCTGGGGCTGGACAGGAGCCAGCGCCTGTCCGAGGTGACCGAGCGCATCACCGCCAAGGCGGCCGAATACGGCCTGGACATCGACCCGCTGCGCCCGGTGCACACGCTCAGCGTGGGCGAGATGCAGCGCGTGGAAATCATCCGCGCCCTGCTCACCAACCCCAAGCTGCTGATCCTCGACGAGCCGACCTCGGTGCTCACGCCGCAGGCGGTCGAAAAACTGTTCGTGGTGCTGCGCAAGCTCGCCAGCGAGGGCTGCAGCATCCTCTACATCAGCCACAAGCTGCACGAGATCCGCGCGCT
>NZ_JAUJUJ010000374.1 GCF_030711595.1 Stenotrophomonas sp. YIM B06876
GTCGCGGCCTGGGGCTGGTTTCGACCATCCCAGGCTGGAATCCTCGGGCGCCATGTTCCAGATGTTTTTCAGCAGGCGTGCGGCTTGGCCGCGCAGCTGCGGGGTGCCTTTCAAAATGGCGTTGTGGAACTCTTCCAGAATCAACAGCCGAACACGGCGGGCATGCATGGCCTGCAAGAAATCCGCTTCCAGTTTGCCCAGCCCTGGCCGTTTTTCTTTCAGCACGACTTTGCCCAGGCGCGCGAGCAGATGTGTCAACATCGAATTCGCATCCGCCTTGGCATCGGCCGCATAGCGCAACACAGGGCTTATTGGCTGTATCCCGGCTGTGGCAGCCCATGGCTCGCGCTGAACCCAATCAAGGAAGTTGGAGGCCAACACATCCAGACCATGGGTTTTGCCAACGCCTGAACTGCCCATGAGAATCAGGCCTTGAGAGTTCCGGCCGCGCAGCNCGGCCGCATAGCGCAACACAGGGCTTATTGGCTGTATCCCGGCTGTGGCAGCCCATGGCTCGCGCTGAACCCAATCAAGGAAGTTGGAGGCCAACACATCCAGACCATGGGTTTTGCCAACGCCTGAACTGCCCATGAGAATCAGGCCTTGAGAGTTCCGGCCGCGCAGCAGCTCTTCGTACGACAGCAAAACGCTGTCGAGCAGGTCGCGCTGGAACGTGAGCAAATATTCAGGCTTCGTCGTCAAGCTCTGACCCCTTCAAGAGTTCGTCCAGCGAAAGTGATGGGGTGGCGAGCGGGCGGGCCGCCGGCGGCATGGCGGCTGCCTGGGTCACGGCCTGGATTTCTTTAC
>NZ_JAUJUJ010000375.1 GCF_030711595.1 Stenotrophomonas sp. YIM B06876
CTGGCCGCCGCAGCCTGCCCGAGCACCAAGCTTGGCAAGACCGCCTGGTCGCCCTGCCCGCGGCCGACCGCACCGAGTTTGAACGCGTGATCCGCGGTGAACTGCCCGCCGGCTGGCAGGATGTGTTGCTCGATTACAAGCGGCGCGCCCATGAGTCGCCGACGGTGCCCAGTGGCATCTTTCTGTCCGGCGAGATCAACGATTTGCTCGCCCCGGTGCTGCCCGAGCGTGTCGTCGGCTGCGCCGACCTCGAAGCCCCCACCAGCCACAAGCGCAGTCTGCAGGCATTCACCGCCACCGACCGCGCTGGCGCGTATGTGCACTGCGGTGTGCGTGAACATGTCATGGGTGCCATGGCCAACGGCATGGCGGCCCACGGCGGCATCATCCCGCTGAGCGTGACCTACCTCGTTTTCTCGGACTACGAACGTCCGGCCATGCGCATGGCCGCACTGATGGGCCTGCCGGTCAAGTTTGTTTTCAGCCACGACTCCATCGGCATCGGCAAGAACGGGCCGACCCACCAGCCGGTGGAAATCCTGGCCTCGCTGCGCGCTATGCCCAACATGTGGGTGATGCGCCCGGCCGACGCTGTTGAAGCGGCTGAATGCTGGGAGGTGGCGCTGGCCCATAGACGCGGGCCCGTGAGCTTGGTATTCGCGCGCCAGAGTCTGCCGCTGGTTCGCCCGGTGCATACGTCCGAGAACCGCTGCGCCCGCGGCGGCTATGTACTGCACGAGGCAGAGGCGGGTCCACGGCTGGTGACGCTACTGGCTACCGGCTCCGAGGTGGCGCTGGCAGT
>NZ_JAUJUJ010000376.1 GCF_030711595.1 Stenotrophomonas sp. YIM B06876
AGCGAACGGCCAGAGCACGAAGTTGGCGGGCCGGCCGGCCGCGATCATGCCGTGCGAATCCTGCAGGCCCAGCGCGCGCGCGGCATGCGTGGTGATGCCGGCCAGCGCCTCGGGCACCGTCAGGCGGAACAGCGTGCAGGCCATGTTCGCCATGAGCAGCAGACTGAGTGCCGGCGAAGTGCCGGGGTTGTGGTCGGTCGACACGGCCATGGGCACGCCGGCAGCGCGCAAGGCTGTAATAGGCGGCAGCTGCGTGTCGCGCAGCGTGTAGTAGGCGCCGGGCAGCAGCACGGCCACGGTGCCGGCCTGCTTCATCGCGGCAATGCCTTCGTCAGACAAATGCTCGATGTGGTCGCACGACAGCGCGCCGTAGCGCGCCGCGAGTTGCGCGCCGCCCATGTCGGACAGCTGCTCGGCGTGCAGCTTGACCGCAATGCCCAGGGCCTTGGCGGCCTGGAACACGCGCTCGGTCTCGGCCAGCGTGAAGGCGATGCGCTCGCAGAACACGTCGACCGCGTCGACCAGGCCTTCGGCAGCCAGCGCGGGCAGCATCTCTTGGCACACCAGGTCGGTGTAGTCGCTGCTGCGGCCTGCGTATTCGGGCGGCAGCGCATGGGCGCCGAGAAAGGTGGTGCGCACCGTCACGCCATAGGCCTGGCCGAGCCGGCGGGCCACGCGCAGCTGCTTGCGCTCGTGCGCCAAAGCCAGGCCGTAGCCGGACTTGATCTCGATGGCGCAGACGCCTTCGGCCAGCAGCTGTTCGAGCCGCGTGGCTGCGCTGGCAAACAGTTCGTCCT
>NZ_JAUJUJ010000377.1 GCF_030711595.1 Stenotrophomonas sp. YIM B06876
TCGGCATGGTGGGCGCCGGCATGATGGGCGGCGGCATTGCGCTGGTGGCGGCGCAGCGCGGCATCGATGTGGTGCTGCTCGACCGCGACCAGGCCGGCGCCGAACGCGGCAAGGCCTACGCCGAAAAAGTGCTCCAGCGCCTGGTGCAAAAAGGCCGCTCGACACCGCAAAAGGCCGACGCCATCCTGGCGCGCATCACGCCCACGGCCGACTACGCGCTGCTGAAAGATGCCGACATGGTGGTCGAGGCCGTCTTTGAGGATCGCGCCATCAAGGCCGAGGTCACCCAAAAGCTCGACGCCGTGCTGCCCGAGCATTGCGTGCTGGCCAGCAACACCTCGGCGCTGCCGATCACGCTGCTGGCGCAGGCCAGCCGCCGGCCCGAGCGCTTCATCGGCCTGCATTTCTTCTCGCCCGCCGACCGCATGCCGCTGGTCGAGGTGATTCGCGGCCAGCAGACCTCGGACGCGACGCTGGCGCAGGCGCTGGACTTCATTGCGCAGCTGAAGAAGACGCCCATCGTCGTCAACGACCACCGCGGCTTCTTCACCAGCCGCTTCATCGGCGCCTTCGTCGATGACGCGATCGGCATGGTGGCCGAGGGCATCGCGCCGGCGCTGATCGAGAACTGCGCCAGGCACGCCGGCATGCCGGTCGGGCCGCTGGCCATCACCGACGAACTGTCCATCGAACTGTCGGTGCACGCGGGCGAGGCGCAGGCGCGCGAATTCCCGGACAGCTACCGGCCCGGCCGCTCGGTGCCGGTGCTGAAAAAGCTCTACGACCT
>NZ_JAUJUJ010000378.1 GCF_030711595.1 Stenotrophomonas sp. YIM B06876
GCCGGTAGGGCTGGCCGGCGTGCGCCGCCAGCAGCGCCGCGAGCACGGCCACCGATTGCGTCGCCACCACGGCCAGCAGCCAGCCACCGCTGATGCCCTTGTCCAGCGTGGGCTTGTGCGCCTTGACGGTAAAGGCCATGAAGATGGCGTAGGTCAGGCCACTCCACAGCAGCAGCGCCAGGCCCCACAGCAGCAGCCCGGCGCGGTAGTCGGCCCGCAGCAGCACATGTTGCGCGCCCAGCACGGCGGTGCCGGCCACGGTGGTGAAGAACCCCGGGCCGCGCAAATGGTCCATCAGATCACCCAGCAGCAGTCGCGGAAAACGCAGCAGGCGCGCCAGGGTCAGCGCCCACAAAATCACATACAGGGCGTTGTTCAGATAGAACAGCGCCTGGGCGATGCGGCTCCAGCCTTGCAGGTGCGCCGCGATGGAGACGATGCCGGTGGCCATCACCAGCCCGAAATACGCCGGCGCCAGGCCGGACAGGTCGCTCCACAGGCGCTGNCAGGGTCAGCGCCCACAAAATCACATACAGGGCGTTGTTCAGATAGAACAGCGCCTGGGCGATGCGGCTCCAGCCTTGCAGGTGCGCCGCGATGGAGACGATGCCGGTGGCCATCACCAGCCCGAAATACGCCGGCGCCAGGCCGGACAGGTCGCTCCACAGGCGCTGGCGCAGCGGCACCGTGGCACGGGCCTGCGGCGCGGGTGCAGGGCTCATGGGCGTATGGCGTCAAGACGCAAGAGACGATGGGCGCTGCGGCGCATCGGGAAACAGCACTGC
>NZ_JAUJUJ010000379.1 GCF_030711595.1 Stenotrophomonas sp. YIM B06876
CTCACCCCCTCCTTTTGGCTGAATCTAGAGCGCGCCCGAGAAGGCAAAGGGCTGAAAAGCGCAGCCCCAAATCGGCAGGACATCAGGGGATAGTCAGTCCCTGGGTGTAGCTCGCTGCAAGCTTCAAATTCCTCCAAAGTGCTGCGCACTTCTCCAGAATCCGAAGCTCTCCGCTGAGGCCGTGGCCGCGTTGCGGCAATACCGTTTGTCTTTCAAGCACGTGGTGAGGCTCTGCCTAGCCGAACATCGTGCTTCGCGGTGTTGACCGGCGCAGGCGCGTGGGCAGTGACAGGCTGCAGGGGTTCGAGCTGGGCGAAGAAGCTCCCGCCGGCGCGCGGTGGACCTTCGGGGGTGGCCCGGCCCTGGCGGCCGGTCTCATGCGGGCAGATGCGCGTGTCAGGCTGACCCCTAGGGCTGCGCCCTTGGACCCCNTGCTTCGCGGTGTTGACCGGCGCAGGCGCGTGGGCAGTGACAGGCTGCAGGGGTTCGAGCTGGGCGAAGAAGCTCCCGCCGGCGCGCGGTGGACCTTCGGGGGTGGCCCGGCCCTGGCGGCCGGTCTCATGCGGGCAGATGCGCGTGTCAGGCTGACCCCTAGGGCTGCGCCCTTGGACCCCCTTCCCCAACTTGGGGCGCTGCGCCAGGTGGTCCGCTATCGCCCTGCAGTTCCTCCAAAGTGCTGCGCACTTCTCCGGAAATCCACGGCTACCGCTTGAGGATGAGCCGGAGAACGACGACGCAAACGATGAAGATGGCGAGCTTGAGCCAAATGGAGCGCCAGGCGC
>NZ_JAUJUJ010000380.1 GCF_030711595.1 Stenotrophomonas sp. YIM B06876
AACTGCGCTTCGTCGTTGGCGTCCGACGCGCAGCCGGGGCGCAGGCCGTCGCCCAGGCTGAAGCTCACGTCGTAGGCCTTCATGATGTCGCAGATGTCCTCGAAATGCTCGTACAGAAAGCTTTCGCGGTGGTGCGCCATGCACCACTTGGCCATGATGGAGCCGCCGCGCGAGACGATGCCGGTGCGGCGCTGCGCCGTGAGGTGGATGTAGGCCAGGCGCACGCCGGCGTGGATGGTGAAGTAGTCCACGCCCTGCTCGGCCTGCTCGATCAGCGTGTCGCGGAAGATCTCCCAGCTCAGGTCTTCGGCAATGCCGCCGACCTTTTCCAGCGCCTGGTAGATCGGCACGGTGCCGATCGGCACGGGACTGTTGCGCACGATCCAGTCGCGCGTGGTGTGGATGTTCTTGCCGGTCGACAGGTCCATCACGTTGTCGGCGCCCCAGCGGATCGCCCAGACCAGTTTTTCCACCTCTTCGTCGATGCTGGAGGTGACGGCGGAGTTGCCGATGTTGGCATTGATCTTGACCAGGAAGTTGCGCCCTATGGCCATGGGCTCGNCGGTGCCGATCGGCACGGGACTGTTGCGCACGATCCAGTCGCGCGTGGTGTGGATGTTCTTGCCGGTCGACAGGTCCATCACGTTGTCGGCGCCCCAGCGGATCGCCCAGACCAGTTTTTCCACCTCTTCGTCGATGCTGGAGGTGACGGCGGAGTTGCCGATGTTGGCATTGATCTTGACCAGGAAGTTGCGCCCTATGGCCATGGGCTCGACCTCGG
>NZ_JAUJUJ010000011.1 GCF_030711595.1 Stenotrophomonas sp. YIM B06876
GGGGCCGGCGACGCCAGGCGATAGGCGCGAGCCGCGGCAGCCGGACGCACCAGCGAGGGGTCGGTTGCCGGGGTGCTGGCGGACGCATCGCCGCCGAGCTGGCGCGCGATCATGCTCGACAGGCCCAGCCCGCGGCCTTTGGTCATCGCCTCGGCCAATTGCTTGTCGTACATCTCGCGGAACATCTGGTTCTCGCCGGTGAACAGCGAGTCGCCGAAGCTGGCATCGCGCATGCTCTTGATCAACATCTGCGCGAACTGGCCTTCCAGCTGGCGCGCGACCTTGTCGATCTTGGCCGGGTCGGTGGCGGTAGCCGGGTTCAGCTCCAGTGGCGAGGCGGAAATGCGCATGTCAGATGACCTCGAGCTCGGCGCTCAGCGCGCCGGCCTGCTTGAGGGCTTCCAGGATGGCGATCAGATCGCCCGGTGCGGCGCCGACTTCGTTCACCGCACGCACGATTTCATCCAGCGTGGCGCCGCCGTCGAAACGGAACATGCGGCTGCCTTCGTTGCTGGCGGTGATGGTGGACTGCGGTGCGACCACGGTCTGGCCAGCACCGAATGCATTGGGCTGGCTGATGCTGCTCGATTCGCTCACGGTCACCGTCAGCGAGCCGTGCGCGATCGCCGCCGGACTGACGTGGACGTGCGAACCGATCACCACGGTGCCGGTGCGCGAGTTCACCACCACCTTGGCCGGCGCGCTGCCGGGGGACAGTTCGATGTTTTCAATGCGCGCCAGCAGGCCGATACGGGCGCCGGGATCGGTGGGTGATTGCACGGCAACGGTCACACCATCCACCGCCCGCGCCGCGCCTGCACCGAACGCGTTGTTCAGCGCGGCGACCATGCGCGAGACGGTGGTGAAATCGTTCTTGTGCAGGTTCAGGGTGATCTCGCCGCCAGCCCCGAACACGTCGGGCAGCGCACGTTCCACGGTCGCGCCGTTGGGAATGCGGCCGACACTGGGAATGTTGACCGACATCCGCGAGCCGTCCTTGCCCTGCGCACCGAAGCCGCCCACGATCAGGTTGCCCTGGGCGATGGCATAGACCTCGCCGTCGGCGCCCTTGAGCGGCGCCATCAGCAGCGAGCCGCCGCGCAGCGAGACCGCGTTGCCGATCGAGGACACGGTGATATCGATCGGCTGGCCGGGTTTGGCGAACGGCGGCAGTTCGGCATGGATCGCCACGGCGGCCACATTCTTCAGCTGCGGATTGACGTTGGCCGGAACATTGACGCCCAGCTCACCGAGCAGGTTTTTCAGGCTCTGCACGGTGAACGGCGCCTGGCTGGTGCGGTCACCGCTGCCGTCCAGGCCGACCACCAGGCCGTAACCGACCAGCGCGTTGCCGCGCACACCACCGACCTGGGCCAGGTCCTTGATGCGTTCGGCATGGGCCGGTGCGATGACGCTGGCCGCAAGCAGGAACGCGGCGGCGATGCGCAAAGAGAGGGAGGACAGGTTCATGTCGTGGCTCAGAACGGCGTCAGCGCCGAGTTGAAGAAGCGTCCCAGCCAGCCGATGGCATTGGACTGCGCGACCGGGCCGCGACCGCCATAGGCGATGCGCGCGTCGGCAACCTTGCTGGAGGGAATGGTGTTGTCCGGCGCGATGTCGGCGGCGCGGACGATGCCCTGGATCTGCACCATCTCGTCACCCTGGTTCAGGCGCAGGTTCTTCTGCCCCTGCACCACCAGATTGCCGTTGGGCAGACGCTGGATCACGGTGACGGTGACGCTGCCCTGCAGGCGGTTGCTCTGCGCGCTGTTGCCCTTGCCCTTGAAGTCGCGCTCGGCGCTGGCTTCGGCGCTGAGGATGTCCTTGCCGCCGAGCGTGACCGGCGCGCCGAACAGGGTCGGGGTACCGATGCCGACCTGCGACTGCTTGCTGATCGCGGTGGTGGCGGTGGTGGTGGCGGTGGTGTTCTCGGTCAGGGTGATGGTCAGCAGATCGCCGACCTCACGCGCACGCCGATCGCCATACAGGTTCAAAGCGGGGCCGGCGGCGTAGATCGCGCCAGCGCTGGGCGCGGCGGCCGCTGCCATCACCGGCACCACCGGCGCCATCAGCGGGTAGGGCCGTACGTCGCCGGCGACCACGCAACCGCCCAGCAGCACGAGGCTGCTGGCGGCAATGGACAGGCGGAACAGGGAGCACAAGCGCGACATGGCGGTATCCGGAATCAACGCGGTCAGACGTTGTTGTTGAGGTAGCCGAGCATCGAGTCGGTAGTGGAGATGGCCTTGGCGTTCATCTCGTAGGCGCGCTGGGTCTCGATCATGCTGACCAGCTCTTCGACCACGTTGACGTTGCTGCCCTCCAGCGCGCCCTGGACGATGCTGCCCACGCCATTGAGGCCGGGGGTGCCGTTCTGCGCCGGACCGGACGCGGTGGTTTCCAGGTAGAGGTTGCCGCCCTTGGACTGCAGGCCGGCCGGATTGATGAAGTCGGTCAGCGTCAGCGAACCGACTTCCACCGAGGCCGCTTCACCGGCCATCTGCACGCTGACGGTGCCGTCGCTGCCGATGGTCAGCGACTGCGCGCCCTCGGGAATCTGGATGCCCGGCTGCACCGGATGACCGCTGTTGGTGACCAGCTCGCCCTGGGCATTGATCTGGAAGGTGCCGTCGCGGGTATAGGCCGAGGAACCGTCGGGCATCATCACTTCGAAAAAGCCGCGACCGTTGACCATCACGTCCAGCGCGCGGCCGGTCTGCTGCTGGCTGCCCTGCTGGAAATTCTTGGAGGTAGCCACCACGCGTACACCGGTGCCCAGTTGCAGGCCGGTGGGCAGCTGCGTCTGCGCCGAGGTGGAACCGCCGGGCTGGCGCACCTGTTGGTACAGCAGGTCCTCGAAGCTGGCGCGGTCCTGCTTGAAACCGGTGGTGTTGGTGTTGGCCAGGTTGTTGGAAACAACCGACATGCGCATCTGCTGCGCATCCAGTCCGGTCTTGGCGACCCACAATGCCTGATTCATGGAACGGTTCCTCTGCTGATACCGGCCGCGGCGGGCGGCGTTCAAACGGGTAGATGCATGGCGCGTGCCAAAACGGCGCCGGATTGCTGACGGGCGGCCTCAGCCGTTGAGACGCAGCAGGCTGTTGGCGCTGCGCGCGTTCTCGTCGCCGTGCTTGATCACCTTCACCTGCATCTCGAACTGCCGCTGCAGCTGGATCATCTGCACCAGGGCGCCGGCGGCATCGACGTTGCTGCCTTCCAGCTGGCCGCTGTCCAGCGCCTTGCCGGTGGCTTGCGCGAACGGCTGCTGCGGATCGGTATTGCGCATCAGGCCGTCGAGCCGCCGTTCCAGCTGTGCATCGGGTGCCTGCACCACGCGCAGGCGGCCGATCATCGCCATCGTCTGCGGGCCTTCGCCCTGCGGAATGATCGAAATGGTGCCGTCGCTGCCGATCTCGATGGCCTGGTGTGGTGGGATCGCCATCGGATTGCCGTTGTCGTCCAGCACCGCATTGCCTTCGGCGGTGACCAGTTGGCCATTGGGCGTGAGCGCCAACGCACCGCCGCGGGTATAGGCCTCGCCGCCCTCGGGCACCTGCACTGCCAGCCAGTTGCCGGGCTGCAGCGACAGGTCCAGCGCGTTGCCGGTGACCAGTTGCGCGCCGACGCGGCGGTTAAAGCCGGCGTCGACATGCAGGGCATCCACACGCGAGGGATAGCCCGGGCCCTGGATGCGGAACGCCTCGGTATTGGCCAGCGCTTGCTTGAAGCCCGGCGTATCGGCGTTGGCGAGATTGTGCGAGACCGTACCCTGCGCCTGCAGCGAGGCGCGGGCGCCGGTCATGGCGACGTAAAGGGCCTTGTCCATCAGTGGTTTTCCGTGATGTGGTCAGCAGCCGTCATCAACGGATGTTGATGATGGCCTGGGTGATCTGGTCCTGGGTCGAGAGCATCTGCGAGTTCGCCTGGAAGTTGCGCTGCGCGGTGATCATGTTGACCAGCTGTTCGGTCAGATCGACGGTGGAGGCTTCCAGCGAGCCGGCCTGGATCTGGCCGAAGTCGGAGCTGTCCGGTGTGCCGGTACGCGGCGTGCCGGAGGTGTAGGTTTCCGACCAAAGGTTGCTGCCCTGGTTCTTCAGCCCTTGCGGGTTGTTGAAGTTGGTCAGTGCGACCTGTCCCAGACCCACATCCACGCCATTGGAATAGCGTGCATACACCACGCCTTCTTCGGAGATGCTGACTTCATTGAGCTTGCCGGAGGCATACCCGTCCTGGGCGGTGTTGCGCAGCGAAAATTTCTCGCCGTACTGGGTCGAACCCGTGATGTTCAGCGACATGGTCAACATGCCGGCCCCGGTGCTGGGGGTGAACGGGTCCATCATGATCTTGCCGTCGGCCGGAGCGGTCAATACGCCGTTGTTGGAGAACTCCAGCGTGGTCGGCGCGCCAGCGGCGACGCCATCGACGTAGTTGTAGACCTGCCACTCGTTGGGGTTGGCGGTCTTGACGAAGTAGGACGTCTGGGTGTGACTGACACCCAGCGAGTCGTATACGGTGACGCCGCCGCTGGACTGGCTGTAGCTGTTGGAGTCAGCCGGATCGAACGGGGTCACTGTCGGCACTTTGGCATTGGCCGGCAGGGTGAAGGCCAGTTCGACATTGCTGGTCGGGCGCGGCGGGCTATCGGTGGTCAACAGGCGCAGATCGATCAGTTGTCCTGTCTCGAAACCGGTGCCGTCGCCATTGGGGGCGAACACCTGCAGGCGTGCACCCTGCGGGTTGACCACGTAGCCATTGCTGTCGGTCTGGAAGTTGCCCGCGCGCGAATACACGCGCGAGCCGTTCATGCTCAGGGTAAAGAAGCCCTCGCCGGCGACAGCCAGATCCAGGCTGCGGCCGGTGGTATCGATATTGCCCTGCGAGAACTGCTGGGCCACGTTGGTGACGCGCGTGCCCGAACCGACGGCGGTGGAGGACAACCCGTAGCTGGTGGAGTTGAACAGATCGGCGAACTCGGCGCGCGATTCCTTGAAGCCGGTGGTGTTGACGTTGGCGATGTTGTTCGCCGTTACGTTGAGATGCGCGTTGGCGGCATTGATACCGGACAGCGAGATATTGAAGCCCATTGGAATGTCCCTTCTGGTGTCGGTGGGGCGGCTCAGCTGATGCGGAGCACGTAGTCGAGCGGGGCCGTGCCCAGGCCCTTGAGGTTGAGGTAGAGCCCGTCGGAACCGACGGTCACGCTCTCCACGGCGGCCTGTACGTAGGTGTTGAGCTTGCTTTGCTCACCGCTGCTGCCGGTGTGGTGGGCGGTGATGCTGTAGCTGCCTGCGGGCATGCGCTTGCCATCGGCGTCGGTGCCGTCCCACTGGAACGCGACTTCGCCGGCGGCGCCGGCGTCAACGCTGATCTGGTTGACCTTGAGGCCGTTGGCATCGGTGATGTCCACGGTGACAAACCCCGGTCCGGGCGCTGCCACCGTACCGCTGACCGCGCCGCTCTCCTCGAGCGCAAGCTTGCTGGACGGCACCAGTACTTCATGGCCGACAAGGGCCGCGCCGCGCAGGATCTGGTCGCCGGACATGGATTGCTGGAATCCCTGCACCGAGGCGTTCAACTGGTTGATGCCCTGGACCGTGGACAGCTGCGCCATCTGCGCCACCATCTGGCTGTTGTCCATCGGCTTGAGCGGATCCTGGTGCTGCAGCTGGGTGGTCATCAGCCGCATGAAGTCGGCCTGGTCCAGCACGTCCTTCTTTCTGGTCTGGGGGCTGGCCGGGTTGCTCAGGCCAAGCGAGCCATAGATATCGGTATTGACGGTGGTGCTCATAACGGGAATATCCGGAGGCGAGGGGGTCAGCGACCCATGGTCAGCGTGGCCAGCGCCAGTTCCTTGGCGGTATTGAGCATCTCCACGCCGGCCTGGTAATTGCGCGAGGTGGAGATCAGGTTGACCATCTGCGCGACCGGATCGACATCGGGCGAGTAGACGTAGCCGTCGCCGTCGGCCAGCGGATGGTTGGGCTCATAACGCTTGATCGGCGCAGCGTCGCTCTGGTGGATTTGCTTGACCTGCACCGAGGTCAGGTTGGGGTCCTGGCGGCTGGTGACGGCCTGGAAGATCGGCTCCAGCGGCTTGTAGACGGCCTCGGCCGAACCGGCCACGGAGTCGGCATTGGACAGGTTGGAGGCAATAGTGCTCATGCGCACCGACTGCGCCTGCAGCGCGGAGCCGGCGATATCGAAGATCGGCAGATTGCTCATCGCTTATTGCCCCGTGATCGCGGTGAGCAGGGTGCGCACCTTGGATTCGACGAAACTCAGCGAGGCGCGATACTCCAGCGCGGCGCGGCCGTAGGCGGCGCGCTCGATATCCGGATCGACGGTGTTGCCGTCCAGACTGGGCTGGTTGCCCGGACGCAGGATCTGGAACGGATTGAGGCCGTCACCGCCAATCTGGTAGTGCTGCTCGGCGGTCGTGGCCAGCCCGCCGTTGCCATTGCCGCCTTGCGCGTGGCGCAGCGCGGCGTCGAAGTCCAGATCCTTGGCCTGGTAGCCGGGGGTGTCGGCATTGCCCAGGTTGCTGGCAATCAGCTTCATCCGCTGCTCGCGCAACGGCATGGCCTGGGCATGGACACCCAGATAGTTGGAAATCAGATTGGGCATGGCGCGCTTCCCGCGGAACGATGCCGGGGTACAGGCAAGCGGCGTGCCAGAACGGTGGGCCGGGACGGGCAGGGTGGCTCAAAGCCGGAGCGGCCACGGACGATTGCCGTGGCGGCCGGTATCCGCCCGCTGCAGGAGTGACGTGAGTCGCGATGTGGCCTTGCTGTATTGCCGGGTCGCGACTCACGTCGCTCCATTAAGGCCCGCGCGGCGGCGGATCAGGCCGCGGCGGCGACCTGTTTCAAGCGGTGCAGCACGAAGTCGGCCAGTTCATGCGGGCTGTATTTGGCGACAAAGGCATTGGCACCGACGCGCTCGACCATGGCGTTGTTGAACACGCCCGACAGCGAGGTGTGCAGCAGCACGTAGAGCCCGGAAAGCCCGGCGTGGCGCCGGATTTCCGTCGTCAGCGTATAGCCGTCCATGGCCGGCATCTCGATGTCGGAGATCACCATCGCATAGCGGTCAGCCGGGTTTTCCCCGGAGGCATGGATCTGCAGCAGGTGATCCAGCGCCTGCCTGCCGTCGGACAGCAGGGTGGCGGTCACCCCGAGCTGGTCGAGCACGTTGCGGATCTGCTGGCGTGCGACCCGCGAGTCATCCACCACCAGTACCTGCATCGGCGGCGCGTCGGCCGGCAACGCCATCGACGGGTCGAGCACGGCTTCGCCGCGGATCTGGGCGATGTCGGCCAGCACGCTTTCCACGTCGATGACCTGGATCAGTTCGCCCTGGAAGCGGGTGACCGCGGTCAGGTAGCTGGATTCGGCTCCCAGTTCCGGCGGCGGATGGATGTCTTCCACGGCGATATTGACGATCCGCTCCACCCCACTGACCAGAAACCCCTGGATCGAGCGGTTGAACTCGGTCACCACCAGATAGCCCGGGGCGGTATCGGCGTCCGGTTCGCGTTCGGGATGGCCGATCGCCAGGCCCAGGTCGAGCACCGGCACCGATCGGCCGCGCACGTCGGCGACCCCGGCGAACTGCGAAGGCAGCCCCGGCACCTGAAACAGTGCCGGCCGGCGCAGCACTTCCTGCACCTTGAATACGTTCACGCCAAAAAGCTGACGCCCGCCGAGCCGGAACAGCAGCAGGGCCAGACGATTGTGGCCGGCCAGGCGCGTGCGCTGGTCGATGCGATTGAGCAGGTCATGGGACATGCACCCGGTATCGGCGAGTGGGCGGCGGAACTTGAGGCCCGTTATAAAACAGGGCGCGGCGTTTGCGGCACGCCACTTGCATCGAAGGCCGGACCTGACGTTGCTGGAGTTGCCGATGCGCCCGATGCGCCCGATGCTGATGTTGTGCCTGCTGCTGGCCGCTCCGGTCTGGGCCGCAGGCTGGCAGCCGGTGGAGTCGATCCGCAGCGCCGCACTGGCCACACTCGATGCCGGCACCGACGCCGAGGCGACGCTGGACGCCGGTTTGCGCCTTCCGGCCTGTCCGGTCGCGCTGGAGGCGCGTGCCACCGCCAATACCACGGTGGAGGTGAGCTGCCCGCAGGCGGGCGGCTGGCGCCTGTTTGTCCCGCTCAAGATCCGCCGCGAACAGGCGGTGCTGGTGCTCAATCGCGGGTTGGCGGCAGGCGAAATCCTGGGCCCGGCCGATATCGGGTCGGTCAAACGTGACACCGCCCGCATTGCCGGGGCGGTATTGACCGATCCGCAGCAGGCCATCGGCCGCGTCGCCCGGCGTACATTGGCCGCGGGCAGTCTGCTTTCCGCCACCGACCTGGTGTCGCCGCGACTGGTGCGGCGCGGCGACAATGTGTCGCTGGTGTCCCGTCGCGGCGGGATCGAGGTGCGGGTGGCGGGCCGGGCGCTGGGCGATGCCGGCGAAAATGACCGGGTGTCGGTGGAAAACCTCTCCTCGCGGCGCGTGGTGCAGGGCGTGGTCGCGGCCGGCGGCGACGTGCTGGTTTCACGATAATTGCCGCTAAAGATCCCCGGCCCAGCGCCGTTAACTTTTACGAACCGAATCCAGGATGCCTTCCATGAGCCATAAAATCGACGGCGGTATCGCAGCCAGCGCCCAGTTGCGCCCGGTTGCAACCACCGGCAAGGCTGCCGCTCCCGTCGGCGAAGCCCGTACCCAGCCCGTACAGGCGGCCGACAGCGTGCGCCTGACCGGCGAGGCCACCAACCTGCAGGCGTTGCAGCGTCAGCTTTCTGCCGCGCCGGCGATCGACAGCGCCCGGGTCGACGCGGTACGCGAATCACTGCAGAACGGCAGCTACCGGATCAATCCGCAAGCCATTGCCGCACGCATGCTTGATCTGGACCAGCAGCTCGGCGGATGAGGCTGGTGATGAACGACCCGATGCAGCAGCTCAGTGATGCCCTGGACAGCGAGCGTCAGGCGCTGGTGGAGCATGATGTGCAGGCGTTGATCCGCGCCACCGGCGAAAAGCTGGAGGCGTTGCGGGCGCTGGAGATCCGGCCGCCGATGGACAACGCCGAACGGCTGCAGGAACTGGCCGAGCGCAACCGTGCCAATGGCGTGCTGCTGGCACGCCGTCGCCGTGAGGTGGGCTGGGCGCTGCGGCAACTGGGGCGCAGCGAAAATGCCTCGGCTTACGATGCCAAGGGCCAGTCGCAGATGCTGCATACCCGCCGGCCGCTGGCGATCGCCTGAGCCCGCCCGCGGCAACACGCCTGCGTGCAAAACCAGTCGTGCGGGGGTTGCGGGTATATTGGGCGGCCTGCCCGCTGCCCGCGATGTAACGTGACTACCGCCAAATCCCCACCGCCTGCCGTTCCGCTGCCTTCGGCCGATGCGCTGCTTGGCCTGATCAAGCGTATGCGCGAGGGCATCCTGCTGTTTCGCGAGGATGGCGCCGTGGCGCTGGCCAATGACGTGGTGCGCGAGATGTTCGGCGGAGCCGATATCGATATCGCGCCGCTGGGGCAACGCCTGATCGAGCTGCTGCCGCCGCACGCGCTGTCCCAGGCCAGGGAAACCGGCGCCTGGAATGGCAGCCTGCCGGTCGGCGAGCGGGTGCTGATCGCCCATGTCTATCACCACCCCGAGAATGCCGACGGCCACTATCTGGCGATGTTCCACAGCATTGAGGGCAGGGAAGACTACGAGCGCGAGCTGCAGCAACGCCATGCCGAGTTGCGGCAGGCCTACCTGCGCCTCAACGGCACCCAGGAAAAACTGCTGCAATCGGAAAAAATGGCGTCCATCGGCCAGCTCGCCGCCGGTGTGGCCCATGAGATCAACAATCCGATCGGCTACGTGCACTCCAACCTGGGCAGCCTGCAGGAATACCTGCGCAGCCTGTTCACCGTGATCGAAGCCTATGAGCGCGCGTTGCGGGCGCCGGATCCGAAGGCGCTGATCCCGGAAATCGATGACATCCGCCAGCGTTTCGACATCGATTTCATCAGTCGCGATCTGCCGCAGCTGATGGCCGAATCGCGCGAGGGCATCGAGCGGGTGACCCGCATCGTGCGCGACCTGAAGGATTTCTCCTATTCCGGCCGCGACGAGTCGTGGAAGCTGGTGGACCTGCACGCGGGGCTGGAATCCACCATCAACATCATCTGGAACGAGCTCAAGTACAAGGCGACGCTGGAGCGGCGCTACGGCGAGTTGCCGATGATCGAATGCCTGCCGTCGGAGTTGAACCAGGTCTACATGAACCTGCTGCTCAACGCCGGCCACGCGATTGCCGAGCGCGGCAACATCGTGGTCACCACCGGCGTGGATGGCGATGAGGTGTTCGTGGAATTCGAGGACAACGGCGCCGGCATTTCACCGGAATTGCGCCAGCGCATCTTCGATCCGTTCTTCACCACCAAGCCGGTCGGCAGCGGCACCGGGCTGGGGTTGTCGATCTCCTACGGCATCATCAACAAGCACCACGGCCGCATCGACCTGGACAGCACGCCTGGCGAGGGTTCGCGCTTCCGGATCGTGCTGCCGGTGCGGCAGCCGAAAAACTGACGCGGTACTCAGGTGCCGCTGTCGCGGCGTTTTTCGTCGTGGGTGCGGAAGGCCTGGCGGATGTGCTCGCGCAGCTCGTCGTCGTTCCACGGTTTGGTCAGGAAGCGGTAGATCGAACCACGGTTGATCGCATCGGTCACCGTGTTCAGATCGGTATAGCCGGACAGCACCAGGCGGATGGTGTCGGGGTAGAGCATCTTCACCCGGCCGAGGAATTCGGTGCCGCTCATGTCGCTCATGCGCTGGTCGGACAGGATGACCTGCACATCGTTGATCGCCAGCAGGTCGAACGCGTCGCGCACGTTGCCGGCGGCCAGGATCCGGTAGCCGTCGCGGCGGAACAGCCGCACCAGCGAGCGCAGCACGTTTTCCTCGTCATCCAGCAGCAGCAGGGTGCGGTCGGGCCGGGTTTCGGCAAACGCTTCGGGCCGCAGATAGCGCCGGCGCAGGGTCATGCCGGCTGCCTCGGCCGACATCGGTTCGCCAAACAGGTAGCCCTGGAACACGTCGCAGTCGTTGCGACGCAGGAAACCGAGCTGTGCCTGGGTTTCCACCCCGTTGGCGATCACGGTCATGCCCAGCTGGTGGCCCATGGCGATGATGGCGCGGGCGATCGCGGCCTCGCGGTTGGCGGTGGGCGCACTTTTGATGAAACTCCGGTCGATCTTGAGCTTGTCCACCGGGTAGCGCACCAGCGCGGTCAGGCTGGAGTCGCCGGTGCCGAAGTTGTCCAGGCTCAGGCTGATGCCTTCGTTGCGCAGGTTGGCCAGGGTTTCGTGGACGAAGTTGACGTTGTTGGTCAGCGCGCTTTCGTTGATTTCCAGGGTGAGCATGCGTGCCGGCACGCCAGCGGCCTGCAGTTGCGCCACCACTTCGCTGAAGAAGTTGGGGCGCAGCAGCTGCAGGGTGGAGACATTGACCGCCACGTTGAAATCATCGAAACCCTGGTCGCGCCAGAGCCGCGCCTGGCGCAGGGCGACTTCCAGCACCCACGCACCGATCTGGACGATGATGCCCAGCCGCTCGGCGGTGCGCATGAACCGTTCGGGTACCAGCATGCCCAGCGTCGGCGATTGCCAGCGCAGCAGCGCCTCCATTCCCACCACGTGACCGTCGCGGGCGCTGACCAGCGGCTGGTAGCGCAGCCGCAGCTCACCATTGGGAATGGCGTCGATCAGCTGTCGTGAAATGATGCTTTCACTGTAGGCACTGCCGGGTTTGTCCAGCGTATGGATATGCACGGTGTTGCCGCCTTCGCGGGCGGCCTGGTGCAGTGCGTCTTCCGCCAGATCCAGCAGCCGGCTGGTGCCGGTGGCATGTTCCGGGCACAGGCTCACGCCGATCTTGCCGGTCATGAACAAGGTGTAGGGCAACACCGACAAAGGCAGCTCCATCTGCTGGCGGATTTGCTCGGCGAACTCCTCCGGCGCCGGGGTGCCGGGCACGCGCGGAATGGCAATGAGGAATTCATCGCTGCCGTGGCGCCACAGCTGGCCACGCCCCTGCAGGTGGTCGCGCAGCCGGTTCGCAATCAATACCAGCGCGTGATCGCCCACTTCGGCGCTCATGTTCTCGTTGACCGAGGCGAAATGGTCGATATCCAGATGCATCAGCATCAGCGGCGTGCCACCGGCTGCGGCGGTGCCCACCATCGCCAGAAGCTCGGGATTGCCGGCACCGAGCCGGTGCGGCGCCGCTTCGTCGTGACCCAGGGGCAGGGGAGAGTTCCACATCGGGTCAGTGTCCTGCCATTGCGGGGGTGTCGTGCGCGACGTTCCGGTAGGGAAGCCGCAGGTCGATATGGGTGCCGGCACCGGGCGCGGAGTGGATTTCCACGGTGCCGCCAGCGGTCTGAGCGCGCTCGCGCATCACGATCAGACCCAGGCCGCGGGGGCCTCGCAGGTCGAAACCTTCGCCGTCATCGATCACCTGCAGGCGCAGGAAACGCCCCTCCTGGTCATCCAGCAGCAGCCGCACCTGGCTGGCATTGGCGTGGCGCAGGGCGTTGGTGAGGCTCTCCTGGGCAATGCGGAAGCAGGCCTGTTCGATCTCGCCACTGGGCCGCTGCGGAAGCGCATTGACCGCCGCAGCCAGCTCCACCGGCGAAGACCGGAACAGCATGCCGGCCTGCCAGCGCAACGCCGCCTCCAGCCCCAGCGCGTCCAGCTGTGGCGGACGCAACAGCATCGACAGGTTGCGCAACTTGACGACGGTGACATCGGCCAGGCCGGTGATCTGCTGCAGATCCTCGCGACGGCGCTGCGGATCGCTTTCATCCAGCGCGGCGTGGGCGGAGAGCTTCATCGCGGTGATGGCCTGGCCGATGTCGTCGTGCAGGTCGCGCGAAATGGCGCGGCGTTCGTCTTCCTGCAACGAGAACAGCCGCCCGGCCATTGCCTGCAATTCGCGGTTGCTCACTTCCAGTGCGTGGCGATCGCGCTCGGACTGGGTCAGGTCGCGGATGACCAGCAACTTGCAGTCGCGGCCGCCGTAACGGACATCACCCACTGCCAGGCTGGCGCGGAAACGACTGCCATCGCGGCGGCGCATGCGCGGGGCCAGCGTGGCAAGCGTGCTGCGGTAGCGCTGGGGAATCAGCAGATAGTCGCGGACGCGGGAAAGATCGGCGCTGTCGACCAGATTCTCCAGGGTTTCGCCCAGCAGGTTTTCGCTGCTGCCGGCAAACTGCGCGGCGCCGGCCGAGTTGACATACAGCACCTGGCCGGCCGCCAGGATGAGTACGGCATCGGGAAGCACGCGCACTAGCTCGCCGAATTGCTCCTCGCGCTCGCTGAGCAGGCGGCGGGCCTGTTCGCGTTCGGTCACGTCCTGCAGCGTGCCATGGAGGATGCGGGGAATCTCCGCGGTACCCGCGTTGTTCTGCGTGCGCAGGTGGATGGTAAGAGCGCGGCCATCCATGGACATCAGCGGGATCAGCACATCGATCTGGCGGCTGCGGCCCGCACACAGGTCCGCAATCAGCCGCGCGGTATGGGCACCGGCATCGGGGTCTATTCCAGCCAGCAGGTCCTCGACCCGGCGCCAGCGCGGTTGCGAGGGCGGGCGTCGACCCAGCAGGCGATAGGCCTGGTCGGAAAACAGGCCCAGGCCGGTGTCCGGGTCCAGTTCCCAGGCGCCGATGCGGGCGATGTCGTGCGCTTCCTGCAGGCGGGCCAGGGCCTGCTGCTTGCGTTCGCGGGCCTGCATCTCGGGGCTGCGGTCGGTGGCGATGACCAGCCGCGCGGTGCGCCCGCGGTGGGTGATTGAATTCCCGCGTACCTCCATCAACCGCCGGCTGCCATCCTTGAGCACGAGCTGGTCGGTGATGGCGCAGTACCGGTTTGGATCGACACGGATCCGGGCGATCGCCTGCTCAAGTTTCTCATCCAGACCATCGGGCCACAGCGCGTCTACGGTCAATGAAACAAATTCGGCGTGCGACCAGCCGAAGAACTCCACGGCCGCGGGATTGGCATCCAGTATCTGCAGCGATTCCAGGTCATAGACCAGCATCAACCCGGCATTGCGGTCGAACATTTGCCGGTAATGGCTGGCCGTATCCCCGAGCTGCGCGTGGGCACGTCGGGCACGGCGCGCCTGTGGCAGCCACAACAGGGCCAGCATCAGCGCGCTGAGCACGACGAAGGTCACGCTTTCCCAGTCCCGGCTGACGGCATCGACGCTCCCTGTGCTACCCAGCAGCGCCCATCCCAGCCCCAGCAGCAGATACAGGAACAGGCCCCGCCCGACGCTGAGCGCGGGCGCTGGCGGGGAGGGCATGCCCAGGGTGGCCGGGGAATCGACAGAACGGGGAGCGGTTCGCATAGTGCGGGGCAGGACATTGCGCCGGTTGAAGCCTGGCGCCATCTTACCGGCTGGGTCATCGAGGCGCTGACGCAGTCCTCAATTATTGGCGCGATCCGCCGCTACCTATCAAGTTCCCGGGTATCGGGTATGTCACTGGAGCTCCAACGCGTGGACCAGGGTGTGATCGCAAGTCTGTTGAAGCATCCGCTGGGTGCCGCCGTGGTGATCCTCGATCGCCTCGGCCGCCCGCTCGCGGCCAATCCGGCGGCGCGGGAACACGGCCTGCCTGAAACCCTGTCCAGCTACGCCGCCTCGCTGGAAGGGCTGCGCGCCCGTGCCTTCGATGACATGGTGGCCTGCACGCTGCCGGCCGAGGCGGCGGGTCGGCATGACGGCTGGCTGAGTGCGGTGCGCGATGAAGATGGCGCAGTGCTGGCCTATGTCTTCAGCATTCCGGAATTGCCGGGCAACAATGGCAGCCGCTGGGAAGTGGCGCTGGAAAGCGCCGGGCATGGCCTGTGGGACTGGGATATTCCCAGTGACAGGGTGTTTCGCTCCCAGCGCTGGCATGGCCTGCCCGGCGAACTCAAACCGCTGCCTGCACCCAGTCGACGCGAACTGCTGTCGCGGGTGCATCCCGACGACCAGCAGCAATTCCGCGCCACCATCCAGGCCCATCTGGAAGGAGAGAGCGAGAGCTACTCGTGCCAGTTCCGCATCCGCCAGGACGACGGCAGCTGGCGCTGGGTGCTGGATCGCGGCCGCATCGTGGCGCGCAATGCCGATGGCCGGCCGCTGCGGATGATCGGCACCCATACCGACATCGAGCAGCAGAAATCGCTGGAAACCCGCCTGCGCGAGCAGCAGCTGCTGCTCCGCCATGCCCAGTGTGTCGCCGAGATGGGGAGCTGGTCATGGGAGCGGGCCAGTGGTGAGTTCTGGTGGTCGCCGGAACTGCATGCCGCGCTGCGGGTACCGGAAGGCGCACTTGCCGCAGGCCGGATCTGGTGGCGTGGATTGCGCCGCTGCGCCCGGGTGCAGCTGCTGGCGGCATGGCGGCGGATGCATCACGACGGCCAGCCGTGCACGTTCGAGCTGGAGCTTGGCAGCGACGGCGACGCCGGCATGCACCTGCGGGTGTGGATGCAACCCTTGCTGGATGACGGCGGCAACATCACATCGATCACCGGGCAGGCGCAGAACGTCAGCGAGCAGCGTCAGACCGATGCGCTGATCCGCTGGCGTACCGAGCTGCTGAACCGGGTTTCCGCCCTCGGCCGGATCGGCGGTTGCGAGATCGAGGTGACCACCCGCCACATGCAATGGACCGAGGAGTGCTATCGCATCCACGGTTTGCGCAAGGAGCCGGTTTCGCTGGACCAGGCGTTGGCGCTGTACACCCAGGACTCGCGCGACAGCTTTGAAGCGGCGCTGGGGCGGATCGGCGACGGCGGACTCCCCGAGCAGCTGGACCTGTGCTTCTACCGGCATTCCGGGCAGCGCGTGTGGGTGCAGGTGTTGATCGAGCTGGATCGCCGTGACGGCCTGCCCGAGCGTTTTGTCGTGCTGTTCCGCGATATCACCCGCGAACGCGAGGCGAACGAACGGATCGAGCTGCTGGCCCATTACGACCTGCTGACCGGGCTGCCCAACCGCATGCTGCTGCGCGAGCAGGCCAATGAAGCGATGATCGAAGCCCGCGAGCGCGGCGCGACGCTGGCGATGCTGTTCATCGACCTGGATGGTTTCAAGAGCATCAACGACACCTTCGGCCACGCGACCGGCGACATGCTGCTCAAGGCGGCGGCGTCGCGCCTGCACCAGAATCTGCGCAATGCCGATCTGTTTGGCCGCTTCAGTGGCGACGAGTTCATCGTCATCCTGCGTGATCTGGCCGAGCCGGAGGATGCCGGTCACGTCGCGCGCAAATTGATCGCCTCGCTGGCCGAGCCGTTGTACCGCGGGGACTCGACCCTGAAGGTCGGTGCCAGCGTCGGCATCGCGCTGCTGGAGGAGGGCCGGCAGGACTTCGAGTCGCTGCTGCGGGCGGCCGATGCGGCGATGTACGCGGCCAAAGAGGCCGGCCGGAACACCTATCAGTACTACAGCCAGGATGCGCTGGTCCGCATCCAGCGCAAACTTGAGATCGAACACGCCCTGCATGGCGCGCTGGATCGCGACGAATTCACGCTGGTCTACCAGCCACTGGTCAACACCGCCAGTGGACAGGCGCCAGCCATCGAGGCGTTGTTGCGCTGGAACCGCCCCGGGATGGGACCATGCAATCCGGCCGAGTTCATCCCGATCGCGGAAAAATGCGGCGAGATTGTCGCCATCGGCGACTGGGTGCTGGGTGAGGCCTGCCGTCAGGCCGCCGCATGGCAGCAGGCAGGGTTGGAGTTCGACCGCATCGCGGTCAACGTCTCGGCAATGCAGCTGCGCGAACGCGGCTTTGCCGAGCGGGTGATCGAGATCTGCGGGGCCCGCGGCTGGTCGCCACAGCGGCTGGAACTGGAGCTGACCGAATCGGCGCTGATCCGCGATACAGAGGCGTTGCGCCAGTGTTTTGAAACGTTCGAGCAGCATGGTGTGCCGTTGGCGGTGGATGATTTCGGCACCGGCTTCTCCAATCTGCACTACCTCAACCGGTTCCCCGTGCAGCGGCTCAAGATCGACCGCAGTTTCGTGCAGGGCATGCTGCATGATGCCGGCACCGCGGAAGTGACCCAGGCCATCGTGCATCTGGGCCACGCGCTGGGCATGGAAGTGGTTGCCGAGGGCGTGGAAACCGAGCAGGAAGACGCCATGCTGAGGCGCCAGGGCTGCGATGAAATCCAGGGCTACCTGTATTCGCGTCCGCTTCCGCCGCGCGAGCTGGCGCAATGGCTGCGGCAGACGCACGCCTTGCCGCTGCCGGCTGGCGCGGCAACGGCGCCGGATCCGGTCGACGTCGTCCGCGTTTAAGCCGCACCGGAGCGGCGGGCCGACGCTGCCGGTATGCAGGCAGGGCTGATTGCAGCGATGCACCAAGGCCGTGGCGCTGCGCCGACCGCCTTCCGGGTGCGGTCCCGGTCACAAGCGCCGCGCTGTCCGCAGGCCGATCAGCGTCCTGCGGACACGGCATGGTTTTTTTCTGGAATACCCACAGGCAGGCGCGTGCCTGCTTTTTTCACTTTCGCAGGGTGCAACACTGCAATTGTGGCGCGCACCGGCTTGCCGCTTCGCGGGCATTGGTGGCCCTGCCCAGGTGCAGGGAAAAACGCATGGTGCGAACGAAGCAAGTCCGCACGGTCCCGCGCCGGCCCTGGCACCTCTGCGCAGGCGTCTTTTCCCGCTGATCAGCGGAAGTGCGGTGTGCGACGTCCTGGCGGGATACCGCGCACGGACGGTTGATCCCGTAGGAAGCCGTTCGCCCGTGGGGGCTGGATTCCGGCCGGCATCGGTTTTGCACCGTGCTTCGATGGATCTTGGCCGTAGGCACCACCGGCAGTTGCCAGGGTCTGTGGCAGGGCAACTATGCACGTCGCTGCTACCGACTGCATCACTGCGCTTGTGGCTCGCTTGTGATGGCATTGCCGCCGCACTTCCAGCACATTGCTGTGGAACTTTGCGGAGCTGCCGGGATTGCCCGGCTGGCCCGCCGGGATACCGCAATGACTCAGTCGTTCCGCGCTGCCGGCGGCAGCAGGGCCAGTCCCAGATCCCACGCGATCGTCGCGCCCAACCAGTCGTCTGCGCCGGTAGCGCTGATGCTGCGGGTCTGCAAGGCCTTCAACTCGTTGCGGGCAATGGCCTCAAGGCGGGGCAGGGCCGTCAGGCTGTTGTGCCTGCCGGGGGACGGCGGGGATACCGTCGCCGTTGGCACACAGCCATGGTTGCGCCCGGAAGGCGGATTGACCGGCACAGGGCATTCGGCGGCGGTGTCGACAGAAAGCATGCAGTAGATTACATCGCAATAGCGTCGGAACAGGCAAAGCCCCGGACCATGCCGGGGCTTCGGGGTGCAGCAAAGTGCTGGGTCAGAACAGTTCCACGGTGCCTGCGCCCATGCTTTGCTGGGTCACCGGCTTGTGCGGCGGGCGCTCCCATTCGCTGCGCATTTCCCGCAGGCGGCTGCCCGCCCGCTGCAGTGCGCCGACCATCTCGCTGTCGAAGATGCCGCCATTGCGTTGCAGCAATTCCTGCAGGGCCACCGCTTCGCGGTTGATGGTGTTCAGCCGGTCCAGATGCGTGTGCACACCGCCCAGAGCCTGGGTGGCGATGTCCTCGAACTGCAACGCGCGTACGGCTTCAGCCACACTGCTGTCGATGGAGCGGCCGCACTCGGAGATTTCACGCATGCCTTCACCCAGCGAGGCGTTGATGGCGGCCACGTTCTCCAACATGGTTGCCGCCTCCTGGCGCGCTTCACGTGAGCGGTCCATGTCGCGCGAGGCCATGTGCGAAACCGTCTCGCGGACCTTGGCGATGGCGTCCTTGGAGCTGTGCGCGAGCTTGCGGATCTGTTCGTTGAAGGTGGTGGAACGCTCGGAGAGGTTGCGCACCTCATCGGCGACCACGGCAAAACCACGCCCGGCCTCACCGGCGCGGGCGGCCTCGATGGCCGCGTTGAGCGCCAGCAGGTTGGTCTGGTCGGCGATCGACTTGACATCCTCCAGCAGCGCGAAGATGCCATCCAGGTGCTGGGCCATCTGGTCGATGTGCTGCACGGTGGTGGTGCTCTGGCCGCTGACCTGTTCCAGCGCCTCAACGAGCTGCTCCATGCGATGGCTGGCATGCTGGGCGAAGCGGGCCACATCGACGCCGGAACCGCCGTCTTCCCCTGCGCGATCAACGATCCGGGCCAGCGCCTGGTTCTGCTGGCGCGACTTGCGGTTCATCGCATCGAAGCTGCCGCCCAGGCCGGCCACGGCCTGGCGGATCAGCTCGCGGGCGCGCTCGATTTCGTTGCGCGAGCCGTCGATCTCATTGCCGACAAAATGGCGCAGCTCGTTGAGCAGCTGATCCTGTTCGCGCAGGATGCGGGCCTGCTCCGGGGAGCGCTGCGACTGCGAGCGGACGCTCCAGTACGCGAACCCCAGCCAGCTCAGCACCATGGTGGTGAGAATGGCCCAGACCACTGCGGTCGGCCAGGCAAAGGCTGCCGCGATGGGGAGCAGGAAGGTCATGGCCAGGGGGGCGGCCAGGCGGATTGCAATGCGTGGGTACATGGACGTTCTCGGGAGTGTCACGAATGCAGTATCGGCAGTCGTGGCCCGGTCTTTAGCCGGGCATGCGTCCATTCGCCGCGCATGTGCGCTGCGTCGCACACGCCAGGCCTGCCTCAGCGCAGCGCGCGGTCCACCGCCTCGGCCATGCGCCGCCGCGAAAGCAGCAGTCCCCGGTAGTTGCCACCCAATTGGCGCCAAAGTACCGCTGCACGCACCGCAGCCAGCAGCAGGGCGCGGATCTCCGACACCACGCCCGCCTGGCCAAGGTAATGCGGGTTGCCCTGGATCATGATCCGCGGCTTCAGCTGGCTGATGGTGTCGGCATACAGGCCGCCCATCGCGGCCAGTACGTCGGGGTGGCTGCTGTCGCCGGTCTGGCGTGCGCGCACGCTCGCCTGCCCGATGCCGGTGGCGACCTTGGCCACGGTGGCGCTGTCGCGGGCGAAACGGCGCTCCAGCTGCAGCACCGCCAGTGCCAGGCGCGGCAGCATTTCATCTTTGCCCTGGTTGCGGAAGTAGTCACGCAGCAGCCGCAAGCCCGGCTCCAGCCGTTGCCGGCCGCCGAACACTTCAGCCGGGGAGTCGGCGTCGACCCGCATCAGGCTGTCCATTGCCGCGCCAACGATGGCCGCTTCGGAATGGCCGGTTTCGGCGATACGGCGCACCTGTTGCAGCGCCTGGGCGATGCCGGCCAATGCCAGTACGCGGTCGTCGATGGAAAAGCTCATGTAGCAGGTACCTTTCAGGAAGAGGTGGATGCGCCCAGCCGCTGTTCCAGCGGCGCATCGGTCGTGGCGATCACCGCGCCGCCCAGACATTGCTGGCCGTCATACAACACCAGCGATTGCCCCGGGGTGACCGCCCGTTGCGGGCGCTCGAAGCGCACCTGCAGGCTGCCATCATCGCCGACCTTGACCGTGCAGGGCTCATCGGGCTGGCGGTAGCGGGTCTGGGCGGTGCACTGGAACTCCGCGGCCGGTGCCGTGCCGGCAATCCAGTGCATGGTTTCCGAGCGCAGCCGGGTGGATTGCAACCACGGACTGTCGTGGGACTGGTCGACATAGAGGATGTTGTTGGCCACGTCCTTGCCGACCACGTACCACGGCGCCGCCGGGCGCCCGCGGACGCCGCCGATATTCAGCCCCTCGCGTTGCCCGAGGGTGAAGTAGAAAACCCCCGGGTGGGTGGCGATGACGTTGCCTTCGGGGTCATGGATCTCCCCGCTGCGGGCCGGCAGATACTGGCCGAGGAATTCACGGAAATCACGTTCGCCGATAAAGCAGATGCCGGTCGAATCCTTCTTCGCGTGCGTGGCCAGGCCGGCCTCGCGGGCGATCCGGCGCAGGTCGCTTTTCTGCAGTTCACCGATCGGGAACAGGGTGGCCGCCAGCTGCGCCTGGCCGAGCTGGTGCAGGAAATAGCTCTGGTCCTTGCCACGGTCGGCGCCGCGCAGCAGTCGCCACCGGCCCCGCTGCTGGTCGATGCGGGCGTAATGGCCCGTGGCGATGCGTTCGGCTCCCAGTTCGCGGGCGGCCTCCAGGAAGTGCTTGAACTTGACTTCGCGGTTGCAGAGCACATCGGGATTGGGCGTGCGCCCGGCCGCGTACTCGGCCAGGAAATGCTCGAACACGCCTTGCCAGTATTCGTTGGAAAAATCACGGAAATGAAACGGGATACCCAGCCGGCCGCACACCGCCACGGCGTCGCGGCGGTCTTCCTCGGCGCGGCAGTGGCCGCTGCCGTCGTCGGCCCAGTTCTGCATGAACAGTCCGGCCACCGGTAACCCCTGCTGTACCAGCGTCAATGCAGCGACCGACGAATCGACCCCGCCGGACACACCGACCACGATTTGCGGCGTACTCATGGCAGCTGTTTCAGCAGTGACAGCGGATAGCGTTGCCCGCCCAGCCAGTCTTTGACCACCTGCCACACCAGCGGGCTGCGCAGGCGTGCGGACTGGGCCTGCAGCGCAACCGGGTCCAGCCACAGGGCCTGCACGATGCCCTTGTCCAGCGGCTGCGCGGGATGGTGGCGGAGCGGCTCCCCGGCGAAAGCAAAACGCAGGAACGGCGTGCCGTCGGACGCGGTCCACTGGTAGCTGCCGATAAGGCTGGTCAGCTGCACCTCCCAGCCGGTCTCTTCGAGGGTTTCACGCATTGCCGCCTGGGCCAGGGTTTCCCCCGGCTCCAGGTGGCCCGCCGGCTGGTTCAGTAGCCGGCGGCCGCCTATTTCTTCTTCCACCAGCAGCAATTGCCCGGCGCGTGAGACGACGGTGGCCACGGTCACATGCGGCGCCCAACGCCGGGACTGCACTGCGTTCACGTCAAAACTCGTCCTTGGAAGTCAGTTCCAGCTCCATCGCATCGGCGCTGCGGATGGCGGCATCGATCGCGTCGCTGAGCACCTCGGCGCTGGCGTCGGCATCGATCTTCACCACGAACATGGCGGTTTCGCCCTGTTTCACCCAGCCGCCGAGCTTGCTGGTATTGGCGTCCTCCAGCAGCCGGTTGGCCACCGGGGCAGGGAATTGCGGACCGGGAGAACGGTACGCGGGCGACCATACTTCACGGATATGGTGGTTGCCGAAGGTTTCCACGGACGAACGGACGAATACCAGCTGGGTGCGGCCCTCACCCACCGCGTAGACCAGCTTGTAGTCGCCATCTTCATCGACTTCATACTCGTATTTGAGCGCATCCAGCAGGCGGCCCACGACGCGATCGGGCGTGTTGGCGCTGGCAACGCCGGCGGCACCCCATAGGGAGGCCAGTGCGAGCCCGAGTGCGATTTTTTTCATGCGTCCCCTGCAGGAAGGTGGATTACCGGTGAATTGTGCGGGGGCAGGGGGGCGCGCGTCCAATGCCCGCTACTGCGGAGCCGGTATAATTGACGGATGCCTCATAAGACCCAACAAGACATCGAACACGGTGTGCTGGTTGCCCCCGGCAAGCCGGAAGTCGCGCCACCGCCGCTGTACCAGGTCATTTTGCTCAATGACGACTACACCCCGATGGATTTCGTGGTGCTGGTGTTGCAGAACTTCTTCTCCATGGATCTGGAACAGGCCACGCAGGTGATGCTGCACGTGCATACCCGCGGCCGCGGGATCTGCGGGGTGTATACCCGCGAAGTGGCCGAGACCAAGGTGGCCCAGGTCAACGAATTCTCACGGATGAACCAGCATCCGCTGCTGTGCACGATGGAAAAGGCCTGAGCGCAGGCGGTCAGGCCGTGGTGAGGGCGCGGCCGCGATCAGACGCCGGCCCTGGCATGCAGGCATCGTGCATTTGCCATCATCCGGCACCGGCGATGACGTGGTGCACAGGGGGGGTCCCGCAGCTGGCAGGTGACCGTCGTGCCACGTCCAGCCGCAGGAATACCGACGTCCAGCGAACACACCTGCTCCGGCCATCATGCGGCCTTTCAGGTAACCACTTGCGCAGGCTTGCCGGCCATCCCAGGGCGCGAGCGTTTCCATCAACATGATGTTGTGGGAATTGATCTGCTGTGTTCCAGCAGTGCCGCCCAGCCGACGGCGCTTGGGCGCCCGTAGGCAAGCCGTTCCGTCAGCGGCCTTCCGCGGCGCGGATGGCCGCCGACGCACGGCGACCGTCTGAAAAGGGCCCTTGGCTCGGGCTTTGGAATAATTCCGGCAACCCCAATGACAGGGGGAAGGCAAAGTGTCGGTTGCTAACGCCGCCTAAACGCGCCTATCCGGTAGGGTGATGGAAATTGTGAACTCAGGCCTCATATTGTTGGCAACCGCCGTCGGAGCAATCCATGTTCAGTAAAGATCTCGAGCAAACCATCGGCCAGTGCTACAAGCGCGCCCGTGAGGCTCGTCATGAGTTCATGACGGTCGAGCACCTGTTGCTTGCCCTGCTGGAAAACCCGTCTGCGCAGGCTGTGCTGAAGGCCTGCGGAGCCGATCTGGACCGCCTGCGGCATGATCTCGAACAGGCGGTGGAAACCTCGGTTTCGCGTCTGGCCGACGATGACGGCCGCGACACCCAGCCCACCCTCGGGTTCCAGCGGGTGTTGCAGCGGGCCGTGTATCACGTCCAGTCTTCCGGCAAGAAGGAGGTTACCGGCGCCAATGTGCTGGTGGCCATCTTCGGCGAGAAGGACTCGCATGCCGCCTATTACCTCAACCAGCAGGATGTGACCCGGCTGGATATCGTCAATTATCTTTCCCATGGCATCGCCAAGCTGGGCGAGGACGGCGAAGTGCCGCCGGCTGCCGATGTGGAAAACCATGCCGAAGCCGGCGAGGGCGAGTCCAAGGGCGACGCGCTGGCCGATTACGCCAGCAATCTCAACGAACTGGCGCGGGCCGGGCGGATCGATCCGCTGGTGGGTCGCCGCGATGAAATCGAACGCACCATCCAGGTGTTGTGCCGTCGCCGCAAGAACAACCCGCTCTATGTCGGCGAGGCCGGAGTGGGCAAGACCGCCATCGCCGAGGGCCTGGCCAAGCGCATCGTTGATGGCAGCGTGCCGGAAGTGCTGGCCGATGCGGTGATCTATTCGCTGGACCTGGGCGCGCTGGTGGCCGGCACCAAATACCGCGGTGATTTCGAGAAGCGCCTGAAGGGCGTGATCAGCGCGCTGAAGAAAATCCCGGGCGCGGTGCTGTTCATCGATGAGATCCACACCATCATCGGTGCGGGTTCGGCCTCGGGCGGCACCATGGATGCGTCCAATCTGATCAAGCCGGCGCTGGCCTCGGGCGAACTGCGCTGCATCGGTTCGACCACGTTCCAGGAATACCGCGGCATCTTCGAAAAAGACCGGGCGCTGGCACGACGCTTCCAGAAGATCGACATCGTCGAACCGACCGTGGGCGAAACCTACGAAATCCTGCAGGGACTCAAGCCCAAGTATGAGGCGCATCACAGCGTCACCTACGCCGACGAAGCGTTGCAGGCGGCGGTGGACCTGTCGGTCAAGCACATCGGCGACCGGCTGCTGCCGGACAAGGCGATCGACGTGATCGACGAGGCCGGCGCACGCCAGCGGTTGTTGCCGGAGGACCAGCGCAAGGCGCTGATCGACGTCGAGGAAATAGAGATCATCGTCGCCAAGATGGCGCGCATTCCAGCCAAGCAGGTCAGCGCCACCGACAAGGATGTGCTCAGGCACCTGGAGCGCAACCTCAAGATGGTTATTTTCGGCCAGGATGCGGCCATCGAGACGCTGTCCTCGGCGATCAAGCTGGCGCGTTCGGGGCTGGCCAATCCGGAAAAGCCGATCGGCAACTTCCTGTTCTCGGGGCCCACCGGTGTCGGCAAGACCGAAGTGACCAAGCAGCTGGCGCTGCAACTGGGCATCGAGCTGGTGCGGTTCGACATGTCCGAATACATGGAGCCGCATTCGATCAGCCGCCTGATCGGCGCGCCTCCGGGCTATGTCGGCTTCGACCAGGGCGGCTTGTTGACCGAAAAGATCGTCAAGACGCCGCATTGCGTGCTGCTGCTTGACGAGGTGGAAAAGGCGCATCCGGACATCTTCAACATCCTGTTGCAGGTCATGGATCGCGGCATCCTCACCGATACGAACGGGCGCGAGGCGAATTTCAAGAATGTGATCCTGGTGATGACCACCAATGCGGGGGCGGCGCAGGCCGCACGCCGTTCGATCGGGTTCACCCGTCAGGACCATGCCACCGATGCGATGGAGGTGATCCGCAAGAGTTTCACTCCGGAATTCCGCAACCGCCTCGATGCTGTGGTGCAGTTCCAGCCGCTGGGTTTCGAACACATCCTGCGGGTGGTGGACAAGTTCCTGATCGAGCTGGAGATGGTGCTGCAGGAGAAGCATGTGAGCCTGTCGGCAACGCCGCAGGCCCGCGATTGGCTGGCCCAGCACGGCTTCGACCCGCTGATGGGCGCGCGCCCGATGGCGCGGGTGATCCAGGACAAGGTCAAGCGTCCGCTGGCCGACGAGCTGCTGTTCGGCAAACTGGTGGGCGGCGGCAAGGTCAGTATCGACGTGCGCGACGGCGAACTGGTGGTGGAAACCGAAGCGGAGCCGGAGCGGTTGCTGCCGGCAACGGTCTGACCTGCGCCATGGCAATACGGGAACGGCGGCTTCGGCCGCCGTTTTTCTTTGGCGGCAACCGTGAGTGCTCCTGCGACATCGCCGCGCTCTGCATGGCCGCGACTTGGCGTTGCCCATTGCAGGGCGGCGGGCGGCAGTTGTGTCAAAAAAACCGCGATCCGCAGCCGGCGGAAGTATTCCGCGCACGCAAAAAAGCCAGCGCTAGGCTGGCTTTTTTTGAGTCACCCGATACCGCTTACTTCATGCGGTAGGTGATCCGCCCCTTGGTCAGGTCGTACGGCGTCATTTCAACTTTGACGCGGTCGCCTGTCAGGATGCGGATGTAGTTCTTGCGCATACGGCCGGAGATATGGGCAATGATTTCATGCCCGTTTTCCAGTCGTACCCGGAAGGTGGTGTTGGGCAACGTCTCGCTGACGGTGCCTTCGAACTCAATGGAGTCGTCTTTCGACATGTAGTCCTGTGCGGTTCTGCGGACGGCCGTTGGGCCTTAAGAGCGCATATTTTACGCGTCTTGGCGCGGGGATGCAAAGTTTACGTTAACCGGCGGCGGCATCGGCCAGCCGCGCGGCCGGAAATTCGCCAAAGCGGGAGGTCCACCGCGCAGGTGTCTCCGGCAGGCGCACCAGCCGCCCGACCTCATCCAGGAAGCGGTCGCGGGGCCAGTGGGTGGCACCCATTCGCAACAGGTGGGCGTTTTCGACCTGGGCATCGATCAGCGGCCAGCCCCATTGCCGCAGGCGCAGCGCCAAGGCGGCCAGCGCCACTTTCGAGCCACCGCTGGCGCGGCTGAACATGCTCTCGCCGAAGAACATCCGGCCGATGGCCACACCGTAGATGCCGCCAACCAGGCGCTCGCCCGCGAATACTTCGACTGAATGCGCGTGCCCAAGATGATGCAGGGCGGCGTAGGCCTGCAGCATCTGCGGTGTGATCCACGTCCCCAGCTGGTCTGGCCGTGGCGAGTCGGCACAGGCCTGCATCACCTCGACAAAGGCGGTATCCGCGCGCACCTGCCAGGGACTGGAGCGCAGGCTGCGGCGGAACCGCGAGGACAGGTGGACGGCGTCGGTCCGGAACAGCATCCGCGGGTCCGGCGACCACCACAGCAGCGGCTGTCCTTGCGAATACCACGGGAAAATGCCGCCGGCATAGGCATTGAGCAGGCGCACCGGGTCCAGGTCGCCGCCGACGGCCAGCAGCCCATCCGGCTCACGCAGGGCCAACTCCGCCGGCGGGAATGGCGCGTCCGGCGCATCGCCCAGCCGGAACGGCAATCGCGAAGTCATGGCGACCGGTCCGCGCCGGTCTTGAAGGGCGAATGTTGTTGCAGGGTGGTGGCGTAACGTCGGATGTCGGCCACTTCCTGTTCGCACCATGGCGCCAGTGCGCGGCGGAAATCCGGGTGGGCGATCCAGTGGTGGCTGTGCACGAAGGTGGGCAGGAACCCGCGCGCCAGCTTGTGTTCGCCCTGGGCGCCCGGCTCGAAGCGGGTCAAACCCTCGCGCAGGCAGTATTCGATGCCCTGGTAATAGCAGGTCTCGAAATGCAGGCCGGGCAGGGCCGCCCCGCCCCAGTAGCGCCCGTACAGGGTGTCGCCGCCGCGCAGGCACAGCGCACCGGCGATCGGCAGGTCGTCCTGCATGGCCAGGAACAGCACCAGATTGCGCGGCATCGCTGTTGCCAGGTGGCGCAGGAACGGCAACGTCAGCGCCGGGGAATTGCCGTATTCGATGAAGGTCTGCAGGTAGAAGCGGTGCATCGCCTGCAGGTCCGCGTCGCTGGCCTCATCGCCGTGGACGATGCGGAAGTTGATGCCGCTGCCGGTGACCTTGGCCCGCTCCTGGCGGATGTTCTTGCGGTGCTTGTGGTCCATCGCAGCGAGGAACGCGTCGAAGCTTTTCCAGCCGGCGTGGTTGTGCCAATGGAACTGCACGTCCGTGCGCGCCAGCCATTCAACGCCGAAATCGGCAGTCTCCGCGCCGGTGTGGAAATTGATGTGGGCCGATGACAGCCCCTGTTGTGTGGCCTGTTCGATGATCGCGGCCAGCAGCTGTCCGCGATCGGCCGGGGTACGCGCCAGTAGACGCGGGCCCGTGACCGGCGAGTAGGGCACCGCGCCGAGCCACTTCGGAAAATAGTCCAGGCCGTGGCGGGCATAGGCGTTGGCCCAGGCGTGATCGAACACGAACTCGCCATGCGAGTTGGTCTTCAGATAACCGGGAGCCGCGGCCACCGGTTCACCGTTGCGCATGATCAGCAGATGCCGTGGAGTCCAGCCCCATTCGGTCCGCAGGCAGCCATGCCGCTCCAGCCCGGTCAGGAACGCATGGCTGATGAAAGGCTGGCTGCCGTCGTGCAGGGAATCCCACGCATGCGACGGCACTTGATCCAGCGAGTCCAGCCAGCGGATGGAGCTCATCCGGGCATACCCGATGCGCGATGGCAGAAGAATGCGCCCGGAAAGGATCCCTTCATGGCCGCGTCGGCCTCAGCCCTGTTCGTCGAGAAAGCGTTCCGCATCCAGTGCGGCCATGCAGCCGAAGCCGGCCGAGGTGATGGCCTGGCGGTAGTGCTGGTCGGCCACGTCGCCGGCGGCGTATACGCCTTCAACCGAGGTCATGGTGGCGTTGCCGCCCAGGCCCGAACGGATTTCCAGGTAGCCGTTGTTCATCGCCAGCTGGCCGTCGAACAGGCTGGTGTTCGGGTGGTGGCCGATGGCGACGAAGAAGCCGTGCGCCTCGATGTCGCGGGTGCTGCCGTCCAGCGTGGACTTCACGCGCACGCCGGTGACGCCCATGTCGTTGCCCAGCACCTCGTCCACCTGGTGGTGCCAGACGGTCTCGATCTTGCCGGCCTCGACCTTGGCGAACAGTTTGTCCTGCATGATCTTTTCCGCCTTCAGCGTGTCGCGGCGGTGCACCAGGTAGACCTTGCGGGCGATGTTGGACAGGTAAAGCGCCTCTTCCACGGCGGTATTGCCGCCGCCGACCACGACCACGTCCTGGTCTTTGTAGAAGAAGCCGTCACAGGTGGCGCAGGCCGAGACGCCGCGACCCTTGAAGGTCTCTTCCGACGGAATGCCCAGGTATTTGGCGGTGGCGCCGGTGGCGATGATCAGCGCGTCGCAGGTGTACTGGGCGCTGTCACCGGTCAGGGTGAACGGGCGCTTGGACAGGTCGGCGGTGTGGATGTGGTCGAACACCACTTCGGTTTCAAAGCGCTCGGCATGGGCCTGCATGCGCGTCATCAGGTCCGGCCCCATCAGGCCGTGGGCGTCACCCGGCCAGTTGTCCACTTCGGTGGTGGTCATCAGCTGGCCGCCCTGCTGCAGTCCGGTGACGACCAGTGGCTTGAGATTCGCGCGGGCGGCGTAGACCGCGGCGGTCCAACCGGCGGGGCCGGAGCCCAGGATCAGCAGGCGGGTGTGCTTGGTCGGGAGGCTGGAAGTGCTCATGTATACTCGCGAAAGTCGGGATTGGCGGCACGATCGGGGAGTTCCGCAACCGTCCGGGCAGCCATTAGAGTGGCGGTCGGATCAGGGCGAATCAAGGCGCATGAATGGAACTGCGCGGGCCGTCGGCTTGCGTGCCCTGCGTTGGCACCGTCTCGTTGCTGTTGTCCGGCGGGTTTTTGACGATCGTGCGCTCCGTGCAGTGCCTTGGCTGTCGAAAGCGGATGAAACCCGGCGATCTGTCGTTTAATATCAACCACTAACCGTGCATTTTTAAGGTCTGGTCAAAGGTGGCGAAACAGGTCCCGGAACGTGGCAAAACCCCCAACGCCAGCGCCTCGGTGCGCAAGTCGGCTGCGGCGGGAACTGACAACTCCAACCGGCAGCGTCTGTGGCGCGACCTGGCGCTGATCGCCATCGCGCCCTTGCTGCTGTACCTGCTGGCCAGTCTGGTCACCTATTCGGCCAATGATCCCGGCTGGTCGCAGACCGGCAGCGTGGTCGCGCCGGTCAACAACATGGGCGGGCGGGTCGGCGCGTGGCTGGCCGATGTGCTGCTGCAACTGTTCGGCTACGTGGCGTTCCTGTTGCCGCTGGTGCTGGGTGCGCTCACCTGGCTCGCCCTGTTCGGGCTCAACCGCGATGACCGCGGCGACAATGATCTGGCGCCCGCCTTGCGACTGGTCGGTATTGTCGGTTTCCTGATCGCGGCTACCGGCTTCCTGCACCTGCGCTTTTTCACGGCCGATGTGGCCAGTGCCGGCGGTATTCTCGGCCGCCTGGTCGGGCGCTCGTTGACCGTCGGCTTCGGTCCGCTGGGCAGCAACCTGTTCGTGCTGGTGCTGCTGCTGGCGTCGATCACGCTGGCCACCGGGCTGTCCTGGTTCGCGGTGATGGAACGCATCGGCAAGGGCGTGCTGGCGCTGGGCCCGTTGCTCAACAAGAAGAAGGAACAGGCCAGCGAGTGGCAGCAGACCCGCGCCCTGCGCGAGGAACGCGAAGAAGTGCGCAAGGTCGATGCCGTGGTGCGCGCCAAACGCGAGCCGGTGAAGATCGAACCGCGCCCGGAGCCGGTGATCGAAAAGAGCGATCGCGCCAAGCGCGAGACCCAGATCCCGATGTTCCAGGGCGTCAATGGCGATGGCTCGGACGTGCCGCCGCTGGCGCTGCTGGATGATCCCAAGCCGCAGGCCAAGGGCTATTCGGCAGAGACGCTGGAAACCCTGTCGCGGCAGATCGAATTCAAGCTCAAGGACTTCCGCATCGACGCGGTGGTGGTCGGTGCCTATCCGGGCCCGGTGATCACGCGCTTCGAGATCGAGCCGGCACCGGGCGTGAAAGTCAGCCAGATCAGTTCGCTGGACAAGGACATCGCCCGCGGGCTGTCGGTCAAATCCGTGCGCGTGGTCGACGTGATCCCGGGCAAATCGGTGATCGGTCTGGAAATCCCCAACGTCAGCCGCGAGATGATCTTCCTGTCCGAGCTGCTGCGCTCGAAGGAATACGACAAGTCGGCCAGCGTGCTGACCCTGGCGCTGGGCAAGGACATCGCCGGCCGCCCGACGGTGGCCGACCTGGCGCGCATGCCGCACCTGCTGGTGGCCGGTACCACCGGCTCGGGCAAGTCGGTGGCGGTCAATGCGATGGTATTGAGCCTGCTGTACAAGGCCAGCCCGAAAGAACTGCGGATGCTGATGATCGACCCGAAGATGCTCGAGCTGAGCGTCTACCAGGGTATCCCGCACCTGCTGGCGCCGGTGGTCACCGACATGAAGGAGGCCGGCAATGGCCTGCGCTGGTGCGTGGCCGAGATGGAACGCCGCTACAAGCTGATGAGCGCGGTGGGCGTGCGCAACCTGGCCGGCTTCAACAAGAAGGTGAAGGACGCCATCGACGCCGGCCAGCCGATGATGGACCCGCTGTTCAAGCCGAATGCGGAAATGGGCGAGGCGCCGCGGCCGCTGGAGACGCTGCCGTTCATCGTCATTTTCATCGACGAATTCGCCGACATGATGATGATCGTCGGCAAGAAGGTCGAAGAACTGATCGCGCGGCTGGCGCAGAAGGCGCGTGCGGCCGGCATCCACCTGATCCTGGCCACCCAGCGCCCCTCGGTGGACGTGATCACCGGCCTGATCAAGGCCAACATCCCGACCCGGATCGCCTTCCAGGTCAGCTCCAAGATCGACTCGCGCACCATCCTCGACCAGTCCGGCGCCGAGGCGTTGCTGGGCAACGGCGACATGCTCTATCTGCCGCCCGGCACCGCGCTGCCTGATCGTGTGCATGGCGCGTTCGTCTCGGATGAAGAAGTGCACCGCGTGGTCGAGCACCTGAAGGCCAGCGGCCCGGTCGATTACATCCCCGGCGTGCTGGACGAGGTGCAGATGATGGGCGACGGCACCGTCGTCGGCGCCACCGGCCTGCCGGAAAGCAGCAGCGGCGGCGGGGATGAATCCGATCCGCTGTACGACGAGGCGCTGCGGATCGTCACCGAAACCCGTCGTGCCTCGATTTCCGGCGTGCAGCGTCGTTTGAAGATCGGCTACAACCGCGCCGCGCGTCTGATCGAGGCGATGGAAGCGGCCGGGGTGGTCAGCTCGCCCGAGCACAACGGCGACCGCACGGTGCTGGCACCGCCGCCACCGAAGTGATGTCCCGCGTGCCGGCCACGCGCGGGCGAGGGAAGGGCGGTGGTTTGAATCCGCATCCGTTCCCGGCAGCGTGCCGGGCTGCCGGGCTGCCGGGCATGGATTCACCCCCGCTTCCGTCTCCTTGTCACCCATTCAGTTTTACCCGGGCACACTTGTTGCCAGCCTTCGCTACCGGTTCTGCCAACGCCATGAACGCATTCCTCCGCCATAGCTTCATCGCCGCCACCTTTTTCGGCATCAGCCTGCTTTCCGGCACTGCCGCAGCCGGTGCACGCGACGACCTGAAAACCTTCACCACGGGCCTCAAAGGCCTCGATGGCCAGTTCTCGCAGCAGGTGTTCGATTCGCGCGGCAAACTCAAGGAAAGCTCCAGCGGCCGTGTCGCGCTGTCGGCGCCGCGCCTGTTCCGTTGGGAATACGTGCGCCCGCATCCGCAGTTGATCGTGGCCGATGGCAGCAAGGTCTGGGTGTACGAGCCGGACCTGGAGCAGGCGACCGTGCGGGCACAGGGCGAAGAAGAGCAGAACAGTCCACTGACCGCGCTGATCAATCCGGCATTGCTGGACCGCCAGTACGACGTCAGCGAAGAAGCCGTGGCCCGTGATGGCCTGCAGTGGTTGTCGCTGACGCCGAAGGTGAACACCGAAGCCAGCTTCGATTACGCCGCACTGGGCTTCAACCAGAGCGGGTTGGCGCGGATGGAGGTGGTCGACATCGTCGGCCAGCGCACCGTCATCAACTTCACCGGCTGGAAGCGCAATCCGGCGTTTGCCGCGGGCACCTTCCGCTATGCCCCGGGCAAGAATGTCGACGTGGTGGGCGAGCGCTGAGTAGGGCAGCGCGCCCGACGCCTGTAGCGCTGGCCGCCGCGATAGAATGCCGGGGTGGCCAGATCCAGAACCTCTTCATTTGACACGACGCCCGACCTGTTGAGCGTGGACCGGGAAAGCATGCGTCCGCTCGCCGAACGCATGCGGCCGCGCACGCTGGACGAGATGGTCGGGCAGAAACGCCTGCTCGCGCCTGATACCGCCTTGCGCCGCGCCGTGGAATCCGGGCGCGTGCATTCGATGATCCTGTGGGGCCCGCCGGGCTGCGGCAAGACCACGCTGGCGCTGCTGCTTGCACGCTATGCCGATGCCGAATTCCGCGCCATTTCCGCGGTGCTTTCCGGCTTGCCGGAAGTGCGGCAGGTGTTGGCCGAGGCCGCGCAACGATTTGCCGAAGGCCGGCGCACGGTGCTGTTCGTCGACGAAGTGCATCGCTTCAACAAGGCGCAGCAGGATGCGTTCCTGCCCCATATCGAACGCGGCACCATCGTCTTTGTCGGTGCCACGACTGAAAATCCCTCGTTCGAATTGAACTCGGCCTTGCTCTCGCGTTGCCGCGTGCATGTACTCGAGCCGGTGTCGGCGGCCGATATCGTCGAAGCGCTGCAACGTGCCCTGGACGATCGCGAGCGTGGATTGGGCGGGGAGGGCATCCGCGTTGACGATGCGTCGTTGCTGGAGATCGCCAGTGCCGCCGACGGCGATGTGCGGCGCGGACTGACGCTGCTGGAAATCGCCGCCGAACTGGCCACGGGCGAGGGCGGACAGATCACTTCGCAGACCTTGCAGCAGGTGCTGGCCGATCGCACCCGCCGCTTCGACAAGGGCGGCGAACAGTTCTACGACCAGATCTCGGCACTGCACAAGTCGGTGCGCAGCTCCAATCCCGATGCGGCGCTGTACTGGCTGACGCGCATGCTTGACGGCGGTTGTGATCCGGTTTATCTGGCACGGCGGCTGACGCGCATGGCGATTGAGGACATCGGCCTGGCCGATCCACGTGCGCAGACGATGGCGCTGGAAGCCTGGGACATCTACGAGCGCCTTGGCAGCCCGGAAGGTGAACTGGCGTTCGCGCAACTGGTGCTGTACCTGGCCAGCACCGCCAAATCCAACGCCGGCTACGCCGCGTTCAATCTGGCCAAGACAGAGGTGCGTGAAACCGGCACCCAGGAAGTTCCGTTACATCTGCGCAATGCGCCTACCCGGTTGATGAAGAACCTCGGTTACGGCAAGGACTACCAGTACGACCATGATGCCGAAGGCGGTATCGCGCTGGATCAGACCGGTTTTCCCGACGCCATGGGTGAGCGCATCTACTACCGTCCGGTGGAGCGCGGGCTGGAGATCAAACTCAAGGAAAAGCTGGATCGCCTGCGTAGCGCCCGTGACCAGGCGCGCGCGACGCTCCCGCCAAAGTGAATGTGCCTGCGGTTTCGCTGGCGACTTCATACCGCCAGCGAAACCGGTCATTCGCGCCCCGTGGTTTTCAAACAGGTAAAACGCAGACGATGAATCCCACGGCAACATTGCTGGAATGGCAGCAACTGGGGTTGGTGATGGCCGGTGGCGCGCTCGGCGCAGGGATCCGGTTCCTCGTCGGCAACTCGATGTTGCGCGGCTTGGGCGCCGGATTTCCATGGGGAACGCTCAGCGTGAACCTGGTCGGTTCCTTTGTGGCCGGTTTCCTGATGGTCTGGCTGCAATCACGCGGCAACGCGGGAATCTATCTGCGCGCGTTCTTGATCATCGGATTGGTGGGAGGGCTCACCACGTTCTCCACGTTGATGATGGAGACCCTGATATTCGCCAAGACCGCAAGGGGCGCTCTGGTGCCGACCTATCTGGGCATCACGCTGGCTGCCGGACTGTTGCTGGTGTGGTTGGGGTCCAGGGTGGCTGAAGTCATCAAGTAATTTACATAATATACATTATGCGAAAAAGTGGTACTTCCCTTGGTGTTGCGTGGAAGGCCGCTTTTAGCTCCTTTTGACCGCAACAGTAAGAATGATTAATGGTACAAATTAGGTTACTTGGTTTGTTAGGATCTGCCTGTGCTCTGCCTGCTTACAGATCCTCTGGTTCCAAGCTCGCTACGCGGTGCCTTGCTTATTGATGATGTTCAAAGGTTGCCACGCTACTGGGCTGGTGTTTGGGCTTTGATGGCCAACCACGACCTCGCCGCATCCAGCCAGATCAAAAAACTTCGGTACATCGAGAATCTGTACGGTCATGCCGACCGCCTGTTTGGCAGCCATGCGCTAGATGACGCGTTGGGCAGTCTGAACGATGCTGTGCTCGCCGACATCCTGGAGTCCTGGTTCATATCGATCCGAAATCAACCGTCCGTGGGCCCAGCGGATGAGTCGCGCTGGCGAGCTGGGCATGGATTCGTCGTATCGATCGTTACTTGGTTGTCCAAGACAACCCTCTCGACCGACCGCCTCCGACAGATCGAGGCCGGACTACATCGCTTGTCCCATCTGTACGGGCAACTGCACATCCGTCAAAGCAGGCACACGAACCAGGTCAGATCGCTGCCGGCGAGCGTAGTCCAGGCGTTATACGAAATCCTGGACCCATCATCTGCCAGCAATCCCTTTCCACGCAGGCATACCCGGTGGCTCGCCTTCGTGGCCTTCCTGTTGATGCTTCACCAAGGCCTTAGACGCGGCGAGTTACTGCTCCTTAGCGCGGACGTGATCAAAAATGCCTTTGACGAAAGACAGCAGCGATCCCGTTGCTGGTTGGACGTGCAAGAAAGCCAATATTCCGACGACGATGATGATCCGAGGTACTCCAAGCCCAGCATCAAGTCGGCGAGTTCGGTCCGTCAACTGCCGGTGAGTGACGCGATCGCTGGGCTGATCCAAACCTACGTCGAAAACTATCGAGGAAAGCCAGGTCACGCCTTCCTGCTGAACACACAGCAAAACAGACCGTTGTCGACAGAATCAGTGACGAAGATGTTTGCAAAGATATCCGCCTGCCTGCCGCCGTCGATCCGCCAAGAATTGAAGGATCGCAGCGGAAAATTGTCCGTCACACCCCATGACCTCCGCCACACGTGCGCCGTGGTGCGGCTGAATCAATTGCTCCAGCAAGGGGACTCGATGGACGAAGCCCTACAGAAGTTGCGCGCCTTCTTCGGTTGGTCTAGAGAGTCACAGATGCCAGTTCGCTACGCCCGAGCAGTTTTTGAAGATCGCCTCTCGTCAGTCTGGAACGATGCGCTAGATGAGAGAGTTGCCGTTCTAAGAGCGATCCCGTCCTAGGCCACGCTTGGAGCGCGACATGGCTAGAAGTGAAAGTGTTCAATGGCAGTTGAAAACTGGGGCTTACGAGGTAGTTGCTCAACTGCCGTTGTTGCCTACGGTGATTCGGTACTACGACGATTTCGACGATAAGCAACGATCAATTCGAGATCCAGCTACTGCCGAATGTTTTTCGGTCCATATCGATGGCCGCGTTGTGAAAGTTGGTTTTGATCATTTGCCGGAACAACTCGCCCTGTTGATAAAACATGTCTTCTTGTACCTCCTGGGTGAAGGACTGGCTCCATCATCGGCAAGCAAGTACACCCTTGGCAGCAAGGTAATCGGTGAGGCTGGAATCGTCAGTTTGTTGGGGGTGACACCAACAGAAATAAGATCGTTCTGGACTAATTTTTTTGCACGCGACCTTCCGACTGAAGCGTACGCGTGCGCGAAATCGATCCTGCGACTGCTATGCAAATATCGACTCAATCAATGGGCTGACTCCTACCACGGGGTTATATCCGCCCTCCCCCTCCCCTTCAAAGACAAATACGCTGTCGTTCGGTCTGGCGAAGCGTTCATCTCGGTGGACGATGAAGCGGCAGTGGTTCGATTCTTGGATGAAGCGGCGGTCCAGGCCGAAAAATCGTTGCTGTCTCTCGAGGGTGTGCAAGACGCGGTGATGTTGCTTTGTGCGTATCAGTTCGCAATGCGACCTATTCAGATTGCAATGCTCACATTTCGTGATGTAAACGTTCGTCGAGAAGATGTCGGCATGCTCGCGTCTGTCCACATCACATTCCGGATGGCGAAGCAGCGGAGTTCCAGTGCCGCCAAGCCGCTGCTTAGGCGCGTGAAACGCGAGTGGACCCCACTCTTCGTCGAGATCGATCGGCACTTTCAGGCCAGTGGCGATGATGCGGGCGCTAGGGTGTTCGGCGCCACATCCGCTAATGAAGCAAGTCGCCGCATCAGCTCTCTACTTCGCGATCTTCTCGAGCTCGGCGCGACTGCCGTCAATCTGCGGCACACAGCCGCTCAACGTCTCGTTGACGCCGGCGCAAGCCAAGAGGAACTGGCCGAGTTCCTTGGGCACTCGGATATAACTACTGCGCTCGTGTACTACGAAACATCGGCCAACCAGGCTGAGCGGGTGAACAAAGCACTGGGAATCTCCGAGATCTATCAGCGTGTGGCTCGCATTGCCCACGATCGGTTTATCAGTCCAGAAGAGCTGGCGCAATTGAAGGAGTCTCAGCAGATCGGCGGAGCGCCACATGGTGTTCCGATCGCGGGGATCGGTGGATGCACCTCCGGGCAGGCTGCGTGCCCCTACAATCCGATTTTGTCCTGCTATGGCTGTAGGAAGTTTATGCCGATTCACGACGTTCAGATGCACTCGAGAGTCCTAGCTGACTTTCGGGATGTGGTACGGTTCTTCCATGAATCATCTCGGGGCGACGCGGCTTCGCCAGCCTATCTACAGCTTGAACGGACAATCGCTGAAGTTCAGGCAGTGGTTCTCGAGCTCGAAGGTTCGCCGTCTTGAATCCTCACTTCTCAAGTTTCATCCAGCTTGGGAAAGAGCTCGCCGCGGCGCACGGAGTCGCCTGGGAAATTCCGCTGGATCAGAGCGGCACGGCGATCAATGGGCGTGAATGGGACCTCACTGCGCTAGCAGGAGGCGTTGCTCCCAAGCATCGCTTGCGCCACTTCAGTTCGGAACGCTCGGCACTTGCTGCGATCAACGCAACCCGCTCTTCCAACGGGCTGCCGGTTCTGTCTGCTCGCACTTTTTCGCCCGCATGGCAAGACCTCATTAAAGCTGCCGTCATGGAGCAGCTGTTTGTTCGCCGCAACTCGTTCGGTCACATCGCCAACAATGTGGCACGCCCCTTGCGCGTGATCGCTACATGCGCGGGAGACGCCGAGCCTTGGAGTGTCACTGTTGACGAGATGGCTCTCGCGGTTCGCATCGGCAACAGCATCCAGGCATCGGGCAAGCTTGGCGATTTGATCGCGGGGCTGACCAAGGTGTTGTTTGATACCAACCACTTGGCTGATGTGGGACCGCTCTACCCTACCCTCGCCGCCGCACGTCTCCAGCCCAGAGCCACTCGGCGGCCTAAATTTCTCAATTCTCAAGCGGAGATTCGGCACAACCTGGAAGATCGCAAACGCAACGAGCGCCTGCCCGAACGTCGCGCGTTCTGGGAGTTGGTCCGGATTGTCATGACCGAGCAGCCCCAGACCTTCATGGACGAACTGCGCTTTGCAGCCATTCGGATCATGATCTTGACGGGCTTCCGAATTGGAGAGGCCACGCTCCTTCCCGCTGAGTGGCGAACGGACCGGCACTACTACGACTCGAAGCAGCGACCTGCCGGGGAGCTAGGTGGGTATTCCCAATCGCTCATGATCCGGCACTTCGCCGAAAAGCAGCAGGCAAAGAACGCCGATAGCAAGGTGCTGATCGCCAAGACTCACTACGTTCCCCAGATGTTCGAGGAGATTGTGAGTGAGACCCTGACCCGTGCTGAGGCAATCACAAACCCGCTACGAAGAACGCTGAGGAAGCAGACTGAAACAGGGCGCGTTTTGCCCGACTTTGCGCTCAGTGAGCTCGTTCCGACCACGCAAATCTACACCCGCCTCTCCGGAAACGCCTTCTGGCTAGACCTGGCCGAGGACAAAAAGCAGTATTGGATGCAGAGGTGCCGTCAGAACTATTCTGCTGATTGCTTCGACGAGCTCCACAAGGTTCAAGAGAGCTTGAATGCGAGTTTTCAAGGTGAAATGAGTGCGACCGCTCGCATGTACTTTCGCCGGATGGCGGGATTCAAGGGCAAAGATGGTGGCGCATTGGTGCTAAGAGACGTTGAAGGCAGGGCGGTCTCACCCAACGGAAGGCGCGACATGAGCAAGGTCTTCGTGAGAATCGGAGATCTTGAAAATCACCTTCGTGTCGCGGCCGGCTCAAAGTTGCCGGACACCGAGCTTTTCAGTCTGACCGATCGCACCTTTGCTTCCTGGGAATTTCTTTTCCTGCATCCGAAACGATCCTTGGCTGAGGAGCGAAACAATGGGGTCTGCGATATCACCCGATACGTCTCCGTTGGTCGGCCCGATGCAAGCTTGGTCAGTCTTTCCCTTGGCGAGCAGAAGTCCCGCGACACGCTGTTCAAGCGGTATGGGCAATCTGACGACGACAAGGATCTGGTACTCACCTCCCACACCCTGCGTCACCTACAGAACACCGAGCTTTTCCGTCTCGGCGTGGCCGACACCATCATCTCCAAACGCTTCAATCGCCGCAGCGTGGCCCAAAGCTACGAGTACGATCATCGCAGCCTGGCGGAAGAGCTGGATCAACTCGAACTGCCTGTAGACGTGGAAATGGCGCTCGGCGAGAAAGCCAGCACTGTTGCGAAGATGATCCAATCCGGAAAAGCCAGCGGTCCGATCGTGGATGCGTTCAAGAAGATCCAGAGCACCGAGGGTGACACTGCCGCATTCGAGTTCCTGAAAGCCGAAGCCGACGGTTTTCACGCGACTCCCTATGGGCATTGCTTGAATAGCTTCACTGTCGATCCGTGTCCAAAGCATCTCGAGTGCTTTTCCGGCTGCCGCCATCTGTCGGCAACCAACTTGCCGGAGAACCGCCGTCACCTACAGACGCTCGAACTCAAGCTGATCGCGGCTGTCGAGACCGCGGAGGCCAAGCCATCAAAGAGTATAGGCCGCACAAACCAGATTCAACATGCCAAGGTCAGACTTGAAGGCGTGCGCACACTCCTGGCGACCAAGCTGGGCGAAAAGCCATTCCCCGATGGTCCCGACCTCTCTCTTCCTCGCCGCACCGGAGTCATGGATGGATAACGACAACTTGGAAGATGCCACATCCCATTCCGATCCGGAAATGCATCGAGTGCTGGAGGACCTGCTATCTCGCGACGAGGACATCACCGCGCGGGCGGTTGCCCGTTTGCATCCGCGAATCAATGCAGCGTCGTCGATCACCCGAAGCGTAGAGCGCAGCCGAATGCTTGCGAAGTATCAGGAGCGGCAAGCCGAATTCCGTCGTTGGCGAGGCAGGCCGGGGAAGCTCTCTGGTGATGCCGCGGCCAGCGCCCTGGCAGATCGCGATGTGCGCATCGCCGAGCTTGAATCGCAGGTCGCTCTGCTAACGGCATCCCACGTTGCGATGATCCGCGCAGTTGGCGAACTCGGCGGCTTCAGCAAGTGGGCACAGTTCTATGAATCGTACAGTGACTCAAGGGACCGGCTGGCGCAGTTGGGCGCGCTTCCAGGAGCTGAGGTAAATCCGATCCCACCACGTAAACCCAAGTAGCCGACACGAGTTCTAAACCTCATGGCAGCCTAGCAACATTCTGACGCTGCCGAAGGCTGTCCGCCCACACCGCTAGGCGTCGATCTCGGCCGTCAATGCTTCTGGCCTCGGTCGAGGACGGTTCAACGCAGCGGCGGCGCTGTGTAGCAGCTCGGAACAGCGACCAAATCCGTCGCGCATGGCCTCGCAGTCGGGAAGCCGAGGGTCATTCGCTGCGATAACGACCCCGAGTACATCAGTGGCGCGCTACTGGCTTGGGCACAGCGGCATGGCATCCGGATCGCGCACATCCAGCCGGGCAAGCCGCAACAGAACGCCTACGTCGAACGCTACAACCGCACCGTCCGCTACGCCTGGCTGGCCCAAACCCTGTTCGACACCATCGAACAGGTGCAGGACAAGGCCACGCGATGGCTCTGGACGTACAACCACGAGGGTAATCTTCCCATTTTTAGCTATGTAAGTACATCTGGTGCAGGTCGCGTGTCGAAGTCATTCAGACGCTCAGAAGCTCCAACATGGCTTCGATGTGCTGATACTCGCCCTCGGGGAACCAGATGGCGGAGATATGCGCGTCGGCGAGGCGTTGTTCAAGGTTGGCTTTCTTGGCTGTGTCGCTGGGACTGGCGAGGATGGCGTAGTGGTGCGGGAGGGAGTCGGCACCCATATCCTGGGCAATCTTGGCGAAGCTCTGGATGGTGCGGTCGTAGCTCAAGCTGCAGCCGAGAAAGAGGAAACTGAAGCTGGTATAGAGGCGTCTCAGGAGCTTGGGTAGAGGGAAATCGAAGTGGATGTTGCCATCGTTGCCATAGGCGGAGTCGTATTCCCCGCGATTCAGCACGCGCTCCGCGGCGTTATTGAGATTGCCGTGCAGTTTGAGCAGGTGCCGGTCGCCGGCGGGGATGGCCCGATAGAATGCATTGATGGAGCCAGCCGGAGCTCGGCCAGTGGTCTTTTCCACGAAGGCTTTCCCGCACTTCTCGTAGGCCATCTCCAGCACGCGGTCGAAGTTTGTGGTGATGACGCAATTGTCGAAGAGGTCGGGGAGCCTTAGGACGGCTCCAGCGAGGTCGCCCGGCGGCGTGAAATCGCGCTCGAAATCGAGATTGAACCGTGCTTCGCCCAGATTCGTCACGAGGTCGTGCATGACGCCCTCGTAGGCGCCGTGATCTTCTAGGCGATGACGCATCGTCGCTTCATCGAGTCCTGCCTCGGGACAGAGATTGAGCAGGTATTCCTTCCACTCGGGACATCCCGCGCTCTTGGACATGCCCGCGCCAACGAAGGGAATGACGAAACCGCGCTGGCAGGCGCGCTTCAGTTCGTCGAAGCGCCGCTCGTTCCGAGGGAACGTATCGGTATTGAGCGTTCGCTGCTTTCCGCCGAGGTCGTAGCGGCGCGCTTCCTCCGTGTAAAGGATTCTGTCGCCGAAATAGAAGGCACGGGCGGGATTGGCCAAAGGAATCTCGGTGCCGTCGGCGCGCTTACAGACGACCTGGATGGCATCGTCATCCTTGTCGTCCACCACGCTGTCGAAGGCCGCATGGCGGCCGATGCCGGCAATTTCCTCGACAGTGGCTTCGGGATCAAACTTCAACGATGGCATGGAGTCCCTTCCCGTTGATGAGTTCGGCGACGGCGGCGGAGACGAGGTTTGCGGCGGCGGTGCGGGAGGCAGCGAGCTGAGTTTCCAGCGCGTCCACCAAGGCCATCAGTTCGTCCACTTTCGCCACGATCCGGCGTTGTTCGGCTACGGGTGGGATGGGGATTGGTGTCTTTCCGAGTTTTTTCTGATTGATTGAGGCTTGGTTGACCGCTCGCTGCGCGATTGAAACGAAGTAGCCTGCGGCTCTCAACTCACGCAGCGCGATATTAAGGTAGCTGGAATCGATTCCAACGATTGGTCTGAGCAATAGTAAATTTACCCCGTGGACAAGGGTCGGGTCGTCAATCGTGCAGATTGCGGTCTTACCGAGATGGGGCTCACTGTTGATATGGCTAAGTAGGATGTCGCCTCTTAGCACGGCGTGTTTCGCGACAACATCATCCGGCAAGTCATCCGCATAACCGACACGAGCCAAATCGATGGTCTCACGGGCGATTGTCTCGATTCGCGTGACCTTGAATGAACCTGGGATTTTGCTCGGCTTGCCGTTGAAGCCGTTTTTTAGGACTGCTAAGAGCGACTCGAGACTTGCCCACAACCATGTGTCAGGTAATTGGAGTCGCGAAACCCATTCCGAATCTCCGGCCATCTGTCCGTCGCTCGGAATTGCGGGCAGCTCGTAGTTTTGGTCTTGGGGGACGAGTTTGCCTTGGACGGCGAGAGTGAGGATGGACTTGCGGAGGTCGGCGGTGAGAATGGCGTAGGATGGGTGAAAGAGGAATTGGAGGTTGGCCGGGGTGGGCGAGTCGGCGAAGCGAGTCAGCGACGCGCGGGCGAGCGCGGCGTGCCGCGTCTCCCGTTCCTGCTGCTGCGCCTCCATCCGATCACACAACGCCAACAACTCATCCACCTTCGCCACGATCCGCTTCTGCTCGGCGAGGGGCGGGAGGGGCACGGGAATGGAAAGCCACTTTCCCTTGTTCAGAATCGCAATCGTTGTGCTGCTCGATTTCTTCCGCGCTGCGTCTAGGAAGGAGCGAGAGCGGGCAGCTATCAGGAGATATCGCGAATCAACAGCAGCGACGGGCGTAAGTGAATTGATCTGCTGATTGAAGGCGCATTCCCGCTCGATCAGATTGCATTTCCCAATAGTTCCGATGCAGACCATGAGGAGGCTGCCACTCGGTGCGAGGCGACTACCATTTTCTGCCCCATGCCGAGTCAGGCTCTCGTTTGAGTAGTCGATCGCGTTAGGAAAGATATCCGCAGGTTTAATGAAAGGAATGTCGCCGTTAAATGCACCGTGATCGGCTTTGCTGGGGGTTGTTCCCGTTTGCGCCGCACCGATGTCAGCAAGCGCGATCCATCGCCAGTGGGATGGAACGTCGAAGGGTGGCTCTAGGTCTTCGACCACATGTTTCGGCGAGCGCAATCCGAGTGAGTTCGCGAGGGCTGCAGCACTTTCACGGAGCTCGATTGTGGAAGGGACTGTGCCATCGCTCGGAAGCGCGGATGTGAGTCTTCCTTGGATCGCAAGTTCCAGCACCAGCTCACGCATCTTTGCCACCGCATCGGGTCCGTCGGCGAACTGGTCGAACTTATCGAAAAACGTCTCCAACTTCATTCAGCGACCCCGGCGGTGGCGGTGAGGGCGCGCTGGAGTTCCTGTTTCAGCTCCGCGCGCGTCTGAGCCATCTGAGAGAGCAGTTTTTCGTATTCGGGCAGCAGGTGATCCACGTCGCCGGGAGCGGCATCGGGACTGTGCGGGTTCTTGAGGTCGAGGTTGAAGTTGCCGGCTTTAATTTGGTCGATGGAGACGCGCCAGGCGTATTCGTTTTCCACACGGGCCGCAAAGTCGTCGGCCTCGTCGCCCCACCAGGCTTTCTCTGGAGCGAATTCCTCGATGCGGATGGGCTTGCCCTTGTTGTAGCTCTTGGCGCCGGGCGGATACGGGTGCTCGTAGTACCAGACTTCCTTCGTTGGCGCGCCCTTCGTAAAGAAAAGCAGGTTGGTGCGGATGCCGGTGTAGGGATTGAAGACGCCATTGGGCAGGCGGACGATGGTGTGGAGGTTGCATTCGGTGAGCAGGGCTTCTTTGATGCGCGTCTTCACACCTTCGCCGAAGAGGGTGCCGTCGGGCAGCACAACGCCGGCGCGGCCGCCGGGCTTGAGCAGTTTCATTAGCAGCACGAGGAAGAGGTCCGCAGTCTCGCGGGTGCGGAACTCGGACGGGTAGTTGGCCTCGATGCCGTCCTCCTCCATGCCGCCGAAGGGCGGATTGGTGACAATGACGTCCACGCGCTCCTTCGGCCCCCAGTCGCGCAGCGGGCGGGCGAGCGTGTTGTCGTGGCGCACATTGGCGGGTACGTCGATGCCATGCAGGAGGAGATTGGTCATGCACAGGACGTGCGGCAGGTGCTTCTTCTCGATGCCCGCGAAGCACTCTTGGATGGTGCGCTCGTCGGCATCGGTATTCGCTTGCTTGCGCAGGTGCTCGATGGCGCAGACCAGGAAGCCGCCGGTGCCGCAAGCGGGGTCGAGCACTGTCTCGCCGAGGCGGGGATTGACCTGTTCGACGATGAACTGGGTGACGGCGCGCGGGGTGTAGAACTCGCCCGCATTACCTGCGGACTGGAGGTCCTTGAGGAGCTTTTCGTAGATGTCGCCGAACATGTGGCGGTCATCGGAGGCGTTAAAGTCGATGCCGTTGACCTTGTTGATGACCTGACGCATCAACGTGCCGTTCTTCATGTAGTTGTTGGCATCTTCGAACGCGGCGCGGATGAGGCCAGACACGCGGTCACCGCCGACGGCTAGGTTCTGCAGCTCGGGCAGGAGAGTGTTATTGACGAAGTCGAGGAGCTTGTCCCCGGTCATGCCCTCTTCATCCGCGGCCCAGTCCGACCAGCGCAGGTGCTGCGGGAGGGGGGATTTGTAATCGTCGCGCAGGAGTTCGAGTTCCTTCTCGCGGTCGTCAAAGATCTTGAGGAAAAACATCCAGCCAAGCTGCTCGAGGCGCTGCGCATCGCCGTAGGTTCCGGCGTCCTTGCGCATGATGTCCTGGATGGTTTTGACGAGGTTGGAGACGTTGGGCATTGATCAGGCAGCTTCTTGGTAAAGGGCAGATTCGAGTTCGCGGATCGCGGCAATATAGGCGCGCTTTCCACCAAAGAGATTGACGATTTCTGTCGGGGTGCCTAGGGACGGCAGCGGAGTAACTTTGAGAATGTCCATCGACTCCACGCTGGCGATGCCGCTGTCGGCATATTTCTGAAGCAAGGCATCGATGACAGCGCGGGCCTTCTCTCCGTACTTGCTGAAAAGATCGCGCTTTTTCACCTTTTCGGCGCGCGCCTTGCGCGTTAGCGGCGGTGCATCGAACGCTACGTGGCAGACGAGGTCAAAGGCGTCGTAATCGCGCCCTACCTGCTCGGCGAGTTCGTCGAGGAAAACGCCCTTGGCAGCGAGTTCTTCCAGCACGGCCTGCTTCTTCTCGGCATCGTTCCAGACGGTCAGAAATGCGTCGAGAGTGGCGTAGGCCGTGCGAACAGTCTTGCGGGTGTAATCGGTCAACGACTCTGTGATGAGACGGCCGCTTTCGTCCAGGTACTGGACGCGCTCTACGGCGACACTGACGGGCACGTTATTGATCACATAGCGACGGGGCGGCTCGGGCCCCTCCCCTCCTGGGCCGGGGCCAGGATCGGGTGGAAGGGTGGGCTCGGGTGACTCGCCACCAGGCGGTGGCTCCACGGGCGGCACTGGAGGATCATCCGGGCCCGGCTCGTAGATCTGCACGGGATCGCCGTCGAAGGTCGGATCGGCGAACAGGGCGGTCGCTCCGCGAAAGTCCATGATGGTGAAGAAGAGCTTCCCGTAGTCCTCGTTTATACGAGTGCCGCGCCCGATGATCTGCTTGAACTCCGTCATCGAGCCGATGCGTTTGTCGAGGACGATTAGCTGACAAGTTTGCGCATCCACGCCGGTGCTCATGAGTCGCGAGGTGCAGGCGACGACGGGATAGGTGGCCTCTGGGTCGATGAAGTTATCGAGCTGGGCCTTGCCCTCATCATCGTCGCCAGTTATCCGCATGACGTATTTGCTGTTGGCGGCGGCAAGGTCTGGATTGGCGTTGACCATGGCCTGCCGTATGCGATCAGCATGGTCGGTGGTTTCGCAGAAGATGATTGTCTTGGCGAAACGGTTGGTAGCACGAAGAAACTCGGTGACCTTGGCGGCGACGAGTTCGGTGCGCTTTTCAAGAATGAGGTTACGGTCGTAGTCGCTCAGATTGTATTCGCGGTCCTCTATGAGGTTGCCGTACTTGTCCAGCTGACCGAGCTCTGGCCGCCAGCCGAGAATGTCCTTGTCGAGGCCGATGCGAACCACTTTGTAGGGCGCGAGGAAGCCGTCGGCGATGCCCTGGCGCAGCGAATAGGTGTAGATCGGCTCACCGAAGTATTCGATGTTGGAAACGTCGTTGGTTTCCTTGGGCGTCGCGGTGAGGCCGATCTGCGTGGCGGACGCGAAGTACTCCAACACCTGCCGCCAAGCGGCATCATCGGCGGCGCTACCGCGATGACACTCATCGACAACCACTAGGTCGAAGAAATCGGGGGAGAACTGCTTGTAGATGTTCTTATCCTCTTCCGTGCCAGTTACGGCTTGGTAGAGGCAGAGATAGATTTCAAACGCCTTGTCCACCGTGCGGTTGACGATCTTCGTCATCGCTGCGCCGAAGGGCTTGAAATCGTTGGTCTTAGTCTGGTCGGCGAGGATGTTGCGATCCACAAGGAAAAGGACGCGCTTCTTCGCTCCGGACTTCCAAAGCCGCCAGATGACCTGGAAGGCAGTGTAGGTTTTTCCCGTACCCGTGGCCATCACGAGCAAAATGCGATTCTCTCCGCGAGCGATCGCTTCGACGGTGCGGTTGATCGCAATGAGCTGGTAGTAGCGCGGCGATTTTCGTGAACCGTCGTCGTAGTAGTCTTGGGTGGTGACGGCGATCTGTGGCTGAGTCAGCCCCTTGGCTGCACAAAGGCGTAACCATAGATCCCCTGGCGAGGGGAACTGATCGAGTGGGATTTCGCGAGTCACTGTGCCGCTGGTGGCGGTGCGGTCGTGCTCCAGGAATGCGTCGCCATTACAACTGTAGGCAAAAGGGACATCCAGAATCTCCGCGTATTCGAGCGCCTGCTGCATGCCGGAGCCGACGGCGTGATTGTTGTCCTTAGCCTCGATGACCGCGATGGGCAGGTTCGGCTTGTAATAGAGGAGGTAGTCGGCCTTCTTGGCCTCGCCCCGTTGAACGGTCTTCCCGCGCACAACGACTCGTCCCTTCGTGAAGTAAGCTTCTTCCTTGAGCTGGGTCATCAAATCCCAGCCAGCGCCATTCGGGCCGCAAAGCGCCGGCGTAATGAATTTCGAACGGATATCCGTCTCTGAAAGGAGTTTCTTGTTCATTTGCTTGGCAGGCTCGACTCGCAATAGCAATCCATGGTTACTTCCTGGCTGTCTCAGTGCTCGCGATCCTTGGGCGGAACCGGATCGCGCCCTGGGGAAATGGTGTCCTTGCTTCGGATCAAGCCATCACGGCCCTTGGTCGTCAGCTCGCCGCCACCCTGCCTGTTAAGCATTCCTCGCGCTGCGTCTTCCGCCGCCTTCTGGGTGGAGTGGACGCTGGACGCACGATCGGCATCATTGCGCTTGTTCGCCCACGAACCATCGTCGCGGCGGTATACGGTCCTGTCTCGGCCTTTGCTCATTGCGAGGCTCCTGTTGGGAAACGGGGCTATTTCACTAGCTGCAATATGGGCTTTACCCGCGGCGGATCGGCGAGCTCCGGACTGGCGGGCAAAATCTGAGCGAGTAGCGCAGGGTTTACATCCAGTTGCTTGGCCACCGCATCCCGACTGAGTTTGTGATGGACGCGAAGAACGTCCAGCGCCTTGGTTACGATCTCTGCCTCTTCCTTCTGGCAGAACGCATCCTCAGCCTCCTGAATCGCCTCGCCACGGTTCTTCAGGGTGATCACCGCGCCGCGGTACTGGTCGTCGTCGAGCAGCTCCAGGGACTTGGCGCGATACAGAATCGCCGCTTTGCTGACTTGAAATTCCAGCTTCAATGCACGGATGCCAGGCCAATCGATGCGACTCCCACGCTTGGGAAAGGCCTTCATGAAAGTCGATCGAGGCATGAGAAACGCCGAAGCAAATCTATTGGCCTCAGATTCTGTCTTTCGGTCCCCGGTGACATGCCCCTCGTGTAGTACCAAGTGTCCAAGCTCATGAGCAATATCGAAACGCATCCGGAACGGACTCGCCTTGGCATCGTTCCGGACAATCACGGGACGACGGGATGTGATCGACAGTGCATCGACTTCGGTCGAAGCATCCTTGAAGAATGCGACGACGGCGCCAGCGCGCTCGACCACGCGAACCATGTGAGCAATTGGACCTACACCAAGTGACCAGTGGCGCCGCACGCGTTCGGCAGCAAGCTCGATCTCCTCAGCCGTATGAGCGCCAGACTCATCCGGAAAATCGACATCAGGCAACTTCACCTTTGTGTCGATAAATTCCACAACCTGGTCGAAAATCGTCCCCATCGCCAGCACCCGTTGCCGAGTACTAGTCTTCGTGGTCGCCAACTTACGAAAGTGCGCCTGATCTTCTGACAATAAAGTACCGGCAGACTTGTAAAAGAATGCCGGCTTGACTTGAAGCGAATCCGCCAAAGAAAAGACTATCGGGTCATCTGATCGAGGTTTGGCTTTTCCGGTTTCAAGCTGCGAGACATACTGGCGGGTTTTTTCGATGCCGATCGCTACGTCATTAAGCGTCTTGCCCCAAAAGTGACGTGCAAGTCGAAGCTGTCCCCCGTTAAACGTCTCAGTCGCCAATGGCGCTGTTGGATGGGTTGGCTTCATAAGAATCACTAGATGTTGCTTCGTCGTCGTAGATGGGCGTCAAATAAATCGGCGGGAGTTCGGCTGCGGCCGGGATGTAATCGTCTACTGCGAAGAAGGTGCGAGCCGAGTCGGTGTATTGCCACTGAGCAACCACCTCTCTCACCCGGTTGTAGCCGACGAAAAAGACACGATGCTCATCATCCTCGGTGATCGCGCGTTCCACGATAAATCGCCACAGGTCCACCGTCCTGTCGCCACTCTCGGGCAGCAATTCCAATTGCTGCATCTCACTCTCGGTTGGATTCAGCACACGAATCTTTCGTGGGCTGAGGTGGTCATCCAAGAAGAAGCGCACCGGATGCGAGCCGATTCCAATCAACAAGTCGTTGCCGGCGTGTTTGATGCTGAGCCATGGATGGCGCCGTGACGAGACAAGCAGCTTCACCGCGTTGCGAATGCGCCCCCATGGGAGAGTTCCTTGGGTGTAGGCGCAGTCGTGTTCTGTGCTGGTATCGAGGAGCGCCTTGTGAAGCACTTCGAGCATGAGCTGGGCGATGATGCTCAAACGCTCCGGGGCCAACTCATCGGAGATTTCTGAGGGACTTGCCAGGTTTTCCACTTGTCTGTTCCCTACTCTGGTTCTGTCAAGTGGATAATTGTGCTGTTTTTGAGGTTTGTCAACCCCTGCACCGCAACATTTATCGAAGCTCTACCAGCCATGCCCCGCTAGGCTGTTGCGTTACATCTCCACCGGAGACGCAACATGGTCGCCTTCAAGTACGACGCAACGTATCTTTATGAAAAAGTTCTACAAAGACCAGAGTATTAAGACGAAATTTCTAAGCAACACAGATTATTTGTACCAAGATTGCGAAATCACGATGATGCACCGCCTTCGATGGGCTACGCGTCGGCGCGCACGTCAGTGGTGGGCGGGCCCCGCGTGTCCGTCATCGGAGCGCTGCGCAGTCGCTAGACTTTGCACGAACTCCGGGAAGGTTTCCGCTAGCGACGCCGTGTCCGGCAAGATGTAGAACACCCCCCCCTGCTCGAACGTCGGACGGACGATCTGCTCGTAGAATTCGGGCGATACGTTGATGCAGCCATGGGTGATGCGGTTATCGTCCGGCGAAGGCGATGCAAGGCGTTCGGCGCGTCTCTCGGCTGGGACGCCAGTCGCCGTAGGGTGCATGGATACCGAGGAATCGTAGTCCACCCACAGGACGCGCCCCGCATCGATTGACGGGCCGAAGCCGCCCACGAAGCGACCCGCAGGCGTCGTACGATCCTTGCCCGGAATTTCGCCAAGCGCGAGGCCGGCGATGCCCGGGGCCGAATGGTCGCCGACGGCGGAGCCAAAGAGTCCAGGCGCTGCGCCGCGAAGACGGCCGTCGGGGCCGAACACCAGGATCTGTGCAGCGGCCTTGTCCATGATCGCAAACGGGTAGCCTTCACTGTCCCTGGTTGCAACCACCCAGCCTGCGAGCTCAATCACCGTGTCGGAGACTTCTTGGCCTTGCGGAAGCTGGTCTACGGCGGCCACAGGTTGTGCTGGAGCCTCCTCGGCGCTGGCCACGTTGAAGCTCGCGAACGCCAGCGCCAACGCCAGCACGCCACAAGCGACCCGGATGGCGGGGTGTGCGGACGTATTGATGGGACACTTCCTTGGAACGAAGAACGGGTCAAGAAAAAAAACCGGTGGTCATCAAAGGCCACCGGGTCTCGAGTTCAAACCTTTCGTCACCACTTGCGCAACGGCGACTAACCGCGCGGTACGCGGTGCGGGGCCGCTTCAAGCTTCTGGACCCGGCTTTCAATCTGATCCAGACGCTGGTTGGCCTGCTGCGCGGACTGATTGGCGGATTCGGCGCTCTGGGCTGCGTTCTGCACCTTCACGTCGAGTTGATCGAGGCGTGAGTTGATCCTTGCAAAATCTTCTTTATAGGTGGCGCAACCGCCAAGACCCAAGGCGGCGACGAGCGCCACACCGAGCGTACGCGTGATCACCAGATTTTTCTTGGTCATAAGCATTTCAACACTCCTTCGCGGGGGACCTCGGAGATATAGCGGGCTTTTTACCGGATACATGATTACGCTGCAATACGTAGATGGATTGTGAAGGGGTAGCACCTCTCGTCGAGAAGCAGCAGGCGTGGCCGATGCAGCATCGACTGCGCAATTTCCAGGCGGCGGATCATGCCTCCCCAAATGGGTGGCGACCAGCTCACCTGCCGCCTCCTGCAGGTCCGTCACCGCCAAGGCCTCGGTGATGCGATGGGCACGCTCGGCGCGCGGATTGCCAGACAGCCGCCCGAATATCAGCAGGTTCTCGTAGCCGGTCAGTTCGCTATCGGCCGATAGCGCTTGTGGCACGTAGCCGACGGCGCCGCGCACCGTGGTTGCCTGGCTGACGATGCCCATTACCGCGATACGGGCGCTCCCCGAAGTCGCCGGATCACGTCGCCTGCCCCACGCACGCCCGGGCATCGAACGCTGGCGTGGGAAAGATCCCAACGGGCTTTGTATGCCGCACAGTTGGCGGGGAGGCCGTCCGACATACCCCTGCCTTTGAATCCGAGCGCTATTCATGGCGGGGTGAGGTCGGATCCATGAAACGGCCCAACACCCCCTCCCAGCGCCTGGATCAACGCCACTGCGGTGGTCTGCCGGGCGCCCTGCACCTTTGCCACTGCCTGACGTGCCGACAGCGCCACGGTCTGCGTGACCACGACATCGGTGTAGGCGATCAGACCGGCCTGGTACTGGTTGAGGCTGATACGTTCGGCTTCGTCAGCGGCGCGGGACGCCTCCATCAGCCGGGCTGCCTGCTGCTCCAGCAAACGGGTCGCGGCCAGCTGGTCTTCCACATTCTGGAATGCCGCCAGCGTGGTCTGCCGGTAGACCGCGACCGCCTGGTCATAGGCGGCCTTGGCGGCATCGACCCGGGCACGCCGTGCGCCACCGTCAAACACTACTTGTGCCAACGCCACGCCCAGTGACCAGAGGCTGGATTCGGCGTCAAACAGGTGGCGGACCTGGGACGCCCCCACACCGCGCGAACCGGTCAGGGTGATGGCCGGGAAGAACGCCGCTTCATTGACCCCGATCTGGGCATTGGCTGCGGCCATTCGCCGTTCCGCCCCGGCAATATCCGGCCGCCGTTGCAGCAGGGTTGATGGCAGTTCAAGCGGGATTTGCGGCACCTGCGCTGACCAGTGCGGGTCTTCGCCGAGGCTGAAATCCGCCGGCGCCTTGCCCACCAGTACCGCGATGGCATGTTCGAGCAGCGCCCGTTGCTGCTGCAACGCCAGTTCCGCCGCACGGGCATTGGCCAACTGCGTTTGCGCCTGCAGCACATCGCTGCGGGCATCGATCTTCATGGCATAGCGGTTGCGGGTGATTTCAAGCGCACGCTGGTAGGCACGAATGGTGGCCGCAACCAGGGCGATCTCAACGTCGGTCTCGCGCAATTGCAGGTAGTTGGCCGCCAATGCCCCCTGGATGGAAAGACGGACACCGGCAAGGTCGGCGGCACTGGCAGCGGCACTGGCGTCGGCCGCCTCCACCGCGCGGCGGACACTTCCCCACAGGTCCGGCTCCCAGCTGGCGCTGATGTCGGCCAGAAAGTTCTGGCCAACCCCTGCGGTACCGCTTCCGCTGCCAGCGCTGCGACTGCGCGCCCGTTGCCCGGAGGCATCCAGTTCAATGGTGGGGAAATAGCCGGCGCGTTGCTCACGGACCAGTGCACGGGCTTGGCGATAGGCCGCCTCCGACGCCGCCAGGGTCTGGTTCGACACGTGGATCTGGGCGGCCAACCGATCGAGCACGGGGTCGCCAAACACCTGCCACCATGGTCCGCGCGGTTGCTCGTCGGCCGGAACCGCTGTGACCCAGTTGCCGGCTTCCTTGTAGGCCGCTGGCACCACCGTGGCCGGACGGACGTAGTTCGGGCCGGCGGTGCATGCGCTCAAGCCGGCCAGCAGCAACATCGGATACAGGCGCTTCATGGCGGGCCCCCGTCCTGTTCGGGAACAGGCCGTAGCAGTGGGCCCTGTTCCAGCGGTTGCGGTCGCCTCCTTCGCCAGCCATCAAGCAACAGGAACACTACCGGCGTGGTGAACAGCGTCAGCACCTGGCTGCACAGCAAGCCACCGATGATCGCAACGCCCAGCGGCTGGCGCAGCTCGGCACCCTCGCCGAAACCGATGGCCAGTGGTACCGCGCCCATGGCCGCTGCCAGGGTGGTCATCAGGATCGGCCGAAAACGCAGTTTCGAGGCCTCGACAATCGCCTCCCGTGCCGCCAGCCCACGGCTTTGCATCGCATCCAGGGCGAAGTCGACGATGAGGATCGCGTTTTTCTTGACGATGCCGATCAGCAGGATCAAGCCGATCAGGGCGATGATCGAGAACTCCATCTTGAACAGCATCAATGCCAGCACCGCACCGATTCCCGCCGATGGCAGTGTGGACAGCACGGTCAGCGGATGGATCAGGCTTTCGTAGAGGACGCCGAGTACCACGTAGATCGCCAGGATGCCCGCGGCGATCAGCAGCGGCTGGTCGCGCAACGAATCCTGATAGGCCTTGGCGGTGCCCTGGAAGCTGCCGTGTACCGTCGCTGGCATGGCGCTGGCGCGTGCGGCCTGGTCAATCGCCTGCTGCGCCGCACTGAGTGGGATTCCGGGGGGCAGGTTGAATGAGATCGTGGCTGCAATCGCACTGTCCTGATGGTTGATCGCGGTGGGCGCACTGGCAAGGCCAAAGCTGGAAAACGCCGACAGCGGTACCATCGCCTGCACGGTCTGGCTGAGGGCGGCACTTTGCGAGGCGCCACGCACCGGCGACGCATTGGGTCCGGTGGTCGGCAGGTTGCTGCCTGCCGCCGGGGATGCGGGATTTCCGGCGGGCACAAACACCGCAGCCAGTGCCGAGGGATCACGTGAAAACGCGGGCGCCACTTCCATGACGACGTGATACTGGTTGAGGTGTTTGTAGATCGTCGACACCTGCCGCTGACCGAAGGCGTCATAGAGCACGTTGTCGATGTCGATCGCCGAGACGCCCAGGCGCGCTGCCGAGGCGCGATCGATGGTGACATAGCTTTCCACCCCGCTGCCCTGCACATCCGAGTTCACGTCCACCAGCGCCGGCAGGCGGGCCATCGCCCCGCTCATGCGTTCAACCGCGGTGGCAAGATCGGCCGCGTTGTCGCTTTGCAGGGTGTACTGGTAGGTGGCATTGCTTTGCCGTCCGCCCATGCGCACGTCCTGCACCGGATTGAGGAACAGACTGACCCCGCTGATGGCCGCCAGCTTCGGGCGCAGACGTGAAATGACGGTCTGGCTGCTGTCGGTCCGGCCCGGTTTGGGTTTGAGGGTAAGGAAAACGAAGCCGCCGCCGGCCCGCGAACCGCCGGTGAAGCCGACCACGTCCTGGACTGCCGGATCGGCGCCCAGCACCGCCAGGATCCGGGTCAGCTTGCCGCGCATGGCCTGGAACGAAATGCTCTGGTCGGCGCGTACCCCGCCGCTGATCTGGCCACTGTCCTGTTCGGGGAAAAACCCTTTGGGCACCACCCACAGCAGATAGACATTGAGCCCGACCACCGCGACCAGACAGGCCAGCATGATCCGCGAATGGTCCAGCGCCCAGACCAGGCCATGGCCGTAGCGCTCATTGACCCGGTTGAAGCCGCGCTCCAGGGCGGCGGCCAGCCGGCCGGGACGGTGCTCCGGCGTCCGGCTCTGCAGCAACCAGGCGCACATCATCGGCGTGGTGGTCAGCGAAATCAGCAACGACACCATCACCGCAGCTGACAAGGTCACCGCGAACTCGCGGAACAGCCGGCCGACGATGCCGCCCATGAACAGCAACGGGATGAAAACCGCGACCAGCGAAAGGCTGATCGAAAGCACGGTAAAGCCGACCTCGCGCGCGCCCAGCAGCGCCGCCTGTGCTCGCGCCATGCCGTTCTCGAGATGCCGGCTGGTGTTCTCCAGCACCACGATCGCATCATCGACGACGAATCCAGTGGCCACGGTCAGCGCCATCAGGCTGAGGTTGTTGAGGCTGAAACCCAGCAGATACATCACCGCCAGCGCACCGAGGATCGAGGTGCTGACCGCGATGGCGGGAATCCAGGTGGCGCGTACGCTGCGCAGGAACAGGCCGACCACCATGATGACCAGCACCAGGGCGATCAGCAGGGTCAGCTCGACCTCGCGCAGCGAGGCGCGGATGGTGCTGGTGCGGTCGGAGGCGACCTCCAGTTCGATGTCGGCCGGCAGCTGTGCACGCACTGCGGGCAATGCGGCGCGGATGCCATCCACGGTGCTGATGATGTTGGCACCGGGCTGGCGGCTCAGCACCACCACCACCGCCGGCCGGCCGTTGAACAATCCCAGGGTGTGGACGTCTTCGACCCCGTCGATCACCTCGGCGACATCGCGCAGGCGTACCGCCGAGCCGTTGCGCCAACCGAGGACGAGATCGCGGAAATCCGCGGCCACCTGCACGGTATCGTTGGTGTAGATCTGGAATGCGTGGCTGGCATCCTCGATCACGCCCTTGGGGCGGTTGGGATTGGCTGCCGAGATCGCGGCCCGGACGTTTTCCAGGCCGATGCCGTTGTTGGTCAGTGCCCCGGGAATGAGCTCCACTCTTACCGCCGGCAGCGAGCCGCCGCCCATTTCGACATTGCCCACGCCGGCGACCTGCGAGAGCGACTGCTGCACGATATTGGTGGCCACTTCGTAGATCTGCCCGGGGCTGCGCGTGGGTGAGCGCAGCGCCAGGATCATCACCGGCGCATCGGCAGGATTGACCTTGTTGTAGGTCGGATTGGCTTTCAACGTGGCCGGCAGATCGCTGCGGGCGGCATTGATGGCGGCCATCACGTCCCGCGCCGCGCCGTCGATGTCCCGGTCCAGATCGAACTGCAAGGTGATATGGCCGCGCCCGGTGACACTCACCGAGGTCATTTCGGTGACATCGGCGATCAGCCCGAGGCGGCGCTCCAGCGGCGTCACCACGGTGGAGGCCATCGTCTCCGGGCTGGCGCCGGGCAAGCTGGCGGTCACCGAAATGGTCGGGAAATCGACCTGCGGCAACGGCGAAACCGGCAGGTTGGCAAACGCCATCGCCCCGGCCAAGGCAATGCCCAGGGTCATCAAAATGGTGCCCACCGGGCGCCGTACGAAGGGCGCGGACAGGTTCATCCCGGCTTCCGCCCGGCGGCCGCGGGGGGGAGCCGGCGGCGCTGCGCCAGCCGGTCGAAGGCCAGATAGATCACCGGTGTGGTGAACAGCGTCAACGCCTGGCTGACCATCAAACCGCCGAAGATCGCGATTCCCAGGGGATGGCGCAACTCTGAGCCCTGCCCCCAGCCGAACATCAGCGGAATGGCCGCGAACATCGCCGCCAGCGTCGTCATCAGGATCGGACGCAGCCGCAGCAGCGCCGCCTGGTGAATGGCAACGCGTGCGGATTTTCCCTCGTTGCGTTCGGCGTCAAGCGCGAAGTCGATCATCATGATCGCGTTCTTCTTGACGATGCCGATCAGCAGGATGATGCCGATGATGCCGATCACTCCCAGGTCGCTGCCGCTGAGCATCAGCGCCAGCAACGCCCCTACCCCGGCCGATGGCAGCGTGGAAAGGATCGTCAACGGGTGGATGAAACTTTCATACAGGATGCCCAGCACGATATAGACACATACGACCGCGGCCAGGATCAGCCACAGTTCGTTCTGCAGCGAGGTTTCATAGGCGCTGGCGGCCCCGGTGAAACTGATTGATACCCCGGCCGGCAGCGGCAGCGAGCGGGCCGCATCATGGATGGCGCTGACGGCCTTGCCCAGGGACACGCCTGGCGCGGTATCGAAGCCGACCGATGCCGCCGGAAACTGGGCGACATGGTTGATCTGCAGCGGCGCCTGGCGCTGCTCGATCCGTGCCAAGGCGGTCAGCGGCGTCGGGGCGCCGGCGGTGGGGATATGCAGGCGACCAAGGTCGGCCGGGCGCGCCACCAGGGTCGGGTCGGCCTCCAGGATTACCCGGTATTGCGCGGCCTGGTCGAAGATCGTTGAAATGATCCGCTGCCCAAAAGCGCTGTAAAGGGTTTCATCCACGGTGGAGGTGGTGATGGCCAGGCGCGCCGCGGTATCGCGGTCCACCTCCACGTAGGCCGACAGCCCCTGCGCCCCGGCATCGCTGATCACATGCTGCAACGCGGGCAACGCCTGCAGCGCGGCGGTCAGTTTCAAGGCCGTGGCATCGACCACGCCCTGATCGGCGCCACGCAGCGAAAAACGGTTGCGGGTGGGCCCGGTGTCCACGTTGATGGTCAGGTCCTGTACCGGCTGGATGTACAGCTGCACCCCGGGCAAGGTGGCGATCCGTTCGCGCAACCGCTGCATGATCGCCTCCGGCGCGCGGCTCCGCACCGGCTTGAGGTTGATCATCATCCGGCCGACACCGAGCAGGCTGGTGTTGATGCCGTCGACCCCGATGAACGCCGTCAGCGACTGCACGTCGGGATCCTGCAGGATCAGCCGCGCCGCCGCCTGCTGGGTCTGCGCCATGCCGGCATAGGAAATCGTGCGTGCGGCGCGGATTTCCGCCTGCAGTTGGCCTGTGTCCTGGGTCGGGAACAGGCCTTTGGGGATCCACAGATAGAGCGCGAAGGTCAGCAGCAAGGTGGCGGCGGCCACCCACAGCATCGCCGCCTGCCGCTCCAGCACCCAGTCCAGGCTGCGGCCGTAGCCGTGCTGCAACCGCGCAAAGCCTTTTACTGTCCTCGATCCGGCCGGGTTCTGCGGCCGCGCCGACAGCCAGCGTGCCGACAGCATCGGCGTCAAGGTCAGCGACACCACCGCCGAAATCACGATGGTGATGGCCAGTGTCATCGCGAATTCGCGGAACAGCCGGCCCACCACATCGCCCATGAACAGCAGCGGGATCAGCACCGCGATCAGCGACACGGTCAGCGAGATGATGGTGAAGCCGATCTGCTGCGCGCCCTTCAGCGCCGCCTCGAAGGGCCGCTCGCCGGCCTCGATGTAACGGGAGATGTTTTCGATCATCACGATCGCATCGTCGACCACGAATCCGGTGGCGATCGTCAGTGCCATCAGGCTCAGGTTGTTGAGGCTGAAACCCAGCAGGTGCATCACGCCAAAGGTGCCGACCAGCGAAATCGGCACCGCCACCGCCGCGATGAACGTGGCGCGCACGTCCCACAGGAAGGCGTAGATCACCGCCACCACCAGGGCGATGGCCAGCAGCATCTCGAACTCGACGTCACGCACCGAAGCACGGATGCTGGTGGTGCGATCACTCATGACCGTCACTTTGATCCCCGCCGGCAGGCTGGATTGCAATGCCGGCAACTGCCGGCTGATCGCATCCACGGTGGCAATGACGTTTGCGCCCGGCTGGCGCTGGATGTTGATCAGGATCGCCGGGGTCAGGTTGGCCCAGGCGCCAAGGCGATTGTTCTCGGCCGCCGTCACCACCCGGGCCACGTCGGCCAGCCGGATCGCCGCGCCATTGCGGTAGGCCAGCACCAGCGCGCTGTAATCGGCTGCGGTCAGCAACTGGTCGTTGGAATCGATGGTGTAGGCGCGGGTGGGGCCATCGAAACTGCCCTTGGCGCCGCTGGCATTGGCCGCGCTGATCAGCGTGCGCAGGCTGTCGATCCCCAGCCCGTAGGACGCCAGCCGCTGGCTGTCGACCTGGATGCGTACCGCGGGCCGGTTGCCTCCGCTCAGCGACACCAGCCCGACCCCGGGCACCTGGGCGATTTTCTGCACCAGCAGGCTGTCCACCAAGCGCTGCACCGAGGTCAACGGCATCGAGTCGGAGCTGACCGCCAGCGTCATCACCGGGGTGTCGGCGGGATTGACCTTGGCGTACACCGGCGGCGCCGGCAGGTCGGCGGGCAACAGGCTGCCGCTGGCGTTGATCGCCGCCTGCACCTCCTGCTCGGCCACGTCCAGCGATTGCGACAGATCGAACTGCAGAGTGATCACCGAAGCCCCGGCGGCGCTGGTGGATTCCATCAGCAGCAATCCGGACATCTGCCCGAATTGCTGCTCCAGCGGCGCGGTGACCGTATTGGCCATCACCTCCGGGCTGGCGCCGGGATACAGCGTTTGCACCTGGATGGTCGGGTAGTCCACCTGCGGCAATGCGGACAACGGCAACAGACGGAAGCCCAGCAGGCCGGCGAGCACGATGGCGGCCATCAGCAGCGACGTCGCTACCGGGCGCAGGATGAAAAGTCGCGACGGATTCACCGCTGCCCTTGCCGCCGGGTGGCGGCCTTCGACGGCGCAGGGCTGACCCCGGCAGAGGCGCGGCGCACGCTGGCGCCATCGGTCAGCTGATCCCCGCCGGCGATGACCACCACGTCGCCCTTCGCCAGCCCCTTGAGCACCGAAACGCTGTCGCCCGTCGCCGGCCCGCGCTGTACCGGTTGCAGCCGGGCGCGGTTGCCCTGCTCGATGCGATAGACGAAGTCGCCTGAAGGTCCGGTACGCAATGCGGCGGCCGGTACCGTGATCGCACCACGCGCCACATCCAGCTGCAACGTGATATTGACGAACTGCCCGGGAAACAATGTGTTGCCGGTGTTGTCGAATCGCGCCTTGGCCTTGATGGTGCCGGTGGTGGCATCCACCTGGTTGTCCAATGACAGAAATCGCCCGCTCGCCAGCGTGCTGCTGCGGGTACGGTCCATCGCCACGGCCAACGGCAGCTCACCGCGTGCCAGACGCGCCTGCAGATCGGGCAGGTTGTCCTGCGGCAGCGCGAATTCCACATCGATCGGCATGGTCTGCACGATTGTCACCACCCCCGAGGGCGTGGTTGGCGTGACATAGCTGCCGACATCGGCGTTGCGCAGACCGGCCCGGCCGGCGATAGGCGCCACGAGGCGGCTGAATGCCAGATCGAGCTGGGCGCTGGCCAGCGTTGCGCGGTCGGCCGCCACCGTTCCCTGCAGCTGTTTGAGCGTGGCCGCCTGGGTATCGACATCCTGGCCGGCGATCGAATCCTGCTGGGCCAGCACCCGGTAGCGCTGCAACGTCAATGCGGCAATATGCAGCTGCGCTTCGTCCCGGGCCAGCGCGCCCTGGGCCTGCTGCAGCGCGAGCTCGAACGGACGCGGATCGATCACCACCAAGGTCTGGCCCTGTGCGACGGTCTCGCCCTCGCGGTACAGAATCCGGGTGATGACACCCGTGACCTGTGGCTGCACGACCGCCTGGGCCAGCGGGGTCACCGTGCCCAGTGCATCCAGGACGATCGGTACATCGCTGATACCGGCAGTGGCCACGCCCACGGTAATGGCGGGGTTGCGATGGGGTCGGTCGCCGCCGGCGTTGTTGCGGATGAGCCAGGCCAGCGCAACCACGGCGATGACGGCGCCGGCAGACAGCCCGAGCGTTCGCCTCCACCGCCTCCGGTGTGCGTGGTGCGCCGTGCCGGTGCCCATATCCGTCGTCATCACCTCTCCAAAAGGCTGTACCCAGATAACTGCAGCGTGCGATATCCCGAAGCGCGCGACCCGCTCTCGAACGCGGCCTGGTGACCCGGCCGCGACCAGCCGGGGGCCCCCGATGGCGGTAGCCGCTGGCAATACCGGACCAATATCTGCCGCTGGTCGGATGGGCTTGTGAAAACGCCGGAAAATCGCCCCGGCCTCACATCCAGATGACGGTGCGCGGGCGCCCAATATCCCAGTGGCGCGCGCCTTACGGCGCCGCTGCACTCATCCCATCAACAGCTAAGGAGTGAGAAATGTCGAACCAACTTCATCCTCACGGCCAATGGATTTTTGTATTTTCCGCGGCCCTGCTCTTGTCCCCCACGATTTCGTTTGCCCAAGAGCGGCATGGAACCCCGGCAGCAATGGAACATCAGCAACACGGTGGCGGCGCACGCAACCAACAAGATGATCGCGGTCAACGCGGCGAACGCGGCGTCGAAATGCAACGGCAACCTTTTGGATATCAGCGACTGCAACGTCCGCACGAAATCGACATGCGCCCAAAGACCTTTGATGCGGACCGCTATCACCACAATTTCCGCGCTGCGCAAAATTACAGGATTGGCCCGTATCACGCCCGACCGGGCTTCGAGTACCGGCGCTGGCGTTATGGCGACATCCTGCCCGCCGAGTTCTGGGGGCCGGACTACCTGCTCACGGATTACTGGCTGTTTGGTTTGGACATGCCGCCAGTCGGCTACGAGTGGGTCCGCTACGGCAACGATGGGCTGATGATCAATCTGGCAACAGGCGAAATCGTGCAGAGCGTTTACGACATCTTCCATTGATGTTCCGTTTCGCCAAGCCGGCCAGCGCGAGACCGCTGGCCGGTCGGACCGTAATCGCAACCGCTCACTTCTTGGCCGGATGGTGCGCTGCCATCTCGCACCTGTCGTATTCCTCCCGGCTCAACTTCAGATCCTTGTTGGTGTCGCATTGGCGAAGACGCGCTGCGATTTCCGGGGGGTAGACGTCGATCTCCGGCAAGGTGACGACTCCATTCTTGTCTTTGTCCATCTCGTTGTAGGCCGGCAACGGAACTCTATAGAGAACGGTATCCGGGGGGGCGGCGATCGCGGTCTGCATGACCACCGCCAGAAAGGCGGCACTGCACGCAGCGGCAACATGATGGGTGCTGGGCATCGCAAGGTTCTCCGTCAGTGGATTCAGACCATCTGAATCCCTTGGCTACTTAGCGCTGGGCATCCGTGCGTCGACGTGAAAAGTGCGCGCATAAGCGACTGCTCCTCAGCCCTGCTTCAGCCCGGCGGCTATTTGCAGGCCTGCTGCACCCGGTTGTCCCAATAGCTCGACAGCTGGAACGAACGTTTCATCCCCGCCTTTTCATAGGCCGCAGCGCGCTGGGCCCGGGTGGCCTCGCATTGCGTTGGCGCCACCGTGCGGGTTGTACGTCCCGGTACGCGGTAGTTGCGACGGCGATCATGTGGTGGATTGCGAACGGCCAAATCCCGGCGGATACGTTCCAGTCGATGCACCTCATCGACCGAGCGATCTGCAGCTGCGTGTGCATCCCACGATTTGACCGGTGCGCCGCTACTGCAGGGCGCGGACTGGTAGATGGCGTTGCCGCCTTCGACGCACTTGTGGACCTGTTGCGCGTTGGCCGTTGCTGCCAGTGCCATCAACGCGATGATGAGACGAACATCCATGAATTCCTTCTCCTTAGTAGTGCGGCCAGTGCGGGTCGCACCGGGCCAGCGACGCTGCGTTGGAAGCGGTAAAAACAGACGTGCCGACCCATCATGCGATGCCGCCGCGGCCGGTCACAACAGTGCTGGATTTTGCTTGAAGAGCTGCATGCGAAGTTTTTTGCAAGAAACTGCTTGCGAAGGAAAAACGCCCCGGCTATCATTTCGTTCTCAGCGAAGTGGGGCCATAGCTCAGCTGGGAGAGCGCCTGCATGGCATGCAGGAGGTCGGCGGTTCGATCCCGCCTGGCTCCACCAAATCCGGGCAATAGGCCGTCCGGATCGCGAAGGTACAACTTGATGAGTTTACGCGTCCCCATCGTCTAGAGGCCTAGGACATCACCCTTTCACGGTGGCGACCGGGGTTCGAATCCCCGTGGGGACGCCATCATCAAGACAATCGAGACCCGATCAGACGGGTCTTTTTTGTTGCGGCAAGTGCTTTTTATCCTCTTCGGGGTTGAAGCAGCGGTAAGCGAAAAATTTTCATGAAACTGTTTCTTTTTCGTGAAAAAGTCGATATCATAGTCGGCTCGCAGCAACATCGTGGGGCCATAGCTCAGCTGGGAGAGCGCCTGCATGGCATGCAGGAGGTCGGCGGTTCGATCCCGCCTGGCTCCACCAAATCCGGGCAATAGGCCGTCCGGATCGCGAAGGTACAACTTGATGAGTTTACGCGTCCCCATCGTCTAGAGGCCTAGGACATCACCCTTTCACGGTGGCGACCGGGGTTCGAATCCCCGTGGGGACGCCATCATCAAGACAATCGAGACCCGATCAGACGGGTCTTTTTTGTTGCGGCAAGTGCTTTTTATCCTCTTCGGGGTTGAAGCAGCGGTAAGCGAAAAATTTTCATGAAACTGTTTCTTTTTCGTGAAAAAGTCGATATCATAGTCGGCTCGCAGCAACATCGTGGGGCCATAGCTCAGCTGGGAGAGCGCCTGCATGGCATGCAGGAGGTCGGCGGTTCGATCCCGCCTGGCTCCACCAACTCCGGGCAATAGGCCGTCCGGATCGCGAAGGTACAACTTGATGAGTTTACGCGTCCCCATCGTCTAGAGGCCTAGGACATCACCCTTTCACGGTGGCGACCGGGGTTCGAATCCCCGTGGGGACGCCATCATCAAGACAATCGAGACCCGATCAGACGGGTCTTTTTTGTTGCGGCAAGTGCTTTTTATCCTCTTCGGGGTTGAAGCAGCGGTAAGCGAAAAATTTTCATGAAACTGTTTCTTTTTCGTGAAAAAGTCGATATCATAGTCGGCTCGCAGCAACATCGTGGGGCCATAGCTCAGCTGGGAGAGCGCCTGCATGGCATGCAGGAGGTCGGCGGTTCGATCCCGCCTGGCTCCACCAACTTTCCAGGCATTAGGCCTGTCTGGCAAGGGAAAATTCGGTTTACGCGTCCCCATCGTCTAGAGGCCTAGGACATCACCCTTTCACGGTGGCGACCGGGGTTCGAATCCCCGTGGGGACGCCAGTTTGAAGAAAAGCCCTGACCAGTTCAGGGCTTTTTTATTGTCTGGCCATCGCGGCTGGCGATGGTCGCCTCATCGAAGGCGAAGCCGGATTTCGCGCAACAGCGGACAGCCGCTTTTCGCGTAGTGCGACCCAACACCCCGCCCCCCCCCCCGGGGGCCCAGGGGTGCCGGGGGCCCGCGGGGGGGGGGGCGGGGCCCGGGCCGGGGCCGCGCCCCCCCCCCCCCCCGGGGGCCACATGCACCACTGAGCCCCAGCGAAGGTCGTGATCGATGCTTGCCGATGAGGCGCCCGTTTTCGGCCCGGCAGAGCCCATTTCCCTCCTCACGCGCGATATCGGCGATGTCGCTCGCAGAGTACGACTGCTGAGGCGCGTAATTCTATCGGTACACGTACTGCGCCCCAGCAGCGGCACCGCGCCTTCCAGGCAGGGGACATCAAGGATGATTGGGGCCAGTGCCCAAAGCTCAATGCGCTGTCGCACAGTACTGCGGCGGTGGCGGTGGCGGTGGCACTGCATGTGATCCGTTGCATGATCCGGTCGCGGAATGGCGTGCGCCTGGATATCGGATACAGGCGCCGCGCAGGTCCGAACTCCGTCACCATTCATGCGGGCTGGCCTCGCAGGCAAACAAAAAGGGCTGAACCGCGAGGTTCAACCCTTGATGTTGTGCGTTGGTGCCGAAGGGGGGACTCGAACCCCCACGCTTTTAAGGGCGGCGGATTTTGAATCCGCTGCGTCTACCGATTCCGCCACTTCGGCTGGCAGGCGGGGAAGTATACCCAACCTTCCCGCGCTTGGGCAGGCTTTCGGCGGGGAAACCTGCAACTTCTCCGGGCGTCCGCGCCGTTATACTCGATGCGCTGGTTTGAACGGGGAAATGCTAATGAGTGGACTGCGCGATGTGCGGGTACTGGTTGTCGAAAATGATGAAATGAATGCCACCCTGTTGCAGCTGCAGCTGTCGAGCCTGGGCGCCCAGGTGATCGGTATTGCCGCCACCGTCAAAGAAGCGCTGGCGATGCTGGACCAGCATGAGCCGCAGGTGGCTTTTCTGGATTACTGGCTGGCCGGGAATGAGCGCAGTGATCCCGTCGCGCAATCGCTGCGCGAACGCGGCACGCCGTTCGTACTGGCGACCGGCATGGACCCGGGCCAGGTACCCGAAGTGTTCCGTACCAGCGTGATGCTGACCAAGCCCTATCTGAGTGCCGATCTGACCCGGGCCCTGTTGAAGGCATTGGAGCTGACACCCGCGCAGTCGTGAGGTTGGCCAGCGCGGTTGTGTGGTGAAGCAAAAGGCCCCGGCGATCGGGGCCTTTTCCATTGAGGCGACAGTTGCGGTCAGCTGCCACGCCTGGCGCGTGCAAAAGCATCGGCCAGTGCATTGTTCGCGGGGGCGGGTGCAACAGCTCCGCGTCCTGGCGATAGTGGACGTCCGCCGCCACGGTTGCCGACACCGTCACGTCGCGGACCTGCGCCCTGCCCCGTGCGCGCATCGGCACCCGCCGCCGGCTTTGCCGATGCCGGGCTGTCTTCCAGGCGACAGGTGAGTGCAATGCGCTTGCGCACCACATCCACTTCCAGCACCTTCACCTTGACGATATCACCGGCCTTGACCACATCGCGCGGGTCCTTGACGTAGGTGTCCGACAGCGCCGAGATGTGGATCAGGCCATCCTGGTGCACGCCGATGTCGACAAAGGCACCGAACGCGGCGACGTTGCTGACCACCCCTTCCAGGATCATGCCTTCGCGCAGGTCCTTGATCTGTTCCACGCCCTCGGCAAAGCGGGCGGCCTTGAATTCGGGGCGGGGATCGCGGCCCGGCTTTTCCAGTTCCTTGAGGATGTCGCGCACTGTCGGCACACCGAACTTTTCATCGGTGAACTGCTCGGCCTTCAGGCTGCGCAGGAAGCTGCCATCCCCCAGCATCGCCTTGATCGGGCGCGCGGTAGCCGCAACGATGCGCTCGACCACCGGATAGGCTTCCGGATGCACGGCCGAGGCATCCAGCGGCTCGTCGCCATCGGCAATGCGCAGGAAACCGGCGCACTGCTCGAAGGTCTTGTCGCCCAGGCGCGGCACCTTGAGCAGTTCCTTGCGACGTTTGAAAGGGCCATTTTCGTCGCGGTGGCGCACGATGTTTTCGGCCACCGTCGAGGACAGGCCGGACACGCGCGCCAGCAATGCCGCGGACGCGGTATTGACGTGCACACCCACGGCATTGACGCAGTCTTCCACCCGCGCCTCCAGGGCGCGGGCCAGCCGGTACTGGTCCACATCGTGCTGGTACTGCCCCACGCCGATCGCCTTGGGCTCGATCTTGACCAGTTCGGCCAACGGATCCTGCAGCCGCCGTGCGATCGACACCGCGCCCCGGATCGACACGTCCAGGTCCGGGAACTCCCTGGCGGCGAACTCCGAGGCCGAATACACCGAGGCCCCCGCTTCGCTGACCACGATCTTCTGCAGCTTGCCCTCGCCCAGCGCCTTGATCACCTCGCCGGCAAGCTTGTCGGTCTCGCGGCTGGCGGTGCCGTTGCCGATCGCGATCAGCTCGACGTTGTGCGTGGCACACAGCTGTTTGAGCGTCTGCAACGACTGCTCCCACTGGCGACGCGGCTCGTGCGGGTAGATGGTGTCGGTGGCCACCAGCTTGCCGGTGGCGTCGACCACGGCGATCTTGCAGCCGGTGCGGATGCCCGGATCCAGTCCGAGCACGGTCTTCGGCCCGGCGGGCGCGGCCAGCAGCAGGTCTTTGAGGTTGTCACCGAACACGGTGATGGCCTCGGCCTCGGCTTTTTCGCGCGCCTGGTTGAACAGGTCCAGCAACAGGTGCATGTGCAGCTTGGCGCGCCAGGTCAGGCGACAGGCGTCGAGCAGCCAGCGGTCAGCGGGGCGGCCCTTGTCGGTGATGCCCGCGCTGTAGGCCACCCGCCCTTCCGCGTACTGGTGGCCAGCCTCGGCTTCGTTGCCAGGATCCAGCTCCAGGAACAGGATTTCCTCGCGGCGGGCACGGAACAGCGCCAGCAGCCGGTGCGAGGGAATCTTCGCCAGCGATTCGGCGTGCTCGAAGTAGTCGCGGTACTTGGCGCCCTGCTCTTCCTTGCCTTCGGCTACGCGCGCGCGGATGACGCCCACTTCGCCCAGCCAGTTGCGCAGTTCACCCACCAGTGTGGCGTCTTCGCCCCAGCGCTCCATCAGGATCGCACGGGCACCTTCCAGCGCGGCCTTGGGATCGGCCACGCCCTTTCCGGCATCGACGAAACCGGCGGCAAAGACCTGCGGGTCCAGATCGGGGTCGGCCAGCAGACCATCGGCCAGCGGTTCCAGTCCTGCCTCGCGGGCGATCTGCGCGCGGGTGCGGCGCTTGGGTTTGTATGGCAGGTACAGATCTTCCAGGCGCGACTTGGTGTCGGCGCCGAGGATTTCTCCGCGCAATTCGTCGCTGAGCTTGCCCTGCTCCTGGATACTGGACAGCACCGCGGCGCGCCGATCTTCCAGCTCNCGGCGCCGAGGATTTCTCCGCGCAATTCGTCGCTGAGCTTGCCCTGCTCCTGGATACTGGACAGCACCGCGGCGCGCCGATCTTCCAGCTCGCGCAGATAGGTCAGGCGCACTTCCAGGTTGCGCAGCTGGGTGTCGTCCAGCCCGCCGGTGATTTCCTTGCGGTAGCGGGCAATGAACGGAACGCTGGCGCCTTCATCCAGCAGCGCGATGGCAGCCTGGGCCTGGGCGGTCTGGGCGCCGATCTCGTCGGCGATGGTCTGGGCGATCTGCTGCGCGAGCTTGATGTCTTGCATTGCTTCCGGCCGGAGCCACGTTACGGAAAGCCGCCATTCTGGCAACGCATGCGGGCGGGGGAAAGCCGTTGACAGCGATGGGCGAACCTGTCGCACATGCGGGTATCAGCGGATACGGCCAGATCAACACGCATCCTTCAGCGCAGGTGTTGAGTGAGCCGCTGGCAGACGATCTCTTCGCGCAGGGTTTCCAGCGCCATCACCCGCATCTGGCCACGTCCATCGACGCTCATCATGCGCTCGACATACACCTCCGGGCCGTGCGCGGTCTCGGCGCGGGTCTTGCTGAAGCCGTAGGGCACCACGCCCTTGTCGCCGTCCTTGCTGCCACCGATATAGAGAACAACTGTCATGGTGGATCAGTACTCCTGTTGCATCGAAAACCCGCGCACGATACGCAGGTGGGCGTTATCGGGATGTACATGAAAGCGCGTGCGTATTGCCCGCGGATGACGGGGTGATTGCACCTTTGCTGCCGGCGCGCGAGCCGGGCTTCAGTGTCGGCCGGGCCACCAGCCATGACCGTGCAATGCATAGTGGTCGGCGGCACGTTCAAACGGATTGCGCACGCTCACGCCACCACACAGCAGATACACCGGTAGAAACAGCGGTCCCAGCACCAGGTACTGGTAGACATGGGCGCGCTCGTGATCGTCCAGGCGTACCAGGCGATGCCGGCAGCGTCCGGCACGGTGCTCATAGGTATGGCACCTGACCTCCAGCGTACTTCCGGTCGTGAGAATCACGTTGCCCAGGGTGATCGCCCCGCCCGGCCCCCATGGCCACTGCCGGAACACCAGTGCACGTTCGCGGCAACTCCACTGCATGCGCGCGCCGGCCGGCATTCCGGCCAATCCGGCGACCAGTCCCAACAACGTATTGGGGCTGGTCCACAGTGCGCCCAGCAGCTGCAGCAGCCCCAGCAGCCATGGCGGAAGGATCAATCGGTCTGGTCGCGGATCGCTGGCCACAGGATCAGATCCACCGGAATGCCGGGAAATGTGGCCGAAGCGATCCAGACGGGCACCCACGCCGCGCGCAACCGCGCACGATTCCAGCCATGGTGATGGGCGATGCCACCGGGCCCACCGGCGCCATCATGCGATCACTCGACAACCGTGACAGCGCTTGGGAGCAGGCGTCAATCGGCCGGCTCCGGCGACGGATGGTCATATCCATTCCCCGTGCCATTCAGCGGGCCTGCTGCCGCAATGCCCGCAACTGTTCGCCGAACCAGCGCGACGCCTCCTGTTCGGGCTGTCCCGGGCACGCCACGCGGTAGGGCTGGCCGCTCATGCTGCTGCGGCTGGCCGCCCGTTCGATGAACTGTTCGGCGCTGTCAACCAGATCGCGTTTGGCCAGGTAGTCGTATTTGCGCTGCAGATGCGCCCGCGCGGCGGTGCCGTCGTACCAGCGGCCGTTGCGCTGGAAACGGCAGTGCGAACTTTCCAGCGCCGATATCAGGCCGGTGATCTCGCGCTGTGCGACCGCCCCGGCCGCCGCGTTCGAAGCACCCGCGCAGGCGAGCATCAACACGGCGATGCCGATCCGGCAGATGGAAATCATCGGCTGCGCGGCTGCAACCAGTTGTGGATCGCCGCGGGAACTTCCCGCTGGGCGCGCCCGGAAACGTAGATCCCGATATGGCCGCCGCGGAAGCCCAGTTCGGTGTAGTCCTTGCTCCCCACCCTGTCTGCCATCGCGCGGGAGGCATCCGGCGGCACCAGATGGTCCTGTTCGGCATAGATGTTGAGCACCGGCAGGGTCAGCCGGGCCAGATCGACCGGCTCTTCGCCGATATGCACGGTGCCTTTCATCAGGCCGTTCTGCTGGTAGAACTGTTTGATGAACTCGCGGAAGGCCTCGCCCGCCAGATCGGGCGAATCGAAAATCCACTTTTCCATGCGCAGGAAATCCTCCAGCGCGGTCTTGTCATCGAGGATGTCCAGCAGGCCGACGTATTTCTGCACATTGAGCCGGAACGGCTTGAGCATCAGGTAGCTGGCATTCATCAGGTCGGCCGGGATATTGCCCAGGGTGTCGACGAACAGGTCCACGTCCACTTTCCGCGCCCAGTTGGACAGCATGTTGTCCGGCGTCTGGAAATCCACCGGAGTCACCATCGTGACCAGATTGCGCACCTTGTGCGGGCGCAGCGTGGCATAGCACAGCGAGAACACCCCGCCCTGGCAGATCCCCAGCAGATTGACCGGCGCGTCATCATCGAGTGCCCGCAGATGGTCCACGGCCCCGTCGATGTAGCGCAGCAGGTAGTCTTCCAGGGTCAGGAAACGTTCGGAGCGATCCGGATAGCCCCAGTCCAGCACATACACGTCCTGCCCCAGTTCCAGCAGCTTCTGCACCAGTGACCGGCCGTCCTGCAGGTCGACCATGTAAGGGCGGTTGACCAGCGCGTAGACGATCAGCAGCGGCGGTTGTCGGCTCGGCTCGCCGCTGCCGATAAAACGGTACAGCTTGACCTTGCCGTCACTCCAGACCTCGCGCCGTTCGGTGACACCGTAATCGACGTCCTCCACGCCCGGCAGCATCTTGAAGCCTTCCAGCAGCTTGCGCTGCATCGCCAGCGTCTCCTGCAGCAGGTCGTCCGTATTGAAACCGAGCGGCCCCTTCATTTCGGCGTCCCGCCTGCCGGGGCGCGCTTGCGTGCACGCGGGCTTGCCGGCTTCGCGGCCGACGGCTTTGCCCTGGCCGCTGGCGGAGACTTCGTCCTCGCCGTAGCAGGCTTCACCTTCGGCGGTGCGGTCGGTTTTGCATCAGGCGGTGCCGCGGTCGCCATCCGCCTTACCAGCCGTTCCAGTTCGGCGATCTTGCGATAGGCCGTATCCATTTCGCTGCGGGTGGGAACACCGATCGACTCGCAGGCCTTTTCCAGCTCGTGCTGGGTGGCCGCGCGCAGGCGCATCTGCGCATTGGCCAGCTCGGCGTAGATGTCGCGGAATTCCTCGGACAGCGCGACCTTGGCATAGGCCTCTTCGGCCGCGTCTATCCACAGGTCGAACAGGGCGCGGGCGCTGGTGAGCTGGCTGCCGGCCGTTTCGTGTTCACCCAGGCGTGCTTCGAACAGCTGGAAGGCATCTTCCAGCACCGCACGGATCTGGGTGACGTAGGCCTCGGCCCGCGCTTTGTACTGCTGCTGGATTTTCAGCAAGGCCTGCCAGCGCGCCTGGTGTTCGCGGGCCGGGCCAAAGGTGGGCGCACCCAGCCACGGGTCGCTTTCACTGAAGCCCCCTTGCAGCAGTCGCGAAAACTCGCGGATCCAGGGCTGGTCGGTCAGCGTGTTGCCACCGCGCGCGGCGTCCAGCATCCAGCGCAGCATGCCATCGCCTTGCCCGAGCACGGCCTCGCGCCACGCCGCGGCCACCTCGGCACTGCTGCTGTCGCGGCCGGCAAACTGCGCGGCCACCTGATGCATGGTGCCCAGCCAATCGCCCGCCTGCCCGCGGAATCGCCGCACGACATCGTCGACGCCGCCGGCATTGCCGGTTCCCAGCAACTGGCTCCATTTTTCGATGCTGTCCTGCCACGGCATGGCGCCGGGTGCCGCGGCATCGGCGGGCGTGCCTTTGCGCAGGGCGTCGCCCCAATTGTTCCAGTACTCCCGGATCAGGGCATCGAAATCGCCTGTTCCGCCGCTGCTGCCCGCTGCCATCGCCACTCTCCCGGATTGTCCGGTGATGATAGCAACCGGCCAGCAGGCCGCGAGGGTCAGGGCTTGGGAATGCGCAGGGTCTTGCTGATCATCAGCGAGCCGGACAGCGCGAACAGCAGTACCAGCGGGTGCAACTGCCACGGGCCCAACTGCCAGGTGCCCCACCATAGCGCCGGCCCGATGGCGCCCAGGTGGGCGGCCACGGCCAGTATGATCACCAGCCCCAGGCTGGTGGGAATCGGGGTGCCTTCGAAATACGGCACCTTGTCCGCGTCACCGGCGATTTCCTCCGCGGTGACGTTGTAGCGCGCCAGCCGGCTGACCCCGCAGCATACGAAGTAACTGAGCACCAGCCAGTCCCAGCCGCCCTGCATGCCGCAGGCGTAGGCCAGGGCAGCCGGGGCGACCCCGAAGGAAACGATGTCGGCCAGCGAATCCAGCTCACGTCCCAGCGTGGACGAGGTTTGGCGCCAGCGGGCGACCCGGCCATCAAGGGCATCGAACACGAACGCGGCGGGAATCAGTGCCATGCCGAACAGCAGGAACCCGCGCTGGCCATCCTGCAGGAAACGCATCGCCGCAAAAACCGCGCCGGTACCGCAGAAGGCGTTGGCCAGCGTGAACCAGTCCGCAAGGTGGAACTCCCGCAACATCGAAAAGTGGCGTTTCATAGGTAACCGCGTGACGGGAAGGTCCAAAGAGTAACGCGCGCCGCATCATCACGACAGCGCACGCTGTGCGCCTGGCGAGAAATTCACCACGCATCTTGACAGTGATGCCCCGCAACGGCTGCAGCGGCTTATCCACAGCCTTGCCAAGGTTTCATCCACACCGGTTGTGGACAAGCGGTGACGGCGCGGCCCAATGCGCTGGCGGCGCCGGGAAGCGCATGGGCTGATCGGTTGGCGATACCTCGCCTGCATTCCGGCCCTCCCCGCCTGGCGACCACAGGGCCACACGTGGATGAGCGCAATGCCGCACGTCTCCGCGGTTACAGGCGCGAATAACGCCACGACTGCATCCGGCCATCGCGGTATGGCATCACCCCGTGGAACGGACGCGGATCCTGATCGAATACCAGCGGCAGGAAATGCTGATCGCCCTCCCACAACGGCAACGACTGGATCTGGTCCACCGGCACCCATTCCAGCGTGCCTTCCGGGTTGACCTCCAGCGGCGTACCGGTGAAATCGTCGATGACGAATACGAAGGCGAACCAGTCTTCCCCGTTCTTGCCGAATCCGGGCCAGCTGATGGTGCCGCGCAGGCGCGTGGTGCCACATTCGATACCGGCCTCCTCGCGGATTTCGCGATGCATGCCGTGCAAGACGTCTTCATCGGCTTCGATCTTGCCGCCGAGCCCGTTGTACTTGCCCAGATGGATGTCACCCGGACGCATGTTGCGGTGGATCATCAACGCCTGGGTGCCATCGGCAGACAACACGTAACCCAGGGTGGCAAGAATCGGGGTGTAGGGCATCGGGATCGGTAATGGCGTAAACAGGCCGGCAGTATGACCGATCAAACGCGCTGGCTCAGCGCACCAGGGCCAGCGGGCTGCGGGCCGGGGCCACCGCATCATCCACCGCCCGCAGAGTGGCCACGCCGTGGCCGCGCTCGGCCAGGTATTGCAGCCACTTGCCGAGGAAGGTGTTCATGCGCATGCGATGGCTGATCAGTTCATCGGGCGGCGGAAACATGCCGACCACATCCTGCCAGCGACGGCCAACGTAGCAGTGGGTGGTCTCGGCCTGCCGCGCATCGCGGTACAGACGCACATAGGCCGAAGGATCGGGCTGGCCGGTCAGCGGATCACAGATGTCGTAGGTCAGGCGCAATTCCACCGTGTAGCGATGGCATTCGATCACGTCCAGGCGCACATCCACGCCATCGCCGATGGATGAGACATGGCTGCCGGCGTGCAGCCGGTCCGGAGCGAACAGCCGGGTCAGGTGCCGGTAGTTCTCCGCGTACAGGCCCATCAGCCAGCTGAGGCGACTCAGCCGGGGAATGCGACCACTGCGGGGACGTATCACTGTCATGTGCCGATCCTACACGCAGGCCTGTGGCGACGGCAGCCCGCGACAGGCGTCGCAGGTGCCGCTTACCGCCCCCTGGCCGGGCTCAGTACATTTCCCGTTGCAGTTCCAGCGTGCCGAGCACCTTGCTGGAGATTTCCTCGATCGAGGTATGGGTGGTGCTCAACGTGGGAATGCGCTCCATGCGGAACATGGTTTCGGCCGCGGCCACTTCGCGCTTGCAGGTTTCGAGACTGGCGTAGCGCGAATCCGGCCGCCGTTCCTGGCGGATCTGCTGCAGCCGGTCCGGGTCGATCGTCAACGCGAACAGTTTCTTGCGGTACGGGCGCAGCCGCGGCGGCAGGCGGTCGTGCTCCAGATCCTCCTCGGTCAACGGATAGTTGGCCGCGCGGATGCCGTAGTGCATCGCCAGATAGATGCAGGTCGGGGTCTTGCCGGCGCGCGACACCGCCACCAGGACCACATCGGCATCGTCATAGTTCACGGCCATGCCATCGTCATGGGTCAGCGCGAAGTTCATCGCATTGATGCGGCGGTGGTAGGTCTCAAAATCGACCATGCCGTGCGCCTGGCCCACTTTGGACAGCCGCGCCGCATCCAGCTCGCGCTCCAGCGGCTCGATGAAGGGCGCGAACACGTCCAGCATCAGCCCCCCGCTCTCTTCCAGTATCCGGCCCAGCTGCGAATCGACGCAGGAGCTGACCACGATCGGCCGCACCTGGTAGCGCTCGCCCGCCGCGCGGATCCGGGCGGCAGCCTCATGCGCCTTCTCCGCGTCGTCGATGAACGACATCCGGTCCGTGACAAAACTGAATCCGCTGAACTGGGTCAGCAGGCTGTGGCCAATGGTTTCGGCGGTGATACCGGTGCCATCGGAAACGTAGAACACCGGGCGTATTGCCGCCATGCTCGAATCCTCACTCATGAAGGGGGGTGCGCGCGAAAGTGAAAGTGAAAGTGGAAGAGTACCGTCACCTGTCCCGGTCAGGACAAGCACAAGACAAAGTATCGTCACAAGCTTGTGCCGATTTGGTGTGCACTGCATCATGTCGGCTTCTTCCTACGGACGTGGCCAGCCAGCCCGCCTCGGGCGATGGCCAAATGGAGCATCGCGCTTGAACGAGAACATCCTGTGGTTGCACGAACTGCGCCTGGCCGACCTGGCCCGCGTCGGCGGCAAAAATTCGTCCCTGGGCGAAATGATCGGCCATCTGGCCGGTCTGGGCGTCTCGGTTCCTGGCGGTTACGCCACGACCTCGGAAGCGTTCAAGGGTTTTATCGCCCATAACGATCTGTCCAAGCGTATTTTCGACAGGCTGGCCACGCTGGATGTCGAAGACGTCAACGCGCTGACCGCAGCCGGCAAGGAAATCCGCGGCTGGGTGGCCGATGCCCCGCTGCAGCCGCAGCTGGACCAGGACATCCGCACCGCCTACAGCCAGTTGTGTGCTGAAAACGGCGGCGGCGAAGTCGCGGTGGCGGTGCGTTCCTCGGCCACGGCCGAAGACCTGCCCGATGCGTCTTTCGCCGGCCAGCAGGAAACCTTCCTCAACGTGACCGGTGCCGACGATGTCGTGCACAAGGTCAAGGAAGTGTTCGCCAGCCTCTACAACGATCGTGCGATCGCCTACCGTGTGCACCACGGCTTCAAGCACGAGGACGTGTTCCTGTCCGCCGGCGTGCAGCTGATGGTGCGCTCGGGCGTGGGTTCCTCCGGCGTGCTGTTCACCCTGGATACCGAGTCCGGCTTCCGTGACGTGGTGTTTGTCACCTCCTCGTTCGGCCTGGGCGAAATGGTCGTGCAGGGGGCGGTCAACCCGGACGAGTTCTATGTCTACAAGCCCACGCTGAATGCCGGCAAGCCGGCGATCCTGCGCCGCTCGCTGGGTTCCAAGGCGATCCGCATGGTGTATTCGGATGTGCCCGGCGAGCGCGTGCGCATCGAAGACACCCCGGCCGAACTGCGCAACACCTTCTCGATCAGTGACGAGGACGTGCAGGAACTGTCCAGGCAGGCCCTGGTCATCGAGAAGCACTACGGCCGCCCGATGGATATCGAGTGGGCCAAGGACGGTGTCAGCGGCAAGCTGTTCATCGTGCAGGCGCGTCCGGAGACGGTGAAGTCGCGTGGCCACGCCACCCAGATCGAGCGTTTCGCGTTGACCGAAAAGGGCGGCAAGGTGCTGGCGGAAGGCCGTGCAGTGGGCGCCAAGATCGGCTCCGGAACCGCGCGGGTGGTGCGCACCCTGGACGACATGGCCCACGTGCAGCCCGGTGACGTGCTGATCGCCGACATGACCGACCCCGATTGGGAGCCGGTGATGAAGCGCGCTTCGGCCATCGTCACCAACCGCGGCGGCCGTACCTGCCACGCCGCGATCATTGCCCGTGAGCTCGGCGTACCGGCCGTGGTCGGTTCCGGCAACGCCACCCAGGCGATCCAGGACGGCCAGGAAGTCACCGTCAGTTGTGCCGAGGGCGACACCGGCGTCATCTACGAAGGCAAGCTGGGCTTCGAGCGCGCCACCACGGATCTGGGCAACATGCCGCCGGCGCCGCTGAAGATCATGATGAACGTGGCCAACCCGGAACGGGCCTTCGACTTCGGCCAGCTGCCCAATGCCGGCATCGGCCTGGCCCGCCTGGAAATGATCATCGCCAGCCACATCGGCATCCATCCCAATGCGCTGCTGGAGTACGCCAAGCAGGATGCGGCGACCAGGAAGAAGATCGACGAGAAGATCGCCGGCTACGCCGATCCGGTCAGCTTCTATGTCAACCGTCTGGCCGAAGGCATCGCCACCCTGACCGCCTCGGTCGCGCCGAACCCGGTGATCGTGCGCCTGTCGGACTTCAAGTCCAACGAGTACGCCAACCTGATCGGCGGCAGCAATTACGAGCCGCATGAAGAGAACCCGATGATCGGCTTCCGCGGCGCCAGCCGCTATGTCGACCCGAGCTTCTCGGCCGCCTTCGCGCTGGAGTGCAAGGCCGTGCTGCGCGTGCGCAACGAGATGGGCCTGGACAACCTGTGGGTGATGATCCCGTTCGTGCGCACCCTGGAGGAAGGCCGCAAGGTCGTCGAGGTACTGGAACAGAATGGCCTCAAGCAGGGTGAGAACGGCCTGAAGATCATCATGATGTGCGAAGTGCCGTCCAACGCACTGCTGGCCGACGAGTTCCTGGACATCTTCGACGGCTTCTCGATCGGCTCCAACGACCTGACCCAGCTGACCCTGGGCCTGGACCGCGATTCGTCGGTCGTCGCGCACCTGTTCGACGAACGGAACCCGGCGGTGAAGAAACTGCTGTCGATGGCGATCAAGTCGGCACGCGCCAAGGGCAAGTACATCGGTATCTGCGGCCAGGGGCCGTCCGATCACCCGGATCTGGCCGAATGGCTGATGCAGGAAGGAATCGAGTCGCTGTCGCTGAATCCCGATACGGTGGTCGACACCTGGCTGCGCCTGGCCACGCTGAAGGCCAAGGATTGACCTTCGGTTATTGAGACAGAACCAGACCCCGCTACGGCGGGGTCTGGTTTCTATGGCGTGCGCCCGATGACCCTGCGAGAGAACCGGCCTGCCGGGCGCGCGGTCCAGCGGCGACGCGGACAACCCGCCCGCAACCGTGTGTATTTCCGCTGTGAGTCGGCCGCAGACGCCCGGGCTTCGCAGTGAAGAGGGACAACCGGCCGGCCTTCCGCCTCGGCCACCGTGAGCGGCAACCGGATCAGGCGCGCCGACGCGGCTTCGCGCCACCGTTTCGAGCTATATGGCCGACTGTTCGGCGGCCAGCAGGTCGTACGCCACCCGCACGGTTTCATAACCGTAGCGGCGTTCCAGCCGACGCTCGATGAAGTGGCCACGCGCCATGTCCTGGTAATAGTCGATGAACATCGCATTTAGTGTTGCACCCGTGGCCGCGCCAATCACCGGCACGGCCTGCGCGGCAAACTTCTCGGTCACCACCACGCCGAAACGTGCAGCAACCTTCTCCACGATTTTGGCCAACCACTTGCCGGCCTCCTTCGGCGACATCCCGATCATCACGCTCCCGCCGCCTGCGGCGCGTCCGGCAAGTTCCGCCGACAGGTGCCGCATCACTTCGGCGGTAAATCCACGGGTGATGTAATAGCCGGTCTCGCTGGCATCGTCCCTGGCTGAATTTCCGCCCAGCGCGAATACCTCCAGACAGGCGTGGCGCGTGGCCATTTCACCCAGGTCGAAGCCTTCGCTGCGGGCCACGTCGGCAACGGAGCGCATCATGATCATCGTCGACACCGGCAGCTCGACAAACAGCGCAGCGAAACCGAACGCGCCACCGATCGCGCCTGATGTGGCCGCGGCCAGCGTGTGCCAGCGGGTGGACGCCTGCTTGCCTGGCGTATTGTCCATGCTCCACAGCGCGGCCTGGGCGGACTTGAACAGCGCGGCTTCGACCGCTCCATGGATCCGGCGTGAGACCGGCTGCGGCAGGCGATTGACCGCAAATTCCAGCGGCGAGCCGATCAGGTTGGCCATCTTCGCCGTCAGGGTCGGCGATTCCAGCAACGCGACCGCACGTCGCAACTCGGCCCAGTCCTGCGCGGTTGGCAGGATCGAAGACCCGGGCGAAGGCGGCAATGCGTCAGTGCCCTTCATGGCCGGAATGATAGCGCCGCCGGCGCCTGTTTCGCGCCAGCAGCGAGATCACCAGCGCATCCACGCGATCCCGGGTGCAAATGGTGTACGCCGCCGATCAGGCGGTTTGCAGGCCTGACAAGGCACCCATGAAGTTGCGGTAATGGCGCAGCTCGGCGATCGAATCGTGCACATCACTCAGCGCGGTATGGCTGGAGGTCTTGTTGAAGCCGGAAGCGACCGACGGCGCCCAACGCCGGGCCAGTTCCTTGACCGTGGAGACATCCAGATTGCGATAGTGGAAATACTTTTCCAGACGCGGCATCTGCCGGTGCAGGAAGCGCCGATCCTGGCAGATCGAGTTGCCGCACATCGGCGAGGCGCCCGCCTTGATCCACGTTGTCAGGAACGTCACCGTCTGGGCTTCGGCTTGGCCCATTGTCACGGTGCTGTCCACCACACGCTGCCACAGGCCGGAGCGGCGATGCTGGTTGCGGTTCCATTCGTCCATGCCTTCCAGACGTTCAAGCGGATGATGGATCGCGAACTGGGGACCTTCGGCCAGCACATTCAGCTGCGCATCGGTGACTACCGTGGCGATTTCGATGATCGAGTCGTTGTCGGTATCCAGACCGGTCATCTCCAGATCGATCCAGATCAATCGTTCACCTTCTGCGCCGTTGTCCGCCATGTGTCTGCCTTGTGCTGGGGTCACGCGCCGCAGCGGCAACCGGGGTTTTGGAAAGATGCACATGATAACGCCATCACGTCAGCGCTCCGTCGTCGGACCGGCTTGCGGCCGTGCCCGCCTGCGCGAGCAGCAGCGGTGGCTTGCCGCGTTTGGCACGGAAATAATTGGTCAATCGTGTGCTGGCCTCCTTGGCCAGTACGCCCCCATGGATTTCCACGCGATGGTTGTGCCGTGAATCGCCGAGCAGATCGAACACGCTGCCGCAGGCGCCGGTTTTGGGGTCGCTGGCCGCATACACCAGCCGCGCCACCCGCGCGTGCACGATGGCCATCGCGCACATCGCGCACGGCTCCAGCGTCACGTACAGCGTGCTGCCGAGCAACCGGTGATTGCCAAGTGCCCTGCCCGCGGTGCGCATCGCCACGATCTCGGCATGGGCGCTGGGATCATGGTCGGCGATGTTGAGGTTCCAGCCCTCGCCCAGCACCTTGCCGTCGGCACTCACCAGCACCGCACCCACCGGGATTTCGTTGAACTCGCGTTGCGCGCGATCGGCCAACGCCAATGCGTGACACATCCAGTCCTCATCCTGGTCATGCACCGGTGTGCCCAGCGGCGGAGGTGGGGGCAAGCGCTCAATCATGGCCATTGGCTTGGCAAAAAAACGGCTCGAAGGCGCCGGAGGTGCAGGGCTGGACAGGTGCCGCAGCCCGCGACAGGCGGCGGACCGCCTCTCCAGAACCGCGATGCCCCATCCCCAACACCGGCGCAGCCTTGGCGGCACACATTTGTGCATGGTTCAACGGCGGCACGGCGTTACGGATAGGCGAGGACATGGGGACTCCGGCGGCCGGCCACATGCCGGCAATCGCCATGCAAGTTTAGCCCACGCCGGGGGACGTGGCCGCCATTCCCCGCAGGCCACGGACGGCCGCGGGATACTCTATGGCGGCCGCCACTGCCGGCCACGTTGCCTGTTCATGCGAGATCGCCCATGCACGTCCTGTCCGCCCTGCCCCCGATCGCACCGGGTCACTACCGCCACTTCAAAGGCGGCAACTACGAGGTGGTCGGTGTGGTCCGCCACAGCGAAACCCTGGAGCCGATGGTGCTGTATCGCCCGCTGGATTCCGATGTCGGCCTGTGGGTACGGCCTTATGCGATGTTTGTCGCGCAGGTTGAAGTGGACGGGCAATTGCAGCCGCGCTTTGCGCCGGTCGCGCCCGGCACTTGAATGGATAAATTGCCGTAACGCCCACGCTGGCAATGACAGCCCAATCGCGGGAATGCAGGACCGTGGCCGCCGCCAGTCGCCAGTTCGAGCTGACGCCGGCCGAGACCGGGGGCTGGGATGAAGACGGCAAGCGTGTCCTGGAGAACGCGCTGCCGGCCAAGCCCGAGGATGCGCGCGAGCAGTACAAACCCAGCTCAAGGATTTCCAGGACGCCTACGGCGAGGCATGCCGGAGATCGTCGCCCGCAAAAAGCGGGCCTCCCTGCCGGGAAGGGACGAGAGTTGATGCTTCCGGTCCCACAGCGGCTGCAGGACGATGACGTGGTGGAGCCGATGACCAAGCTCTGCCAGTGGTGGCCGTGGCCCCACGCGCCGTGAATTGCAAACCGGCCAAGGTGAACGCCGAGTTGGCTGCGCCACTCAAGCAGTTGATCTAGGCAGGGCAGTCGTTCGGCTATCGCACCGTTACCGCACAGCTCGGGATAAACACGTTTCGTAGGTTTCGATGCGGTAGAACGACGGATGTGGCGAAGCCTGGCTCAACCTGACCTGCTGTGGTCCAGCTTCTGGACACGCATCTATGTCGGCCCGCAGCGAGGTGTCGACGCCAGGCACCGACACCCCATCGTTGCCGCTACATCAATATGGCGCGGGTGTGTTCCTGCTGGCGATTGGCCGCCAGCAGTTCATCGCGGCCTTGCGCCTCTTGGGCCAAGCGCGGACTGCTCAGCTCCAGCGGCTGCTGCACCGCCTCGTCGCGTTCGACGAGCACGCGACGCATCGCCGGATCGTTCATCTCGCCCTGCACCGCGATCAACCCCTTGCCATCCTGGCTGGAGACCACGTGGTCGATGCGACTCAAGCCGCTGGCCTGCGCCTCCAGCGCGATTTGCCCGGCTGTATTTTCCAAGGCCCGGCGGTTGTGGAAACCTGCCTGCGGCGCCAATGCTTCCAGCCTGCCCATCGCCTGCTGGAACAGCCGGTTACCCGGGTGGGCCGGGTCGGACATCAGTGCGACGCCCTGCTCCTGCGACTGGCTTAGTGCACGCAGCTTGCCCAGTGCCGCCGGCCCGGCAATACCGTCGGCTTGCAGACCGTGGTTGCGCTGGAATTCCTGGACCGCGTCCACGGTGCGGTTGCCGTAATCGGCATCAACACACAGTTCGTGTCCATGCTTATCGCGGATCCCCTGCGCACGCAGCATCTGCTGCAACTCACGCACCGATTCCCCACGCTCGCCCTTACGCAGTACTCCATCGGCCAGCGCATCGGCGCCGGCTGCGACCGCTGCGCGGGTCGGCTGCCCCACTTCACCGCGTCCCAAACGTTCCATGACATCCGGGGTCAGCTCGCGCTCCCATGCCTCGAAACGCCGCTGGCGATCATCCAGACCATTGAGGCCACCATTGATGGCACGCGTGGCGCCACGCACGTCCTCTCGCGACACTTCCAGCACGCGGCTTTCCCAGTACCACACCGCAATTCGCGCGGCGTGTTCCGGCTGCGCTGCCAGCTCGGGGTGTTTGACCAGGTCCAGGCCCAGCGCCCGCCCGGCCTTCCCGTAATTCTCTTTGCCTGTCAGCTGCATATAGCCGCGACCGCGGTACAGATAGCCATCACCGGACTGGTTGTTGCCCATGCGACCGCCATACATCAGATCGCCTAGGGATTCGGGGCGGCCACGCAACGCCTCCAGCCGGGCTGCTTCCAGCGCCTCCGGGCCTTGGCGCATGGCCGATGCCACCGGGATCTGCGAAATATCCCGCGTATAGCGGAAGCCTTCTTCCAGACGGTTCAGCCCGCTGGACTCGTGCCCCACCTGCGCCATGAAGTTGGCCAGTTCGCGCGGCGAGGTGATCCCTGCCCGCATGGCCTCCTGCAACAACTGCAACTCCCTGTCCTTTGACATGATGAAACTCCTGGTTGACCCGCGTGAACAACCCCGTCTCCTGGCGGTGCACGATTACGGCAGCGTCACCTCCGGCACGCTGGACGGATCGAAATCCTCAAACCGCACCTTGCCGAGCTCGGCTGCCGTGAAATCCTTTTTGGTTTCCGCGTCGGTATCGGTATCGATGACCTGCCGGCTCACCGATTCCAACCACCATGCCTTTTCAGCAGGCGCATAGCGGAACGTATAGGAATCGGTCCAGCGCTCGCGGCTGCCACCGCTGTTGACAACAGTGAAGCCGCCCACGAACACGCGCGTATAGCCGAAAGGATCACCCATCACCCCACCGCAGGTAGAACACGGCACCAACTTGTCATTGCCAGCGGCCGGGTGCCATTTCCCATCGGCACTGCCCAGCACCAGCATCACGATGCGGTTCGAACCGTCGTCGCCAGCAGCCAACTTGTCGGGTGCCGGCCGATCAATAACCAGTAACGCATCGCCAATGCCATCACCGTTGAGATCGCCCTTGCTGATTTCCAGCAGCCTCGCCCCTGCTGGCACAAATGCCTTCGCATCATCCTTGGCCGCGCTGCGTTCCATTTCCATCAATCCAGCCTCCTTCAATTGCATATTCGACCCACCCGCATCCTGCGCAGGCGTTGTTACCGGGGCTGCTGCCGCGGACGCAGCCACCACCCCGGGCGGCTGGGAATTGCAGGCCGTGGCAGCAGCGGTCGCAAGAACCGCCCCCAGGACGACAGGAAGATATTTCATGGGCAATAACGCTCCTTTTTAAGACCCTATGGAAAACCATATTTTCCAAAGCACCACGTTATTAGAAATATCTAAACTCAGACTTACTACAAGCAGAATATACAATTTCGCACTCTTGTATGACGCGACCGCCTTCGCACCTATCCATGGCCATGCGTGATGACTGCTCAAGTGTTTCTGCGCGCACGATACTAGACGTGCTTGCGCCTTTGTTCCTCGCCGCTTCCGTCGGATCTGCGATCGCCACACACTGATTGTGATAGGCGATTCGAATCTTGCAATTACTTCCTCCTCCACGCTTACACTCACTAAGCGCCAGAGCCAGCGCGGCCCGCTTGGACTTTTGGGAAACAGCTACCCCGGTTGCGGTTGGACCGTTCAAATCAGTCGAACCCTCGGCAACCGCGCCCCAACGTGTTTCCCACCGGCCGGTTGCAACCGGTCCTGACGAGGCCGCCCCCCCGCCAGTAGAAATTGGCGCACACCCCTGCACACCTTGGCCTCCTATTGGATACATGCCAGGAGGGCAACCGCCTTCGGCAAAGGCCAGAATCGGAGTAAACATAATAAACACAAAAAAAAGGAATTTAGTCATCATATAATCGTAAAACCCATGCAATAATCCTATATGGAATCGGCGTTGCCGAATTTTCCTTTCGGAGATGAATTAACCGAGGAGTTTTGTTGGGCTATCGCAATCCTCCGGCCCGTCTGCTGGACATGTTGGTCACTGCCACTATTGCTTGAGTTGGTAGCAGCCCCAGGCGTATAAGACCCAGGCGGCTGCCCCTGTGGGCCCGGCTGCGCGCCCGCCGCGCCGCCTATCTGC
>NZ_JAUJUJ010000381.1 GCF_030711595.1 Stenotrophomonas sp. YIM B06876
CCGCATCGGCGAACAGCTGGCGCACCAGCTGGCCGATAGGCACGTCGGCGCTGTAGCCGACGAAACTCTCGCCGGCCAGGTCCGCGAGCGACACCGTGTTGCGCGCCGCCAGCGGGTGGTTGGCCGGGAGCGCCGCCACCAGCTTGTTGCCGTAGACCAGCGTGGAGTGCAGATTAGGGTGCGGTTCCGCCAGAAAGACCACGCCCAGATCGGCCTGCTGGGTCAGCAGCGCCTGGATCAGCAGCTGGGGCGTCAGCGTGAACAGGCTCACGCGCGCCTGCGGCAGCTTGCGCATGAAGCGGGCAATCGCCTGCGGCATCAGCCCCTGCCCCAGGCTGGGACTGCAGACCACGCGCAGATGGCCCATGCGGTGCTCGATCAGGTCTTCAGCCACCTCGTTGACGCNCTGCGGCAGCTTGCGCATGAAGCGGGCAATCGCCTGCGGCATCAGCCCCTGCCCCAGGCTGGGACTGCAGACCACGCGCAGATGGCCCATGCGGTGCTCGATCAGGTCTTCAGCCACCTCGTTGACGCGCTGCACGCCCTGGTAGACCGCATTGACCTCCTGCAACAGGCGCTTGGCCTCGGGCGTCGGGTAGAGCCGCCCCTTGATGCGCTCGAACAGCAGCAGGCCCAGGCGCTGCTCGGTGTAGGACAGCAGGCGCGACACCGCCGGCTGCGACACGTTCAGCAGCGTGGCCGCCCGGCTGATCGAGCCGGTGAGCATGATCGCGCGGAAAACTTCGATCTGCCGGAGATTGAAGCGCATCGACTTAAC
>NZ_JAUJUJ010000382.1 GCF_030711595.1 Stenotrophomonas sp. YIM B06876
GATCCGGGCTGCGTCCAGCCGCTCTATCACCTGCGCCGCCGTGAGCTGGCCAAACACCTCCAGGATCAGCGCCTTCAGTTCGGCGCGGTGTTCGTTGCGCCGGGCGCTGCTGTCGAAACGGGCGTCCAGCGCCAGCGCCGGCTGCCGCAATACCAGTTCGCAGAACAGCTTCCACTCGCGCTCGTTCTGCAACCCCAGCATCACGGTGCCGCCGTCCCCGGCCAGGAAGGGCCCGTAGGGGTAAATGGTGGCGTGGGACGCCGCGCTGCGCGGTGGTGGCGGCGCGCCGTCGTAGGCGTAGTACATCGGAAAGCCCATCCACTCGCCCAGCGATTCGAGCATGGACACATCGACGCGCGAGCCCTTGCCCGTCTTGTCGCGCTGCATCAGCGCAGCCAGCACGCCGGTGTAGGCGTACATGCCGGCCGCGATGTCGGCGATCGAATTGCCCGACTTGCAGGGCTCCTCGGGCGTGCCCGTCACCGACAGGTAGCCCGCCTCGCTCTGGATCAGCAGGTCGTACGCCTTCTTGTCGCGGTACGGCCCGTCGCNCGCGCTGCATCAGCGCAGCCAGCACGCCGGTGTAGGCGTACATGCCGGCCGCGATGTCGGCGATCGAATTGCCCGACTTGCAGGGCTCCTCGGGCGTGCCCGTCACCGACAGGTAGCCCGCCTCGCTCTGGATCAGCAGGTCGTACGCCTTCTTGTCGCGGTACGGCCCGTCGCTGCCGTAGCCCGAGATGTCGCACACGACCAGGCGTGGGTTGTGCGCGCTC
>NZ_JAUJUJ010000383.1 GCF_030711595.1 Stenotrophomonas sp. YIM B06876
CAGCAGGTGCAGGATGGTGTTGGTCGAGCCCCCCACCGCCATGGAGACGCGCATGCCGTGCTCGAAGCCCTTCTTGCTGGCAATCGTGCGTGGCAGCACGCTGGCATCGCCGCGGCCATACCAGGCACGGGCCAGCGCGACGATTTGCCGGCCCGCCTGGAGGAACAATTCTTCGCGATCCTTGTGGGTGGCCACCAGCGTGCCATTGCCGGGCAAGGCCAGGCCCATCGCCTCGGTGATGCAGTTCATCGAGTTGGCCGTGCCCATGATGGCGCAGGAGCCGCAGGTCGGGCAGGCCGACTCCTGGATGCCGCGCAGATCGGCCTCGGTGGAATACGGGTCGCCCAGCACCATCAGCGAGTCGATGGCATCGACGCGCTTCGTCACGCCACGGTGGTTGAAGATGCCCGACTCCATCGGCCCGCCCGAAACGAAGATGGTCGGAATGTTCAGCCGCAGCGCGGCCAGCAGCATGCCCGGGGTGATCTTGTCGCAGTTGGAGATGCACACCAGCGCATCGGCACGGTGGGCGTTGACCATGGTCTCCACGGCATCGGCGATCAGGTCGCGGCTGGGCAGCGAATAGCGCATGCCGCCGTGGCCCATTGCGATGCCATCGTCCAGCGCGATCGTGTCGAACTCGCGTCCGATGCCCCCGGCGCGGGCAATCGCCCCGGCGACCAGCGCGCCTAGGTTCTTCAGGTGCACATGGCCGGGCACGAACTGGGTGTAGGAGTTGGCGATGGCGACGATCGGCTTGCCGAAGTCGCC
>NZ_JAUJUJ010000075.1 GCF_030711595.1 Stenotrophomonas sp. YIM B06876
CCGGTGCTGCGTTGTCCATGTCCATATCCTTTCCGTTCATCAGCCGGTCGAAGTAGCGGCGTAGTTTGCCGCACAGCATGAGGTCCCTGGCGCTCGACCCCGATACATCGACGCGCGCCACATCACCCCCGAACTGCGGCGCTGGGTCTCGTCCAACATGCGCGGGTATCTCCCCCCCACGCCAAGGCCACCTATTGCTAACCTTTGCCAAGCCGTGCGGCATCGCATGGCGTTCAGCAGCCCCGATGCGGGCTCGTCGGCCTGCTGCTTTGCCATGAGCCTATTTAGCAACGAATGGGGTGGAATATGCGCAAGAAAGTGCTGTGGGCCGTGGCGCCAGTGGCGGCGGTATTTCTGGCGAGCTGCGGCGGCGGCGGCTCGGACCTGATCGTCGATAGCGATCCCAACAGCTGCTCGATACGGAGCAGCAGCGGTTCACCGGTGGTCGTGGGCTCCGGGGTGAGCGGCGACCCGGCGGCGCCCGAGAAAGCCTCGGGCTACCGCCTGGGCCTGACTGCCAAATATTCCAGCAAGTACATGGCGATCGCCAATACACCACTGGCCACCAAGGCCGGCTGCGATGTGCTCAAGGCTGGCGGCACGGCCGTGGACGCCGCCATCGCCATGCAGGCGGTGCTGGGCCTGGTGGAGCCGCAATCGAGCACGGTGGCGGGCAGCGCGTTCATGGTGTACTTCGACGCCAGGACCAAGAAAGTGGTGGCGTATGACGGGCGCGAAGCCGCGCCGGCAGCCGCCACCGGCTACTACCTGGCGCGCCAGAACCAGGACGATGCCAACTCCCCCGGGCCCGTGCCGTCAGCGCGGCGCAGTGGCCGCTCCATTGGCGTGCCAGGCGTGATGCGCATGCTCGACATGGCGCACAAGGAGCACGGCAAGCTCGCCTGGAGCGGCCTGTTCGACTACGGCATCAAGCTCTCGACCAACGGTTTTCTGATCCCCGGTCGCCTGGGCGATGCCATTGCCAGCAATGCCAGCAACCTGGCGCTGGACGCCAATGCCATGGCTACGTACTTCCATGCCGACGGCTCGCCGCGCAAGACGGGCGAGACCATGACCAATATGCCCTACGCCAAGACGCTGAAAGCGCTGGCTACGCAGGGTGCGGACGCTCTCTACACCGGCGACATAGCGAAAGCCATCGTCGCCAAGGCAGCGCAGTCGGTCGGCGACGATGCCGGCAAGACCCCGATCACCCCCAGCCTGATGACATTGAGTGACCTGGCCAGCTACAAAGCCAAGAAGCGCGAGCCGGTCTGCACCAATTACCGCAGCGCCTACCACGTGTGCACCATGTCGCCGCCTTCTTCTGGCGGGATTGCGATCGCGCAATCGCTGGGCATTCTGGGCCAGTTCAACCTGGCGCAGTACGCGCCGACCAACCCCGCGAACGAGGGCGGCGTGCCCAGCGTGATGGGCGTGCACCTGGTGTCCGAGGCCGAGCGCCTGGCCTATGCCGACCGCGACAAATACGTGGCCGACACCGACTTCATACCGCTGCCGGCCCAGGGCCTGGCTTCGCTGCTCGCTCCCGACTACCTGAAGCAGCGCGCCGCCCTGATCAACCCCGACAAAAGCATGGGCACGGCCGCCGCGGGCGACTTCGGCCCGGTGCCGCTGGGCGTGGACAAGACCGTGGAGCATGGCACCACGCACCTCTCGGTGGTGGATGCGTACGGCAACGTGGTGTCCATGACGACGACGGTGGAGTCGAGCATGGGCTCGTTCCACATGGTGGAGGGCTTTCTGCTCACCAACCAGTTGACCGACTTCTCCGCCAACCCGGTGGATGGCAGCGGCCAGCCGATCGCCAACCGCGTGGCCCCCGGCAAGCGCCCGCGCAGCACCATGGCGCCCACGCTGGTGTTCAAGGGCAGCGCACCGGGCGACTTCGTGATGGCCACCGGCTCGCCGGGCGGCGGCGCCATCATCCAGTACGTGATGAAAACCGTGGTCGGCGCGCTCGACTGGGGCCTGGACGCCCAGCAGGCCACCTCGCTGGTCAACTTCGGCGCGTCCAACAGCCCCACCACGGGCGTCGATGGTTCCAACACCACGCTGGACCTGACGGCACTGGTCGCCGGCCTCAAGGCCAAGGGCCATACCGTGTCCACGGCCGCCCAGTCGAGCGGCGTGGCCACCATCATGCGGGTGACCAAGGACGGCAAGACCCAGTTGCAAGGCGGCGCCGACCCACGGCGCGAAGGCATCGTGCTGGGCGACGGGACGCTTTGAAGACGCCAAGCGTTTCCCGAGTCTGACCCAGCCCTTGTCACAAGCCCTGCCCATTGCGGCAGGGCTTTTTTCGCCGTATGCGCAGTGGTGCGCTTCTGGCCTGCACGCCCCAAGTCGTCGTTTGACTTGGAAATGGAATCAGCGGCGCAGTTTGCCGCACAATGCCTGCCCCTCTCCCCCTGCGCCGCACGCCATGACACTGCGCTACCTCGATTTTGACTACAGCGAAGACAGCGACGGCACCGGCACCTGGGATGCGATGGCCTCGGTCCTGGCGCCGCAGCTGCCGGCCCTGCTGGCCGAAGTGGCGCAGGTGCTGGACTGGGCGCACGCCGCGTTTGCCGGGCAGTTGGGCCCCATCGAGGACGGTGCGGACTGGGACTACGACCTGCAGGCCGTGCACGAGGTCGCCACCACGCAGCACCCACGCTACGACGAGGCCACACGCCAGATCGCGCTCCTGCCCGACGCCGCCGGCACGGGCCGCTACACGCTCACCCTGTCGCTCAGCGGCACGCCCGCTTTCGGCGCAGCCCTGCGCGAGCAGTTCGGGCTGGCCTGAGCACGCACCAGCGGCCACGCCACTGCTCGCTTGTGTGGGCCATCGCACAGACGCCGTGCGGCAAATGACCGACTGTGGCGGATGTTGGAGGCTCCCATGCTCAGTTCACCGCACCTGTTGAAATTGCCCGCACGCGAGCGTTTTCCATGAACCTCGCNACGCTCACCCTGTCGCTCAGCGGCACGCCCGCTTTCGGCGCAGCCCTGCGCGAGCAGTTCGGGCTGGCCTGAGCACGCACCAGCGGCCACGCCACTGCTCGCTTGTGTGGGCCATCGCACAGACGCCGTGCGGCAAATGACCGACTGTGGCGGATGTTGGAGGCTCCCATGCTCAGTTCACCGCACCTGTTGAAATTGCCCGCACGCGAGCGTTTTCCATGAACCTCGCCAGGGCAAAGATCCAGCGCCTGCGCACCGGCGTGCCCGGCCTGGACGCGGTGCTGGGCGGCGGCCTGCCCGAGTTCTCCTTCAACCTCATTGCCGGCCCGCCCGGCTGCGGCAAGACCACACTGGCGCACCAGCTGATGTTTGCGCTGGCCGCGCCAGCTTGCCAAGCGCTGTATTTCACGGTGCTCGGCGAGCCGCCGCTGAAGATGCTGCGCTACCAGCAGCAGTTCGATTTTTTCGATCTCGACAAGCTCAACCGCTCCATCCGCTTCATCAACCTGGCCGAGGAGGCGGCCAGCGGCGACCTGGACCGCGTGCTGGCGCGCATCGTTGCCGAGGTGCAGGCGCATGAGCCGGCCCTGGTGTTTGTCGACTCGTTCC
>NZ_JAUJUJ010000384.1 GCF_030711595.1 Stenotrophomonas sp. YIM B06876
AGGCGGCTGCGGACCAGGCCCGCAAGGCCTCGGCCTACAGCACGCTGTGGCTGTTCATCTCGCTGCTGATCGGCGCCTTTACCGCCAGCCTGGCCGCCACCTTCGGCGGGCGCCGGCGCGATCTGTGATCCGCGAATTGCAATTTCTCAACCTTGACAGGAGACCGCCATGCGTTCCTTGCTGCTTTTCTTCCTTGGCGTCCCAATTCCCATCATCATCCTGATTGCGCTATTCGTGCATTGATGCCGAGTCCCACTCAAAGCGATAACGGCGCCGCTTCGCCCTTGCCGTGCTATAGCACTGATCGCAGGCTTCGCGCCTTGTTCTNTGCATTGATGCCGAGTCCCACTCAAAGCGATAACGGCGCCGCTTCGCCCTTGCCGTGCTATAGCACTGATCGCAGGCTTCGCGCCTTGTTCTCGCTCTGATTGTGCAACTCGGTATGAGGCCAGCCGCCGCAATCCCGGCGGCTTTTCGTTTCCGGGCCAGGCAGCGTCGCGTGCGCGCCGGTTCGCCATGGCTTGAATTCCCCAGCGCGTGGCCCGATGTGCCAGAGAGTTCCACTTCCATCCTCCGCCATGTCCGAAGCCCTGCACATCGTCTGCCCGCACTGCCACACCACCAACCGCGTGCAGGCGGCCCAGCTGGAAAGCAGCCCTGATTGCGGCAGCTGCCACCAGCCGCTGTTCACGGGCACGCCTTTGGCGCTGGACGCGGCCAGTTTCGAGCGCCACATCGCCCGCAGCCAGATTCCGGTGGTGGTCGATTT
>NZ_JAUJUJ010000385.1 GCF_030711595.1 Stenotrophomonas sp. YIM B06876
GAATGAAACGGCGCTCGGCAGCATGGTGCAGGACATGCTGCAGGTGCGCGATCTACTGGTGTGGGCCAGGGATGGCAGCAACACCTCGGAGGACGTGCAGGCGATGGCTGGCTCTCTGACGGCCCTGCGCGACAGCCTGTTCTACAGCAGCAACAGCAAGGACCAGGAGGGCCGCTACCTGTTCTCCGGCACCGCCAGCGCAACCGACACGGTCACCTACGACGACACCCAGCCCCTGGGCTCCCGCTATACCTTCACCGGCAACACCGCGTCGCAGCAGGTCGTCGTGGGCCACGGCATCACCCAGACGGCCAACGTCACGCTGTCTGAAATGGCCGCGCTGCTCAATTCGCTGGACAGCACGGCATCCACCCTGCAAACCACCGGGNCTGTTCTCCGGCACCGCCAGCGCAACCGACACGGTCACCTACGACGACACCCAGCCCCTGGGCTCCCGCTATACCTTCACCGGCAACACCGCGTCGCAGCAGGTCGTCGTGGGCCACGGCATCACCCAGACGGCCAACGTCACGCTGTCTGAAATGGCCGCGCTGCTCAATTCGCTGGACAGCACGGCATCCACCCTGCAAACCACCGGGATGAACACCGGCGATACCGTTGGCGGCACCATCAACGCCCTGGATGACGCGCTCTCGTCGATCAGCGGCAAGATTGCCGGCCTCGGCGGCACGCAGAACATCCTCGCCACGCTGGACAGCAACCACGGCAACGTCAGCGTGTCGAACCAGCAGGCCATGATCACC
>NZ_JAUJUJ010000386.1 GCF_030711595.1 Stenotrophomonas sp. YIM B06876
CGCGCGTTGCTCGGCGGTGAACCCCGCCCAGGTCTGCTGCGCATCGAATGCCGCGTCGATGGCAGTCTGTGTCTGCTGCGCGTCGGCACGGACGTATTCACCCACGACGTCGCGAGTGTCCGAAGGGTTGATGTTGAGTGCAACCGATGCGCCGGTGGTCCATTCGCCGGCGATGTAGTTGAGGTGCGGAGTCGTTTGCATAAGGCAGGTTTCTTGTTGCGATGGAGTCAGGTCATCAGCCAGCCGCCAGCCACGTCGATGACCTGGCCGGTGATGAAGCTGGCCTGATCCGAAGTGAGGAACAGGCAGGCGCCGGCCACCTCGTCGGGAGTGCCCAGGCGCCGCAGCGGCGTGACTGCCATGACGGTTTCGTTGGCCGCCTTGGGGGCTCCAGCGACCATGGGGGTANGCCAGCCACGTCGATGACCTGGCCGGTGATGAAGCTGGCCTGATCCGAAGTGAGGAACAGGCAGGCGCCGGCCACCTCGTCGGGAGTGCCCAGGCGCCGCAGCGGCGTGACTGCCATGACGGTTTCGTTGGCCGCCTTGGGGGCTCCAGCGACCATGGGGGTATCGATGCGCCCAGGCGCCAGCGCATTCACGGTGATGCCATGCGGTCCAAGCTCGCCGGCCAGGTGCCGGGTCATGCCGATGAGCGCAGCCTTGGTGGTGCTGTAATGCGCCGCAACGATGTCGAGATACGCCTTGCCGGCGACCGACGACATGGACACGATGCGCCCGAACCGGCGCTCGACCATGCCTGG
>NZ_JAUJUJ010000387.1 GCF_030711595.1 Stenotrophomonas sp. YIM B06876
TAAAACTCAACTTCGATGCGTCGTTGATTGCCATCTTCCTGAACTTTAATGCCGACAACGTCTGCAGCTTCCCCTGCATCGTCATCGTCGAAGAGGACGGCGTAACCAGTCTTCTTGCGAAGCTGTTCAAGAAGCCGGAATTGAATGGAATCAGTTCGCCGACTTGCGTGCTGTGACTCCTTCGTTAGGTCTATACCGCTCCAATCTAATACTTGGAGCTTGTCAGTATCGTACTGAGGCGCTGCGCGTGGAAGCTCAACGAGCAGATTTCCTTCGAGCGACGAGCCATCTGCAAACCAGACTGTCGGTGGGTGCGCCGTAAGGTATTGACAAAGGTCTTGCCCGCCAGAGGCACCCGTGCGAACGTCAAGCTGCCCCGCTCCAACGTATGAAAATCGGTAGTCAGTGGTGTCGCCAGATGGAAAAATCTCAAGGAGAACCTGTCGCGTCCACTCATCGCAGCGTATCTCGAGTATGAGTGGCTCAGTCAGTGGGCCATCAAGCACGTTGAATTCAACGTCCGAAATTGAGACTTCGGAACGTCCAATCGGAACGAAGCCAACTTGATGCTCCTGGCGAGATACAAAGTCCAGAGGCCAGTCGACTCCAATTGGATGCTGTTCTGGGCGTGCCGAAACAATTTTCGGAATCAGTGTGCCCTTAAGCACCTCGTCGGGGTCGATGGACTCATCAACAATCTTGGCCGCAAGATGTCGACACCATTTGGCAAAAGTGTCCACACGCAGCCGCAAAACCGACCA
>NZ_JAUJUJ010000388.1 GCF_030711595.1 Stenotrophomonas sp. YIM B06876
GGATGCCGGAGCGGCTCTCACGCAGCGATGCGGTGACCGTGGCATTGTCGTTGCCGATGCACGAAACAATGCCGGTGCCGGTGATGACGACGCGTTTCATAGCGCAGCTCCCGAGGCCGGTGCCTCTTCCTTCTTGAACAGGCCGACGCGCAGGTCGTTGGCCACGTAAATTTCCTTGCCATCGACCAGCAGGCGGGCGTCGCCGATGGCCATCACCAGTTTGCGCTTGATGACGCGCTTGATGTCGATTTCATAAGTGACCAGCTTGGCCTCNACGCGCAGGTCGTTGGCCACGTAAATTTCCTTGCCATCGACCAGCAGGCGGGCGTCGCCGATGGCCATCACCAGTTTGCGCTTGATGACGCGCTTGATGTCGATTTCATAAGTGACCAGCTTGGCCTCTGGGCCGACTTCGCCGGTGAACTTGACTTCGCCCGCGCCCAGGGCGCGGCCGCGGCCCGGCAGCTGCAGCCAGGTCAGGTAGAAGCCGATCAGCTGCCACATGGCGTCCAGCCCCAGGCAGCCGGGCATGACCGGGTCGCCCTGGAAGTGGCAGGCGAAGAACCACAGGTCGGGCTTGACGTCGAGCTCGGCGCGGATCTTGCCCAGGCCGTGGGCGCCGCCATCGGCGTCGATGTGCGTGATGCGGTCGAACATCAGCATGGGCGGCAGCGGCAGGCGCCCGCTGTCGGGTTGGAACAGCTTGCCCTCGCCCGATGCGATCAGTTGTTCGTAGGAAAAGGAATCTGCCATTTCA
>NZ_JAUJUJ010000389.1 GCF_030711595.1 Stenotrophomonas sp. YIM B06876
GCAAAGGGTTCGATGGTGGGTGGCGTGTTGACCTTGGGGAAGCTCACGCGGTAGCCGTAGTAGCTCAGCGCCGTGGCCAGCAGCGTGATGCCCAATCCCGAGACATGCTGCGACAGCGCCAGCCCCACCGTCAGCCAGGCGTGCAGCAGGCCGAACACGGCGCCGGTGAGCGCCGCCACCAGCACACCGGTCCACAGGCCGTGGCCCGCGTACACGGTGAGCCAGCCGGTGAAGGCGCCGGCCACCATGATGCCTTCGATGCCCAGGTTGAGCACGCCCGCGCGCTCGCACATCAGCACGCNACACCGGTCCACAGGCCGTGGCCCGCGTACACGGTGAGCCAGCCGGTGAAGGCGCCGGCCACCATGATGCCTTCGATGCCCAGGTTGAGCACGCCCGCGCGCTCGCACATCAGCACGCCCAGCGTGCCCAGGATCAGCGGCGTGGCCACGCGCAGGGTGGCGATCCAGAACGCCGGGTTGGCGAGGATGTCGAAGAACTCGGTCATGCGCCCGCCTCGGTGCTGGTTGCTTTAATTTTGATAGCTGTCAGCGCTTGGTGGATAAGCATTAGAGGCCAATTTTGCTTGAAATCGTGATGAAGGCAGGTATTCATGGCGGCGTCACTTCCACCGCACGCGGTACTGGGTCAGCAGCCCGGCCACCAGCACCGCGATCAGCGAGGCGGCGACGATCACGTCGGCGATGTAGTTGGGCACGCCCACGGCGCGGCTCATGCTGTCGGCGCCCACCATCA
>NZ_JAUJUJ010000390.1 GCF_030711595.1 Stenotrophomonas sp. YIM B06876
GCTAGCGGGCTTTTTTGCTTGATTTCAGGAGTTTTCGAATGCGCAGAACCTGCGTTGCCTTGGCCGTGGCCATCGCCTTCCCCATCGGCCTGTCCGCCCGGGCACAGACCCCCGATGCACCCGTCAAAGAACTGGGCATCGTCACCATCACCGGCGGCCAGCCGACCTCGCTGCCGACGCAGATCCCCACCACCATGGAGGGCATCACGCACGAGCAGATCGAGCAGAGCATCAACGCCACCGACAGCGAGGACGCGCTCAAATATTTCCCCAGCCTGCTGGTGCGCAAGCGCTACGTCGGCGACTACAACCACGCCATCCTGTCGAGCCGCGCCTCGGGCACCGGCAACAGCGCGCGNAGGACGCGCTCAAATATTTCCCCAGCCTGCTGGTGCGCAAGCGCTACGTCGGCGACTACAACCACGCCATCCTGTCGAGCCGCGCCTCGGGCACCGGCAACAGCGCGCGGTCAAGCGTGTATGCCGACGGCATCCTGCTGTCCAACTACCTGGGCAATGGCGTGGGCGGGCTGTCCTTCCCGCCGCGCTGGGGCCTGGTCACGCCCGAGGAGATCGAGCGCGTGGACGTGATGTACGGCCCGTTCTCGGCCGCCTACCCCGGCAACTCGGTGGGCGCGGTGGTGGACTACGTGACCCGCATGCCGACCCAGTTCGAGGCCCATGGCAAGCTGGGATACGTGTCGCAGCCGTTCGAGTTGTATGGCACCAGCACCACCTACCGCACCTGGCAGGCCA
>NZ_JAUJUJ010000391.1 GCF_030711595.1 Stenotrophomonas sp. YIM B06876
ACGGAGCGGTTGAAGTTGTTCATGTCCCACAGGCCCAGCAGCGCCGGCACGTTGATGCCCGCCATGTCGATGCCGTTGTGCGGCGTGGCATAGGTGAACACCTTGGCCACCAGCGCACGGTCTTCCGGCGTGCTAACGCTGTCGTTCTGCAGGAAGCAGCGGCACACCAAGCCGCCCATGGAGTGCGCGACCAGGTGCACCTTGAAGTGCTGCAGCGCCTGTGCATCCGCGCCGCAGACCTGTTCGCGCAGCTGGTGGATCAGGTCGCGCAGCCCCGCTGCAGCGGCCACGATGGACGGCGCCTTGCCGCCGCCCAGGTCCGGGTCGGCGCTGTCGTAGTAGCGGTAGATGACCACGCTGCGCGCGGGCACCGGGCCGACGATTTCGGCGCCGTCGGCGTAGATGTCGCGGTAGCCGCAGTCCTTCATCAGCCGCACCAGGGGCGACTCGAACACATGGCGCTGCACCTGGCCGTCCCAGGCCTGGCGCAGCTTGGTCGCGCCCACGTTGAAGCCCATGTAGGGCGAGGAGACGGCGTCGGCGATTTCGGCCGGCGTCATCGCGTAGCCGCGCACATAGACGATGGGCCAATACGGGGCGGGTGCGGTTGTAGCCATGGCGTGAACTCCTGCAGGCGCGATGGCCGGATTCAATGCCGCGGTCAGGGAAAAGTCAAACCAGCCAGCGCCGCGCAGGCGCTGCAGCCCATGGCGCACAGCCGTGCAGAAAATTCAATCAAAACCACCTATAAC
>NZ_JAUJUJ010000076.1:0-443 GCF_030711595.1 Stenotrophomonas sp. YIM B06876
GCAGGTGACGAACCCGCCGATCGACCCGATCCGCGAAGCCATCGTGATGTCGCTGGTGTCCTTCATCGGCCCCAAGCCCAACCTGCTCGACATCAACCAGGTCAATCCGCCGATGCGGCTCGAAGTGAGCCAGCCTGTGCTCGACTTCGCCGGCATGGCCAAGCTGCGTGACATTGCCCGGCACACGCAGGGCAAGTTCCACAGCGCCACCATAGACATCACCTACCCGCTGGACTGGGGCAAGCAGGGCGTCGAAGCCAAGTTGGCCTCGCTGTGCGCGCAGGCCGTGGATGCCATCCGCGGCGGCGCCAACATCCTGATCATCAGCGACCGCGCCGTGAGCGCCACGCAACTGGCCATCCCCGCGCTGCTGGCGCTGTCGGCGATCCACCAGCACCTGGTGCGCGAGGGCCTGCGCACCACGGCCGGCCTGGTGGTCGAGA
>NZ_JAUJUJ010000076.1:557-3526 GCF_030711595.1 Stenotrophomonas sp. YIM B06876
CAACTACGTCAAGGCGATCGGCAAGGGCCTGTCCAAGATCATGTCCAAGATGGGCGTCTCCACCTACATGAGCTACTGCGGCGCGCAGCTGTTCGAGGCCATAGGCATCAACAGCGACACCGTCGGCAAGTACTTCACCGGCACCGCCAGCCGCGTCGAAGGCATAGGCGTGTTCGAGATCGCCGAAGAAGCCATTCGCATGCACCAGGCGGCCTTTGGCGACGACCCGGTGCTGGCCAATATGCTCGACACCGGCGGCGAATACGCCTGGCGCACGCGCGGCGAAGAGCACATGTGGACGCCCGACGCGATCGCCAAGCTGCAGCATTCCACGCGCGCCAACAACTGGAACAGCTACAAGGAGTACGCCCAGATCGTCAACGACCAGAACCGCCGCCACATGACGCTGCGCGGCCTGTTCGAGTTCAAGTTCGACCCCGCCAAGGCCGTGCCGCTGGACGAGGTCGAGCCGGCCAAGGAGATCGTCAAGCGCTTTGCCACCGGCGCCATGTCGCTCGGCTCCATCAGCACCGAGGCGCACGCCACGCTGGCCGTGGCCATGAACCGCATCGGCGGCAAGAGCAACACCGGCGAAGGCGGCGAGGATGCGGCGCGCTATCGCAACGAACTCAAGGGCATCCCGATCAGGCAGGGCGACAGCCTGAAGAGCGTGATCGGCGCCGAGAACGTCGAGGTCGACCTGCCGCTGCAGGACGGCGACTCGCTGCGCTCCAAGATCAAGCAGGTGGCTTCGGGCCGCTTTGGCGTCACGGCCGAATACCTGAGCAGCGCCGACCAGATCCAGATCAAGATGGCCCAGGGCGCCAAGCCCGGCGAGGGCGGCCAGCTGCCGGGTGGCAAGGTCAGCGACTACATCGGCAAGCTGCGCCACAGCGTGCCCGGCGTGGGCCTGATCTCGCCGCCGCCGCACCACGACATCTATTCGATCGAAGACCTGGCGCAGCTGATCCACGACCTGAAGAATGTCGCGCCGCATGCCAGCATCAGCGTCAAGCTGGTGTCTGAAGTCGGCGTGGGCACCATCGCGGCCGGCGTCGCCAAGTGCAAGAGCGACCATGTGGTGATCGCCGGCCATGACGGCGGCACCGGCGCTTCGCCCTGGTCGTCGATCAAGCACGCCGGCAGCCCCTGGGAAATCGGCCTGGCCGAAACCCAGCAGACCCTGGTGCTGAACCGCCTGCGCGGCCGCATCCGCGTGCAGGCCGACGGCCAGATGAAGACCGGCCGCGACGTCGCGATTGGCGCGCTGCTCGGCGCCGACGAGTTCGGCTTCGCCACCGCGCCGCTGGTGGTCGAGGGCTGCATCATGATGCGCAAGTGCCACCTCAACACCTGCCCGGTGGGCGTGGCCACGCAGGACCCGGCCTTGCGCAAGAAGTTCTCGGGCAAGCCCGAGCATGTGGTGAACTACTTCTTCTTCGTCGCCGAAGAGCTGCGCCAGATCATGGCCCAGCTCGGTATCCGCCAATTCGACGAGCTGATCGGCCGCACCGACCTGCTCGACATGCGCGCCGGCATTGAACACTGGAAGGCGCGCGGGCTGGACTTTGGCCGCCTGTTCGCGCAGCCCCAGGTGGGCCCCGAAGTGCCGCGCTTCCATGTCGAGGAGCAGGACCACAACATCGCCCACACGCTGGACCGCAAGCTGATCGAGCGCTCGCGCCCGGCCATCGAGCACGGCGAGCGCGTGCAGTTCATCGAGGTGGCGCGCAACGTCAACCGTTCGGTCGGCGCCATGCTGTCGGGCGCGGTGACGCGCGTGCACCCCGAGGGATTGAGCGACGACACCATCCGCATCCAGCTCGAAGGCACGGGCGGGCAGTCGTTCGGCGCGTTTCTCGCGCGCGGCATCTCGCTGTACCTGATTGGCGACGCCAACGACTACACCGGCAAGGGCCTGTCGGGCGGCCGCATCATCGTGCGCCCGAGCATCGATTTCCGCGGCGACGCGGCGCGCAACACCATCGTCGGCAACACCGTGATGTACGGCGCCACCAGCGGCGAGGCCTTCTTCAGCGGTGTTGCCGGCGAGCGCTTTGCCGTGCGCCTGTCGGGTGCCACGGCGGTGGTCGAGGGCACGGGCGACCATGGCTGCGAGTACATGACGGGCGGCACCGTCGTGGTGCTGGGCCAGACCGGGCGCAACTTCGCCGCCGGCATGAGCGGCGGCGTGGCCTATGTCTACGACGAGGACGGCCAGTTCGACACGCGCTGCAACATGGCCATGGTGACGCTCGAGCGCATCGTGCCCAGCGAGGAGCAGATCGCCACCCACCCGCGCGCCACCTGGCACAGCGACCAGACCGACGAAGCCCAGCTCAAGAAGATGCTCGAAGCCCACAACCGCTGGACCGGCAGCAAGCGCGCGCGCGAACTGCTCGACCACTGGGCGGCCTCGCGCAGCAAGTTCGTCAAGGTCTTCCCGACCGAGTACAAGCGTGCCCTGTCCGAGATGTATGAACGAAAAGTGCTTGAAGAGGCCGCCACGCCTGCGGTGGCAGCTCCTAAAGACGAAGTGGTTGCGGCCAAGTAAGCGCGCGCCAGGCACAATTTTCAAGAGGATACGGACATGGGAAAGACCACAGGTTTCATGGAATACGGGCGCANTGAAGAGGCCGCCACGCCTGCGGTGGCAGCTCCTAAAGACGAAGTGGTTGCGGCCAAGTAAGCGCGCGCCAGGCACAATTTTCAAGAGGATACGGACATGGGAAAGACCACAGGTTTCATGGAATACGGGCGCATCGAAGAGGGCTACAAGAGCGTGGGCGAGCGCCTCAGGCACCACAAGGAATTCGTCATCGGCCTGGACGACGCGCAGGCCAAGGTGCAGGCCGCGCGCTGCATGGACTGCGGCACGCCGTTCTGCAGCAGCGGCTGCCCGGTCAACAACGTCATTCCGGACTTCAACGATCTGGTCTACCAGAGCGACTGGAAGAGCGCCATCGAGG
>NZ_JAUJUJ010000392.1 GCF_030711595.1 Stenotrophomonas sp. YIM B06876
ACCACCGTGGCCGCGATCACCGCGCCCTGCAGGGTGAAGATCAGGTTGATGCCGAAGGTGTTCTGCAACCACCCGCCCAGCCAGCCATGGCGCCCGAGCAGCACCAGCAGGTAGTAGCCCAGCACGGTGGGCGGCATGACCATGGGCAGGGTCAGCACAGTGTCGAGCAGGTCGCGCCCCGGAAAGCGCCAGCGCGCCAACGCATAGCCCACGCCGGTGCCCAGCACCAGGTTGAGCGCCGTCGCCCAGCCGGCCACCTGGAGCGAGAGGCTGAGCGCCGACCATGCCACGTCCATGTCTTACCCCGTGNCAGGTCGCGCCCCGGAAAGCGCCAGCGCGCCAACGCATAGCCCACGCCGGTGCCCAGCACCAGGTTGAGCGCCGTCGCCCAGCCGGCCACCTGGAGCGAGAGGCTGAGCGCCGACCATGCCACGTCCATGTCTTACCCCGTGCGCCTCAAGGCCTGGCAAAGCCGTATTGCGCCAGAACGGCCTGCGCGGCCGGCGTCTGCAGGTACTGGATGAACGACGCGGCTTCGGCAGCGTGGCTGCTGGCCGCCGTTTTGGCGATCGGATAGAGAATGGCCACGTCCAGCGGCACGGCGAATGCCACCTTGACCTTGTTTTTCATGAGGGCGGCATCGGTGGCATAGACAAAGCCGGCATCGACCTCGCCGCGCGCCACGTAGTCGAGCGACTGGCGCACGTTCTGCGTGTTCACCGCCTTGGCCTGCACGGCCGGCCAGAGCTGG
>NZ_JAUJUJ010000393.1 GCF_030711595.1 Stenotrophomonas sp. YIM B06876
CAGCGTGTGGTTGGTGCCGATGACCTTGTCGCCGAAGCTCACGTTGGTGCGCGGCCCCAGGAACAAGGCGCCGTAGTTGGTCATGCGGGCGAGGAAGTAGTCGGGGTCGCGCGTCATCACCTGCACATGCTCGAACGCCAGTTCGTTGGCCTTTTCCAGCATCTCTTCGTCGGTGTCGCACACGATGACTTCGCCGTACTCGGCCCAGCTCCGGGCCGCCATGTCGGCGGTCGGCAGTATCTGCAGCTGGCGCTCGATTTCGGCCATCGTCTCGCGGGCCAGCGTCTCGCTGGTCGTCAAGAGAACGGCGGGCGATGTCGGGCCATGCTCGGCCTGCCCCAGCAGGTCGACTGCGCACATCTCGCCGTCCACCGTTTCGTCGGCGATCACGAGGGTTTCCGTNTCTCGCTGGTCGTCAAGAGAACGGCGGGCGATGTCGGGCCATGCTCGGCCTGCCCCAGCAGGTCGACTGCGCACATCTCGCCGTCCACCGTTTCGTCGGCGATCACGAGGGTTTCCGTCGGTCCGGCGAACAGGTCGATGCCCACCCGGCCGTACAGCTGGCGCTTGGCTTCGGCCACGAACATGTTGCCCGGGCCGACCAGCATGTCGACCGGTGCGATGCTCTGCGTGCCGACCGCCATCGCGACGACGGCCTGCACGCCGCCCAGCACCAGGATCTCGTCTGCGCCCGCCATCGCCATCGCCGTGACGATGGCCGGGTGCGGCTTGCCCTGGTAGGGCGGCGC
>NZ_JAUJUJ010000394.1 GCF_030711595.1 Stenotrophomonas sp. YIM B06876
CGAGGTCTCGTGCGTGTCGGCGCTGCCGCGCACGCGGTAGACACCGGTGCGGAAGAACTCGTCGAGCACGTCGTTCTCGTTCGTCGCCACGACCAGCTTGGCGATCGGCAGGCCCATGCTGCGCGCCACATGGCCGGCGCAGACGTTGCCGAAGTTGCCGCTGGGCACGGTGAAGCTGACCTTCTGCTCGTTCGAGGTGGTCGCCTGCACGTAGCCGGCGAAGTAGTAGACCACCTGCGCCAGCAAGCGCGCCCAGTTGATCGAGTTGACGGTGCCGATCTTGTACTTCGCCTTGAACGCGTGGTCGTTGCTGACCGCCTTGACGATGTCCTGGCAGTCGTCGAACACTCCTTCAATGGCGATGTTGTGGATGTTCTCGTCCTGCAGGCTGAACATCTGCGCCTGCTGGAACGCGCTCATGCGGCCGTGCGGGCTGGTCATGAAGACGCGCACGCCCNCGGTGCCGATCTTGTACTTCGCCTTGAACGCGTGGTCGTTGCTGACCGCCTTGACGATGTCCTGGCAGTCGTCGAACACTCCTTCAATGGCGATGTTGTGGATGTTCTCGTCCTGCAGGCTGAACATCTGCGCCTGCTGGAACGCGCTCATGCGGCCGTGCGGGCTGGTCATGAAGACGCGCACGCCCCGCTTGCCGCGCATCGCGTATTCGGCCGCGCTGCCGGTGTCGCCGCTGGTCGCGCCCAGGATGTTGAGCTGCTCGCCGCGGCGCACCAGTTCGTACTCGA
>NZ_JAUJUJ010000395.1 GCF_030711595.1 Stenotrophomonas sp. YIM B06876
AAAGCCGCCCGCCGCGGAAGTCGTACTCATGCAGTTTCCATGACGGCGGGCTGGGCCGCCTGCGCGCGCTCGGCCTCGATCAGCTGCGCCAGCCGGCGGCGAAAGCGCAGCGGGCCGACGTCGATCTTCAGGTCGATGTTGGGCGAGGTCTTTTCGGCCAGGCCCTTGTGCACGGCCTGCAGGATGACGCGGTCTTCCTCGAACGCGCCGCGCACCGAGGTGGCGAACTGGCGCGAGACCTCGGCGTCGTCGGGCGCGAAGTTGCGCATCTGGAACCAGTAGTACGTGGTGGTGTTCTCATCGATCGGCGTCATGAAGTTGTAGCTGTCCATGATGAACACGTCCTCGTGCAGCGGCCGGCCCTCGCCGCCCGTTCCGGCCGGCGTGAAGATGGCCTTGATGAGGGCGTGGGAGGGGTAGCGCACTTCGTACTGCTGCTTGCGGTCGCAGCGGCCCTGGAACTTGAGGAAGGGGGCGTAAAACGGCGCCGGGTCCACGTCGTGCATCCAGCGCCACACGGTCACGCCGCTGTCCGCCACGGTGGTTTGCAGCGGCGTGTCTTCGCAGGCCGAGCTGGCGAACGAGCTCTGGTGCACCCAGGCGACGTGCGTGGGGTCCAGCAGGTTGTCGGTCATGTAGAGGTAGTTGCACGCGATCTCCATGCCGTCGCCCTGGTTCATGCCCCAGGCCGGGTCGCCCCAGTGCTCGACGGCAAAGATCTCGTCGGCATCGGCCAGCGCCGCAT
>NZ_JAUJUJ010000077.1 GCF_030711595.1 Stenotrophomonas sp. YIM B06876
CAGAAGACAGAGAACCACGGCCGGATTACCGACACCGTCTCGATCCGCGAGCGGCCGGCCAATGCCGAGGATCGGGCTGTGCCAGGGCATTGGGAGGGCGATCTGCTGTTCGGTGATCGGAACAGTCAAATCGCTACGCTGGTGGAGCGACAGACCCGCTACCTGATGCTGGTGAAGGTGGCAGGTAAGGACACCCAGACCGAGGACAACGCTCAGATCAAGAACGCAAGTCGCCTGCCGACGCAGCTGTACCGGTCACTGACTTGGGATCGAGGCAAGGAGATTGCAGGACACCGTCGCTTCACCCATGCCACCGACATACAAATCTATTTATGCGACACCCACCAACCTTGTCAACCCGGCAGCAACGAGAACACCAACGGCCTACTGCGGCAGTACTTCCCCAAGGGCATCAGTCTTGCCGATGTCACGCAGGCGAGACTGGATGCAGTGGCACGACAGCTCAATGAGCGGCCACGCAAGACGCTGGGCTACGAAACGCCTGCAGAGCGATATCGACGAACTGTTGCGTCGATCGGTTGAATCCAAGGTGAAAAGAAGACGCCGCTGCCGTTCGTCAATGCCTGCTCCAAGTTCACCTATCTGGAAGCCCTGGGCGAAGCGCGCGATGGCGCCGCCGGTGCCGAGCCGGGCAGCGATGCGCGGCCGCGGATGAGCGCGGCCGAATTGCGCAAGGACGTGCGCCTGGTGCAGATGCTGCGCAGCGCCGTGGCCGCCGCTGAAGGCGACGACGGCTGGTCGCACCTGGGCCCGGTCGGCAGCCAGATCGGCAACCAGGCGTCGTTCGATTCACGCAACTACGGCTACGGCAAGCTCAGCGACCTGATCGTGGCCACCGGCCTGTTCGAGCTGAAGAAGGAAGGCAAGTCGTTCTATGTGCGGGTGCTGCCGAAAAAGCCGGCGCTCAAGCGCGCCAAATGACGCCATCAAAGGAGCGGGCACGCCGCGCTCGCGGCGCTGCCCCCAGCCGCCATGGCGGCTCGGCAATGGGTGGCTGGGCGATGCACGGGTGATCACTGGCCGGACCTGCGCGCCGCGCGGCTGCAGATCACTGCGGTCGCGGCCCGCGCGTGGCAGCGGCGCCGGGCTTGAAACGACGGGAGCGATGACATGTTGAGGATCTGGGGCCGGCACAACTCCAGCAATGTGCGCAAGGTGCTGTGGTGCGCGGAGGAGATCGGCATCGCCTACGAGTCGATCGAGGTCGGTGGCGCGTTCGGCGGTACTGCCGATGCCGCGTATCGGGCGATGAATCCCAATGGCCTGGTACCGGTGATCGAAGACCATGGCCTGCCGTTGTGGGAATCCAACACCATCGTCCGCTACCTGTCGGCGCGCTATGCGCTGGACCGGTTGTATCCGGCCGATCCGCTGCAGCGTGCCCTTGGCGAAAAATGGATGGACTGGACCAGCGCCACGTTCGCCCCGGTGTTCCGCGACCTGTTCTGGGGCATGCTGCGGACCCCGCCCGAAGCGCGCGACACGGTGAAGATCGCCGCCGCCCTGGAGCGCTGCAGCCGCTTGCTGGAGATGGCCGACGCCGCCCTGGCCACGCAGCCATGGCTGTCGGGCGAACACTTTGCGATGGGCGACATTCCGCTGGGCAGCTTCATCTACGCCTGGTTCGAGATGCCGATCATCCGCCCCGAACTGCCACATCTGGCCGCCTGGTATGCGCGCCTGCAGCAGCGCCCGGCGTACCGCAAGGCGGTGATGACGCCGCTGACCTGACCTCACCCGGCCTCACCTCACCCGGCCCAGCCCGGCCCGGCCCGCCTGCGTGATTGCCGGAGCTGCCCGCGCAGTGGCGCTGCTGCGCGGCCCGGCGCTACGCAGGCACCGCTCAGTACAGGTCCAGCGGATCCACATCCAGCGACCAGCGCACGCGTCGGGCCAGCGGCAGGGCGTGGATTGCCGGCATCACCGCATCGAGCAGCTTGTGCAAGGGCCGCCGGTGCGAGGCCGACAGCAGCAGCTGGGTGCGCTGGAAACCGGCACGGCGCGGCATCGGTGCCGGCATCGGGCCGAACTGCTCGACCGCGCTGTCGCGGGCAATCAGGTCGCGTACGCCGGTCAGGAACTCATTGGCCTGTTCCACCTGTTTGGCCTCGGCGCGCAACAGCGCCAGGTGTGCGAATGGCGGGAAGCCGGCCGCCTCGCGCTGTTCCAGCTCGGCATCGGCGAAGGCGTGGTAGCCGCCATTGACCAGCGTGTGCAGCAGCGCGTTGTCCGGGTGGTGGGTCTGCAGCCAGACCTCGCCCGGGCGCTCGGCGCGACCGGCGCGGCCGGCGACCTGGATCAGCTGCTGGGCCAGCTTTTCGCTGGCGCGGAAGTCGGCCGAGAACAGGCCTTCATCGATTCCGACCACCACCACCAGGGTCAGTTTCGGCAGGTCATGGCCCTTGGCCAGGATCTGCGTGCCGACCAGGATGCCCGGGCCGGTGCCCAGCGTGGCCAGGGTCTGCTCCAGCGCATCGCGACGGGCGGTGGTGCTGCGGTCGATGCGCAGCACCGGGAAATCGGGGAACGCCTGCAGCAGCCGTTCTTCCAGACGTTCGGTGCCGATGCCCTGCGGCTGCAGCGCCAGGCTGGCGCAATCCGGGCAGGCCAGCGGCACCGGCGCCCGCGCGCCGCAGTGGTGGCACTGCAGGCGGCGGCCGGCGCCATGCACGGTCATCGGGGTGCGGTGCAACGGGGTGCTGCAGCGTTTGCACGGCGCGGTCCAACCGCAGTCGTGACACAGCAGCACGGGCGCATAGCCGCGGCGGTTCTTGAACACCAGCACCTGGCTGCCGGCTTGGAGGTGCGTGGTGATGCCGGCCATCACTTCCGGCGACAAGCCGTCCTGCAGGGGGCGCTTGCGCACGTCGATCACCCGTACCCGGGGCGGCCGGGCGTCACCGGCCCGCTGTTTCAGCCGCAGGTGCCGGTAGCGACCGCTGCGCGCGTTGTGCAGCGACTCCAGTGACGGCGTGGCGCTGCCCAGGATCACCGGGATATCCAGCGCCTTGCCCCGCACCAGCGCGAAGTCGCGGGCGTGGTAGCGGATGCCGTCCTGCTGTTTGTAGCTGCCGTCGTGTTCCTCGTCGACCACGATCAGGCCCGGATTCGGCAGCGGGGTGAACACCGCCGAACGGGTGCCGACAATCACCTGCGCCTCGCCGCGCAAGGCCGCGGCCCAGACCCGTGCGCGCTCGTTGTCGTTGAGCCCGGAGTGCAGCGCATGCACCGGGATGCCGAGCCGGCTGCGGAATCGGCCCAGGGTCTGCGGGGTCAGGCCGATCTCCGGCACCAGCACCAGCGCCTGTTTGCCCTGGGCCAGGCAGGCGGCGATCGCCTGCAGATAGACCTCGGTCTTGCCGCTGCCGGTCACCCCGTCCAGCAGGAACGGGGTGAAGCCCTGCGCGCCGAGGATGGCGTCGATGGCCGCCTGCTGCTGGTCGTTGGGCTGTGGCCCGCTCGCCGGGTGCGCCGGCCCCGGGGTGGCGGCGACCCCGATGCGCT
>NZ_JAUJUJ010000396.1 GCF_030711595.1 Stenotrophomonas sp. YIM B06876
AGCGCACCAAGGACACCTGGGAGCTGTGGCGCAAGCGCGTGCTGCACGCCGAGTCCAACGTGCAGTTTGGCGAAGGCGGCGCCGGCACCTTCTCCGACGGCAAGCTCTACAGCCAGATCAAGGACCCGCGCCACCTGGGCCGCAAGGTCATGCGCGAGTTCGTGCAGGCCGGCGCGCCCGAAGAAATCCTCTACGCCGCGCACCCGCACATCGGCACCTTCAAGCTGGTCAAGGTGGTCGAGAACCTGCGCGCGCAGATCGTGGCGCTGGGCGGCGAGGTGCGTTTCAGCCAGCGCGTGACCGACGTGCACATCGAAGAAGGCGCCCACGGGCGCCGCGTGCGCGGCCTGCAGGTGCAAGACCTGGCCACGGGCGAGACCACCGAACTGCGCGCCGACCATGTCGTGATGGCGCTGGGCCACAGCGCGCGCGACAGCTTCGGCATGCTCTACCAGCGCGGCGTGTGGCTGGAGGCCAAGCCGTTTTCCATCGGCTTTCGCATCGAGCACCCGCAAAGCGTGATCGACCGCGCGCGCTGGGGCCGCCACGCCGGCCACCCGCTGCTGGGCGCCGCCGATTACAAGCTGGTGCACCATGCGCGCAACGGCCGCGCGGTCTACAGCTTTTGCATGTGCCCCGGCGGCACCGTGGTGGCCGCGACCAGCGAGCCCGGCCGCGTCGTCACCAACGGCATGAGCCAGTATTCGCGCAACGAGCGCAACGCCAATGCCGGCATCGTGGTCG
>NZ_JAUJUJ010000397.1 GCF_030711595.1 Stenotrophomonas sp. YIM B06876
GCGCAGCCTGGGCATGGACGGTGTCTGCCAGAACAGCCTGGACGCCGTGAGCGACCGCGACTTCGCGATCGAGTTCAGCGCCGCCGCGAGCCTGTGCATGGTGCACATCAGCCGCTTCTCTGAAGAGCTGATCATCTGGATGAGCCAGAACTTCGGCTTCATCAAGATCGCCGACCGCTTCACCACCGGCAGTTCGATCATGCCGCAGAAGAAAAACCCCGACGTGCCCGAACTGGCGCGCGGCAAGACCGGCCGCGTGGTCGGCCACCTGATGGGCCTGATCACGCTGATGAAGGGCCAGCCCCTGGCCTACAACAAGGACAACCAGGAAGACAAGGAGCCGCTGTTCGACACNGCTTCACCACCGGCAGTTCGATCATGCCGCAGAAGAAAAACCCCGACGTGCCCGAACTGGCGCGCGGCAAGACCGGCCGCGTGGTCGGCCACCTGATGGGCCTGATCACGCTGATGAAGGGCCAGCCCCTGGCCTACAACAAGGACAACCAGGAAGACAAGGAGCCGCTGTTCGACACCGTGGACACGCTCAAGGACACGCTGCGCATCTTTGCCGAAATGGTCGGCGGCCAGCTGAACCCGACCACGGGCCAGAAGGAGGGCGGCATCACCGTCAACGCCCAGGCCATGGAACAGGCCGCGCTGCGCGGCTACGCCACGGCCACCGACCTGGCCGACTACCTGGTCAAGAAAGGCCTGCCGTTCCGCGACGCGCACGAAA
>NZ_JAUJUJ010000398.1:0-205 GCF_030711595.1 Stenotrophomonas sp. YIM B06876
ACCCTGATGGCCGTGCCGGTGGGCATGGCCTTTGGCGGCAACTGGAAGCAGGCCCTGGCAGCCGGCGCCGGGCTCGGCACCGTGCTGTATTTCATGTTCGACAAGCTGCTGGACGTGGTCCTGCCCACGGGCATCCTGTCGTTTCTGCTGGGAGGCCGCTGATGGACACGCTGGCACATCTGATTTCGGGGTTCGGCGTGGCGAT
>NZ_JAUJUJ010000398.1:340-736 GCF_030711595.1 Stenotrophomonas sp. YIM B06876
TGAGCCCGCTGAACCTGCTCATCGCCGCCGCGGGTGCCCTGATCGGCACGGTGGTCGGCCTGCTTCCGGGCCTGGGCCCCATCAATGGCGTGGCCATCCTGATGCCGCTGGCCTTTGCCATGCAGCTGCCGGCCGAGAGTTCGCTGATCCTGCTCGCCGCGGTCTACATCGGCTGCGAATACGGCGGGCGCATCTCGTCCATCCTGCTCAACGTGCCCGGTGACGCCGGCGCCATCATGACGGCGCTGGACGGCCACCCGATGGCGCGCAAGGGGCTGGGCGGCGTGGCGCTGTCCATCTCCGCCTGGAGCTCGTTCGTCGGCTCGCTGATCGCCACCGTGGGCATCGTGCTGTTTGCGCCGCTGCTGGCGCGCTGGGCGCTGTCGTTCGGGCCGG
>NZ_JAUJUJ010000399.1 GCF_030711595.1 Stenotrophomonas sp. YIM B06876
ACAAGGCATCGTTCCTGTGGGGGCGGCGCGCCGCGGTCGACGATGCAGCGGTCGAGAAAGCGGCGGCGCCCACCAACGTGGTGCAGATGCTGCCGCGCATCGACATGTCGCTCGCCGCCATCGTCAAGCGTTCGGTCGAGACTCTGACCGACTACCAGAACGCAGCCTACGCACAGCGCTACCAGGCGCTGGTGGACCGGGCGATCGCGGCCGAGCAGGGCAAGGACCTGGGCGACCGGTTCAGCACCGCCGTGGCGCGCTACTACTTCAAGCTGCTGGCGATCAAGGACGAATTCGAAGTGGCGCGGCTCTACAGCAGCGAGGCGTTCCGCAAGTCGCTGGAATCGACCTTCGAGGGCGACTACACCCTGCAGTTCCACGTCGGCGCCTGGCCTTTTGGCGGTGTGGACGCCCACGGCAAGCCCCGCAAGGGCGCGGTGGGTCCCTGGCTGATGGCGGCATTTAGCGTGCTGNGAATCGACCTTCGAGGGCGACTACACCCTGCAGTTCCACGTCGGCGCCTGGCCTTTTGGCGGTGTGGACGCCCACGGCAAGCCCCGCAAGGGCGCGGTGGGTCCCTGGCTGATGGCGGCATTTAGCGTGCTGAGCAAGTTCAGGGGCCTGCGCGGCACGGTCCTCGACATTTACCGCAACAACCCCGAGCGGCGACTGAACCTGCGCCTGCTGGCCGAGTACGAGCGCGAGATCGGGCAGTTGATCGACACACTGGACGCC
>NZ_JAUJUJ010000400.1 GCF_030711595.1 Stenotrophomonas sp. YIM B06876
GACGCGGTAGTGGCAGGCCAGGCCGATCTCGAAGCCGCCGCCCATGGCCACGCCGTTGATGGCGGCGGCAAACGGCTTGCCGCAGGTTTCCATGCGGCGCAGCAGCTTGGAGAGCGAGGCGCATTTGTCGACCAGCACCGCGGCCGTGTCGTCGCCCATGCTGTCGAGGTTGGCCTCCATGGCGATCAGGTCGGCGCCGGCGACGAAGGCGTCCTTGCCCGAGGTCACGATGGCGCCCTTGACGGCCGGGTCGGCGACCACGCGGTCGATGCAGCTGGACAGGCTGTCCATGAAGGCCTGGTCGATGACGTTCATCGATTTGCCGGGGTAGTCGATGGTCAGCAGGGCGATGCCGTCGGCATCGACGGTGTAGCGGATGGTGTCTTGTTNTGGACAGGCTGTCCATGAAGGCCTGGTCGATGACGTTCATCGATTTGCCGGGGTAGTCGATGGTCAGCAGGGCGATGCCGTCGGCATCGACGGTGTAGCGGATGGTGTCTTGTTGCATGGTGTTTTCCTTGGGACTCAGACGCGTTCGATGACCATGGCCGAACCCATGCCGGCGGCGACGCACAGCGACACCAGGGCGGTCTGCTTGCCGGTGCGCTCGAGTTCGTCGAGCACCGTGCCCAGAATCATGGCGCCGGTGGCGCCCAGCGGGTGGCCCATGGCGATGGCGCCGCCGTTGACGTTCATGCGCTCGTGGGGAATGCTGAGCTCTTCCATCATGGTC
>NZ_JAUJUJ010000401.1 GCF_030711595.1 Stenotrophomonas sp. YIM B06876
GCCCCAGCTGCGTGGCGCTGCCGCACACCGGGCGGGGCAGCATGCTCGATTTTCTGGTGCAGCGCCTGCCCGAGGTGGGCCGCAGCGGGTGGTGCCAGCGCATGGCGGCGGGCGACGTGGTGGACGAGTTCGGCGTGGCCGTCACACCCGAGCGGGAGTTTCAGCGCGGCATCCGTCTGTATTACTACCGCTGCCTGCCCGCCGAGGCAGCGATTCCCTTTCACGAGTCGGTGCTGTACCAGGACGAGCATCTGCTGGTGGCAGACAAGCCGCATTTCCTGCCCGTCATGCCCGCTGGGCGCTNCACGAGTCGGTGCTGTACCAGGACGAGCATCTGCTGGTGGCAGACAAGCCGCATTTCCTGCCCGTCATGCCCGCTGGGCGCTACCTGCACCACACGCTGTTGGTGCGCCTGAAGCAGCGTCTGGGGCTGAACGAGCTGGTGCCCTTGCACCGCATCGACCGCGATACGGCGGGCCTGGTGCTGTTTTCGGTGCAGCGCGCCACGCGCGGCCTGTACCAGGGGCTGTTCCGTGAGCGCGCCATCGCCAAGCACTACGAGGCCGTGGCGCCGTGGCGGCCCGGCCTGGCCTTTCCGCGCGAGCATCTGAGCCGCATGGAAGAGAGCCCGCAGTTCTTTCGCATGCACGAGGTGCCCGGCGCGCCTAACACCTGCACGCACATGGAGCTGCTGGAGGCCCAGGGCGGCTGGGCGCGCTACCGCCTCTCGC
>NZ_JAUJUJ010000402.1 GCF_030711595.1 Stenotrophomonas sp. YIM B06876
CGCCGCGCTGGCCGTAGTAATCGGCCATCAGCGCATTGGGCACGCCGTCGGCATCGGCGCGGTTGCGCGTCATCGGCGCCATCACGATGCGGTTGGCCAGGCGCAGATCGCCCAGCTGCAAGGGGTCAAACAGCTTGCTCATGTCAACGCACCCTCATCTTGGGCGCGGGGGTGCCGCGCCGCATGCTTGCCAGAAACTGCTCCAGCGGCGCGGGCGGCGCCACCTCGGGCAGTTGGTCCTTGTCGCTGCGCTGCGCCCAGAACTCCTGCCAGCTGGGGAACAGCGCGTGGAACGTGCCGCTGTAGGGCTGGCGTCCGGGCCAGCGCATCTTCATGTCGCCAATCGGCGGCTTGTTCAGGTCGGTGGCGTACCAGTAGCAGGGCAGGCGGCGGCGGAAGTACCACTGGCCAGCTATGCGCTCGTAGTCGTCCCAGTACAGCATCTGCATGATCACCCACTCGGCGCCGCACTCGTGCTCGTTCTTGGAGTAGACGACGCCGGTGGCGTGGTCGGCATCGATGAATTCGATGATGTGCTGGCCCAGGTGGTGCGAGGTGCCGGTGAACTGCTCGCGCAGCGTGTCGCTCTGCCAGGCCTTGAAATGCGCGCGGCCCACCTTGTCGCGGCCGACGCGGATGTCGGGCGCGAACAGGTTGACGTGGGCGTCCATGTCGCGCATGTCCAGCGACAGCGAGTACTTGCCGGCCAGCTGGCGGATCGCCTCC
>NZ_JAUJUJ010000403.1 GCF_030711595.1 Stenotrophomonas sp. YIM B06876
CGCAGGCCGCAGGCCCCTGGGTGAGCTGGCTGCCCCATGCGGGGGGCCAGGCGCGGCCAACCCCCATCTGGGCCACCGCCATGCAGGGCGCGCAGTTCTACGACCAGTGGCCCAGCCCGGCCTTCCAGCCTGGCGACACCGACGTGTTTTGAGCTTGTCCTGGGCTCTGTAGAAGGGCCTTGCTTATCGGGCGGGTCCGCGCAAACTCACTCCTGGCTGGCAGCGTTTGGCAAGCTGCGTACCCGATTTGAGCGTCGCATCGACGTTCATGTCGCGCGGCTTTCCCTGGCGTGCTGCGTCATCCGCGTTCGAACTCCCGCCACGGTTTGCTAGCCGCTCTAAAACTGTGAAGGAGACTTGGCCCGTTGACCGTCGCCTCCGATGACAGCAATCTCGCCGCTCAAACACCCATCGAGGCATACACCAGCCCGTGCTGCTGCACCCCAGCCAGCTCCACCGCAGGATGCGCCAGCGCATACTGCGCCGCCTCCCACGCCAGATCCCCCGCCGTCACCGCACCCGACTGCAGCAACTGCACATAGGGCTGCAGCTGCTCGGCCGTACCTTCGCTGCCATGCGCGCGGCTCCACAACCACTGCACAGTTTCTTGTGCCGTGTGCTGCTGATCACGTCCCATGGCCAGACTCAGCGCCGCTGCGCCGATGTCCTGCGTACTCCAGCCACCGTCTATCAGGGCCAGGCCTTCGGTGGTTACAACCTTGTCC
>NZ_JAUJUJ010000404.1 GCF_030711595.1 Stenotrophomonas sp. YIM B06876
GCTGGTATTCCTATATCCAAGGCGACCTCGCAACGAGGTCGCCGACCATGGCCTGGAGTCTGTGACGCACGAAACCATGATATTAAGCAATACGGCAAATTGTATACAATATTCTGTATGAATTAGCGACGCTTGTCGAATATTGAGGGTTTCGAGCGTGACGGTGGACTGCGCTGTTGCGCGAAGATTCTGAGCGTCAGGCCCTTTCGGGTCTTGATGAAAAACGGCGCGACTTCCTACCTGATCCTGGCCATCATCACCTACCTGATATCGCTGTTCTTCCGGCTCACGCCAGCGGCGCCGCTAGTCTGCGCGGCTTTGTTGTCCGCCGCCATCGCGGTTGGTTTGCCGCCGTTGATGAGCGCGGCGACCATAAAACTGTGCGCGCTCCGGCCTGGTCGGCTTTGTCGCGGGTCTGGCGCGCCAGACTGTGCGCCACGACGTCACGATCAATAACCTGCTGTAAGGGATGTGTTCGCTACGGACGCGCAGCGTCGGCATGTCGAGCACTTGCACAGGAGTCCGGTCGCCCGTTTGAGGATCTTTGGCGCGAGCGTGGAGCGAACAACCCCGCAGGCCGTTTCGGTCAGCCCAACGAGGTCGGCGCCCGTCATCGTGTCATTCCATGTCAGCTACATCACCGGCCAGAGACCCGTGCCCTCGGTCGCCAACCCTGTCCACTGCTTCGTGCGTCGGGGTCGGGGTCGCCCGATGACCAACTACT
>NZ_JAUJUJ010000405.1 GCF_030711595.1 Stenotrophomonas sp. YIM B06876
CCGCCCATCATCTGCACCACCTCGTCGAGCGCGGTGCGCTGCTCGTAGGGGCCGGGCAGAAAGCCCTTGTGGCTCACGTAGATCAGGCGCGGGTTGAGCTTTTGGAGTGTCTCGTAGTCCAGGCCAAGCTTGTGCATGGTGCCGGGCTTGAAGTTCTCGCTGACGATGTCGGCGCTGGCGATCAGGCGCAGCGCGGCCTCCACGCCTGCGGGGTGCTTGAGGTCGAGCGCGATGCTTTTCTTGTTGCGGTTGAAGGTCGGGAAGAAGCCGGCGCCCGAGCCGAGCAGGCGGCGCGTGCTGTCGCCTTCCATGGGCTCGACCTTGATGACCTCGGCGCCCAGGTCGGCCAGCAGCATGCCGCAGGTCGGGCCCANGCTTGAAGTTCTCGCTGACGATGTCGGCGCTGGCGATCAGGCGCAGCGCGGCCTCCACGCCTGCGGGGTGCTTGAGGTCGAGCGCGATGCTTTTCTTGTTGCGGTTGAAGGTCGGGAAGAAGCCGGCGCCCGAGCCGAGCAGGCGGCGCGTGCTGTCGCCTTCCATGGGCTCGACCTTGATGACCTCGGCGCCCAGGTCGGCCAGCAGCATGCCGCAGGTCGGGCCCATCACCATGTGGGTGAATTCAACGACGCGTATGCCGGTGTAGGGCAGCGGTGGGGCTTCAGACATGCGCCACTCCCTGGACAAAGCCCTTGGGCAGGCCGGCTTCGGGCGTCATGCCGTAC
>NZ_JAUJUJ010000406.1 GCF_030711595.1 Stenotrophomonas sp. YIM B06876
ACCCAAGGAGCTTTCATGAAACACCTTCTTTCCCTGGCCGCCCTGGGCCTGACCCTGTCCCTGGGCGCAGCCCACGCGGCCGAAGGCACGGCCAAGACCGCGCAGCAAAGCAAAATGACCACCTGCAACGCCGATGCCGGCGACAAGAAGGGCGATGAGCGCAAGGCGTTCATGAAGGAATGCCTGAGCGCCAAGAAGGTCTCCCAGCAGGACAAGATGAAGTCCTGCAATGCCGACGCCGCGGGCAAGAAAGGCGACGAGCGCAAGGCCTTCATGAGCGAATGCCTGAAGAAATAAGCCTGCCACGCCTCCGCCACAACCCCGCAGGCTTTGCCCGGCGGGGTTTTTTATCGCGCATGGCCCGCGTGCCGTCCGTTTTTTGAAATACTGCTTCCCATGACCCGCCGCTCCGACCCAACNCGAGCGCAAGGCCTTCATGAGCGAATGCCTGAAGAAATAAGCCTGCCACGCCTCCGCCACAACCCCGCAGGCTTTGCCCGGCGGGGTTTTTTATCGCGCATGGCCCGCGTGCCGTCCGTTTTTTGAAATACTGCTTCCCATGACCCGCCGCTCCGACCCAACCCCCTCGATTTCCTGCGTCTTGCCGGCCTACAACGAGGGCCGCAACCTGGCCAGCGTCGTGCCCGAGGTGCTGGCGGCGCTGCAGGCGCTGTCGCCGCAGGTCGAGATCGTCGTGATCAACGACGGCAGCCGCGAC
>NZ_JAUJUJ010000407.1 GCF_030711595.1 Stenotrophomonas sp. YIM B06876
TGCACGCCAGCGCGTGCGCGCGAGCGAACTGCAAGCCACGGAGCTGCCCGCAAACCGCATCCTGCTGATCGAAAACGAACGCAGCCTGCACCAGCTGCCCACGCCCCTGCCGGACACCATCGCCGTGCTCGGCAGCGGCCTGAACCTGGCCTGGCTCGCCGCCCCCTGGCTGCAGGGCCGCAGCGTGGCCTATTGGGGCGACATGGACACCTGGGGCCTGGCCATGCTGGCCACCGCGCGCCGCCACCTGCCCCATCTGCATGCGCTGCTGATGGACCGCGCCAGCTTCGATGCACACCAGCCCCTGGCCGTGGCCGAGCCCGTGCATGCGCGCGACCGACCGACCGAAACCCTGCTGCCTGAAGAAGCCGCACTGGATCGGCACCTGCGCACGCTGGAAAAAGGCCGCCTTGAACAGGAATTCCTGCCGGCCCCGGTGGTCGCGCAGGCGATGCAAGCCTGGGCCAAGGCAAGGCCAGAGGATGCNCGGCACCTGCGCACGCTGGAAAAAGGCCGCCTTGAGCAGGAATTCCTGCCGGCCCCGGTGGTCGCGCAGGCGATGCAAGCCTGGGCCAAGGCAAGGCCAGAGGATGCTTACTAAAATCAGCCTCCAAGGCTTACGCAGCAAGCGCTAAACGCTATCAAAATAATAGTTTAATTTTCTGCGTTCTGTGGCGCCATGCCACACTACTGTATGTCTCAACAGGAATGGGCCGC
>NZ_JAUJUJ010000408.1 GCF_030711595.1 Stenotrophomonas sp. YIM B06876
TGGCAGCCGGCTCCACCGCGGCAGATGCTGGCCGTCGCTTCCATCATGGCGCAGATGCGCCAGCGCGACATCTTGATCCACCAGCCCTTCGAGAGCTTCGATGGGGTGCTGGCCTTCCTGCGCGAGGCGGTCTGCGACCCGCAGGTGGTGGCCATCAAGCAAACCATCTACCGCACGGGCGCGGACCCGCAAATGATGGAGTTGCTGCGCGAAGCGGTGCGCAGGGGCAAGGAAGTCATGGCCGTGGTCGAGCTCAAGGCGCGCTTTGACGAAGAAGCCAACATCAACTGGGCCGAGGCGCTGGAGTCGGTGGGCGCGCAGGTGGTCTATGGTGTCTTGGGCCTCAAGACCCACGCCAAGATGCTGCTGGCCACGCGCCGCGAAGGCCGGCACCTGCGCCGCTACGGCCACCTGTCCACCGGCAACTACCACCCGCGCACGGCGCGCCTGTACACCGATCTGAGCTATTTCACGGCCGACANGCGCTGGAGTCGGTGGGCGCGCAGGTGGTCTATGGTGTCTTGGGCCTCAAGACCCACGCCAAGATGCTGCTGGCCACGCGCCGCGAAGGCCGGCACCTGCGCCGCTACGGCCACCTGTCCACCGGCAACTACCACCCGCGCACGGCGCGCCTGTACACCGATCTGAGCTATTTCACGGCCGACAAGGACACCACGGCCGACATGGACAGCGTGTTCAACCACCTGGCCAGCCAG
>NZ_JAUJUJ010000409.1:0-263 GCF_030711595.1 Stenotrophomonas sp. YIM B06876
CGTGCGCGTGGGCTTTGACGGCGATCAGCTCGCCGCGCTCGACATCCTCGACAGCTTCGGCCAGCGCTCGCTGATCCGCTTCACCGGCCTGCAGGCCAACCCGGCGCTGCCGGCCTCGACCTTCCAGTTCAAGCCGCCGGCCGGCGCCGACGTGCTCAAGCAGTAATTCCATTTCTAAATCCAACGTGCACTTTGTCGGACTGCCTTGCCGTGCTCCTGCACTGTCTGCGGCAGTCCTTCGCGTTCACGCTGGATTGAAAAAT
>NZ_JAUJUJ010000409.1:318-716 GCF_030711595.1 Stenotrophomonas sp. YIM B06876
ATTCCATTTCTAAATCCAACGTGCACTTTGTCGGACTGCCTTGCCGTGCTCCTGCACTGTCTGCGGCAGTCCTTCGCGTTCACGCTGGATTGAAAAATGGAGTGAGCCACAGCAGTGCCAGCCCGATGGCGGCGGGAACGGCCTGGATGAACAGGATCTTGCGGCTCGCCGTGGCGGCGCCGTAGAGGCCAGCCACCAGTACGCACAGCAAAAAGAAAGCCTTCACCGCGCCGCCCGCGGGCCCCAGGGCCAGGCCCCAGAACAGGCCGGCGGCCAGAAAGCCGTTATACAGCCCCTGGTTGGCGGCCAGCACCTTTGTCGCAGCGGCCTGCTCGTGCGTTTGCCCGAAGGCGCGCAGCCCGGCGGGCTTGTCCCACAGGAACATCTCCAGCACCAGG
>NZ_JAUJUJ010000410.1 GCF_030711595.1 Stenotrophomonas sp. YIM B06876
CGACGCTGGTGATCCGCCACGATGACGCCGGCACATCCGCACTGCGTTACCTGCGCGCGGCCGCAGTCGCCTGGCAGCCGCACACCGGCGCCGTCCCCGTCGACATCGCACCCGCCAGCCAACCGGCACCGGTGCCGGCGTTGCCGGCAACGGCGACGCTGGCATGGCTGGCCGCCACCGCTCCGCCGGCAGCCGTCCAGCAATGGGTGAACGACGGCGGCACCCTGTTGCTGGACGCCCGCACGCCGCATCCCGGGCTCACCTTCTTCGCCAGCGACTGGCATGACAGCGGCGGCCATCCACTGCTGGAACAGGCCGCCCAAGGGCGCGGCCGGGTGCTGCGTTTCACCCGCGAGCTGCGGCCCGCGGTGATGCCGGCAGTGCTGGAGCCCGACTTCCCGCAGCGGCTGCGCGCGCAGCTGCAACCGGCTGCGGCACCGGCACGGGTGGACGCCGCCGCCCACGCGCCGTTGCGCGGTGACGTCCATTGGACGCAAGCGCCGCGCGACCTGTCGCCCTGGCTGCTGTGGGCCATCGCCCTGCTGTTCGGGCTGGAGCGCTGGCGGGCGACCTCGGCGCGGCGTGGAGCGCGGCCATGAGTACCGTGATGGGGCGGCTGTGGCAGCGCGCGCGCCGGCGCCGTGCCGCGATCACCTTGCTCAGCGGGCTGCCGCTGGCAGCCGCCGCCAGCGCCTGGGCGCTGCGGCTGGCCG
>NZ_JAUJUJ010000411.1 GCF_030711595.1 Stenotrophomonas sp. YIM B06876
CGGCAGCAACGCACTGGCCGATGGCGCCACCGCGGTCGGCTTCAATGCGCTTGCCACCGCTGACAATGCTGCGGCGTTCGGTATTTCGGCGTCTGCCAGTGGTGGAAGCGCGATTGCGGCCGGCCACAGAAGTGATGCCTCGGGCGAGCAGAGTGTCGCAATCGGCTTCAATGCCAGTGCCCAGAAAATCGATGCAATGGCATTTGGTTCCAATTCGGTTGCCGGTGGCTACAGCAGTTTGGCGATGGGTAGCTACACCCAGGCCAATGCCGACGGCAGCATCGCCATTGGTGGCGCGCTGTTCGGTTTCCCGCCGTTTGCGACGTTCGCCAACGGCATTGCATCGGTTGTGCTCGGAGCCGGCGCCGGGTCCGCGCCGGAGGCCATGTTTGGTACCGCACTGGGGACCGCAGCCTGGTCAGGCGAGGAAATGACTACCGCCGTCGGCGCGTGGTCGCGTGCGGAGGAATATCTGTCAACGGCCGTCGGTGCCGACGCACGGGCCAATGCGGTGGCATCCACCGCGCTGGGTTTCCAGGCCGTCGCCAATGCGATCGACAGCGTAGCCCTGGGCGCCGGGTCCATCGCCGATCGCGAAAGCACGGTGTCGGTGGGCAGTGCTGGTTATGAACGCCAAGTCACTCATATGGCCGCCGGCACCCAGGACACCGATGCGGTGAACGTGGCGCAGTTGAATGCCGCCACCTTCGAT
>NZ_JAUJUJ010000012.1 GCF_030711595.1 Stenotrophomonas sp. YIM B06876
CCGGGCGCGGTCGAGGTGGATCTGGCGCGGGTGGCCGAGGGCGTCCGCCGCGAGCAGGCCGGCGAAGCCTGGGCCGGCGCCAGCCTGATGCAGTTGCACACCTGGGTGCCGCGCTGGCGCTTCTTCCTGGCCTCGTTCATCGGCCTGCCGGCGACGTTGCTGCTGATCGCCGCGCTGGCCCTGCCGGGGCGGGTTGAAGCGGCCGCCGTGGCCGCCGCGCTGGGTTTTGCCGGTGGAGCGATCGCCGCATTGTCGGCGCCGTGGATCTATGCCCGGCGCAAGCATCTGAGCTGAGCGCCAATGGCGCTCCACACGGGGACGCTCAGTCCATCGTCGCCATCTGCACCAGCCCGGCATCGGCCAGGCGGGTGATCAGCTTTTCCAGGGTCTGTTCCTCTTCCTCGGTCAGCACCGACATCAGCTTGCGGGTGACTTCCATCACCAGTGGCGCCACGGTCTCGTACACCTCGAAGCCCGCCGCCGACAGCGCCAGCACCGAACGGCGCCGGTCATCACCGTGGGTTTCACGCTTGATGAAGCCGCGCTCCAGCAGTCTGGCCACGGCGCGGCTGACCGCCACCTTGTCCATGGCGGTGCGGTCGGACACCTCGCTGGCCGACAGCCCCGGGTACAGCGCCAGCACCGTGATCACCCGCCACTCGGGGATCGACAGGCCATAGCGGTCGCCGTAGAGCTTGGCGATATTGCCGCTGACCCGGTTGGACAGGACGCTGATGCGGTAGGGCAGGAACTGTTCCAGGTCGAGCAGCACGCGCGAGGTGCGAACCGGGCTGGAAGGGTGGTATTCGGAAGGACTCATGCTGCAGTGCACCTTGATGGTGGTTTCATGTGAAACTATAACCTCAGGTTCGACCCGCACCCAAGGCGCGTGTCTTCTTGCCCCGCATCCGCGTCGCGGACACGGCCACGTTTCTGGAGACAATCGATGAATACCCCACTCAGCACCGCCTCCCACGCACCCGATCCGGGTATGCAGGTGACCACGTTCGAAAACCCGATGGGCATCGACGGGTTCGAGTTTGTCGAGTTCGCCGCGCCGGCCGGGCAGGGCGCCCGGTTGCACGACTACTTCCGAAGCATGGGGTTCACTGCCGTGCTCCGCCACAAGCAGCGTGCTATTACCGTCTACCGTCAGGGCGGCGTCAACTTCCTGGTAAACGAAGAACCGGATTCGTTCGCCGCGCAGTTCGCCCAGGCCCACGGCCCGAGCGCCTGCGGCTTCGCCATCCGCTTCCAGAAACCGGCCGCCGAGGTGCTGGCCACGGCGCTGGACAATGGCGCCGAACAGGCCACCGAGCTGGCCGACACCCGCGCCGTACCCGCGCCGGTGATCAAGGGCATCGGCGACTGCATGCTGTATCTGGTGGACCGCTATGGCGCGGCCGGCAGCATCTATGACGCCGATTACGCGCCGATCCCCGGCGCCGACCAGAACCCGAGCGGGTTCGGGCTGACCTTCATCGACCACCTGACCCACAACCTGTACCTGGGCAACATGCAGCAGTGGTCGGACTACTACGAGCGCCTGTTCAATTTCCGCGAGATCCGTTACTTCGACATCAAGGGCGCCAAGACCGGGCTGGTGTCCAAGGCGATGACCGCACCGGATGGCATCGTGCGCATCCCGCTCAACGAATCCTCCGATCCGAAGAGCCAGATCAACGAATACCTGGACGCCTACAAGGGCGAGGGCATCCAGCACATCGCCTGTTTCACCAACAACATCTACGACACCGTCGAGGCGATGCGCGCCCAGGGCGTGGAATTCCTCGACACGCCGGACAGCTATTTCGACGTGATCGATCTGCGTATTCCCGACAATGGCGAGGATGTGCCGCGGCTGCGCCAGAACAAGATCCTGATCGACGCCGACCCGGAAACCAAGCAGCGCAAACTGCTGCAGATCTTCACCCAGAACGCGATCGGCCCGATCTTCTTCGAGATCATCCAGCGCAAGGGCAATGAAGGCTTCGGCGAAGGCAACTTCCAGGCGCTGTTCGAGTCGATCGAGCGCGACCAGATCAAGCGCGGCGTGCTGTAAGCCGACGTGCTGAAGCCCTTCTCCCGGCGGGGGGCTTGAAGGAAAACACTGGCAGGCCCGCTCCCTTGCGGAGTGGGGCCCAAAGAACACACACAGGCAGGTCTGCGATGGTCAGCAACGGTTATCAATCCGGCTTCGGCAACGAGTTCGCCACCGAGGCGGTGCCCGGCACCTTGCCGGTGGGGCGCAACTCGCCGCAGCGCGTGGCCCATGGCCTGTATGCCGAACAGCTGACCGGCACCGCGTTCACCGCGCCGCGTGGCAGCAACCGCCGCAGCTGGCTGTACCGCATCCGCCCGGCGGTGATGCATGGCCAGTTCACCCCGTTCGCGCAGCCGCAGCTGCAGGGCGATTTCAGCCGGGCCGAGGTCTCGCCCAACCAGCTGCGCTGGAATCCGCTGCCCTTGCCCGCCACGCCCACCGATTTCATCGAGGGGCTGTACACGATGGGCGGCAACGGCTCGCCCGATGCGCACGGCGGCGTCGGCATCCATCTGTATGCGGCCAATGCCGACATGCGTGGCCGTTATTTCTACAACGCCGACGGCGAGCTGCTGATCGTGCCGCAGCTGGGGCGGCTGCGGCTGCTCACCGAGCTGGGCGTGGTCGAGATCGAGCCGCAGCAGATCGCGGTGATTCCGCGGGGCGTGCGCTTCCGGGTCGAACTGCCGGACGGGCAGGCGCGCGGCTATATCTGCGAGAACTTCGGCGCGCTGCTGAAGTTGCCCGACCTGGGCCCGATCGGCAGCAACGGCCTGGCCAACCCGCGCGATTTTGAAACCCCGCATGCCGCCTATGAGGACCGGCAGGGCGAGTTCGAACTGGTCGCCAAGTTCGGTGGCCGGCTGTGGCGCGCCGATATCGGCCACTCGCCGCTGGACGTGGTCGGCTGGCACGGCAACTACGCGCCATACCGCTACGACCTGCGCCGCTTCAACGCCATCGGCTCGATCAGCTACGACCATCCGGATCCGTCGATCTTCCTGGTGCTGCATTCGCCCAGCGATACCCCCGGTACCAGCAACATGGACTTTGCGATCTTCCCGCCGCGCTGGCTGGTGGCGCAGGACACGTTCCGTCCGCCGTGGTTCCACCGCAACATCGCCAGTGAATTCATGGGCCTGATCCACGGCGCCTACGACGCCAAGGCCGAAGGCTTCGTGCCCGGCGGCGCCTCGCTGCACAACTGCATGAGCGGCCACGGCCCGGACGCGGCCACCTTCGACAAGGCCTCGGCGGCCGATCTGTCCAGGCCCGATGTGATCCGCGACACCATGGCCTTCATGTTCGAGACCCGCGCGGTGATCCGTCCCACAGCCCAGGCGATGGCCGCCGGCCATCGACAGTCGGCCTACCAGGCCTGCTGGAACGGCCTGCGCGGCAACTTCAGCGTGCCGGCGGCCGGATAGCTGCCGCCGCAGATGGATGATGTGGCAGCGTGCGGTCAGGCCCGCACGGCGCACGTGCGCGCACTAGAATCGCGGCACCACCGCCAAACGTGAAATGACATGCTGGAAGCTATCGGACTGTTCCTGCTGGGCCTGCTGCTGCTGGCATTGGGCGGCGACTCCATCGTCAAGGCGGCCTCGGGACTGGCGCAGCGCTTCGGCGCCTCGCCCTTCGTGGCCGGCCTGCTGCTGGTGGCCTTCGGTACCTCGCTGCCGGAACTGGCGGTCAACGCGCGCGCCTTCGCGGTCGGTGCGCAGGAGCTGGCGCTGGGCAATGCGGTTGGCAGCAATATCGTCAATGTCGGCCTGACCCTGGCGCTGGCGGCCCTCGCCGCGCCGCTGCTGGTACGCACGCGTCTGCTGCCGCCGCTGCTGGTGCTGCTGGCGGTCGCCACGCTGGCGTTGATCGCATTTGGACTGGACGGGGTGATCAGTCGCGGCGAAGGCCTCGTGCTGCTGCTGGGCTTTGTCGCGGTCTTGGTGTTTCTGCTCCGGCGCGCCCGGCGCGAACCGGTTGAACTGCAGGCCACGATCGCCGGTTATGCGGCCACGCGCACGCTGCTGGGCTTGAACCTGTTCCGTCTGCTGGTCGCCAGCGTGCTGCTGTATTACGGCGCGCGCTGGGTGGTGCAGGCGGCGCCGGTGATCGGCGCCGGCTGGGGCATGTCGCCGCTGCTGGCCGGCCTGTTGCCGGTGGCCATCGGCACCGCGTTGCCGGAAGTGGCCGCGGCGATCGCCGCGGCGCGGCGCGGCCAGGGCGACATGGTGGTGGGCCATGTGATCGGCTCAAGCCTGTTCAATGTGCTGGTGATCATTGGGGGCATGGCGGCGCTGCGGCCGATGCCGTTGCCGGCTTCGTTCGTGCGGCTGGAACTGCCGGCGGCGATCGTGTTCGTGCTGATGCTCTACCCGATGCTGCGCGGCGACCTGCGCATCAGCCGGCGCGAGGGCGCGGTGCTGCTGCTCGCGTTCCTGGCCTGGGTCGCGCTGGAGCTGGCGCTGCTGGTGTGAGGCGCCGCGCCGAGGTCGCCGGCAACGGATCGGCGTTTCCGGAAGCGTTGCAGCGCCGCGGAATCCGTTTTGTCTGGCGTCGCGGCCGGGCCGTGGCGACCGGTGGCCGGTGCTACCCGGCCGGATGCACTGGCAAGGGCATTGGCCGGCCAGCGCTCAGGCGTGGCTGTCGGGGTCCGCTGCCGGCGGCGGCAAGGCCTCGTCCTTGGCGGCCTCGCTGCCCGGCAGCTTGGGCCGGCTTTCCATCATCAGCGACAGCGCCGCCTTGGCCATCAGGTGCGCGCTGACCGGCGCGGTGATGAACAGGAACACGGTGATCAGCAGTTCGCGCGGCTGTGGGTCCTCGCCCAGCAGGATGTGGTATGCCACCGAGCCGGCCAGCACACAGCCCACGCCGAGCGTGCTGGCCTTGGTCGGGGCATGCAGGCGCTTGAAGAAATCCGACAGCCGCACCAGCCCGAGCGCACCGACCAGGATGAAGAAGCAGCCGATCATCAGCAGGATCGACAGGCTGATCTGGATGAAGGTGATCATTCGACGATGTCCCGGCGCAGCACGTATTTGCTCAGCACCACGGTGCTGCCGAAGCCGAGCATGGCGATGATCAGCGCGGCCTCGAAATAGATCGGCGAATCCAGGTACATGCCGAACAGCATCAGCTCGGCGATCGCCGTCACCGACAGCGTATCCAGCGCCAGGATGCGGTCGGGCAGGGTGGGGCCGCGCAGCAGCCGCCACAGCGCCAGCAGCATCGCCAGGCCGACCACATGCATGCACGCGCCGATGGTGAGGTGGATGAACATGTGTCCGGTCACGGGAAGAGCTCCATCAGCGGCGCCTCGTAGCGCGCCTTGATCTCGGCGATCAGCGCCTCGGCGTCATGCAGGTGCAGCACGTGCACCAGCAGGTACCTGCGGTCATCGGACAGCGCCGCCGACACCGTGCCGGGGGTCAACGTGATCAGGCTGGTCAACGCGGCGATGCCGTGGATGTTGCCGATATCCAGCGGCACCCAGATGAAGCCCGGATGCAGCCGCTTTTCCGGGCCAAGCACCTGGATCGCCACGCGGATGTTGGACACCAGGATGTCCCACAGCATTACCGCCACCAGCCCCGGCAACGGTCGCAGCGAGCCGATGCGGGCAAACTCGCGGTCCAGCCGCGCGGCGAACAGCGGGATCACCAGCCCCAGCAGCAGACCGGTGACGATCGTGCCGGCGCTGAAGCTGTCCGACAGCAGCAGCCAGAACAGCAGCACCGTGCAGCTCAGTGGTGTGGACGGAAACAGCCGTCGCAACAGGGGGCGCTTGGAGCTCATGGCTGGCGCATCTCCGGCAGGGTGGCCCGCAGTCCTTCCACATACTGGCCTGGCTGCAGCAGCTGCGCGGCGGCCGCATCGGTGAAGCGCATCAACGGGCCGGCCGCCAGCGTCATGGCGACGCCAAAGCCGAGCAGCAGCAGCACCGCGAGGGTTTCCACGCGCGGAATCCGCACCGCGGTCGCCGGTTGCGCCGGCAGGCCGTCGGGCACCCGCCAGAACAGGCGGACGCCATTGCGCAGCAGGCCCATGATCACCAGCAGGCTGCTGCCGAGCACGGCGGTCCACACCACGGCGGTGGCGCCGGCCGGCACCCCGGCCAGCAGCGCGGCCTTGGCCAGGAAGCCGGACAGCGGCGGCAGCCCGGCCACCGAGACCGCCGCGACCAGGAACAGGAGGGCGGGGCCGGCCTTGCCGGGCAGTGGCGCGATGGTGTCGCGACGGGCCTCGCCACTGCCGCGACGGCGGCGGATCAGGTCGGCGATCAGGAACAGCGCGGCGGCTACGAAGGTGCTGTGCGGCAGGTAGTACAGCCCGGCCGACAGTACCTGCGCGTTGCCCAGCGCGAAGGCGATGAACAGCGTGGCGGCCGAGACGATCACCAGGTACGAGATCAGCACCCGCAGCCGGGTCGCCGCCAGCACCCCCAGCGCGCCCACTACCAAGGTGGCAATACCGGCCCACAGCAGCCACTGGCTGCCATAGCCGGCCATGGCGCCGGCCGGCTCGCCAAACCACAGCGCGCTGACCCGCAGCACCGCATACAGGCCGACCTTGGTCATCACCGTGAACAGCGCCGCCACCGCCACCGGCGCGCGGGCATAGGCTTCGGGCAGCCACAGGTACAGCGGCAGCAGCGCGGCCTTGGAGCAGAACACCAGCAGCAACAGGCCCATGGCCGCCTTCACCAGCTTCAGGTGCGAAGGCGGAACCTCGGCGATGCGCTGCGCCAGTTCGGCCATGTTGAGCGTGCCCAGGCTGGCATAGAGCAGGCCCAGGGCGATCAGGAACACGGTCGAGGCGGTGACGTTGAACACCACGTAGTGCAGGCCGATGCGCATGCGCAGGCCGCGGCCACCGGACAGCAGCAGGCCGTAGGAGGCGATCAGCATCACCTCGAAGAACACGAACAGGTTGAAGATGTCGCCGGTCAGGAAGGCCCCGTTCAGGCCCACCAGCTGGAACTGGAACAGCGCGTGGAAGTGCGGCGCGCGCCGGTCCCAGCCCGAACAGGCATGCAGCAGGCAGGCGCCGGCCAGCAGCGTGGTGGTGGCCAGCATCCACACCGACAGGCGGTCGGCGACCAGCGCGATGCCCAGCCGCGAAGGCCAGTCGCCCAGCAGATAGGCATGGATATCGCCGTGCGCCGCCTGCGCGAACAGCAGCGCCACCGCGGCGCCGAGCAGCGTCATCGTGACCCAGGCCACCGAACGCTGGACCCGCGGCCCGTAGCGGCGGTGTTCGACAAACAGCGACAGCGCGGCACCGAGCGCCGGGATCAGGACCGGCAGGATCACCAGATGGTTCATGCGCGTTCCCGGCGCTGCCCGGCCGCGCTGGGCGCTGGCGCCTCGCAGGCGTCGACATGGTCGCTGCGGTTGTCGCTGCGGCTGCGCATCGCCAGCACGATGCTGACGGCGGTCATCGCGAAGGCGATCACGATCGCGGTCAGCACCAGCGCCTGCGGCAAGGGGTCGGTGTAGTGGGCCAGGGTGCTGTCGATGCCGTCCCTCAGCACCGGCGCCTTGCCCGAGACCAGCCGGCCGCCGGCGAAGATCAGCAGGTTGGTCGCATACGACAGGAAGGTCATGCCCAGGATCACGTCGAAGCTGCGTGCGCGCAGCAGCAGGTACACGCCGATCGCGGCGAGCACGCCGATGGCCGAAGCCAGTGCCAGTTCCATCAGTGCATCTCTCCGGTGCGGGCCGAACGGCGGGTGGGGTCGATCTCGCCGTGGCGGGCGGTGCCGGTGCGCAAGGGTTTGATCGTGCCCATCATCGACAGCATCAGCATCGCGCCGCCAAACACCACCAGATACACGCCGGTATCAAAGCCCATGGCACTGGCCAGCGGCACGTCGCCAATCAGCGGCAGCTGCAGCTCCAGGTGCCCGCTGGTCAGGAACGGCACGCCGAACAGCATCGAGGCGCAGCCGCTGGCGATGGCGATCAGCAGGCCCAGGCCGATGCAGCGGATGTAGTCGAAGCCGAAACGCGACTCCACCGACACCGTGCCCTGGATGACGTACTGGATCAGCAGCGGCACCGCCAGCACCAGCCCGGCGATGAAGCCGCCGCCGGGCGCGTTGTGGCCGCGCAGGAACAGGAAGATCGACACCGTCAGCGTCAACGGGAACATGATCTGCGCCAGATCGGCCGGCACCGGCAGCTTGATCGGCGGCCCGGGCATGACCTGCTCCGGCGCCATCCGCGAGCGCCGCAGCATCGCGTGCACCACCAGTGCGGCGATGCCGAACACGGTGATTTCGCCAAAGGTGTCGAACCCGCGGAAGTCGACCAGGATCACGTTGACCACGTTGTGGCCATAGGCTTCAGGCAGCGCCCGGGCCAGCATTTCCCCGGCCATGGTGTCGGGCGGCAGCGTCATCGCGGTGTAGGCCAGCGCCGCCAGGCCGGTGCCGGCGACGATGGCGATCAACGCATCGCGGCGCTGGCGCCAGCGCGAGCGTTCCGGTGGCGACTGCGCCGGCAGGTAGTTCATGCCCAGCAGCAGCAGCACCAGCGTCACCATTTCCACCAGCAGCTGGGTCAACGCCAGGTCCGGTGCCGACAGGAACACGAACACCAGCGCGACCATCAGCCCGGCCCCGCCGGTGACGATCACCGCCAGCAGGCGCTGCCGGTACAGGAACAGGCAGGCCAGCGCACAGGCCAGCATCACCAGCCACAGCATCCAGCCCAGCAGCGGCATCGGCTGCGGCGCCGCCCAGGCCGGCCATGCCGGCTGGGCCACGAACGGCGCGGCGGCGGCCACGATCGCCACCACCACCAGCGCCAGCAGCATGCGTTGCAGGCTGCCATTGGCCAGCCGCTGGCTGAGCCGGTGGGCAAAGCCGAACAGCGCCTCCATCACCTGCATGAACAGCTGCTTGCCTACCGGGCGCTCGCGCACGGCGTACAGATCCAGCAGCCGGCGCAGGCCGAAATACAGGCCGATGCCGCCGATCACCCCGACCAGGCTCATCGCCAGCGGCAGGTTCCAGCCGTGCCACAGCGCCAGGTTGTAGCTGGGCATGGCCGCGCCGAGGATGGCTGCGGCGCCGGCATGCAGCACCGGGCCGACGGTCACCGCCGGGAGGATGCCGACCAGCACGCATACCAGCACCAGCACCTCGACCGGAATCTTCATCCAGCGCGGCGGCTCATGCGGCACCACGGCGATAGCGCGCGGACCGGCGCCGAAGAAGGTGTCGTGCACGAAGCGCAGGCTGTAGGCCACGCCGAGCACACCGGCCAGCAGCGCGGTGAGGGAGATCGCCCAGCGCATCGGGTCCGGGCCCTGGGTGCCGAGCGCTTCGGCGAACAGCATTTCCTTGGACAGGAAGCCGTTGAGCAGCGGGATGCCGGCCATCGCCAGCGAAGCGATGATCGCCAGCGCACTGGTGACCGGCATCAGCCGGCGCAGGCCGCCGAGCTTGCGCATGTCGCGGGTGCCGGTCTCGTGGTCGATGATGCCGGCGGCCATGAACAGCGAGGCCTTGAAGGTGGCGTGGTTGAGGATGTGGAACACCCCGGCCACCACCGCCATCGGCGTGGACAACCCGAACAGCAGGGTGATCAGGCCCAGATGCGAGATCGTCGAATAGGCCAGCAGGCCTTTGAGGTCGTGCTGGAAGATCGCGTTCCATGCGCCGATCAGCAGGGTCAGCGCGCCGATGCCGCTGACGGTGTAGAAGAACAGGTCGCTGCCGGCCAGCGCCGGATGCAGCCGCGCCAGCAGGAACACGCCGGCCTTCACCATCGTGGCCGAGTGCAGGTAGGCCGACACCGGGGTCGGGGCGGCCATCGCGTGCGGCAGCCAGAAGTGGAACGGAAACTGCGCGCTCTTGGTGAAGATGCCCACCAGCACCAGTCCCAATGCCCACGGGTACAGCGCACTGGCGCGGATCAGCTCGCCCGAGGCCAGCACTGCATCCAGCTCGAAACTGCCGACGATGCGGCCGATCAGCAGCACCCCGCCCAGCAGCGCCAGACCGCCGCCGCCGGTGATGACCAGCGCCATGCTGGCGCCGTCGCGGGCATCCTGGCGGTGCGACCAGAAACCGATCAGCAGGAACGAGCTGATGCTGGTGAGCTCCCAGAACACCATCAGCAACAGCAGGTTGCCGGACAGCACCATGCCCAGCATCGCGCCCATGAACAGCAACAGGTAGCAGAAGAAGCGCCGCGCGCTGTCCCTGGCCGACAGGTAGTAATGCGCGTACATCACCACCAGTGCGCCGATCGCCAGTACCAGCCCGGCAAACATCCAGGCCAGTCCGTCCAGCCGCAGCGAGAACGCCAGCCCGATCTGCGGCAGCCACGGGTGGCTGCTGCGCATGACCTCGCCGGCCAGGACCGCCGGGCTCATCATCGCCAGCAGGCCCAGGCCCAGCAGGGGCGCGCAGGCGGCGATCCACGCAATCGCGGAACGGGACAGACGGGGTGACAACGCCACGGCCGTTGCCATCAGGAAGGGCAAGGCGAGCAGGATTTCCAGAAACCAGGTCATGCAGGGAATGCGCGATTCGCGAGCAGGCCGGTCAGTCTAGCAGGCGGCTTTTCTCCACAGATACCCTGACCTGCGCTTGGAACCCGTTGTTTTATGTCGGATTAGGGTGCCAATCAGCGCAGCGGGCGCCGGCGAGGGTGCCGCGGTGCGGAAGGTGACAGCTTGCCGTGGGCTGGCCATGGATCGGGGGTTTTCCGTGATCGATGGACTGCCCGCAGCTGGCGCTGCCCAGGCCAGGGCATGGCCGGCAGGGGGCGAGCCGCGCCGCCGTGGGATCTGGCTGGCGCCGCCACACCGCCACTTGGCTGCGGCATGCGCCGGCTCGCGGATCCGCGCGAGCGCATGGCCGCCCGGTGGAGGGCGCCCCTTTGAGGGCCGGGAACACGGCGCACATCAGCGGTCCACACGCGTTGGCGCCGGCCGCCTTGGCCGTATCGCCTATCCTAGGGACATGGATGTCCAGCCTGAAAACACCCCCCTGCGGCCGCACGCGCTGGTATTTGGCGGCAGCGGCCAGATCGGCGAGCGGCTGCTGGCCAACCTGCGGGCCGCCGGCTGGCAGGTGCTGGCCGTCTCGCGCCGCGCGCACCCGTCACAGCCGGGGCTGCAGTGGCGACGGGGGGATCTGTCGCAACCCTGGGGCGCGGAGGTCGGGCACTTCGATGCGGTGTTCAGTTGCGGTCCACTGGATCACTTCGCGCGCTGGTATACGCGTTCCGCCGTCGATGCGCCGCGCGTGGTGGCGTTTGGATCGACCAGTGTCGAGGTCAAGCAGGCTTCGGCCGAAGCGGCCGAGCGCGATGTCGCCCAGCGCCTGCGCCAGGCCGAAACGCAATTGTTCGCTGCCGCCGCTGCGCGCAATGTCGCCGCCACGGTGCTGCGGCCGACCCTGGTATACGGCGCCGGGCGCGACCAGAGCCTGAGCGCGATCGCGGCGCTGGCCCGCCGCAGCGGTTTCTTTGTGCTTCCCGCCAACGCCAACGGCCTGCGTCAGCCGGTGCACGTGCAGGATCTGGCCGATGCGGCGCTGGCCGTGCTCGAGCATCCGGCAACGGCAGGCCGGGCCTATGCCGTCGGCGGCGGGGAGATGCTGGCCTACAGCGAAATGGTACGCCGGGTGCTGGCGTCGCTGTCCCCGCGCCCGCGCCTGCTGCAGGTGCCGGCGGGGGTTTTCGCATGGGCGGTGCGCATCGCGCAGGCGGCGGGAAAATTACCCGGAATGAATGGCGCCACCGTGCAGCGTATGCGTGCGCCGCTGGTGTTCGACCTGGAGCCGGCACGCCGGGACTTCGGTTATGCGCCGCGTCCATTCCTGCCGGAAGCGGCGATGTTCATTGCCCCGGAAAAGCCCGCTCAGTAACGCCAGCCCAGATGCCGGTAAAGCTTGGCCAGCACCCAGACCGGGCCGATCAGCAGGTACACCAGGTCGGTCAGGAAGCTGGGGCGGCGGCCCTCGATCCGGTGGCCGACAAACTGCGCTATCCATGCCAGCACAAACACGCCCAACGCCAGCCACATCAGGCTGCGCAGGCCCAGCTCGGCCTCCAGCAGGCGGCAGCTGCAGGCGAAGACGAAGAAGATGGCGAGCATGCCCAGGCCCAGCGGCCGTGACAGCCGGTTGTAGAACATCCACGCGGCGAACATCGCCAGCGCCGCCCAGATGCCGTTCTGGAACCAGGTGATCAGCGGCGGCAGGCACCACAGCAGCGCCACCGCCGACCACAGGATGGCCGGCACCGCGACCACATGCACGGCCTGGTTGGTTTCATTGCGGTGGTCGTTGGAATAACTGGCGAAATAGCGGTCGATCGGCCGCGCGGCGCGGATGTCCATGGCTCCCTCCCATCAATCGGCGCAGCATAGCGCGACGCCCGGCGCCGCATGCCGCGCAGCAGGGGAGGCCGCGCGGGAAGGCGGGGCGGCCCGCAGCGCCGCCCCTGGCTCAGTCGAGATGGATGCCGGCCAGCTTCTGCAGCGCTTCGGCGTACTTGGCGCGGGTGCGCTCGATCACCTCGGCCGGCAGCGACGGGCCCGGCGCGGTCTTGTTCCAGTCCAGCGTTTCCAGGTAGTCGCGCACGAACTGCTTGTCGTAGCTGGGCGGGCTGGTGCCCACCTGGTACTCGTCGGCCGGCCAGTAGCGCGATGAATCCGGGGTCAGCATCTCATCCATGATGTACAGCCGACCGTCGGCGTCGGTACCGAATTCGAACTTGGTGTCGGCCAGCAGGATGCCGCGTTCGGCCGCATAGTCACTGGCGAACCGGTACAGGCGCAGCGTGGCATCGCGCACGCGCTCGGCCAGATCGGCGCCGACACTGCGGACCATCGCATCGAAGTCGATGTTCTCGTCGTGATCGCCGACCGCCGCCTTGGTGGACGGGGTGAAGATCGGCTCGGCCAGCTTCTGCGCCTGCTGCAGGCCGTTGGGCAGCTCGATCCCGCTGACCTTGCCGGTGCGCTGGTAATCCTTCCAGCCGCTGCCGATCAGGTAGCCGCGGGCGATCGCCTCCACCGGCACCGGCTTGAGCCGGCGGGTCACCACCGCGCGCTTGGCATACAGCGCCGGGTCGACACCGGCGGGCAGCACGCTGGCCACGTCGATCCCGGTCAGGTGGTTGGGCATCAGGTTCTCGGTCAGCTTGAACCAGAAGTTGGACACCTGGCACAGCATCTCGCCCTTGCCCGGGATCGGGTCGGGCAGCACCACGTCGAAGGCGGAAAGACGGTCGGTGGCGACCATCAGCAGGTAGTCCCCGGCAGGGGTGTCGGCAGGCAGGCGTTCGCGCGGGATATCAAAAACGTCGCGCACCTTGCCGCGATGGCGCAAGGGCAGGCCGGGGAGATCGGATTGCAACAGCGTGGTGGGCACGGGCACTCCTGGGACTTGGCGATGATGCCGTCGGCTCGGGACCCGGGGGGCCCGCGGCTGGACGGCGGGCGGCCTAGTGTAAGGCCGTCCGGGGCCGCCGTGGCGTAAAATGGCGGTCCAATTTCATCAAGGCTGGCCACTTGTCCATGCGCTGGTACGGAAAGCTGCTCGGATTCATCGCTGGTGCCCTGCTTTTCAGGCCCAATCCGCTGTTCGGTGCGGTCATCGGCCTGTTGCTCGGGCATGCCTTTGACAGCGACTGGTTCCAGCTGGGCAAGGACCTGCCCTATCGCGAGCTGGGCCTGACCCGCGACGCCACCGATGACGAGGTCGATCTGGCCTACCGCCGGCTGATGTCGCAATACCATCCGGACAAGGTCATCGGTGCGGCGCCGGAGCTGCGCGCACAGGCCGAAAAGAGGGCGCGGCAGATCAACGCCGCCTACGACCGCATCAGAACCCTGCGCAAGCGCTGAAGGCCATCGCCATGTCCAACTGCATCATTTCCCCGTCCATCCTGTCGGCCAACTTCGCCAAGCTGGGCGAGGAGGTGGACAACGTGATCGCCGCCGGTGCCGACTGGGTGCACTTCGATGTGATGGACAACCATTACGTGCCCAACCTGACCATCGGCCCGATGGTGTGCCAGGCCCTGCGCACGCACGGCGTGACCGCGCCGATCGACGTGCATCTGATGGTCGAGCCGGTGGACCGCATCGTGCCGGACTTCGCCGAGGCCGGTGCCAGCATCATCAGCTTCCACCCCGAAGCCAGTCGCCACGTGCATCGCACCATCCAGCTGATCAGATCGCACGGCTGCCAGGCCGGACTGGTGCTCAATCCCGCCACGCCGGTCGACCTGCTGGACTGGGTACTGGAAGACCTGGACCTGGTGCTGCTGATGTCGGTCAACCCGGGCTTCGGTGGGCAGACGTTCATTCCGGCCACCCTGGACAAGCTGCGCACGGTGCGGGCGATGATCGACACGCTCGGCAAGCCGGTACGGCTGGAAGTCGATGGCGGGGTCAAGCCCGACAACATCGGCGCGATTGCCGCGGCCGGGGCCGATGCCTTTGTCGCCGGCTCGGCGATTTTCAACGCGCCCGACTACGCCGCAGTGATCGCGCAGATGCGCGCCAACGTCGCCGCGGTGCGGGGGTGAGTTGCATGGTGCGCCGGCGCACTCGCGGTGCAGGCCTGGTCCTGCGCGGGGAGCGGTGGTCTGTATGCGATGCCGGCGACAGCGTCCGGCGCCTTCCGGTGACGCCGTCATGAGTACGGGCGCCATGCACATCCGCCCGGCCACTGCTGCGGATGCGGCGCTGATCCTGCGTTTCATCCGCGAACTGGCGATCTACGAAAAAGCCGAATCATCGGTGCAGACCGATGAAGCCGGCATCCGCGCCAGCCTGTTTGCCCCCGATGCCAAGGCGTTCGCGCTGGTCTGCGAAGTGGCCGGGGAGCCGGTCGGCTACGCGGTGTATTTCTTCAACTATTCCACCTGGCTCGGCCGCAACGGCCTGTACCTGGAAGACCTGTACATCAGCCCCGGGCATCGCGGTCGGGGGGCCGGCAAGGCGCTGCTGCAGCACATCGCGCGGATCGCGATGGACAACGATTGCGGTCGTTTCGAGTGGTCGGTCCTGGACTGGAACGCCCCGGCCATCGCTTTTTACGAGGCGGTCGGCGCGAAGCCGCAGAGCGAGTGGACCGTGTACCGGATGCAAGGCGAGGCGCTGCGCAAGTTCGCCGCGGGCTGAGGCTGCGGCATACGGCTGGCGTTGGTTCTTCCGGCGCTTCCCGGCATTTTCCAGGTGGCCGCGCAAAGGCGGCCATCGTCGCAACTCCGGCGAGGCGGCTACTCCGCGTTCATGACGCAACGGCGCAGGTCGGCCGGGTACAGGCCATCAGATCCTTTGCCCGCACCTGCCCACGCCACCGGGCAGTTGCGGTAAAGTTGGACGGTGCCCACTCTGACGACCCCGCATATTCCTTCTTCCGTTCGCCGCTGGTGGCGATGGTGGCCTGTAGCCGTCGTCCGTACCGCCATCGCCGTTTCCCGGAAGGAAAGTCGTCTTGAACACGTTCGAGCAGTTCCAGCAGCAGGCCGCTGAAGGCCACACCCGCATCCCCGTTGTCCGCGAAGTGCTGTCCGACCTGGACACGCCGCTTTCGGTGTATCTGAAGCTCGCCGACGGCCCGCATACCTACCTGTTTGAATCGGTCGAAGGCGGCGAACGCTTCGGCCGCTATTCCATCATCGGTCTGCCAGCGCGCCGGGTGTATGCCTTCCACGGCCATACGCTTACCGTCAGCGATCACGGTGCGGTGGTGGAAACCCGCGAGGTGGCCGATCCGTTCGCCGAGGTCGAGGCGCTGCGCAGCGCCCACTCGGTGCCGAAACTGGCCGGTCTGCCGGGTTTCACCGGCGGCCTGGTCGGCTGGTTCGGATTCGAGTGCATCGGTTACATCGAACCGCGCCTGGCACCGCCGTGCGGCCGCGACGAGCTGGGCACCCCGGACATCCTGCTGCTGCATTCCGAAGAACTGGCGGTGTTCGACAACCTCAAGGGCCGGCTGTACCTGATCGTGCACGCCGATCCCAGCCAGCCCGGCGCCTGGGAGGACGCGCAGGCGCGGCTGGATCTGCTGGTGGCCAAGCTGCGCGCCCCTGGCGCCGGTTATCCGGCACCGATCACCCGCGAGGTGCTGGACGAGAACGACTTCGTCTCCGGGTTCACCCGCGAAGGCTTCATCGCCGCGGTCGAGAAATCCAGGGATTACATCCGCGCCGGCGACATCTTCCAGGTGGTGCTGAGCCAGCGCCTGAGCGTGCCGTTCACCGCGCGTCCGGTCGATGTGTACCGTGCGCTGCGCGCGCTGAATCCGTCGCCGTACATGTATTTCCTCGACGTCGGCGACGTGCAGGTGGTCGGTTCCTCGCCGGAAATCCTGGTGCGCTTGCAGGACGGTGAAGTCACCGTGCGCCCGATTGCCGGCACCCGTCCGCGCGGGGCCACGGCGGAGGAAGACAACGCGCTGGAAGCCGAACTGCTGGCCGATCCGAAGGAACGTGCCGAACACCTGATGCTGATCGACCTGGGCCGCAACGACGTCGGCCGCGTCTCCAGGCCCGGCACGGTGGAAGTGGGCGAGCAGTTCGTGATCGAGCGCTACAGCCATGTCATGCATATCGTCAGCGAAGTCACCGGCAAGCTGCAGCCCGGCCTGAGCTATGCCGATGTGCTGCGCGCCACGTTCCCGGCCGGCACCGTCAGCGGCGCGCCGAAGATCCGCGCACTGGAAGTGATCCGCGAACTGGAGCCGATCAAGCGCAACGTCTATGCCGGCAGCATCGGCTACATCGGCTGGCATGGCGATGCCGATACCGCGATCGCGATCCGCACCGCGGTGATCAAGGACGGCCGCCTGCATGTGCAGGCCGGCGCCGGCATCGTCTACGACTCCGATCCCGGCAAGGAATGGGACGAGACCATGAACAAGGGCCGTGCGCTGTTCCGCGCCGTCGCGCAGGCCGCCAAAGGCCTGTAACGCCGCGTTGCGGCCACCGAATCCAAGCAGGAAAATCCCATGCTGTTGATGCTCGACAACTATGACAGCTTCACCTGGAACCTCGTGCAGTACCTGCAGACGCTGGGGGCCGAGGTCAAGGTGGTGCGCAACGACGCGATGAGCGTCGATGAGATCGCCGCGCTCGCGCCCGAGCGCATCGTGATATCTCCCGGCCCGTGTACGCCCAACGAGGCGGGCGTGTCGCTGGAGCTGATCCGGCGGCTGGGCCCGACCACGCCGATCCTGGGGGTGTGTCTGGGCCATCAGGGCATCGGCCAGGTCTACGGCGGCGACGTGATCCGCGCCGGCAACATCATGCACGGCAAGACCTCGGCGATCCGGCATGAAGGCAAGGGCGTGTTCGCCGGCCTGCCGGACCGTTACCAGGCCACGCGCTACCACTCGCTGGTGGTGGACAAGACCACCTTGCCGGCGTGCCTGGAAATCACCGCGTGGACCGAGAACGAAGACGGTTCGATGGAGGAGATCATGGGCCTGCGCCATCGCGGGCATCCGGTCGAGGGCGTGCAGTTCCATCCCGAATCGATCCTCACCGAACATGGCCATGCGTTGCTGAGGAATTTCCTGGAGCGTCCGGCGTGAGGGGCGCCACCGCGCTGCGACTGTTCGTGGTGATGCTGGGCGGGCGCCACGCCCGCGCCAGGACCGAGGTGCATGACGTCGCCTTCGCGGTCGCCGCGAATCTTGATGCCACCCATGCACAGCTGCGGCAGCAGTGGTTCGGCGAGCAGAAGGGCGTGCATATCGACTCGTGGCTGGAGGTCGAAGGCGTCGATGGCTGGCAGCTGCATTTTGCCGGCAGCGCCACGGCACCCGGCCAGCCGCGGCTGTTCTTCGTCAATCTCGGCGGCTATGTGCCCGGGCACTTCGGCGAGGCGCACCGCTACCTGCTGGTGGTCGCCGGCGATGCGGCCGAGGCCGGCCACGCCGCCAAAAGCCGGATCGATCCGGGCTGGCTTGCGCCACACAAGGACGCGCTGCTCGACGTGGACGACTGTCTGCCCATCGACGTGGTCGGTGGCCGTTTTGTGCACCTGGTGCCAGGGCCGCACCGGCCCGCGCATCCGCAAAGCGATTACATCCTGCTGCACTGATTCCGGAGTTTTTCAATGACCTTCACCCCCCAGGAAGCGCTGCAACGCACGATCGAGCACCGGGAGATCTTCTTCGACGAAATGGTCGACCTGATGCGCCAGGTCATGCGTGGCGAAGTGTCGCCGGTGATGACCGCGGCGATCCTCACCGGCTTGCGCGTGAAGAAGGAAACCGTGGGTGAAATCGCCGGTGCCGCCACCGTGATGCGCGAGTTCGCATTGCCGGTGGTGGTGGCCGACAAGACCCGGCTGGTGGATATCGTCGGCACCGGCGGTGACGGTTCGCATACCTTCAACATTTCCACCTGCACCATGTTCGTGGCGGCCGCCGCAGGTGCCAAGGTGGCCAAGCATGGCAACCGCAGCGTGTCCTCCAAGTCCGGCAGTGCCGATGCGATGGAGGCACTGGGCGCGGTGATCGAGCTGGACCCGCAGCAGGTGGCGCGGGCGATCGAGCAGACCGGCATCGGCTTCATGTTCGCGCCGATGCACCACCCGGCGATGAAGGTGGTGGCTCCGGTGCGGCGCGAGATGGGTGTGCGCACCATCTTCAACATCCTCGGGCCGCTGACCAATCCGGTGGGCGCCACCAACGTGTTGATGGGCGTGTTCCATCCCGATCTGGTCGGTATCCAGGCACGCGTGCTGCGCGAACTGGGCGCCGAGCGCGCACTGGTGGTGTGGGGCCGCGACAACATGGACGAGATTTCGCTGGGGGCCGGCACCCTGGTCGGCGAGCTGCGCGATGGCAAGGTGCGGGAATACGAAATCCATCCGGAGGATTTCGGCATCGCCATGTCCGCCAGTCGCAACCTCCAGGTGGGCAGCCCGGAAGAGTCGATCGCGATGTTGTGCGGCGTGCTCGACAACCAGCCCGGTCCGGCGCTGGATATCGTCGCGCTCAATGCCGGCGCCGCGCTGTATGTGGCCGGGGTGGCCGACAGCATTGCCGATGGTCTGGCGCGCGCGCGCGCGGTGATCGCCGATGGCAGTGCGCGCGCGCGCATGCAGGAGTATGTGGCGGCCACCCGGCGCCTGGCGCCGTCGCCCTGACCCTTCTTCCGTCATCCGCCGGTCTGCTCGACAGAGGCCGGCTCTTCAGGAATCCAGACACCATGAGTGACATTCTCAATACGATCCTGGCGCGCAAGGCGCAGGAAGTGGCCGAGCGCAGTGCGCGGGTGCCGTTGGCCGAGTTGATCGCCCGGGTGGCCGATGCGCCGCCGGTGCGCGGTTTTGCGCAGGCCATGCAGGTGGCCATTGCCAATGGCGATCCGGCGGTGATTGCCGAGGTGAAAAAAGCCAGCCCGTCCAAGGGCGTGATCCGCGCCGGCTTCAATCCGGCCGAGATCGCGGTGAGTTACCAGCTCGGCGGTGCCAGTTGCCTGTCGGTGTTGACCGACGTGGACTTCTTCCAGGGCGCGGATGTTTATCTGCAGCAGGCGCGCGATGCCTGCTCGCTGCCGGTGCTGCGCAAGGATTTCGTCATCGATCCGTACCAGGTCTATGAGGCGCGCGTGCTCGGCGCCGACTGCGTGCTGCTGATCGTCTCGGCGCTGGATGACCGGCAGCTGGCGCAGCTGTCGGACCTGGCCATGCAGTTGCAGATGGATGTGCTGGTGGAAGTGCATGACATCGACGAGCTGGAGCGCGCGATCCAGGTGCCGGTGCCGCTGGTGGGCATCAACAACCGCAACCTGCGCACCTTCGAGGTGTCGCTGGATACCACGCTGGAGATGCGCATGGCGGTGCCGCGCGATCGCCTGCTGGTGACCGAGAGCGGCATCCTCGGCCCGGCCGACGTGCAGCGCATGCGAGCAGCGGGGGTCAACGCGTTCCTGGTCGGCGAGGCGTTCATGCGCGCCGCCGAGCCGGGCGATGCGCTGCGTCAGCTATTCTTCGCCAATGACTGAGACCTATCCGACCCCGCGCGATGATGCGCCCCTGGTTGTTTTCGATTTCGATCACACCCTCTACGACGGCGATTCGGGCAGCCATCTGTTCGCCTGGCTGATCCGTGGCAATCCGCTGCGGTTGCTGGTGGCGCTGCTGGCCACGCCGATCCTCGGGCCGCTGGTGGCGTTGCTGCCGACCCGGCGCCGCGGCATTTCCGGCTATGTGTGGATTGCCACGTTCGGCCTGCACCGGGCGCGCGAGTTCAACGCCGTGATTGACCGCTACGTGCTCACCCACGAGGCGGAGATCCGCCGCCGCCTGCTGCCGCATGCGTTGGCCGTATTCGCCCGGCACCGCGCCGACGGTGACCGGGTGGTGGTGGCCACCGGGGCACCGCCGGAGCTGGCGCGCGCGATCCTTGCGTTCGTCGCCCAGCAGGATGTACCGGTGATTGGCAGCCAGGTCGGTCCACGCCTGGGGGCGGTGACGGCCACGCGCCACTGCCACCACGAAGAAAAGATGCGGATGCTGCGCGAGCGCGGTTACGGCGACATCGACGTGGCGTACTCGGACAGCAGCGCCGATCTGCCGCTGCTCAAGGCGGCCAAGGCGCCGGTGGTGGTCAATCCCAAGGCCGCGCGCGTGCGCATGTTCCAGCAGGTGCTGCCGCCCGGTACGCCGATCCTCAACTGGGGCTGCCGCGATCGCGCCGGAGAGCCGCCGGCCTGAGCCGACTCAGCCGCCGTGCAACTTCCACACGGCCGTGCCGATATGGAACAGGCTGATCGCCAGCACCAGCGTGCCGACCGCGATCAGCACCCAGCGTTCGCGTACGCGCTTGACCAGCAGCGCGGCGATCGGCGCGGCCATCATGCCGCCGACCAGCAGGCCGGCCACGATGGACACGTATTGCAGGCCCATCGACAGCAGGAAGGTGGCCGAGATCGCGGTCGTCACGATGAACTCGGCCGCATTGACGGTGCCGATGGTGGTGCGTGCCTGGCCGCCCCGGGCCAGCAGGGTGGAGGTGGCCACCGGTCCCCAGCCGCCGCCGCTGGCATCGAGCAGGCCGGCGAAGAAACCCAGCAGCGGCACCCGCTTCACTTCGTGGGTGGGCATGAACTTGCCGGCCGCGCGCAGCAGGATGAAGACCGCCAGCACCAGCAGATAGACATAGATGAACGGGCGGATCAGCTCGCCCGGCAGCTGCGTCAACACGTAGGCGCCCAGCGCGCCGCCCACCGCGCCGGGTAGGGCCAGGCGCAGGAAAAGTCTGCGGTCGACATTGCCCGCCACCAGATGGGAAACGCCGGAGGCGCCCGTGGTGAAGACTTCGGCGGTGTGGATGCTGGCGCTGACCGCGGCCGGTGGCAGGCCCATGCTCAGCATTACCGACGAGGACACCAGCCCGAAAGCCATGCCCAGTGCGCCGTCAACCAGCTGCGCGCCCAGGCCAATCAGGATGAACCAGTAGAACTCGCTGCCAAACTCCATCGATACAGCCGTGTCCGGGCCCGCAGTCAGCCGGCGTCAGCGGGTACCGTACAGCACCACGGTTTTGCCCCGTGCATGCAGGAGCCCGTCGATCTGCAGCTTCTTCAGTACCCGGCCGGCCATTTCCCGCGAGCAGCCCACCAGGCGGGCGATCTCCTGGCGCGAGACCCGCAGCTGGGTGCCCTGCGGGTGGCTCATCGACTCCGGTTCCTTGGCCAGGTCGTGCAGGGTGCGCACGATCCGGTCGGTGACATCCAGGAACGCCAGGCGGCTGGCCTTGCGGCTGGTATGCAGCAGGCGCTTGGAGATCTGCGAGCCGATGGCATACAGCAGGCGCGGCGCGTCGGTGGAAAGCGGGCCCAGGAACAGCTGGTGCAGCCGCTCATAGCTGATCTCGGCCAGTTCGCACGGGGTACGGGTGCGCAGGATGACCTCGCGCTTGTCCGATTCGATGAACAGGCCCATCTCGCCGACGAATTCACCGCTGCCGAAATAGCCCAGCACCAGTTCACGGTCTTCTTCTTCCTCGGCGATGATGCTGACCGAGCCGCTGATGACGTAATACATGGTGCCGGCGGCATCGCCCGGGCGGAACACATCCGTGCGCGCCGGGTAGCGGCGGCGGTGGCTGTGGGCCAGAAAGCGGTCGATGGTGGCGATATCCAGAGTGAGTGGACTGGTGGCAAGGCGCACGTTGGACACGATGTTGGCAGTCCCTGGAATCATGGAGGCTTCACGTCAGAGATGAGTAAGCTTGACAGCCAAGCTTAACGACGCGCGTCGGCCGGGGCAAACATGAGTACCACGACACGTTTCGCCGTGGGGCGGTTTGCCCCATAATTGATCCTTTCCCACCATTTACAGGATCGACCGCCGTGGTCAAGCCGTTGCCTCGCCTGAGGCTGCAAGGTTTCAACAACCTCACGAAGGCGCTGAGCTTCAACATCTACGACGTCTGCTATGCGCGCACCGAAGAGGAGCGCCAGCGCTACATCGAATACATCGATGAAGAATACAACGCTGACCGCCTGACGCAGATCCTCACCGATGTGGCCGAGATCATCGGCGCCAACATCCTCAACATCGCCCGCCAGGACTACGACCCGCAAGGGGCGTCGGTCACGATCCTGATTTCCGAAGAGCCGGTGATCGACAAGAAGCAGGCCGGCAAGGAATTGATCTCCGATGCCGTGGTGGCGCATATGGACAAGAGCCATATCACCGTCCATACCTATCCGGAAACGCATCCGCAGGAGGGTATCGCCACGTTCCGCGCCGATATCGACGTGGCCACGTGTGGCGTGATCTCGCCGCTGAAGGCGCTGAACTACCTGATCGAGAGTCTGGAATCGGACATCGTGATCATGGATTACCGCGTGCGTGGCTTCACCCGCGATGTCAAAGGCAAGAAGCACTACATCGACCACAAGATCAACTCGATCCAGAACTTCCTGGCCAAGAACATCAAGTCGCGCTACGAGATGTTCGACGTCAATGTCTATCAGGAAAACATCTTCCACACGAAGATGCACCTGAAGGACTTCGACCTGGACCAGTACCTGTTCGAGGAGAAGGCCAAGAACCTGTCCTTCAAGGAGCGCATGAAGATCGAGGCGCTGCTGCGCCGCGAGATCGAAGAGCTGTTCCATGGGCGCAATCTGGCCGAGTGACGGTTGCATGCGGTGCTGGCGCGGACGATTGTGTTTGCGCTGCTGAACAAAGGCGGGACGGCCCGCCCTGTGGTTCGATCCGCAGACATGTGCCGACGGCGGCCCGGAGCGAAAGCTTCGGGCCGTTTTGTTTTTGGAACCATAGGAGCGTCCAGATGCCCTGGATCTATCTGCTGTTGGCCGGGCTGTTCGAGATCGGCTTCGCGCTGGGGTTGAAGTACAGCGAAGGCTTCACCCGGCTGTGGCCAAGCGTGGTGACGGTGGTGTTCGCCGGCATCAGCCTGTGGCTGCTCACCCAGGCGCTGCGCACCATTCCGGTCGGCACCGGCTATGCGGTCTGGACCGGAATCGGCGCGCTGGGCGTGGCCTTGCTGGGCATCGTGCTGTTTGGCGACAGCGCGTCGTGGCCGCGGCTGGCCTGTATCGGCCTGATCGTGGCCGGCGTGGTCGGCCTGAAACTGGTATCGGGCTGAGCGGTTACAGGCGGTAGGCCACGGCCTTCATCGCCCTGGAGGCCAGCGCCATCACTGCCGGAATCGGAAACGGCAGCCGGCGTGCCCCGGCCTGTTCGGCATGATCGGCATGGCGGGCCTCGTCGATTTTCATCACTTTCAGGATCTGGCGGCTGCGCTGATCGGCGGCGGGCAAGGTCTGCAGGTGTTCGTCCAGATGCGCCTCGACCTGGCGTTCGGTCTCCACCACGAAGCCGAGGTTCCAGCCATCGCCGCGCAGTCCGGCCAGGGTGCCGATCGCATAGCTGCCGGCATACCAGAGCGGGTTGAACAGGCTCGGGCGGCTGTCCAGTTCGCGCAGGCGGTCGGCGCACCAGCTCAGGTGGTCGGTCTCCTCCTGCGCCGCCTCCAGCAGATGGGCGCGGGTGGAGGGATCGCGCGCCACCGCGGCCTGGCCAAAATACAGGCCCTGGGCGCAGACTTCGCCGACATGGTTGATGCGCATCAGTCCGGCGGCATGCCGGCGTTCATCGTCCTCAAGCACCACATCCGGAGTATCGCGGGCCGGGTTGGGGCGGCTGGCCGGCGGATTGCCCAACGCCGTATCCAAGGCGCGTTGCACCTCGGTCAGCAGGTGATCCAGTGGAGTGATTACACGGGTAGCGGCCATGGTGCTCGCGGATGAAGACAGTGCGCTGATTCTCGCCGGTGGCTACCGGCCTGCCAAGCCGGGCCGGGCGCACGGAGGCCGCAGGCTTGCGCGCGAGTGGTGTCTCCCGTATAGTCCGTCGTCTTGTGTTTCACCATTTTCACAACGCGTGGCAGAGTTCCGGTCGTGTTTTCGCCGTAATGAGCCCGACCTAACCTGAGTTCTTTATGAGCACTTTCACTGCAAAGAACGAGACCGTCCAGCGTGACTGGTACCTCGTTGACGCCGACGGCAAGACCCTTGGTCGCCTGGCAACCGAACTGGCCCGCCGCCTGCGCGGCAAGCACAAGCCGGTTTACACCCCCCACGTTGATACGGGCGACTATCTGGTCGTCATCAATGCAGAGAAGATTGTCGTCACCGGCAAGAAGCTGCAGGACAAGATGTATCACCGCTTCACCGGTTACATCGGCAACCTGAAGAGCGAGAGCCTGGCTCAGGCGCTTGAGCGCCATCCGGAGCGCGTGATCGAAACCGCCGTCAAGGGCATGCTGCCGAAGGGTCCGCTGGGCCGCGCCATGTACCGCAAGCTCAAGGTGTACTCGGGTTCCGAGCATCCGCACGCCGCTCAGCAGCCGCAAGTTCTGGATATCTAATCATGGCTATCACTCAAAACTACGGCACTGGCCGCCGCAAGTCCTCCACCGCCCGCGTGTTCCTGCGCAAGGGCACCGGCAACATCACCGTCAACGACCGTCCGCTGGACGAGTTCTTCGGCCGTGAGACCGCGCGCATGATCGTGCGCCAGCCGCTGGAGCTGACCAACAACACCGAAAGCTTCGACATCAAGGTCACCGCCGCTGGCGGCGGCACCACCGGTCAGGCCGGTGCGATCCGTCTGGGCATCGCCCGGGCGCTGGTCGAGTACGACGAAACCCTGAAGTCCGAGCTGCGCAAGGCTGGCTTCATGACCCGTGACGCCCGTGAAGTCGAGCGTAAGAAGGTCGGTCTGCACAAGGCCCGTCGCGCGACCCAGTTCTCCAAGCGCTGATATCCGGCGCGCTGGATCGGGCAACTCCGGTTGCCCGGCTGGTTGCGAAACAAAAGCCCGGCTTGTCCGGGCTTTTGTTGTTTCCGGCCACCGGTTTTGGCTGTGGCCGCTGGCTGCGCTGGCGAGGGCTTTATCGGGGAAAGGGCGTTCTGGCGTGGGCCGGGGTGGCGGTTGTGTCGCCAGGCACATCCTGCCGGAGTGGTGCTGGCGCGCCTGTTTGTATGGGCTGCCGGTGCCCGGTCCGCTCCTGGCCGTTGAAGTTGAGTGCTTGCGGTTTGCGGTTTGCGGCCGGTGCTGGGCGGGCCTGAAGTGGCGCCTGTCGCCGGCGTTTTTCCAGTGGCGCGGAAGGTTGCCAGGCTTCCGGGGTGTGATGTCTCCGGATGGGTGGCGGAAAGACCATCCCGGTACGGGCCTGTTGTCTTTCCGGCGCATGTGGAGACTGACAGGGGGCGGGCGGATTCGGCCAACCCTGCGGCTCTCCGAGGGCGTTGCCGTTGTGCCGGTTTGCGCCAGCGGGTGACGGCCTTGGGCCTGGCTCAGTCCTGCGCGGGATCGGATTTTGCAAAGAAAGAAGGCCAGATCGTTGGATCTGGCCTTCTTGAATCTGGCTGCCCCGGATGGATTCGAACCACCGAATGCCTGAGTCAGAGTCAGGTGCCTTACCGCTTGGCGACGGGGCAAAGTGCAGGTGCAAGTATCGCATGCGGCCCCGTGGGAATCCAAGATCCGCCTTGACGCTAAGCTGGCACAAAAAAAGACCAGATCTTTCGATCTGGTCTTTCTTGTCTGGCAGCCCCGGAAGGATTCGAACCTCCGAATGCCTGAGTCAGAGTCAGGTGCCTTACCGCTTGGCGACGGGGCAAAGTGCAGGTGCAAGTATCGCATGCGGCCCCGTGGGAATCCAAGATCCGCCTTGACGCTAAGCTGGCACAAAAAAAGACCAGATCTTTCGATCTGGTCTTTCTTGTCTGGCAGCCCCGGAAGGATTCGAACCTCCGAATGCCTGAGTCAGAGTCAGGTGCCTTACCGCTTGGCGACGGGGCTATAAAATTGTGAGAGCTGTTTCCCTGCTCCCTTGGTGGCTATGGGTGGACTCGAACCACCGACCCCAGCATTATGAGTGCTGTGCTCTAACCGGCTGAGCTACATAGCCTAGGGAGCCGGTAATACTGGAGGCAAAGCCGGATCCTGTCAACATTTTTTTACCGCGCTTGTGGCCCGGGCGCGGCCGTGTCAGAGTCTTCGACAGTAGATTTTTCAGGAGTCCGCATCGTGATCGATCCGGACGGCTATCGACCGAACGTCGGCATTGTGCTGATGCGGCAGGACGGGCAGGTGTTCTGGGCACGACGGGTGCGCCGGGATGGCTGGCAGTTCCCGCAAGGTGGGATGAATACCGACGAGACGCCGGTCGAAGCCATGTTTCGCGAATTGCAGGAAGAAACCGGTCTGTTGCCCGAGCACGTTGAAGTGCTCGGGGCGACGCCCGGGTGGCTGCGCTATCGCCTGCCGGGACGGGCGATCCGTCGCAACGAACGGCAGGTATGCATTGGCCAGAAGCAGGTGTGGTTCCTGTTGCGGCTTACCGGCGACGAGGCCCATGTCAGTCTTGACCAGACCGACACGCCGGAGTTTGACCACTGGCGCTGGGTGGATTTCTGGTACCCGGTTGAGCATGTGGTCATCTTCAAGCGTGGGGTGTATGCGCGCGCGCTGCGGCATCTGGCGCCGCTGGCCCGGGGGATCGCGGGGAGCGGTGTGCAGGCCATGCCGGCGGCCGCCCAGGAGGCCTGGTTGCCGGGCAGCAGCGTGGGCCACGAACGGCCGCGCAAGCGTCCGCGGCGGCAAGGTGGAAATTGGCCCAAAAAGATCAATAATGATTAACAGACGAGTTTGACAACCATTCTCGTTTGCGTTTGAATAGTGGCCGGTCACTCACGACCGGCCAACGATCATCGTCCTATGTACGTCTGCATCTGCAACGGGGTTACCGACCACCAGATCCGCGAAGCGGCCCTCAGTGGCTGCCATAGCGTGGCCGAACTGACCATGCGCACCGGTTGCGGCTCCAATTGCGGGTCGTGTCTGGAGATGGCCTCGGGCTTGCTGGAACAGGCGCGCATGACCCGGGATCTGGCGTTGCCGGTGCTGGGATTGGCACAGGCCGCGTGAGTGTGCGGTGACGAGGCCGCCTGCGTCAGCCTCCGCTGCATCAGGACAATGATCACGATTCGCGTTCCCTCAGCGGTCGCCGCGAAAGAGTAAAGTGCGCCTGTTCTTACTGCGGGAGCTAGCGCAATGAAAGGCGACGCCAAGGTCATCGAATTCCTCAACAAGGCGCTCTACAACGAGTTGACCGCCATCAACCAGTACTTCCTGCATGCCAAGATGCTGAAGAACTGGGGTTTGAAGGAGCTGGCCGAACACGAATACAAGGAATCGATCGAGGAGATGAAGCATGCCGACATGCTTTCCGATCGCATCCTGTTCCTTGAAGGTCTGCCGAATTTCCAGGCGCTGGGCAAGCTGCGTATCGGCGAAAACCCGACGGAAATCCTGAAATGCGATCTTGCGCTGGAGAGCGAAGCGGTGCCGCTGTTGCGCGAAGCCGTGGCCTATGCCGATTCCATCAGCGACTACGTCAGCCGCCAGCTGTTCGTGAAGATCCTCGAGTCCGAGGAAGAGCATATCGATTGGCTTGAAACCCAGCTGGACCTGATCGAACGCATTGGCGAGCCGAACTATCTGCTGACCAAGCTCGAAGACTGAGGACGCGCCGGCATCAGGCGCCGGCGTCGCTGGTCAGGCTTGACTGGTAGCCATTGAGCGCGATGCGGGCGCGGGCGAACTCGGCGATCACCAGCGCTACCGCTACCGCAGGCTGGTAGAGGGTTCCGGCGCGGGCCCCCAGCTCGACCCGGCGGGCCGCGGCCGACAGTGCCAGCGCACCGACGTTGGCACTGGATGACTTGAGGATGTGGGACTGTTCGCGCAGCTGCTCGAAGTCCGGGACCAGCGCAGCCTGCTGGAGCTGCAGGATCAATCCCGGCGTGTCATCGAGGAACAAGCCGATGATGCGGGCGATCTCCGCTCCGGCGATTTCCTGCAGCTCGTCCAGTATTTCCTGGTCCAGTACCGGCAGCGCGGTGGTCTGCGTGGCCAGCGAACTGGTTTCTTCCTGTGCCGCGGTGAGCGGAGGGGCAACTGGCGCCGCGTGTGCGGAATTGGCGCCGCTGGCGTCCGCGCGCCAGCGCTGCAGGCAGGCCTGCAACTGCTCGCGCGATACCGGCTTGGACAGATAGTCGTCCATGCCGGCATCCAGGCAGCGCTGCCGGTCGCCGGCCATGGCGTTGGCGGTCATCGCGATGATCGGGGTACGCCCGCTGCCCAGGCGTGCTTCGGCCTCGCGCCAGCGGCGGGTGGCCGCATAGCCGTCCAGCACCGGCATCTGGCAATCCATCAACACCAGCTCATAGCTCTGTTGCGCCATCTTTGCCAGGGCGATCTCGCCGTTGGTCGCGGTGTCGGCGTGACAGCCCATCACCGCCAGCAGCTTTTGCGCCACCAGCAGGTTGACGGGGTTGTCTTCGACCAGCAGCAGGCGGGCCCCGGTCAAGGCGGCGGTGGCATCGGTGTGGCCGGTGGCAACGCTGGCGGGCGGGATCACCGCTGTGTCCACAGCCATGTCTACATCCACGTCGCGGGGCGGGCAGGCGCCCGGTGCGGTGGTGAGCAGGTTGCGCAGGTCGGCTTCCGGCGATTGCCGGGGCAGCAGGTCGGCGCCCGCGCGCAGTTCCTCGGCGACCGCCGCGTCTCCGTACAGCCATAACAGGCGGACGGGCTGATCACCTGCGGTGCGGGTAATGGCGCGGTGCAGGGCATGGGCGCTGTGGCGCAGCGACTGCAGATCACCGATGACGATGCTGAACGCTGGTGGATTGCCGTCCTGCGGGGTGAACGCGCGCAGCCGTTCCAGAGCCTCCTGTGCGGTGTCCACGCAATGGACGGACATTCCCCAGTTGGGCAGCAGCAATTCCAGCCGCTGGCGCAGGCGCGGCTCGGCGGTGACCAGCAATGCCCGGCGCGCGGTCAGGTGCTCTTGTGGGCGCAGGTCGCCAATGACCTTGAGCAGCGCAATTTCAAACCAGAAAGTGGCCCCTCTACCGGGCGTCGACTCGACCCCGATGCGGCCGTGCATCAGGTCGATGATGCGCTTGCAGATTGCCAGTCCAAGCCCGGTCCCCCCATACAGGCGGGTGGTGGAGGCGTCGGCCTGGGTGAAGGAGTGGAACAGCCGCTGTTGCTGGCTGTCGTCGATGCCGATCCCGGTGTCGCGCACTTCGAAGCGCAGCCGGTGCTGGGTGTTGGTTTCGCCCAGGCGCCGGACCTGGATCTGGATGCCGCCGCGGTCGGTGAATTTGATCGCATTGACGATCAGGTTGCTGAGCACCTGGCGCAGCCGCACCGGGTCGCCGCGCACCGACAGCCGCACCGCCGGGTCGATCGACAGCGACAGGTGCAGGCCCTTGTGCTCGGCCGAGCGCTGCATCAGTTGCAGCATCGAATCGAGCAGTTCGCGCAGGTTGAAGGTGGTGATTTCCAGCTCCAGCCGTTTGGCTTCCAGCTTGGAGTAGTCGAGGATGTCGTCGACGATGCGGAACAGCTGCCGTGAGCTTTCGGCGGCGGTATGCAGCATCTCGCGTTGTTCGGGGTCGAGCCGGCCCTGCTCGATCAACTCCAGCATCGGGATGATGCCGTTGAGCGGCGTGCGGATCTCGTGACTCATCGTGGCCAGGAATTCGCCCTTGGCCAGCATCGCCGCCTCGGCGCTCTGTTTGGCCTGCAGCAACTGCTGTTCAAGCTTGTCGTGGCGCCGCTTTTCCTGTTGCAGCAGCTCGCATTCGCGTTGCAGGCGCTGGATGTTCGCCTCACGCGTATCGCATCGGTTCGCCAGGTGTCGAGTGGCCTGCATGGCCAGGATGCCGGCGGCGGTGGCCACCAGCGCGCCCAGCATCGCCACCAGCGGCCAGGGCGACCCGGTCTGCCACCAGGCCCAGCCGCTGCCCAGGGCGGCGAGCACGGCGGCAGCGGTGGCGATCCGTGCGGGCAGCAATGCACGCGGCTCTGGCGGCATGCCTACAGAACCGCGCTCTGGAAGTCGAAGTTCAGTTCACTGCCCACCGACTGCACCATGTTGCCCTGGATGAAGTCGACGCCACCCATCCACATCGCGGCGGCCGCCTGCGGGTCCTCGATCTGTTGTCCGATGATCTGCAGGCCGGCGCGGTGGGCCACGTCGATGGCGCCGCGCAGCTCATCGCGCAGGGCCGGGCTGGCGTGGCTGCCGGCGAAGCGGCCAGCCATGCGGATGAAGCCCAGCGGCAACTGCGTGAGCAGCGCATTGGCTTCATCGCCCGGTTCGAACTGGCTCAGGCAGAACTGCACTCCGGCCGGCATCAGCCGGGCGCAGAACTGCTGCAGGGTGACCGCGTGCACCAGTGCATCGGGCAGGCGGACGTCGATCACCAGCGAACTGCCGGCCACCTGGCGTTCGGCCAGCGCGTTGAGCAACCACTCGGCAAAGGCGTCGCGCGCCAGCGTGCGCAGCGATTGCGAGACAAACAGCCGCATCGGCGGGATCGAATGCTGGTACAGGTTGAGCAGGCCCAGCGAATGGTCCAGTACCTGCTGGTCGAGATCGACGATGCGGCCGGCCGCTTCGGCCGCCGGAATCACCTGGCCGGCGGAGAGCAGGGTGCCGTCGTTCTGGCGCAGGCGCAGCAGCACCTGGTACTGCGCGGTATCGCCGCCGGCCACGGCCACGATCGGCTGGTAGGCCAGCTCCAGGTGCCCTTCCAGCAGGGCGAGGTGTTCCCGGGTGGTGGTGTCCGCGCGGGTCTGGTAGGCGGCGGCTCCCTCGGGCAGCAGGCGGGCCTGCAAGGTGGTGCGCTCCACCGCTTCCAGTGCGCTGCCGGCATCACTGAAGCCCAGCGAGAGCCGCGCATAGCCGATCGCGCAGCGCAGATGCACCGGTTCTTCCTCGCGGGCGCTCAGTGGCTGTGCGGACAGGCCTTCGCGGACCGCACGGGCCAGCGGCTCAAGCGCGTCCTCGTCGGCGCCGCGGGCCAGCAGCAGGAAGCTGTTGTCATTCAGCCGGGCCAGCAGGTGCGGTGTTGCGACTTCGGCCAGGCGCCGCCCGGCCTGCATCATCAAACGCTCGAACGCCGCGTAGCCATAGCGCTCGCGCAGCCCCAGGGCGCTGGCGATCTCGATGAACATCAGCCCGCCCGTTGCGCCCTCGGCCAGGGCGGCGCCGAGCTGCTGCATGATGTGGTGGCGGGTCGGCAGGCCGGTCTCCGGATTGCTCAACGCCGGCGCAGCGCTGCCGCTGCTGAGCGCCTGCTGGCGTGAGCGGCGGATACGGTTGGACACCGCCGCCACCAGATGGCGCGGGCGGATCGGCTTGGTGAGGAAATCGTCGGCACCGCTGTCGAGCACCTCGAACTGGCGTTCCGGATCGGGGTCGCCGGTCAGGAACACGATCGGCAGCAGTTGCTGCTGCGGCTGCTGCCGGATCAACGCGGTCAGGCGCATGCCGTCGAGGCCGGGCATGTGCAGATCCATCAGGATCAGGTCCGGGCGGTGCTCGACGATCGCCTGCTGCACGCCTTCGGCTTCCATCTGCACGATGGCCTGCATGCCGGCACCATGCAGCACGCTCTGCGCGAACAGCGCCTGCGAACGGTCATCCTCGACGATCAGTACCCGGTAGGGCGATTCGGCGGCGGGTGTCTGCGCGGGGTCGCCCGCAGAGGGCGTCGGCGCGCGGGCTGCGGAGGCTTCCACCGCGGCGATCACCGCCTGCGCCGATCCGGCGTCGGCGGCACTGTTGTTGGCCCAGCGTTGCCAGTAGCGCGGCGGCGGCGTTTCCGCGCGCACCGCACGGGCGGACTGGGTGGAATTGTCGTTGGTGGCCATCGGTACTCCCCGTAGGCGTTGGATTATGCGATGAAGCCTAGGGCGGCAGCGACTGCCCCGATGCGGCGACCGGCGCGCGCGGGCCGGCAAACAGGCGGCGCAGGCCGCGCCACATCAGGCGCCAGACCAGCCACACCAGCAGCGCACCCGCCACGCTGGCACCCACCACGAGCACCAGCGCCAGCCACGGGTGGGCCAGCGCCAGGGCCAGGCCCGCGACCACCAGGCCGTCTTCAGCCAGTGAGGCGATCCAGTTGCTGGCCGGTTCGGGCGAAGTGTTGAGCAGGGCGCGGGTGCCGGATTTGAGGCCGTGACTGGCTAGCGCGACGCCGGCGCCGGCCGCCAGTACCCCTGGCCCCAGCTGGCCGTCGGGTGACAGCGTCGCGGCGGCCAGGAACGCACCGGCCGGTACCCGCGCCAGGGTCTGCAGCAGATCCCAGATCGAATCCACCCCGGGAATCTTGTCGGCAAAGAACTCGGTCAGCGCCAGCGCCCCGGACGTGCCCAGCACCCACCCCGATTGCGTGGCCTGCAGTGCCGGTGGCAGGTCGACCCAGCCCAGCAGCCCGGCCAGGCCCACCCCGAACACGGTGAAATAGACGCGGATGCCCGCCAGCCATGCCAGCAGGATGCCGATTACGAACAGGTGGGCTTCAGTCATGGCCGCCGGGTTCTGCAGGGACGCTGCGCACAGGGCCCAACTATCGAGCATGCCGGTGCTGATTGCCAGTTCCGGGCCCGCGGCGGTGCGGCTGCCGGGCTGGCTTACACTATCGCGTCGTTTCTTCCGGAGCCGTGGCGCTGCCGTCCCACAGACGAAGCGCCGGATCGCCGCCATGAACCATCGACCCTCGCGTTTCCAGGTCACCCTCAAGGGCGCGCAGCGCAATCGCCACTGGTGGGTGGCCGTCGTCGCCGTGCCGTGGCTGCTGTCATTGCTGCTGGTCTGGCTGTTTGCCACCCGTTTCGCCGCCCCGGATGTGGGGGCGATGGGCGCGAAGCTGCGTCAAGCCGAGCGCCAACTGGCCGAGCAGAAAGGCCAGATCGAGGACCTCAAGCAACGCCAGGCCACCCTGGCCGCTTCGGACCGCATCAGCCGCGCCGCCAACACCGAAGTGCAGGCCTCGCTGGCCGAACGCGACGAGGAAATCGCCGGTCTGCGTGCCGATGTGGCGTTCTATGAACGGCTGGTGGGCGCGACCAGCCAGCGCAAGGGGCTCAACGCGCATTCGGTGGAGTTTTCTCCCGAAGCTGCCGGCACCTGGCATTACAGCGTGGTGCTGACCCAGAACCTCAACCGCGGCGCGATCAGCCAGGGGCAGATGCGTTTTTCGGTGGAAGGGGTGAAACATGGCAAGCTGACCACGGTCAGCTGGGATGAGCTGCACCAGCGCAAGACGGTGCCGGGCCAGGATTATTCCTTCCGCTATTTCCAGCAGCTCAGCGGCAGCGTGATGCTGCCCAAGGATTTCACCCCGCAACGTGTGCGAGTCTCTCTGTCCGGCTCGGGGGGAGCCACCACCCAGAATTTCGATTGGAAACTCGCCGGCAACGGCAGAGGGGAATGACAATGTTCGGAAAAAAATCCGGCCGTGACGGCCATCTCGTCGTCGATGCGCTGATCGGTCCGCAAGTGGTGATCCGCGGCGACGTGGTGTTCAGCGGCGGGCTGTATGTGGAAGGTCGCATCCTGGGCAAGGTGATTGCCGAGGAGGGCAGCAATGCAACGCTGACCCTGGCCGAGCAGGGCCATATCGAGGGCGAAGTGCGGGCCGCGGTGGTGGTGCTGAGCGGGCGCATGGAAGGGGACGTGCACGCCAGCGAGCGGATCGAGCTGACCCCCAGCGCGCGGGTCGCCGGCAATGTGCACTACCAGGTGGTGGAAATGAGCGCCGGTGCGCAGCTGACCGGGCGCCTGATCCACGCCGCCGCCGTGGCGTCGCTGCCGGCGGCGGGGGCGCAGAACCAGAAACCCAAGGAACCGCGCCCGCTGCAGGCCGCCAATGCTTGAATCGGGTGCCTGTCGCCCCCATGCTGGACCCATGAGTACGCTAGTTTCCCTGCCCGGCGCCCCCGCCGCGCCCGATTACCAGTCCCTGGACCGTCCGCTGAATTTCACCGGCGCCGCGGCGGCCAAGGTGCGTGAACTGATCCAGGACGAAGGCAATGCCGCGCTGGCGCTGCGGGTCTATATCCAGGGGGGCGGCTGTTCCGGCTTCCAGTACGGCTTCGAATTCGATGAGAACCGGGCCGATGACGATCTGGCGGTGGAAACCGCCGGGGTCACCCTGCTGGTCGATCCGCTGAGCCTGCAATACCTGATGGGTGCCGAAGTGGATTACAGCGAAAGCCTGACCGGGGCCCAGTTCGTCATCCGCAACCCCAATGCGCGTACCACGTGCGGGTGCGGCAGCAGCTTCACGGTCTGATCCACCACCCCCGCGCCGCTTGCGGCAGCGGGGCTTTGCCGGCACGCTTTGGCCGATGTCGAATCTTCCGATGGAATCCCCCGGTTACGCCTTTGTGGGCGAACCGCTTGATCGCGCCGATGCGCTGCGCAATGACCCCGAGGCCTTGGCCCGGCTCTGGCCGCAGGCGCGGATTCTGGTGCTGGACGCCGACGGCACCGCGTTCGCCGATGCGCAGGGCCTGCCGCTGCCGCTGACCGGAGCGCAGGTGGGCGGTGGACCGGGCACGGCCACGTTCCTGGGGGTGCGCGACGGCCGCGGCTGTTTTTCGATGGAAGCGGCCACCGTGGTGGTGCAGGCGCCCCAACGGGTCGACCTGCGGCAAGCCGCCGTCTCCTGGTCCGCCGCCGACTCCAGCCTGTTCTGCTACGCGCGCGGCATGTCCTACTGGCATTCGCGCAACCGCTTCTGCGGGGTCTGCGGCGGCGCGATCGCCTTTGCCCGTGCCGGTTTCATTGGCCAGTGCGCGCAGTGCGCCACCGAACACTATCCGCGGGTGGACCCGGCGGTGATCGTCGCGGTCGAGAACAACGGGCGCCTGTTGCTGGGCCGACAATCCAACTGGGCCGCGCGCCGCTATTCGGTGCTGGCCGGGTTCGTCGAACCGGGCGAATCGCTGGAGCAGACCGTGACCCGCGAGGTGTTCGAGGAAACCCGGGTGCGGGTACGCCACTGCCAGTATGTGGGCACCCAGCCCTGGCCGTTCCCCGGCGCGCTGATGCTCGGTTTCTGTGCCAGTGCCGAGGACGATGTGCCGACCGTGGATGGCGAGCTGGAAGACGCGCGCTGGTTCACGCCCGACGAGGTGGCCGCGGCGATGCGGCGCGAGCACACCGACGATGGCGCCGGCTTTTTGCTGCCGCCGAAGATCTCCATCGCGCGGACGTTGATCGGGCACTGGTACCAGCGCCATCGCCGCTGAGGTGGATTTTTTACAGGCCAGGCCCCGACAGCGGGTCGGCCGCGTCGTCAGCGCCTACAATCGCGGGCAGGAGGGGATCACATGTTCACGACTCTGGTCGCAGTGATTGTTGCACTGGTGCTGGGCCACCTGGTACCCGCGGCGATAGGGGCAATACGCAATTACCACTGGTATGGCGACTGGGTGCGCTGGCTGGATGCGCGTACCGGCGTGGCCGCGGTCTGGCGCGGGCGCTATGGCGCGGCACTGGCCGTGCTGCCGGTCGTGGCGCTGGTCGCACTGCTGCAATGGGCGCTGCACGGCCGTCTGTTCGGCTTGCCGGCGCTGTGCTTTGGCGTGCTGGTCCTGGTGCTGTGCTGGGGCCCGCGCGATCTGGATCGCGATGTGGAGGCGGTGATCGATGCCGACGATGCCACCGCACGCCGTGCGGCGGTCGCCCATCTGCAGGCGGCCGGCGGCAGTGTGCACGCGGATGTGGCATCGCTGGCCGAAGCCACGCTGTTCAATGCGATGCGGCGCTGGTTCGCGCCGATGTTCTGGTTCCTGTTGCTCGGGCCGCTGGGCGCGGTGCTGTACCGGCTGCTGGCGCTGGTGGCCGAAGGCCCGTTCGCCGCGCTGCTGCCGACCGACAGCCGCCGCGGAGCCGGGACGGCATTGGCGCTGCTGGAGTGGCCGGTCGCCCAGCTGATGGTGCTGTCGATGGCCCTGGCAGGGAACTTCGACACCGTGTTCACCGCCTGGCGCACGGCGGAGGGCGGCCGCTGGGCGCTGTCGAGCGGATTTCTGGGGGCGGTCGGCAAAGCCAGCGTCGGCGCCGAGCTGCGGGCCGAGGCCGACGAGTACCGTCAGGTCGGAATGGTTCCGGCCGATCTGCCGCTGCCCGAATTGCGCGATGCGATGAGCCTGATCTGGCGGATGCTGCTGCTGTGGCTGGTGGTGCTGGCGCTGCTGATCATTGCCGGCTGGGTCAGCTGATCCGGGCGAAATCCCGTAGCACCGCCGGCAAGCGGTATTCAGCCAGGCGTGAGCAGGGTACCAACACAGGGCGCGGGGGCCCTGCGCCCTGCCCAGGGGCAAACCTGCATGCGGATTGCCGCGCGTGCAGGCAATGCCCTCGCCGGATCGTCACCCTGGTGCCAGTAGCGTGAACGGAAACCACGGCAGGTTGCGGGCTATCCAGTAGGCGGGCAGCAGCACCAGCCACAGTTTCGGCTCCATCACGATCCCCATCAGCGGCTGCAGCCAACGGGGTTGCCAGCCGGCCGAACTGAGTGTCATCAGCGGGATCAGCCCCAGCGTGATCAGGCCCAGCGGATTCAGGGCGAAGGCGCGCAACAGGTCGCCGTGGAGCAGCGCATGCAGGGCGCGGGTGAGGCCGCAACCGATGCAGTAATAGCCGGTGAAGGCGTGGAACATGCACGGCGGAAACGGGTTGCCGGCGGCATTGGGATCGAACGACCACAGCAGCAAAACACCGGCCGGAACCGCCAGTGCAGTCCCGGCCAGCAGCAGTTTGTGGCTGGTGTTAAGCAACAGCGGCAAGGGGCTTACTGGTATTTCTGCATCATCTGCAGATACTCGGCCATGCCGCCGGTGGCGAACAGCACAATGTTGAGCAGCAGGCCGACGACGGCCAGTGCGGTGGCAACCCAGCACCAGGTCTTGGCGTTGTTGGACGCGCGCTGGGCGCCAGCGACATCGTCCTGTGCCAACAGGGAGTTCACCTTGCTGGAGAACACGATGGCAACAATGCCGACCAGACCCAGCGGGCAGCACAGACAGGTGGCGAGCACCGTGGCGATGATTGCCCAGGCCAGGTGGTTGGGAATGATCGCCGGGGCCGTGTCGGTGTTCAGGGGTGGAACGCTGCTCATGGAGATCTCCGGGGGTGAGTGAGGAATTTCAGCGGGACGTGCAGGAACGGGCGGCGACCACCGGCGAAAGGATCATGGTGGCGATCCAGCACAGCGGCCAGGTGATGAAGCCGATGAACACGAAGCACAGCAGGAAATTGACCAGCGCCAGGGCCCAGTAGCCAAACATGAAAAGCAGGCCGGTGGCGACGTTGCCGGCGTACAGATGGCCAATGCCGAAGATCTGGAACAGGCCCGGAACCACCTCCAGCACCGCGGCGGTACCGCCGGATTTGTGCGGGTGGTAGTGGTGGTGCACCTGCTGCGGAGCGGCAGGCGGCGCAGGCGGCATGACCGGCAGCGGCGGTACGGCGTTGTCCATGGATCCCCTTGCGCAGTGTGTGCACGGAGGTTTCCCCCTGCCATGCGTCTGGCATCAGCGTAGCCAGTTGTCTGCCATCTGCAAAGGCGATTTTTCAGGCCTCTTCGCCGCGCAAGCCGCTTACCTGTGCTTCCAGTTGCGTGGCACCGGTACTGGCGCCATCCACGGCGGGCGCGGCAGCGACCTGGATATGGGCGCGGAAACGCCGCGGCACGCGCATGCGCCCGAGCCGGGTGTCGCGGCGGCTCCACATGCTGGCCCACATGCCCCGCAGGGCCATCGGCACCACCGGCACCGGGCGCCGCGCGAGAATTTTCTCCACGCCCGGTTTGAACGGCGCGATGCTGCCATCGACACTCAAGGCGCCCTCGGGGAAGATGCAGACCAGCTCGCCGGCGGCCAGCGCGGCATCCACTTCGTCGAAGGCGCGCTGCATCAGCGCGGCGTCCTCTTTGGGGCTGGCGATCGGGATCGCCCTGGCGGTGCGGAAGATCCAGCGCAGCACCGGGATATTGAAGATCCTGTAATACATCACGAAGCGCACCGGCCGCGGGATGGTGGCCGACAGGATCAGCGCATCCATGTAGCTGACGTGGTTGCACACGATCAACGCCGCGCCTTCGTCGGGCACGTGCGCCTCCACCCCGTGCACGCGCAGCCGGTACAGCGCATGCACCATGATCCAGCTGAGGAAGCGCATCAGGAATTCCGGCACCAGGGTGAAGATCCACAGCGCCACCAGCGCGTTGGCGATGGCCAGCGCCAGGAACAGCTGCGGAATGCTCCAGCCGAGCACGCGCTGCGCCACCAGCCCGCAGGCGGCCGCCAGCACGATGAAGCCGGAGTTCTGGATGTTCAGCGCGGCGAACACGCGCGACATCTCCGACTTCGGCGTGCGGCTCTGGATCAACGCGAACAGCGGCACCACGAAGACGCCGGTGAACAGGCCGATGCCGAGCAGGTCGATGACGATGCGCCCACTGCCGGGCTGCCGCAGGAAGCCGGCCACATCCAGCCCGGCCGCCAGCGGGGCGTCGGGGCGGGCGAAATACAGATCCAGCATGAAGGCGGTCATGCCGATCGACCCCAGCGGCACCAGGCCGATCTCGACGATGCGCCCGGACAGCTTCTCGCACAGCAGCGAGCCGGTGCCGGTGCCAAGGGAAAACAGCGCCAGCGCGAACAGGTACAGGGTCGAACCGCCGCCCAGGTTCACTTCGGCGTAGGTCGGCAGCTGCGAGGTCAGCAGGGTGCCCACGAACCAGAACCAGGACACGCCGAGGATGGCGTTGCGCACCGCGATCTGCTTTTTGGCCATGCGCAACACGGCCAGCGATTCGGGCAGCGGATTCCAGTTGATCTTCAACTCCGGCGCGCCGGCATCCACTCGCGGAATCAGCCGCGCGACGGCATTGCCGGCCACCGCCAGTGCGATCACGGTTGCCGCCGCCGTGGCCGGGCCGTAGCTGCCGGCGACCTGGAAGATCAGCCCGCCGAGCATCATGCCGCTGAGGATCGAGATCGAGGTGCCCATTTCGACCAGGCCATTGCCGCCGGTCAGTTCTTCGGGCTTGAGGATCGAGGGCAGCACCGAATATTTCACCGGCCCGAACAGGGTCGATTGCACGCCGGTGGCGAACAGCGCCAACAGCAGCACCGGCATGCTCTGGGTCAAAAAGCCGATCGCGGCCAGCGACATGATCACGATTTCCATCGTGGTGGTGATCACGATCAGGCGCTGCTTTTCCAGCTTCTCGGCGATCTGCCCGGCCAGGGCGGAGAACAGGAAGTAGGGGGCGATGAAGATCGCCGGCGCCAGCGTGGTGTACAGCGAGCGCTCTTCGGTGCTGACGCCCAGATAGAACAGCAGGCCGATGATCGCCTGGCGGTACACGTTGTCGTTGAACGCACCCAGTGCCTGGACGATGAAGAACGGCAGGAAGCGGCGCTGCCGCAGCAGGGCGAACTGGTTGTGCGCGGACATCGGTGCTCCTTGTAGTGCGCCGCAGCCTAGCAGACCGTCGGGTCATGGCGGTGCGTCGCACGCATCGATGGAGCAGGCCTGCTCAGGCCCTTGCCGGCGCCGCGGCGGAGGCCGGTACCCGCACCAGCGCATTGGCGGCCCGGCGCAGTTGGGGCACCAGCCGCAACATCAGGGCCAGCTGGGTGCGTACCAGCCGCTGCGGGTCATCGATATCGTCGGGCACCTGCTCCAGGGTGTCGGCCAGGGCTTCGTGTTCGCTCTCGGCCAGCGGCAGCGGCGTGCGCGTGGTCAACGCTTGGCCGAGCTGTTGCAGTTGCTGTTGCAGGCGCGCCTGGCCGCGCTCGATCAGACCGTCCTCCGGGACGCCCGCCAGCCGCGGGCGATGCGCGCCGAGTGCCGACAGATAGCCGAGCAGGGTGTTGGACAGCGCCAGGAAACGGAAGCCGGCATCGAGGTTGCCGCGCGCATAGCCGGGCTCGCGCAGCATGTTGGCCAGCGCCACCGACAGTGCGGCATCGGCGTTGTGCATGTCGCGCCGGGCGATACGGTAGGCCAGGTCATCGCGCATGCCGCCGCGGTACTGGCCCAGCACTTCCTCCAGATAGCGCACGCTGCTGGTGATCACGTTGGCCGTCACCAGATGCAGGCGCCGGCCCTGCCAGTCGGGCAGGATCAGCAACGAGGCGGCCGCGGCAATCGCGCAGCCGATCAGGGTGTCGAGCAGACGCGGCCAGATCAGCACGTAACCGTTGCCGATCAGGTTGAAACACAACAGCGCCATCAGCGTCATGGCGGCGGTTGCCAGCACGTAGCGATCGGTGCGGGTGACAAAGAACAGCAGGGCGGCGGCCAGCGCCAGCAGCAGTTGCAGTTCGGTACCGGGGAACAGCTGCATCAGCGCCCAGGTCACGCCCAGGCCGAGCAGGGTGCCGGCAATGCGCTGCACCAGCCGCAGCCGGGTGGCACCGTAGTTGGGGCGGCATACGAACACGGTGGTCAGCAGGATCCAGTAGCCGTTTTCCGGCTGGATCAGCTTGAGCAGCGTCCAGCCGACGACCAGCGCGATGGCGATGCGCAGGCCGTGGCGGAACAGCAGTGAACCGGGAGTCAGCTGCTGGCGCAGGCGCGTGGCCATTTCCTTGAACGTGTGCGGCGAGGAGTCGCGCAGGCGGGTATCCATGTTGTCCAGCGGGGTGTCGGCCAGCGCCGCTTCGGACAGCTGGCGTTCGATACGCGCCAGGTTGTCGGCCAGCAGCTGCAACGAACCCAGCAGCCGCGGCCATTCCGGTTTGCCCTGCGCGCGCCGGTGCTGCAACGACCGCGCCAGATCAAGGCTGGCCCTGCGCGCGCAGGTGCTGCAACGACCGCGCCAGATCAAGGCTGGCCATGCGCGTGTGTTCGCCGTAGTCGAACGGCTGTCGCTGGCGGATGGCGCTGCCCAGTGCGGTGCAGGCCTTGCCCTGCAGCGACAGCAGGCGCCGGCAGCGGTACAGCACGTCGCTGTGGAAGAACGTCTCGATCAGGGCTTCGTACGGGTAGTGCGAGGAGCTGGCGCGCTCGTGGAAATCCTGCGCCATGTAATACAGGCGGAAGTACAGCCCCGACTGCACACCCGGCCGGCCGGAACGGCCGAAGCGGCTGAGGATCGCGGTCTTGGCGGCGTTGAGGGCGGCCACCACGCGCACGTTCTGCTCGGCCAGGGCCAGCCGGCGGGCATCCTGGTCGCCCTGCCGCACCGGCTCGAACAGGTCCGCCTTCAGTTGCAGGTACTGGCCCAGTTCGGTGAACAGCTGCGCCAGCCGCTCGCGCACCGGGCGGTTGGCGAACATCAGCGTCCACAGGATCGACAGCGCCCCATACCAGGCCGCGCCGATCAGCAGCTGCAGCAGGTAATGCCAGGCCGGGTCGCTGCCGCCGGCCGGATGCGGCTGCAAGGCGGGCATGGTGTAGATGGCCAGGGTCACCGTGGCCTGGCCGATGGAGGCGTAGCGCTCGCCCAGGGCGCCGAGCAGGGTCAGCGCGAAGGCGGCCAGCGCCAGGCTGGCAATGAACAGCACCGGATACGGATACAACCGGATCATCGCCGCGCCGGCCAGGCAGAAGCACAGCAACGACAGCGTCACCGACTTGCTGCGGCCCCAGCCGTTGTCATCGGTTTCGGCAATCGCACTGGCAATCGTGCCCAGGAACAGCGCCGGCAGCGGTTGCAGGTCGCCGCGGTACCAGCACACCGCCATCAGCGTGGACAGGGCGATGAACACACGCAGGCCGTAGCTGGCCTTCTCGTGGGCCCACAACTGGCTCAAGCGGGATTCAAGGACGGACATGTGCGGCAGGTTGGGAAGGAAACCGCATTATTGCGGGGCCGGCGGTGCTTCGCGGCATGTGCGCATGGTAAGTCTGCCCCCCGAAGCGTTTGCCGCCGGCGTTGCACGAGTAGCAAGACCGGCCGCTGCGTTTACACCGGGAGCCCCTCGCGGGCGATGGCACGCCAGCCAATGTCGTTGCGGTGGAACTCGTTGGTCCAGCTGACCTTGGCCACGCCGGCGTAAGCATTGGCCTGGGCATCGGCCACGCTGTTGCCCAGTGCGGCCACGCATAGCACGCGGCCGCCGGCGCTGATGACGTTGCCGTCGGCGTCCAGTGCGGTGCCGGCATGGAAGACCTTGGCGTTGGCGGGAACATCGGCCAAGCCGGTGATGACATCGCCGGTGATCGGGGTTTCCGGATACGGCCTGGCGGCCATCACCACGCCCAGGCTCGGGCGCTCGTCCCACTGCGCGGTGGTGTCGTGCAGCTTGCCGTCGAGGGCGGCCTCGAGCAGGTCGACCAGATCCGACTGCAGGCGCAGCATTACCGGCTGGGTTTCCGGGTCGCCAAAGCGCACGTTGAATTCGATCACCTTCGGCGCGCCGGCCGCGTCGATCATCAGCCCGGCATACAGGAAGCCGGTGAACGGCACGCCGTCTTTGATCATGCCCTGCACGGTCGGGTTGACCACCTCGCGCATCACGCGGTCATGCACTTCGGCGGTGACCACCGGGGCCGGCGAATACGCGCCCATGCCGCCGGTGTTGGGGCCGGTGTCGCCGTCGCCCACGCGCTTGTGATCCTGCGAGGTCGCCATTGGCAGTGCGGTGGCGCCATCGACCATGGAGATGAAGCTGGCTTCCTCGCCGTCGAGGAATTCCTCGATCACCACGCGCGCGCCGGCATCGCCAAACGCGTTGCCGCCGAGCATGTCGCGCACGGCGTCCTCGGCCTCGGCCAGGGTCATCGCCACGATCACGCCCTTGCCCGCGGCCAGGCCATCGGCCTTGACCACGATCGGCGCACCCTTCTCGCGCAGGTAGGCCAGCGCCGGCTCCACTTCGGTGTGCACCGCGTAGAACGCGGTGGGAATGCCGTGGCGGGCGAGGAAATCCTTGGCGAACGCCTTGCTGCCTTCCAGCTGCGCGGCGGCGGCGGTCGGCCCGAAGATGCGCAGGCCCGCGGCGCGGAAGGTATCGACCACGCCGGCCACCAGCGGTACTTCCGGGCCGACCACGGTCAGGGCCACGGTCTCGTCCTGCGCCAGTTTCAGCAGCCCGGCGATGTCGGTGACCTTCACCGCCACGTTGCGGCACTTGGCCTCGGTGGCGGTGCCGGCGTTGCCCGGCGCGACCAGCACCTCGCCCACGCGTGGCGATTGCGCCAGCTTCCAGGCCAGGGCGTGCTCGCGGCCACCTGCGCCGATGACAAGGATTTTCATGGGATCGGTTCCTGTGGAATCTCAAGGAGGGGAGCAGTCGCTCGCGGCCAGCGTGGTTTCAAAGAACAGCCGGTTGTCGGCGTCGACGAAGCGCCGGCGCAGGCCGCCGCCAGCGGCAAACACCGGGCCCAGCGCCTTGACCGCGCACAGCTCGCGCATCGATGCCTGTTCGTCCTGCTGCAGGGCGGCGAACAGGTCGGGTTTGGCCTTGGCCATCGCCACCGTGGCCTCGGGAAAACGCACCACCAGCACCAGGTCGCGGCCGTGGCGATGGACCGAATCGGTGATCAGGCCGTCGCGATAGGGCGTGGGCAGGTCCTTGCCAAGGACGGTGATGGCCTGGCGCTGGGCATCGGCCAGTACGCCGGTGCCGCAGGCGGCCAGCAGTGGCAGCAGCGCCACCATCCACAGCGGACGCGGAAAATGACGGATCACAGACAGCCCTCGCGTTGCAGCGTTTCGGGAATCCGATAGCGACCCTGCACCGGATCGAACGCCAGCCGGTGTTCGCGGGCCAGCGGCCCGGCGCAGTCGGTGCCGGACTCGCTCACCTGCAATGGCCAGATCGCCAGGTCCGGTTGGCTGGCATCGGCAGTCAGGCGGAAGTCGACGTCGAACAGTTTGCCTGCGCAGTCCTCGCTGGCGCAGTCATAGGCGCCGCCATTGTCGATGTGGCGGCGCAGCGAGCCGGCCTCGTGCAGGCCGTCGCCGGTCATCGCCAGCAATGACTGGGTCTGCAGCGAGTAGCCCTGGCCGAACCAGCCGCTGTCGATACGGTAGCCGTAGCGCTGCGCGCCCAGCTGCAGTACCGACACCTCGCCGGGCACGCCGTGGCTGCCATGGGCATCGTTGAGGCGTTCCATCACCACCTCCAGGCCATCGCCGGCAGTGGCGCGCAGCACGATGAAGTCGATCCGGCCCGGTTCCGGGCTGGCGGCTTCGTCGAGATTGGCGCACACCGCCAGCAGCGAATGCTGCACGCCGTCCACCATCACCGCGTGGTTGCCGCACAGGTGCCGATGCACCGGTCGCAGCGCCTGGACCTCGCTGTCGTGCCACTGGTCGCGCCAGGCGTCGCTGCCCGAGGCCGCAGCGCCATAGCGTCCGGAAAGGAACGCCAGCACCCGGCGCTGGCGCTCGGACTCTTCCAGTACCGCCGCAGGTGCGGGCGCAGCGCGGTTGTCGAGCACGCGCACGGCCTTGCTGGAAGCGGCCGGCGGCGTTTCGGAACTGCAGGCCGCCAGTGCGGCCGACGCGAGCAGCGGCCACAGCCACCGCGGGGAATTCCTGGACGCCATCGGGACCGGTTCCTCAGTGACGGAAATGGCGCACGCCGGTGAACACCATGGCGATGCCGTGTTCGTCGGCCGCGGCGATCACCTCGGCATCGCGCATCGAACCGCCCGGCTGGATCACCGCGGTGATGCCGGCTTCGGCGGCGGCATCCAGGCCGTCGCGGAACGGGAAGAACGCGTCCGAGGCCATCACCGAACCGGGCACCCCCAGCCCGGCGTCGGCGGCCTTGATGCCGGCGATGCGCGCCGAATACACGCGGCTCATCTGGCCGGCGCCGACGCCAATGGTGCGCTCGTCCCGGGCGTAGACGATCGCGTTGGACTTGACGTACTTGGCCACGCGCCAGGCAAACAGCAGGTCGCGCAGTTCGGCGGCGCTGGGCGCGCGCCGGGTCACCGTTTTGAGCTCGTCGATGCTCATGCCGCGGTTGTCGGCGCTCTGCACCAGCAGGCCCGAGCCGATGCGCTTGGTGTCGTAGTTGTTGCGCGCCTCGCCGGCCGGGATGCGCAGCACGCGCACGTTGGCCTTCTTCGTCGCATATTCCAGTGCGGCCGGCTCGTAGTCCGGGGCGATCAGCACTTCGACGAACTGGCGGTCGAGGATGGCCTTGGCCGTGGCCGCATCCAGCGTGCGGTTGAAGGCGAGGATGCCGCCGAAGGCGCTGGTCGGATCGGTGTTGTAGGCCATCTCGTAGGCGGCGCCGACATCGGCAGCCACGGCCACGCCGCACGGGTTGGCGTGCTTGACGATGACGCAGGCCGGCACGTCGAACTGGCGCACGCATTCCCACGCGGCATCGGCATCGGCCAGGTTGTTGTAGCTCAGCTCCTTGCCCTGCAGCTGCACGAAGGTGGCCAGCGTGCCCGCCACCGGGTACAGGTCGCGATAGAACACGCCGCTCTGGTGCGGGTTCTCGCCGTAGCGCAGGTCCATCACCTTCACGAAGGTGGAGTTCATCTGCGCCGGGAATTCGGCACGCTCCGGCACCGCGGCGCGGGTGTCGGTCACCGCCGACAGGTAGTTGCTGATTGCCGCGTCGTACTGGGCGACGCGGTTGAACGCGGCCACCGACAGCGCGAAACGCTTGGCGGCCGAGAGCTGGCCGTCGTTGGCGGCCAGTTCGGCCAGCAGCGCGGCGTACTGGTCCGGGTGGGTGGCTACGGCGACGCGGGCGAAGTTCTTGGCGGCGCTGCGCAGCATCGCCGGGCCGCCGATGTCGATGTTTTCCACCGCCTCGGCCAAGGTGCAATCGGCCTTGGCGGTCACCGATTCGAACGGATACAGGTTCAGCACCAGCAGGTCGATCGGCGCGATGCCGTGCTGCGCCATCACCGCATCGTCGGTGCCGGCACGGCCGAGCAGGCCGCCGTGCACGATCGGGTGCAGGGTCTTGACCCGGCCATCCATCATCTCCGGAAAACCGGTCAGTTCGGACACATCCTTGACCGCCAGGCCGGCCTCGCGGAGCGCCTTGGCAGTGCCGCCGGTGGACAGCAGTTCGACGTTGCGCGCGGCCAGGGCGCGGGCCAGTTCGATCAGGCCGGTCTTGTCGGAAACGGACAGCAGGGCCCGGCGCACGGGCAGCAAATCGGAAGACATGGGGGCGTGGGGATCAGCGGAGCGGGCCGATATTGTAGGCCGAGGCGCTTGCCGAATGATGCGCCTGCGCGGTCGGACGCAGGTTGTTGCGCGGGGGCACGCCGGCACCGGCGACGGCCGGCCTGGATCAGGCCAGCCCGTATTCCTTCAGTTTCTTGCGCAGGGTGGCGCGGTGGATGCCCAGCATTGCCGCCGCCCGGCTCTGGTTGCCCTCGCAGTGGTTGAGCACTTCCACGAACAGCGGAATTTCCATTTCACGCAGCACGATCTCGTACACGTCATCGGCTTCACTGCCATCGAGATCGCGCAGATAGCGCCGCACGGACTGGGCGACATGTTCGCGCAGGGGCGGCTTCGGCGCGCCGCGACTGGAGTCAGGACGGGTAATGACAGCGTTCAATGGGATTCCAGGATTCGGCGATGCCGGGGGCGAGCGCATCCGGCGATGGGTGCAGAGTCTAGCGCGTGAAACCCGGGCCTGCCACGGCCGCCACCGTTGGCGCGGCGGTTACTGGAACTCGAAACTGAAGGCGACCGTTGTGGCAGCAGGCTCGCGGATGCGGAACGACACCTGCGCACTCTGCTGCGGTTCCAGCCGCTGCCGGGGGTCGTAGCGGTCGCCCAGATAGTCCGCCGCGGCCAGCGTACGCCGGCCGATGACGCGGCCATCGGCATCGGACAGCGACAGCTGCAGCGCCGGCCACGCCTGCGCCCAGCGCGCATCGTTGCGGAAGCTGGCTTGAACCTGCAGCACGCCGGGTTGCTGCGGCAGCGGGCGGATGTCGCGGCTCAGCATCGTGAACGCCGCCGGTTCGTGCCAGGCCGGCACATGGCAGCGCAGCGCCGCGCACAGGCCGCTGATCAGCGGCCGGGTCGCGGCGTCGGCCGCGAGGTTGGCGCGGTCGGCAATGGCGACCTGGAGCAGCAGCGCCAGTCCCAGGATGCCGACCAGCGCCCATTGCCAGCGTGGGGTCGCACGGGCGTGGCGGGAGCGGTGCAGGAAGCTGGGCGCGGCCGCCGACACGGGTTCCGGCCGCACGCGGTGATCCGCTGTGGTGGCATCCGCATCCGCATCCGCATCCGCATCGACATCGACATCGACATCGACATCGACATCGACATCGGCATCGGCATCGGCATCGGTTTCAGGCGTCGGCTCCCGGCGCGGCATGTCGCTGCCGACGGCCGCGGATCCATCCAGCGCAACCGCGTCTGCGGCACGATGCCCGTGCGGCGACGGCGGGGGGGCGGCGTGCGCCGCCGGCAGGTCCTCGAGCCCGGTCTGTGCAAGGTCCACGCTGTCGCTGTCGGCCGGTGTCACCGTCGGCGCGGGTGGCTCCGGCACCGCCGGATCGCTGCTGCTGGGGGCGCCACGCAGGAAGGTGGCCAGGGCGCGGCGGGGCGGGCGGGATTCAGCGGTCATCTGTCAGCCGGGACGCGGGACTGCGGCCATTCAAGCACGGCGGATGCCATCGATGCGCATCCAGTCACCGTCCTGCACCGCGCTGAGCTGCTCGAACCACGGCGCGTAGCGCTGCAGCAGTTCGGCCTCCTGGCCGTGGAGGATGCCGGACAGGGCGATGCGCCCGCCCGGCGCCACGCGCGCGGCCAGCAGTTCGGCCAGTGCGTCCAGCGCCGAGGCCAGGATGTTGGCCACCACCACCGGGTAGGTGGCAACCGGTTCGTCCTGCGGCAGATACACCGCCAGTTCGTTGCCCAGCCCGTTGCGCTGGGCATTGTCGGCCGTGGCCAGCAACGCCTGCGGATCGTTGTCCACGCCGGTCGCGCGGCCGGCGCCGAGCTTCAGCGCGGCCAGCGCGAGGATGCCCGAGCCGCAGCCGAAATCCAGCACCGGGCGGCCGGCCAGCTCGCCGCGCGCGGCCAGTTCATCGAGCCAGCGCAGGCACAGCGCGGTGGTCGGATGGGTGCCCGAGCCGAACGCCAGGCCCGGGTCCAGCCGCACGATGGCGGCGTCGGCGCGCTGGGCAGCTTCGGGCAGTTCATGGTTCCACGGCACGATCCAGGTGCGCAGGCCGAACTGCATCGGCTGGAACTGGTCCAGCCAGGCGCGTTCCCAGTCCTCGTCGGCGACCGCGCGGAAGCTGGCATCGGCCCAGTCCAGCTCCGGATCGAACGCTTCCAGCGCCGCCAGCAGCGCCAATGCATTGGTTTCGGCCGGGAACAGCGCGGTCAGCACCAGCTCCTTCCACAACGGCGTCTCGCCCACGCCCGGTTCCAGGATGGCGTGCTCGTTGCTGGTGTCGGCATCGGCGTCGAGCAGGGTCACCGCCAGGGCGCCGACGTCGTCCAGCGCGTTTTCGTAGCGGGGCTGGGTGGTTTGGGTGCAGTGCACCGTCAGTTCGAGAAAGGGCATGGCGGGCGCAGCAACGCAGGAGAGACCGCGCATGCTAGACGAGCTGCAACTGGATTGCTCGCACCGTCGCCGGTAACCGGCCCGGCCATGGCGGCGCCGGCCTTGCTAAACTGCGCCGCGCCCGCCCTGCGGCTTTCCGCCCGGCTCGATGATCTCCACGCTTGCCCGAAAATCCTGGTACCTGGTCCTGCCTGCCGTGCTGTTGCTAGGGGCGGTCGGCTATCGCGCGGGCGATCGCGGAGGTGCGCCGGTGGATCAGGATTCCGCTGCGGCCGCGATCGCGGTGAACGCCGCGCCGGGTCTGCCGGCGACCGCGAGCGCCGCACTGCCCACGCCGCAGCGCGAACGGGCCGGGGCGGTTGGACCGGGCTTGCCGCTGGATCTGCGCGCCGGATTTGAAGCGACGTCGGATCTGTACGCGTATGCGCAACAGCTGTACCAGGCCGGGGACGCGGGAAATGCCGAGGCGACGTGGCTGCTGAGCCGCGTCTACGACTATTGCGCCGGCTATGCGCGGGACCCGGCGGGCTATGCGCTGGACAGCCAGCAGCTGGCCGGGCTGGGGCGGGATGCGGTCCCTGGGCTTGCGCGCGCGCGCGCGCGGGTCGGGCGCCGCTGTGCCGGATTCACCGCTGCCGACGGGCTGGGGCGTGGATTGACGTTGGCCCAGCGCAAGCAGGCGGCCGATGCCGGCAACCTGGCCGCGGAAGCGTCGCTGCTGGCCGCCGGCCAACCGCTGTATGCCGATGCCGGCTACCGGCGCGGTCTGGTGGAACGGGTGGTGGCATCGCAAGACCCCGAAGCGTTCCTGGCCCTGTCGCCGGCGATGGGCGCCTCCGCCGCCAGTGACGAGGCCTATCGCGGGCTCGTGGCCGGCGACCAGTTCAGCCAATTGGCCTGGCAGCTGGCCGCGTGCGAACTGGGCCTGGCGTGTGGCCCGGACAGTGTGTTGATGAACAGCTACTGCGCCAATGGCGGCGTATGTTCACGCGATCCCGGCCAGGATTTCATGACTTTCGTGTTTGACGCTGCGGTACCGCGGCAGGGTGTAGAAAAAATGAACGAACTGGTGAGTCGCCTGCGTCGCAGGCATGGAGTTGCTCGATGAACTACCGACGTTTGCTGCATGGGGCGAAGTTCTGGGTCTGGGTGGCGCTGTTTGTCGCCTACTCGGCTGGCGCGGTGGGGCTGCTGCTGATCGACACCTACGAAACCCGCTACCGCAACCTGTCCCAGGTCAAGTTGACCAGTGTGCATACCGATGCCGATGTGCGCCGCGCCGGCGCCAGCCAGGTGGCGGCCATCTATCGCGCGCAGAGCGGGGTGCCGTTCTCGACGCTGCCGCCGGGCAGCAGCTTCCAGATCGTGTGGCCCGACGGATCCAGCGAAACCGTGGTGGTGGTCGATCCGACCTCGGCACTGGGGACCGAGCCGCTGCAGGGCACCGCGCAGGACGAGTGATGCGCGCAGTTTCATCGCAGGCATGGAAAAAGGCGGGTTTCCCCGCCTTTTTCGTGTCTGTCGCGGGCCGGGATCAGGTCAGCGCGATCGACTTGCTCTTGCGTTCGGCCAGGCGCTTTTCCAGGTAGTGGATGTTCTGGCCACCGGCCTGGAAGCCCTTGTCGCGCATGATGCGCTGCTGCAGCGCGACGTTGGTCTTGATCCCGTCCACCACCATCTCGCTCAACGCCACGCGCATGCGGGCGATGGCGGTGTCGCGGTCCGGGCCGTGCACGATCAGCTTGCCGATCATCGAGTCGTAGTTCGGCGGCACCTTGTAGCCGGCGTAGATGTGGGTATCCACACGCACGCCCGGGCCGCCCGGCGGGTAGAAGCCGGTGATCAGGCCCGGACTGGGCAGGAAAGTCTCGGCGTCCTCGGCGTTGATGCGGCACTCGATGGCATGGCCGTGCAGCACCACATCGCTCTGCTTGATGGCCAGCTTCTGCCCGGCGGCGATCCGCAGCTGCTCGGCGACCAGGTCGATGCCGGTGACCATCTCGGTGACCGGGTGTTCGACCTGCACGCGGGTGTTCATCTCGATGAAGTAGAAGTGGCCGTCCTCGAACAGGAATTCGAAGGTGCCGGCGCCGCGGTAGCCGATGCGGATGCAGGCTTCCACGCAGACCTTGCCGATCTGTTCGCGCAGTTCGGCCGAGATGCCCGGGGCCGGCGCTTCTTCCACCACCTTCTGGTGGCGGCGCTGCATCGAGCAGTCGCGCTCGCCCAGGTGGATGGCGTTGCCCTGGCCGTCGGCCAGCACCTGGATTTCCACGTGGCGCGGATTTTCCAGGTACTTCTCCATATAGACCTCGCCGTTGCCGAAGGCCGCCTTGGCTTCGGACTTGGTGGTCTCGATGGAGGCCTTCAGCGAGCCTTCGGTATGCACCACGCGCATGCCGCGGCCACCGCCACCACCGGAGGCCTTGATGATCACCGGGTAGCCGATCTCGCGGGCGATCTTGGTGTTGGCGACGATGTCCTCGCCCAGCGGGCCGCCCGAGCCGGGCACGCACGGCACGCCGGCGGCCTTCATCGCGCGGATCGCTTCGACCTTGTCGCCCATCAGGCGGATGGTTTCCGCGCGCGGGCCGATGAAGATGAAGCCGGACTGCTCCACGCGCTCGGCGAAATCGGCGTTCTCGGACAGGAAGCCGTAGCCGGGGTGGATGGCCTGGGCGTCGGTGACCTCGGCCGCGGCGATCAGTGCCGGGATATTGAGGTAGCTCTCCGCCGACGGTGCCGGGCCGATGCAGACCGACTCGTCGGCCATGGCCACGTGCTTGAGGTTGCGGTCCACGGTGGAATGCACCGCGACCGTACGGATGCCCAGGGTGTGGCACGCGCGCAGGATGCGCAGCGCGATCTCACCGCGGTTGGCGATAACGACCTTGTCGAGCATGGCCGGCGCCTCAGGCGATCACGAACAGCGGCTGGTCGAATTCGACCGGCTGGCCGTTCTCGCCGAGGATCGCCACCACGGTGCCGGACACTTCGGCCTCGATCGGGTTGAACATCTTCATCGCCTCGATGATCGCCAGCGTATCGCCGGCCTTGACCGCCTGGCCGACGCTGGCGAAGGCCGGCTTGTCCGGGGACGAGGAGGCATAGAACGTGCCGACCATCGGCGCGCGCTGCACGTGGCCTTCGGGCAGGGCATTGCCCGGCTTGGCGCTGCCGCCGGTGGAGGCCTCGGTGGGCGAGCTCATCGGCATCGCCGCGGCGGCCGGCGCGGCGTGGGCCGGGGCCGGCGCGGGCATGGCATAGCCGCCGACCGGATTGCGCGACAGACGCACGGATTCTTCGCCTTCCTTGATCTCGATCTCGGTCAGGTTCGATTCTTCGAGCAGGTCGATGAGCTTCTTGATTTTGCGCAGGTCCATAGGTGCCTCTTGGTGTTGTCTGGAATGACCGGCCGCAGTGCGGCCGGCCCGGGTGCGGGGAGTCAGAGCCGCTGCAGTGCGGCGTCCATGGCATAGCGGTAGCTGTCCGCGCCGAAGCCGCAGATCACGCCCACCGCCTTGTCGCTGAGATAGCTGTGGTGGCGGAACGGTTCGCGGCGGTGCGGATTGGACAGGTGGATTTCGATGAACGGGATCGCCACCGCGGCCAATGCGTCACGCAGCGCCACCGAGGTGTGGGTGAACGCGGCCGGGTTGATCAGGATGAAGCCGGTGCCGTCCTCGCGCGCGGCCTGGATGCGGTCCACCAGGGTGTGCTCGGCGTTGGATTGCAGGCACTCAAGGGTATGGCCGGCCGCGGCCGCCTGGGTCTGCAGGCCGGCGTCGATCTGCGCCAGCGTCGCGTGCCCGTAGACGTCCGGTTCGCGGCTGCCGAGCAGATTGAGGTTGGGGCCGTGGAGGACCAGCAGTTTCGCCATGTGCCGCAGGGTTGGCAGGAAAGGGCGGCAGTCTGAAGGAAGCTGGCGATGCTGTCCAGTTCGGCGAAGTTGCCGCTGTTTTAATCGATTGTTTGAATTGTGCCGGGCGTCGCAACGCGATCGCGGCTACGGTGCCGGCTGCGCCCAGTGGTCCAGTTCGCCCGGCGCGAACGCCCCCAGCTTCTGCCGCACGATGCGGCCGTCGGCACCGACCAGCACGCTGTAGGGCAGCAGGCCGCGGGTATTGCCCAGCGCCACGCTGGCATCGGCCGGACCGGGCGTCTCGAGCACGACCGGATAATCCACCGGCACCTGCTGCAGGAATTCACGCACGGCCTCGGCGCTGTCCAGGGCCAGCCCAACCACCTGGATTCCGTTGTCGCCCTGTTGGGCGGAGAAGCGGGCAAGTTCCGGCATTTCCTCCACGCACGGGCCGCACCAGCTGGCCCACACATTGATCAACAGCGGACGCCCGGCAAACCGGCCCGGCAGCGCAAGGGGCGTGCCGTCCAGATCGGGCAGGGTCAGCGCCGGCATCGGCTCGCCCGGTTGGGCGGCGTGCACCGTCGGCATGCCGGCCGGTGCCGGCAGCGGGCTGCTGCGCCACGGCGGTTGCGACAGCCACAGGCCGGCGCCCAGTCCGGCGGCCGCGGCGAGCACCACCACCGTCCACAGCCTGCGTCCGCCCGCCATGTCAGCGCGCCGCGCGCAGCAGCGCGTCCTCGACGATGGCCTGGTTGAGCACCGTCGGCAGCACCTTGGGCGACGTGCCGGGGCCATACACCACATACAGCGGCACGCCGACCGCCTTGTGCTCTTCGAGGAAGGCGCTGATCTGCGGGTCGACGTTGGTCCAGTCGCCGCGCATATACACCGCATCGACCCGCTTGAGCGTGTCCTGGAAGGTGGCGCTGCCCAGCACGCTGCGCTCGTTGGCCTTGCAGGTCACACACCAGTCGGCGGTCATGTTGACGAACACCACGCGGTTGTCGGCGCGCAGCCGGTCCAGCATCTGCGGCGAATACAGCACCGCGCCTTCGCTGCCGCGGGCGCTGGGCGCTTCCAGCCGGGTGACGCCCCAGGCCGGCACCAGCGCCAGCGCGACCAGCACCGCGCCGAACAGCATGCCGGGACGCTGGTTGCGCCAGCGGCTGCGCTCGAAGCACCACAGGCCCAGTGCCAGCGCGGTGGCGCCGACCAGCAGCATCGCGATCGCATCCACGCCGCGCTGCTTGCCCAGCACCCACAGCAGCCAGATGGCGGTGAGGTACATCGGGAATGCCAGCACCTGTTTGAGTGTTTCCATCCACGCGCCCGGCTTGGGCAGGCGCCTGGCCAGCGCCGGCATGAAGCCGATCAGCAGGAACGGCAGCGCCAGTCCCAGCCCCAGCCCCAGGAACACCAGCATCGCCAGTGCCGCCGGCGCGGTGAAGGCGTACGCCAGTGCCGGACCCATGAACGGGGCGATGCACGGGCTGGCGACCACGCAGGCCAGTACTCCGGTGAAGAAGTCGCCGAGCGGACCGCTGCGGCCGGCCAGCGACTGGCCGACCCCGCCCAGGTTGCCGCCCAGGGTGAACACGCCCGACAGGCTCAGGCCCACGGCGAACATCAGGTACACCAGCGCGGCGATAAACCACGGCTGTTGCAACTGGAAGCCCCACCCGGCGGCCTGGCCGGCGGCACGCAGCGCGATCACCGCCGCGCCGATGGCGGTGAACGCCACCAGCACGCCAAGGGTGTACCAGAGCGCATGGCGGCGCGCGCGTTGCCGGCTTTCGCCACTCTGCGCCACGCCCAGCACCTTCAACGACAGGATCGGCAGCACGCACGGCATCAGGTTCAGCACCAGTCCGCCCAGCAGCGCCAGCAGCAGGATTGCCGGCAACGCCGGCTCCGGTTGCGCGGCCGGCGGCCGGCTGCGTTGGCCGTTGTCGGCTGCCGCATCGGCGGCCGGGTCCGGGGGCGCGCTGCTGCGGGTGATCAGCGGCTGCGCCGGTGCCGGCAGCACTGCGCCGGTGCTCCCGCGCTTGCCACTGGGCAGTGGTGGAATGACCAGCGAAGCCACCGTGGCTTCTTCCGTCGGCGACACCGTGCCCGCCGGCAGCGCCAGCTTCACCCGGCGCGTCATCGGCGGGTAGCAGATGCCATCGGTCTGGCAGCCCTGGAAGGTGGTCACCAGGGTGACGTCGCCGCCCTCGGCCCGTTCGCGGCGCAGCGGCAGCGGCACATCGACCTGGTCGAAATACACCACCACGTTGCCGAAATGCTCATCGCGATGCGAGCTGCCGGCGGGCCACTGCGGCTTGCCGGTGCGTATCCCGGACGCACCTTCCAGCGCGAACGAGCTGCGGTCGCGGTACAGGTAGTAGCCCGGCGCCGGCGAGAAACGCAGCAGCAGGCGGTTGCCGCCATCGGCGATCGCCTCGAAGCCGAACGCCTGGTCCGAGGGCAGCGGCAGGTTCTGGGTCGCCGCGGTACCGGGCAGGCGCAGGCCGCCGTTGTCGGTGCGCGCCAGCGGATTGAATGCCGCCGGCGCCACGCTGGCGCTGGCCATGGCCGGCGGCAGTTTCACTTCGACCATGCGCTTCTGTGGCGGATAGCACACCCCGGCATCGGCGCAGCCCTGGTAGCGCACTTCCAGCCTCAGCGTGCCGGCAGTGGCCGCGGCGGTGCCGGGCAACACCGCGGTGAGCTGGCGGTGATAGGTTTCGACGTCGCCGAAGAATTCGTCATGTTTCTTTTCGCCGCCCGGCAGCTGCAGCGCGCCGGCCTCGAATCCGGCCTCGACCCTGGCGCTGGTGCGATGGCGGTACAGGTAGTAGCCCGGGGCGATCTGCCACTGCAGTTCGATGCGGTCGCGGCTGGGCGCCTGGACCTGGAGCGCGAATGCCTGGTCCACCGGGAGCAGGTCTTTTTCATTGACCGCCAGTGCGGGCAGGGCGGTCGACGACAACAGGCAAAGGGCCGCAAAACGGCGCAACAGACTCTTCAATCAGGCTTCCTCGCGGGTTTGCACCCGTATCCAGTCCAGGTAGTCCGGCAAGCCGGCACTGGGGGAGATCGCCAGGATCTCCGGCAGGTCATAAGGGTGCTCGCGCCGGATCAGGGCACTGAGCGCGTCAAGGCGCGCTGCGGTGGTCTTGATCAGCAGTTGCACTTCGCTGGCCTGTTCGACCCGCCCTTCCCAGCGATACACAGACTGCATCGCGGGCAAAAGGTTCACGCAGGCCGCCAGCCGCCGCTCGACCAGGAGGCTGGCCAAGGCATGCGCGCTGTCGATATCCGGGCAGGTACAGAAAACAAGTCTCACATCCATGCCCGGTATTGTCGCAGAAGCGCCGTGGCCCCTTGCGCGGCGCCGGCGCCGATCGCGGCATCGGCTGGCCGGACTGGCCACGGCACGGGGGTCCATTTGCTGTGCCTGGCGCCGGCGGGCCGCAGCGGTGCGCGGCGGGTTGGCGCGGCGCGCTTTTTTGCTGTCCCCCTTGAAAGCCAGTGGCAGGGCCCCATCTCGGTGCCGAGCCCGCTTGTCGGGCCTTTTTACGCGTGATGCCTGAACCGCTTGCACAGGGCCGGGCCATCACCGGCCTTTTCCAGACCAATCAATAACTTAAGAGGTCTCTCATGAACATCAAGCCGCTGCACGACCGCGTTGTGGTCAAGCCGATCGAAGCCGACGAAATTTCCGCCGGTGGCATCGTGATCCCGGATTCGGCCAAGGAAAAGTCCACCAAGGGCGAAATCGTCGCCGTGGGCCCGGGCAAGCCGCTGGACAACGGCACGGTACGTGCGCCGTCGCTGAAGGTCGGTGACAAGGTCATCTACGGCCAGTACGCCGGCAGCAGCTACAAGGCTGAAGGCGTCGAGTACAAGGTGCTGCGCGAAGACGACATCCTCGCCATCGTTGGCTGAGCAACCGCGCAACCTGTTCAATCCTAGACCCCACTCAAATCAAAGCAGCCGGGCATCGCCTGGCTCTACACAGAGGTAACAGCAATGGCTGCCAAAGATATCCGTTTCGGTGAAGACGCCCGCTCCAAGATGGTGCGTGGTGTCAACGTTCTGGCCAATGCCGTCAAGGCCACCCTCGGCCCGAAGGGCCGCAACGTCGTGCTCGAGAAGAGCTTCGGCGCCCCGACCATCACCAAGGACGGCGTCTCCGTCGCCAAGGAAATCGAACTGGCCGACAAGTTCGAGAACATGGGCGCGCAGATGGTGAAGGAAGTCGCTTCGCGCACCAACGATGACGCCGGTGATGGCACCACCACCGCCACCGTGCTGGCCCAGGCGCTGATCCGCGAAGGTTCCAAGGCCGTCGCTGCCGGCATGAACCCGATGGACCTCAAGCGCGGCATCGACAAGGCCGTTGTGGCCGCGGTCGCCGAGCTGAAGAAGATCTCCAAGCCGACCACCGACGACAAGGCGATCGCCCAGGTCGGCACCATCTCGGCCAACTCGGACGAGTCGATCGGCAACATCATTGCCGAAGCGATGCAGAAGGTCGGCAAGGAAGGCGTGATCACCGTCGAGGAAGGCTCGGGTCTGGACAACGAGCTGGACGTGGTCGAGGGCATGCAGTTCGACCGCGGCTACCTGTCGCCGTACTTCATCAACAACCAGCAGAGCCAGTCGGCCGATCTGGATGACCCGTTCATCCTGCTGCACGACAAGAAGATCTCCAACGTGCGTGACCTGCTGCCGGTGCTGGAAGGCGTGGCCAAGGCCGGCAAGCCGCTGCTGATCGTCGCCGAGGAAGTCGAAGGCGAAGCGCTGGCGACCCTGGTGGTCAACACCATCCGCGGCATCGTCAAGGTCGTGGCCGTCAAGGCTCCGGGCTTCGGCGACCGTCGCAAGGCGATGCTGGAAGACATGGCCGTGCTGACCGGCGGCACCGTGATCTCCGAGGAAGTGGGTCTGGCGCTGGAGAAGGCGACCATCAAGGACCTGGGCCGCGCCAAGAAGGTGCAGGTTTCCAAGGAAAACACCACGATCATCGACGGCGCCGGTGACGCTGCAGGCATCCAGGCCCGCGTCGCCCAGATCAAGACCCAGATCGAAGACACCTCGTCGGATTACGACCGCGAGAAGCTGCAGGAGCGCGTGGCCAAGCTGGCCGGCGGCGTTGCGGTGATCAAGGTCGGCGCGTCGACCGAGATCGAGATGAAGGAAAAGAAGGCCCGCGTTGAAGACGCCCTGCACGCCACGCGCGCAGCCGTCGAGGAAGGCGTGGTCCCGGGCGGCGGTGTGGCCCTGGTGCGTGCCCTGGCCGCCGTTGGCGAGCTGAAGGGCATCAACGAAGACCAGACCCACGGCATCCAGATCGCCCTGCGCGCGATGGAAGCCCCGCTGCGCGAGATCGTGGCCAATGCCGGCGAAGAGCCGTCCGTGATCCTGAACAAGGTCAAGGAAGGCACCGGCAACTACGGCTACAACGCCGCCAACGGCGAGTTCGGCGACATGATCGAATTCGGCATCCTGGATCCGACCAAGGTGACCCGTTCGGCGCTGCAGAACGCCGCCTCGATCGCCGGCCTGATGATCACCACCGAAGCCATGATCGCCGAAGCGCCGAAGAAGGATGAGCCGGCCATGGGCGGTGGCGGCATGGGCGGTATGGGTGGCATGGGCGGCATGGATTTCTGATCCAGCCCCTCGCAAGCTGCTGTATGCGACACGGAAAACCCCGCCGCGAGGCGGGGTTTTTCTTTGTCCGGAGCATCGCTGCGCTACCGCCCCGCATTTCAACGTGGCAGGTGCTGGCGCGCCCACTGCACGATTGCCGTAACCGGCATCGCCCCGGACTGGCGGGCCAGTTCACGCCCGCGCTGGAGCAGCACCAGCGTCGGGATGCTGCGGATGGCAAAGCGCGCCGCGAGCGCGGACTCCGCTTCGGTGTCGAGCTTGCCCAGCCGGAGCGCCGGCTCCAGTTGTGCGGCGGCCTGGGCAAACGCCGGCGCCATCTGCAGGCACGGGCCGCACCAGCCGGCCCAGAAATCGACCAGCAGCGGGATATCCGAGCGGCTGGCATGCGCGTCGAAATTGCCGGCATCCAGCGTCAGCGGTGCCCCGTTGAAAAGGGGGCGGTGGCAGCGGCCGCAGCCGGGTTGCTGGTCCAGCCGCGCCGCCGGCAGCCGGTTGACGGCATGGCAGGACGGACAGGCCAGATGCAGTGGCGACGCAGCGTTCATGCAGGTGTCTCGATGGGGAATCTGCGACCCAAGATACGCCGCGCTGGCGGGCTTTTCAGCGCCGCCGCTGCCCTGCCGTGGCCTCCCCGCCTCCACAGGCAGCGCTTGGCCAGGCCGGCCGCAACGGCGCCGCAGGCGCGGCTTGCAGCGCCTGCAGGCGGCAGCGCAAGGCACAGGCGGGCGCGACGTTCCACCATCAAGAAGTCCTGGCCGCCGCCGCTACCGGATCGGGCCGCACGGCCTGCTTTCCTCAAACCCTCACGGAAGTGTCTGCATGTTCAACCCTGCTCTGCTCGCCCTGGCGCTCGCGCTGCCTGCCACTGTGTTGGCTCCGTCCGCGATGGCGGCCGCCTTCGATGACCTCAGTGTCGGCGTCGGCGTTTCCACCCTGGGCTATGGCGTCGATCTGAATTCGCAGTTCAGTGAGCGTTTCTCCGCCAGCGCCGGCTACAACGCTTTCAGCATCGGTGGCGACGAAGACACCGATGACGTCCGCTACCAGGGGGATCTGAAGTTCAACAACGCCACCGTGAAGCTCAGCTGGCACCCGCTGGCCGGCGGCTTCCAGGTGTCGGCCGGTGTGGTGGTTGGCGACATCCGCGCGGCCGTCACCGGTTCGCCGCGTGCCGGGGGTGTCTACGAATTCAACGGGGTGCAGTACACCGCCGCCGATGTCGGCCAGCTGCGCGGCCGGGTGGAAATCAAGGACACGGTGGCGCCGTATCTGGGGCTGGGCTACCGCTCGCGCGGTGCGGGCCTGGGCTTCTTTGCCGAGATCGGGGTGATCTCGGCCAAGACCGCGGTGCAGCTGTCGGCCACCGGTCTGGCGGCCGATCCGCAGTTCCAGCAGAACCTGGAACAGGAGCGTCGCCAGCTGCAGGACAAGGCCGATCTGAGCCTGTATCCGGTACTGGGGATGGGCCTGACCTACCGTTTCTGATCGGGGTTTTCCAGCATCCGCGGCGATGGCACGTTGCAGCTGAAACTGTCGCACTGCACAAAAAACCGTGTTATCAATGCCACCCATGAACGCAGCACGCACCGGCTTTTACTTCTGGTATTACTTTCCCAAGCCGCCGGCGGAGGAAGGACTGCGTTCACCCTGAAGAAAATTTCAGATGCATTCCCGAAAAGCCGCCAGCGCAAACTGGCGGCTTTTTTGCTGCCGCCCACTGCCTGGGGCAAACCCTGAAACTGGAGAAGCCCGCATGCCCCCGCATACCGATGATCTGCGTATCCGCAAGATCGAACCGCTGGTTCCGCCGTCACAGCTGCAATCGATGCTCCCTTGCGACGAGCAGGCCTCGGCTGTCGTGTCCGCCTCGCGCGCGGCGCTGCACGGCATCCTGCATGGCCACGACGACCGTCTGGCCGTGGTGATCGGCCCGTGTTCAATCCACGACCCGGTGGCGGCGATGGAATACGCCCAACGCCTGCGCCCGCTGCGCGCTGCGTTGGCCGGCGAGCTGGAAATCGTCATGCGCGTGTATTTCGAAAAGCCGCGCACGACGGTGGGCTGGAAGGGGCTGATCAACGATCCGGACCTGGATGGCAGCTTCAACATCAACAAGGGCCTGCGCCTGGCGCGCGGGCTGCTGCGCGATATCAACATGCTTGGACTGCCGGCCGGGGTGGAATTCCTCGACCTCATCTCGCCGCAGTACATCGCCGACCTGGTGGCGTGGGGCGCGATTGGCGCACGCACCACCGAAAGCCAGATCCACCGTGAACTGGCCTCCGGGCTTTCCTGCCCGGTCGGTTTCAAGAACGGCACCGGCGGTGACATCAAGATCGCGGTCGATGCGGTCGGCGCGGCCTCGCATCCGCATCATTTCCTGGCGGTGACCAAGGAGGGACAGACCGCCGTGGCCGCCACCGCCGGCAATCCGGATTGCCATGTGATCCTGCGCGGCGGGAACACCCCGAACTACGATGCGGCCAGTATCGAGGCGGCCAGCCAGGTGCTGCGCAACTCCGGCCTGGCGCCGCGGCTGATGGTCGATGCCAGCCACGCCAACAGCAGCAAGAACCCGGAGAACCAGCCGCAGGTGATCGAAGACATCGCCGCGCAGCTGGAGGCCGGCGAGCAGCGCATTGTCGGGGTGATGGTGGAAAGCCATCTGGTGGCCGGGCGCCAGGACCTGGTCGAAGGCCAGCCGTTGACCTACGGCCAGAGCATCACCGATGGCTGCCTCGGCTGGGAGGCGTCGGTGCAGGGGCTGGAGCGGCTGGCCGAAGCGGTGCGGGCGCGGCGGCGGGCGCAACTGGAAGCCGCCGCATGAGCCGTTGCGTGACGGCGTTGTCGCCGCCACGGCAAGCGTGCGATCACGCGGCGGTGACGGGCGCGGCAGCAGCCGAACGCTGGTGCCTGTACCTGCTCGAGTGCCGCAACGGCAGCTATTACACGGGGATCACCAACGATCTGCCGGCGCGCTTCCTGGCCCACAGCCAGGGGCGCGGCGCGCGTTACACCCGCGCCAATCCGCCGGTCCGGATACTGGCCTTCCGCCCGTATCCGGATCGCGCCAGCGCCTCGCGGGCCGAGTGGCAGCTCAAGCAGCTGCCACGCGCGCGCAAGCTGGCATGGCTGCAACAAGCAGACGATCACGCTGTGGCCCGGCGGTGACCGCGCTGGCGCCCGGCGTCCGCGGCAACCCGCCCGCTTAGTGCTGATCCGCATGCGACCGGTGCCGGTGCATGCACCTGTCGTGAAGCTGGTGCATGCACCCCGGAAGATCGTGATGCGGCTTGCAATCCCGGCCGGTCGCCCAACGCACCCGCCCGGCGTCGGCCGGGCGGGTGCTGTTGCGCAGGCGGGTTCCCTAATCAGGCTTTCATGCTGCCGCTGTCGAGCCAGCGCTGGTGCCAGGACAGCGCTTCGGGCAGCAGGTGCGGGGTGTGCTTGCCGTAGCTGTCGCGACTGGCGCGGTCGAAGTAATCGTTGAGCTGGTCGCGGAAATCCGGATGCGCGCAGTTGTCGATCAGCACGCGCGCGCGCCTGCGCGGTGGCAGCCCGCGCAGGTCGGCCAGGCCCTGTTCGGTGACGATGATCGAGACATCGTGCTCGGTGTGGTCGACATGGCTGACCATCGGCACGATCGCCGAGATGGTGCCGTTCTTGGCGGTGGACGGGCTCAGGAACGTGGACAAAAAGCCGTTGCGGGCGAAGTCGCCGGAGCCGCCGATGCCATTCATGATGCGGCTGCCCATGATGTGGGTCGAATTGACGTTGCCGTAGATATCGACCTCGATCATGCCGTTCATGCCGATGCAACCGAGGCGCCGCACCAGTTCCGGATGGTTGGAGATCTCCTGGGTGCGCATGATGATGCGCTCGCGGTAGAAATCGATATCGCGCTTGAACTCCTCGTTGGCTTCCGGGCTCAGCGCAAAACCGGTGCACGAGGCGTAGCCGAGCACGCCGGATTTGAGCAGGTCCAGCATGCCGTCCTGGATCACCTCGGTGAAGGCGCTCAGATCCCGGAAGCCGCTCTTGGCCAGTCCGGCCAATACCGCATTGGGAATGTTGCCCACGCCCGACTGCAGCGGCAGCAGGTTGGCCGGCAACCGGCCCTTGGCCACTTCGTGCTTGAGGAAGTCGATCAGATGCGCGGCGATCAGCTCGCTGTTGCGGTCGATCGGATTGAACGGGCTGTTGCGGTCCGGGCTGTTGGTGCGCACCACGGCGACGATCTTGTCCGGGTCGCAGCGCAGCGCGGTCTCGCCGATGCGGTCGTTGCCGTTGACCAGCGGAATCGGCTTGCGGTGCGGCGGCAGCGCGGTGCCGTAATAGATGTCGTGCATGCCGTCCACGCCGGCCGGCTGCCACTCGTTGACCTCGATGATCACCTTGCTGGCCAGGTCCAGCCAGGTCTTGTTGTTGCCGACCGAGGTGGAAGGCACCAGCGCGCCGTCTTCGCGGATGGCCGAAACCTCGATCACCGCGGTATCGATCGCACCATAGAAGCCGAACCAGACGTGCTGGGCGACATGGCTGAGATGGATGTCGATGTAGTCCAGCTTGCCTTCGTTGATCCGCTTGCGGGTATCCGGGTCACTCTGGAACGGCATGCGCATGGCGATGCCGTCGGCCTTGGCCAGCGCGCCATCCAGTTCCGGGGCGGTCGAGGCGCCGGTCAGCAGCTTGATCTGGAACGGCAGGCCCTGGGCATGGACCTGTTCGATGCGCTGGGCCAGTGCCATCGGCACCGCCTTGGGGTAGCCGGAACCGGTGAAACCACTCATGGCGACCGTTTCGCCCGGCTGGATCAGTGCGGCAGCGGCCTCGGCAGAGACCACGCGGTCACGCAACCGCGTGTCGAGAATGCGTTCAACAGACATGATGACCAGTTTTTTGCGGGGGTATCGGCGGATTATCGCGGATCGGGGCAGGGCGTGTGGTCCGACCTTGGTGGGATGGCGCTGGCCGCGGCGGCTTCTGTACTGGCGGGTATTGTTTTGCAGTGCAGCGTGCAAGTTTTTCGTGAAGCCCGCAGGATCGCCACGCATCCCGACGTGGGGGAGGGAGCAAGGCCCGCTGGCAGTCCGCTGCCAGCGGGCTTTTTTTTGTCTGCAATTCCAGCCCGGCACCGGAGGTGCCCGCGGCCGCGGCCGGGATGCCAGAATCGCGGCATGCCTACGTTCCCGTTGACCATTCCTGAACCCGTTCTTTCCGTGGTGGACCGGGCACTGGCCCGCCTGCGGCTGGCGCTGCCGGAGCCGGCGCAATGGCCGGCCTCGGCCCGGTTCGAGTCGACATTGCGCCAGCTCGCCATCGCCAGCGACTTCGCCATCGACACCCTGTGCCGGCAGCCCGCGTTGCTGGCGCTGCTGGCACAGCCCGATCCAGCCCCGGTGCCGGCGCCGGTGCTCGACCCGCTGCAGCCCAGCGCCTGGCCGACCCAGCTGCGCCGTTACCGCGCCGCGGCCTCGACCCGGCTGATCTGGCGCGATCTCAGCGGCCAGGACGATGTCGAAGCCACCCTGGCCGGCACCACGCGGCTGGCCGAGGAGTGCCTGCAGCTGGGGCTGGCCGCGCTGGAGCAGGAGTTTGCCGGCCGCCACGGCGTGGTGCGCAGCGCTGGGGGGGAAGCGCAGCGGCTGGTGGTGTTCGGGCTGGGCAAGCTCGGCGGCAGCGAGCTGAATTTCTCCTCGGATGTCGACCTGGTCTATGCCTATCCGCAAGGAGGGGAGTCCGATGGCGCGCGTCCGCTGGCGGCCGAGGAGTATTTCGCCCGGCTCGGCCAGCGCCTGGCGCGGTTGCTGGACGAGACCACCGTCGACGGCTTCTGCCACCGCGTCGATCTGCGCCTGCGCCCGTTCGGCAATGCCGGCCGGGTGGCGCTGTCGTTTGCCGGCATGGACCAGTACTTCCAGCGCGAAGGCCGCGACTGGGAGCGTTACGCCTGGCTCAAGGCGCGCGCGGTGGCCGGGGATATCGCCGCGGGCGAGGCGTGGCTGCAGACCCTGCGGCCGTTCGTCTATCGCCGCTATCTGGATTACAGCGCGCTCGACGGCCTGCGCGAGATGAAGGCGGCCATTGCCGCCGAGGTCGCGCGCAAGGACATGTTCGATGACATCAAGCGCGGCCCCGGCGGCATCCGCGAGATCGAGTTCCTCGCCCAGGCGTTGCAGTTGATCCGCGGTGGCCGCGAGCCGGCGCTGCGCGAACGCCGCCTGTTGCCGGCGCTGCGCGCGCTGACCGTGGCCGGGCAGATGACCGCGGGCGATGCGCAGGACCTGCGCGCGGCCTACCGCTTCCTGCGCCGGCTGGAAAACCGCCTGCAGATGCTGCGCGATGCGCAGACCCATTCGTTGCCGGCCGCGCCGCTGGATCGCACGCGGATCGCACTCGGTCTGGGCTATCCGCAGTGGCAGGACCTGCAGCAGGCGCTGCAGGTGCAGCGCGACCGCGTCAGCACCGAATTTGCCGCGTTGCTGGCGCCGCGCCGCGGCCAGGCGGCGCCGTCCGAGCTGTCCAGCTACTGGCGCGGGTTGCCGCGCGGCGGCAGTGCCGAGGTGCTGGCCGAGGCCGGGTTTGCCGATGCGCACAGCGCCGACCAGTGGCTGCGGGAATTCGCGCAATCGTCCGGGGTGAAGTCGCTTTCCGACCACGCCCGCGCGCGGCTGGACCGGGTATTGCCGGCGCTGCTGCACGCCGCCACCCGCTCGCCGCAGCCCGACGCCGCGCTGCGCCGGGTGCTGGCGCTGCTGCAGTCGATCCTGCGCCGCACCAGCTATCTGGCGCTGCTGGACGAACAGCCCAGCGCGCTGACCCGGCTGGTCAATGTGCTGGCACGCAGCGCGCTGCTGTCCGAACGGCTGGTGGCCTATCCGCTGTTGCTGGACGAACTGCTCGATATCCGTGTGGCCGGGCCGATGCCCGAGGTCGAGGACATGCACAGCGCCTGCGCCGCGGCGCTGGCCATCGACGATCCGGAGGTGGCGCTGCGCAGCCTCAACGAGACCCGCCTGGCCCTGAGTTTCCGCATGGCGCTGGCGTTCCACGACGGCCGCCAGCGCGCGGTGGATTGCACCCGGCAGCTGGCACAGCTGGCCGATGCGGTGGTGATGACGGTGCTGCAGCTGGCGCGCGCCGATCTGGTCGCCGCGCATGGCGAGGTGCCGGGCGGGCGGTTTGCGATCATCGGCTACGGCAGCCTCGGCGGGCTGGAACTGGGGTTCGGCTCGGATCTGGATCTGGTGTTCCTGTACGACCATCCGGCCGGGGCGGACGCCAGCAACGGCGCCCGGCCGCTGGAGAGCAGCCGCTGGTATGCGCGCCTGGCACAGAAGGTGATGGCACTGCTGGCGGCGGTGACCGCGGCCGGGCGGCTGTACGACATCGATGTGCGGCTGCGCCCGGATGGCGGCAAGGGCGCGCTGGTGTCGTCGCTGGCCAGCTACACCGAGTACCAGCGCGAGCGCGCGTGGACCTGGGAGCACCAGGCGCTGGTGCGCGCGCGCGGCATCGCCGGCGATGCCGGATTGCTGGCCGCGTTCGAACAGGTGCGCGCCAGCACCCTCGGCCGCGAACGCGATCCGGCCGTCCTGTATGCGGACGTACTGAAAATGCGCGGGCGCATGCGTGCCGAGCTCGACCGCAGCGATGCGGCGCGGGTGGACCTGAAGCAGGGCGCCGGCGGGCTGGTGGATCTGGAATTCGTGCTGCAGACCGGGGTGCTGGCGCAATCGTCGCGCCATCCGCAGCTGCACGCGCCGCGCGAAACCCCGCGCCTGATCGATGCGCTGGCGGCCACCGGCTGGTTGTCCGCCGACACGGCGCAGGCCGTGCACGAAGCCCATGCGGTCCTGCTCGACGCGGGATTGTCCTGCACCCTGGACCGGCGCCCGCGCATCACCGCACCGACGCCGCAGATCGAAGCGGCATGCGCCGCCATCACCGCCGCCGCCATCGAGCAGGGCCTGCCATTCGAAGCGGACGGGCGCCGCTGAACGGGATAGCAGCGACATCAGCCGTGACGGTGGTTTTTTGGGGGAACGCCCCGGCGCGGTTTACGCCGCTCCAACGCTGCAAGCGCTCCTAGATCCGCGCCGGCGCCATCTTCCACAGCAGCGCCCGGAACGGGACCAGCAGGCACACGCCGATGGCCAGCTTCACCGCCAGGTCGCCGAACGCCCAGCTGATCCAGGGCAGCGCCGACCCGGTGAAGGCGATGGACCAGAAAATGGCCGTATCCACGGTCGCGCTGCAGGTGGTGGCCACCATGGGCGCACGCCACCAGTTGCCGGCACGCAGGCGGTCGAACACGGTGATGTCCAGCAGCTGGGCGGTGATGAAGGCCAGGCACGAGGCCGCCGCGATGCGCGGGCTGGCAATCCATATCGACAGCACCACCGCCAGCGCAAACCCGGCCCACGCCACCCGGCGCGCGGCCTGCGGACCGAAGCGGCGGTTGATCAGGTTGCTGACCAGGAACGCGACCGGATAGCTGAAGGCGCCCCAGGTCAGCCAGTCGTTGAGCGGGTACTGCACCAGCACGTTGGAGGCCAGCACCACCGCGCCCATGGCCAGCACGGCCAGCATCAGCGAAGTGGAAGTCAGCGGGGCAAAACGGACGGAGGCGGAAGGCTGGGACATGGCGGACGGCACGCAACAGGCGACAACGCCTGGGGCGCTGCAGGGAACAGGGAAGCAAAGGCGGCCGTGCCGGAACCGGCAGGCGCAACGGGCGGCCATTGTAGCCGCGCCGGCTTTACCGTCCTTCACCGGACCGCAAAGGGCGGGCAGGCTCCTTCACAGGCCGAGCCGCGCCTTGACCTCGGCGGCGATCCGCGGGGTTTCGCGCAGCGGTTCGATGCCGGTGTCGGCAGGCGTGGCCTCCAGCCCGTCGAGCAGCCGGCCGCGTTCGCGCAATGCGTGCTGGAAACGGGCCAGCCGGGCCTTGGCGCGGTGCCCGAGCAGCACCGCCACCGGCACGCGGGTGGCGCAGGCTTCGGACAGCAGGTTGACCGAATCCGGGGTGCAGACCACGCGATCGGCCCAGCCCAGCAGGCCGGCATAGGGATTGGTGCCGTCGCCGCCGTCGCTCCAAATCACGCCGGGCACGTCATCGAAGGCTTTCAGCAGCGCCGCCGCCACCGCTGCCGGGGTGCGCCGCGAGGTGGTGGCCAGCACGCTGCCGCCGCTGGCGCGGATCTGTGCGGCCAGCTGCCGGAACAGCGGCACGATTTCCTGCTGCCGCCACGGCGCGTGCTCGGTCGGCCCGCCCACCAGCAGCGCCGTGCGGGGACCGGGCAATTGTTCGAAGCTGGAAAACGCGGCGCGGCCCAGTGCCAGCCATTCGTCGGTGACCGGGTGCAGGCTGCCGAGCAGGGTCAGCACGTTGCTGCCGCGCAGGCGGTCATGTTCGGGCACCACCACCAGATCCCAGTGGCGGGCCGGCAGCCGCGGGTCGAGGATCTGCACCGTGCGGGTGCCGTGCGCGCGCAACAGGCGCAACGCGGCTGCGGCCTGGCGACCGCAGCCGATGGCCAGCGCCGGCGGTTCGGCGATCAGGGCGGAAAATTTCTCGCCATAGCCGCGTTGCATGCCCGGCAGGCAGCGCGGCGCCAGCCAGCGCCACGGCGCTTGCGGTTCCAGTTGCAGCCGGCGTTGGCCGCCCAGCTGCAGTGCCGACGCCAACGCCACGGCCTGGCGGACGTTGCCGGCGCGGCCGTCGGTGATCGTCCAGGGAAGACTCGATCGTTTCGCGTATGGCATTAATTCGTTTCAGAAAGGCCGGGTGTTGCAACAGTTGCGACACTCTACACTGCGTGCATTCGCTGCCGCGCCATTGTCCGGGGCTTTGTGGGACAACGCCACGGCAGCATTCATTCCAGCAGGGAGATTCCATGTCCGACGTGTTCACCGATGCCGCGCTTGACCAGCTGTTCCGCACCGCCCGCACCCAGAATGCGTTCCAGCCCCGGGCGGTCGAAGACAGCCAGCTGCGCGCGCTGTACGAGCTGCTGAAGTGGGGCCCGACCGCGGCCAATTCGACCCCGGCGCGCTTCGTGTTCGTGAAGTCGGCCGCCGCCAAGCAGAAACTGGCCCCGGCGCTGAGCGAAGGCAACCACGACAAGACCCTGGCCGCGCCGGTGAACGTGATCGTCGCCTATGACGAGGACTTCCACGAAAAGCTGCCCTACCTGTTTCCGCACACCGACGCCAAGAGCTGGTTCGACGGCCCGCGCGAAGGCCGCCACGTGTCGGCGTTCCGCAACGGCACCCTGCAGGGCGCCTACCTGATGATGGCCGCCCGCTCGCTGGGCCTGGATGTCGGGCCGATGTCCGGGTTCGACAACGCCAAGGTCGATGCCGCGTTCTTTGCCGGTACCCACATCAAGTCCAATTTCCTGGTCAACCTGGGTTACGGCGATCCCGCCGGCCTGTTCCCGCGCCTGCCGCGGCTGTCGTTCGACGAAGCCGCCCGCATCGAATAAGCGGCCCGGTATCGCCCCCGGACCGTCACACTTTTTGACGCCGGGCACTTCCAAGCTGGATCCCGTCCGTTCCCTTCAAGGAAAACCACCATGACCGCTTCTGCCCGATTGCTGCTGCCGCTGGCCCTTGCGGTGGCCATCACCGGCTGTTCCCAGCCGACGTCCGTTGCCACCGAAGACGACACCACCGCGCCCACCGTCTCCACCCCGGCCGATGAAGTGGCGGTGGAAGAACATGCCCTGGGCGAGGTCATCCATCCGGCTTCCGGCACCTACACCCTGGACCCGGCCCACACCGTGGTGCTGGCGCAGTGGAACCACATGGGCTACTCCAACCCGAGCGCGCACTTCGGCAACGTTACCGGCACCCTGGTGTACGACGACGCCGACGTCAGCAAGTCCAGCGTGCAGGTCACGCTGCCGCTGTCGGGCCTGAGCGGCTTCAGCGACAAGTTCGACGAGCACCTGCGCGGGGTCGACTTCTTCGACGCCGCCAAGTTCCCGGTGGCCAGCTTCAAGAGCACCAGGGTCGTGTCCACCGGCATCAACACGCTGGATGTCACCGGTGATCTGACCATCAAGGACATCACCCACCCGGTGACCTTGGCGGTGATCCTCAATGGCGCCGGCGAGCACCCGATGTCCAAGGCGCCGTCGATCGGCTTCGATGCCACCGCGCGGATCAAGCGCAGCGATTTCGGCGTCGGCGCCTATGCGCCCAAGGTCAGTGACGAGGTCAACCTGCACATCACCACCGAAGCGTCGATTGCGAAGGCGCCGTAACCGGCCGTGGGCGATTGCGCCTGCCGCGTTGTGGCAATGCAAAGGCCCGCCAATGGCGGGCCTTTTCTGTATTCCGTCAATGGCCGCCGCACGGTGGCGCGCGGCATGGCGACTACTCGCAGCGCGCCGCGGTGATGATGTTGTCGCCATCGAGAAACACGCGCAGGCGATCTTGGCGGTGATCGCGGCTGACGATGCTGGCCGGGCCGATCGGATTGACCAGTCCGGCCCCGCTCTGGCGCGCGAGCTTGCGCATGTTGGCCTCGGTGCCGGGCTGGCCCACGGCCCATTGCAGCTGCGCATCATCGCAGCGGCCATCGCCGGCGATGGTCGGCCCGGGCGTGCTCAGGCAACCGCCCAGTCCGGTGGCCAGCAGGCCACTGGCGAGCAGCACGCGCGCACCGGAAAACAGCGGACGACAGCAGGATGCAGGCAACATGGCGGTTTCCGGAAGAGCGGTGCGGCGAGCATAGCAGCCCGCCGTTGCGGCGCTTTTGACGGTGTGCCCGCTTACTCGGCATCCTCCGGATGCGCCTTCCAGTAGCCGGTGGCGCGGATCCAGTCCTCCGGCACCTGCAGGTGGCCTTCGATGAATTTGCGCATCATCCGCGCCCGCCGCGATTCGCAGGCGATCCAGTAGAACGTGTCGCCGTCGGGCTGCTCGAAGTCCACCAGCGCATCTTCCAGCAAGGTGCTGCTGGCCGCGTCGAAGCCGTTGCGCTCGAACCACGCCACCGTCACCTGTGCGTCGCTGTCCAGCGGCTGGCGATCACCTTCCTCCGGAATCTCGATGAACACCTCGGCCAACGCGTGTCCGCGCAGTTCTTCCAGGCGCCGGGCGATGGCCGGCAGCGCGGTTTCATCGCCGATCAGCACATAGGTGTCGAAGTCGTCGGCGATCACGTGCGAGCCGCGCGGCCCGGCCACCACCAGCGCATCGCCGGGCTGGGCGTTGCTGGCCCAGGTCGCGGCCGCGCCGTCGCCGTGCAGCACGAAATCCAGCACCAGCTCGCCGGCCTGCGCGTCGTAGAAGCGCGGCGTGTAGTCGCGGGCCGGCGAGGGCTGCTGGCCCTCGGGATAGCGCGCGCCCTGTCCGGTCACGTCCGGCAGCACGAACACGCCGTCGGCATTGGGGAAAAACAGCTTCACGTGGTCATCCGGCGCCGCGCTTTCAAAGCCGGCCAGCGCATCGCCGCCAACGATGATGCGCTGCATGTTCGGGGTCAGGCGTTCGCTGCGCACCACCTGCAGTTGGCGGAAGTGCACAGCGCGGCGGAGGGTGCGGGTTTCATGCAAGGACATGGGGGATACCTGGGGTCGGTCAGATGACGCAGCGCGTCGGGATGACCTGGCTGGATCGCTCTGGCTGGGTCGTGGGGTAACGGTAGATCAGGGAACGTCATCGTCTTTGGAGGGCAGGTGCCGCACGAGTTCGGCGGCCTGCGCCAGCCGCTGTGCGACGCGTGTTACCTCGGCGTCCTGCCAGCGGCTGTTGCGCAGCATCAGGGAATGGGTGAGCTGCTGCATCGCCTCGCGCACCGGCGGCGGCAGATCGACCTTGAAGAGGGTGCGCGCTGTGCCGGGTGCGCCGCAGCGCGGCCTGCACCTGGTCGTCGCGCAGTTTCAGCCCGGCACGGCCGGCGGCGGTGATGCGGCAGCGCTTGCGCCCGGCATCGTCCTGCGCCACGGCCCAGCCGTCGGCCTCGAACTGCGCCAGCAGCGGATACACCGAACCGGCGCTGGGCGTGTACCGGCGCACGAACATCCCGCTGATGCACTGGATCAGCTCATAGCCGTGGCGCGGTTGCGCGCCGATCAGCGACAGCAGCAACAGGCGCAGGTCGCCGCGGCCCAGGGGACGTGGCAAGACGCGGCGGCGGGGGGCGGTGACAACATGGTCGGATTTCATATCGATATATCGGATTATCAAAGAGATATGGCGAAACCATCCAGCCAACAAGCGCGTTCTCCGATGAATGCGGCCCAGGCACGCAGGGGCGCGCGACCAGCCCGCACGCCCCGCGGCAGGGGCCGCAACCGCCATCGGCCCCGGCAATTGCCACGGCCGTCATCGCCGTGACCCGCCGCCATACCGGTGCCATCGCCTGCGCGGCGCCGGATATGCAGCTGCAGTACGGTGCCGGACTGTCCTGTGTGTCTCCGCCTGCACGCTGCCGCTGTCGCGGTGATGTCTGCCGGACACCGGCCTTTGGTGCGCCATACCGCTGCGTAGCCAGCTTTGTAAAGGGCCGGGTGCGCTACAATTCAGGGCTCAAAATTAAAACAAGCGCGCGCGTGCGTGCAGTAACTGGGAGCGCCAATGAACTGGTTGAATGAAGTGCTGAACAACGACCCGAACCCCCTGGAAACCCAGGAGTGGATCGAGTCGTTGAAGGCCGTTATCGATGTCGAGGGCCCCGAGCGCGCACATCAACTGCTGGAAGGCATGGTCGAACTGACCCGGCGCTCAGGCGCCTATCTGCCTTTCTCTCCCACCACCGAATACGTCAACACCATCGCCCCGCAGCTGGAGGCCAAGAGCCCCGGCAACGCCGAGCTGGAATGGCGCATCCGCTCGATCATCCGCTGGAACGCGATGGCCACCGTGGTGCGCGCCAACCGCAAGCCGGGCGATCTGGGCGGCCACATCGCCTCGTTCGCGTCGGGCGCCACGCTGTATGACGTGGGCTTCAACCACTTCTGGCGCGCGCCCAGCGACACCCATCCGGGCGATCTGCTGTTCATCCAGGGCCACAGCGCGCCGGGCATCTACGCCCGTTCGTTCCTGGAAGGCCGCATCAGCGAAGAACAGCTGGACAAGTTCCGCATGGAAGTCGATGGCGGCGGCCTGTCCTCCTATCCGCACCCGTGGCTGATGCCCGATTACTGGCAGACCCCGACCGTGTCGATGGGCCTGGGTCCGCTGGCGGCGATCTACCAGGCGCAGTTCCTGAAGTACCTGGAAAACCGCGGCCTGATCGAGAAGTCCGACCGCAAGGTGTGGTGCTTCATCGGCGACGGCGAGAGTGACGAGCCGGAAACCCTGGGCGCGATCGCCCTGGCCGGGCGCGAAGGCCTGGACAACCTGATCTTCGTGGTCAACTGCAACCTGCAGCGCCTGGACGGCCCGGTGCGCGGCAACGGCAAGATCATCCAGGAACTGGAAGGCGTGTTCCGTGGCGGTGGCTGGAACGTCATCAAGCTGCTGTGGGGCTCGTACTGGGATCCGCTTCTGGCCAAGGACACCAACGGCACCCTCAAGAAATTGATGATGGAAACCGTCGATGGCGAATACCAGAACTGCAAGGCCTTCGGCGGCGCCTATACCCGGGAGCATTTCTTCGGCAAGTACGAGGAAACCCGCGCCATGGTCGCCAGCCTGTCCGACGACGACATCTGGCGCCTGAACCGTGGCGGCCACGATCCGCACAAGGTCTACGCCGCCTACCACCAGGCCGTGAACACCCAGGGCATGCCCACCGTGATCCTGGCCAAGACGGTCAAGGGCTACGGCATGGGTTCGGCTGGCGAGTCGCTCAACCCGACCCACCAGACCAAGAAGCTGGACGACGAGGCGGTCAAGCACTTCCGCGACCGCTTCAACATCCCGGTCACCGACGCGCAGCTGGAAGACGGCCAGGTGCCGTTCTACCACCCGGGTCCGGATTCGCCGGAAGTGCAGTACCTGCAGGAGCGTCGCGCCTCGCTCGGCGGCTACCTGCCGCAGCGCCGGCAGAAGGCCAGCAAGTCCTTCATCGCCCCGAAGCTGGAAACCTACGAGCGCCTGCTCAAGGAATCGGGCGAGCGCAGCTACTCCACCACCATGGCCTTCGTGCAGACGCTCAACATCAGCCTGCGCGACAAGGAGCTGGGCCCGCACCTGGTGCCGATCGTCGCCGACGAAGCGCGCACCTTCGGTATGGAAGGCCTGTTCCGCCAGATCGGCATCTACGCCCCGTACGGCCAGAAGTACAAGCCGGTCGATGCCGACCAGCTGATGTACTACCGTGAGGACCAGTCCGGCCAGGTGCTGCAGCAGGGCATCAGCGAGCCGGGCGCCATCGCCTCGTGGATGGCCGCCGGTACCAGCTACTCGGTCTCCAACGTGCCGATGCTGCCGTTCTACATCTACTACTCGATGTTCGGCTTCCAGCGCGTGGGCGACCTCGCCTGGCAGGCGGCGGACATGCGTACCCGCGGCTTCCTGCTCGGCGGCACCGCCGGCCGCACCACGCTCAACGGCGAAGGCCTGCAGCACGAAGACGGCTTCAGCCACATCGTCGCCGGCGGCATCCCCAACGTGCGCAGCTACGACCCCACCTTCGGTTACGAAGTCACCGTCATCCTCCAGCACGGCACCAAGGCCATGATGGAAGACCAGGTGGACGAGTACTACTACATCACCCTGATGAACGAGAACTACACCCACCCGGGCATGCCCGAAGGTGCAGCCGAGGGCATCATCAAGGGCATGTACCTGCTCACCGACGCCGGCAAGCCCAAGAAGGGCGAGCTGCGCGTGCAGCTGCTGGGCAGCGGCACCATCCTGCGTGAAGCCATCGCCGCGGCCGAGCTGCTGGACAAGGACTTCGGCGTCACCGCCGACATCTGGTCCTGCCCCAGCTTCAACGAACTGCGCCGTGACGGTTTCGACGCCGAGCGCTGGAACCGCCTGCATCCGGAGGATGAACCGCGCAAGCCGTACATCACCGGCCTGCTGGAAGGCCGCCAAGGCCCGGTCATCGCCGCCACCGACTACGTGCGTGCGTTTGCCGACCAGGTGCGCGCCTTCATCCCGGCGACCTACTCGGTACTGGGCACCGACGGCTTCGGCCGCTCCGATACCCGCGCCAACCTGCGCCGTTTCTTCGAAGTGGACCGGTATTACATCGCCCACGCCGCCATCGCCGCGTTGGCGAAGGACGGCAAGATGACCGCCAAGGACGTCGCCCGGGCCATCAAGCAGTACGGGATTGATCCGGAGAAGGCGAACCCTGTCGGGGTTTGATCTTTAGGTTAAACATGTCAAACAAAAAGGCGGCCAATTGGCCGCCTTTTCTTTGCACAAAGGTGCGGGATCTGGCAGATGGATTGATATTTTCTAGGTAGACTTCTGAGCGAGATAGCCTGTGATGTACAGGCAAAAACATTGGGGAGAAGACGTATGGAAGCGGCACCAGTCAATATCATTCAATATTTCGATGGGTCAAAGCAGGGCGTTATCCCTTTATTTCAGCGGCCTTATTCTTGGGAGGCCAAAGATTGGGGCGTGCTCTGGGCTGATCTGATAGCGCAGTACGAAGAAGACGATCGCTCTTCACACTTCATGGGTGCTGTAGTTACTGTTCCAGTGAAATCAGTTCCTGTTGGAGTTGGTAAGCACCTGGTAATTGATGGGCAGCAGCGGCTGACTACAATTTCTATCTTGCTCGCTGCTATCAGAGATAAGGCGGAAAGTGAGGGGGATTTGCCAACAGCTGGAATTATTGGCGATTTTCTTATTAATCGACACTACTCCTCGCCCGATGATCTGAAGCTTGTTCCCACTCAAGTCGACCGAGCGGCTTACAACGCAGTTGTCTATCGAAAGGATTTGGTTTCCTTTGAGGAAACTCGCATTGTTCAGGCTTACCACTATTTCTCTCGAAAGCTTGGAGATGCTGATGACGAAGGGCAGCTGATTCGTGCGGCTCAAGTACTTCAGGCCATCCAGCAAAGCTTGCAAGTGGTAATGATTAATCTCGGTGAGGCTGATGATCCATATTTGATTTTTGAGAGCTTGAACCACAAAGGAAAGCCTCTCAATCAAGCGGATCTGGTCAGGAATTACGTTCTTATGCGGTTCCAGCACTCCACTTCCGCTGGGGGCGATCAGGAGCTTGCATACGAAGATCTTTGGCGACCGATGGAGTCAGCTTTAGATGCGAGTCTTCCAGAGTTTTTGCGTCACTACGGAATGAGGCTCGGTCGAAATGTGCGCAAAGGGGATATTTATACGGCCTGCAAAGTCGAATTTGAGCGGCTGGTTGAGGTGGAGAATGTTAGGCAAAGATTGACCCAGATGAAGCGTGCCGCTGCGAACTACGAGAAATTTATTCGTCCCGATGAAGAAGTTCGGGTGAGCTTGAGTAGTGGGCTTCGGGCGATTCAAGAATTGGACTCGACGGTGTTCTATCCGTTGTTGCTGCGGCTTTATACATTTTTAGATGAGCAAGTGATTACGGTTGAAGATCTCATGCTTGCCTTGGATACATTGGAGTCATTCTATGTACGGCGCGCCGTCTGCGGTGTTCCAACGAACGCTCTTAATAAGATGACGCTTGAATTGTGCTCGAATCTTCCGGATCAATTGCCGCATTTATGGCTGCGTGATCGCCTTGCAGCCGGCGCAGGCGGACGCCGCTGGCCAACGGATGAAGAATTTTCCGAGGCTCTCGTAATTCAGAAGATCTATCCGCGGCGTAAGTTGGCGCGTTACATGCTCGAAGCGTTGGAGCTTGCGCATGATCATAAAGAGGCCGTGGACGCATCGACGGCCACAATGGAACATATTCTTCCGCAGACGCTTTCTGCGGCTTGGATTGACCAACTTGGTAGTGGTCATGCTGTTATACATGACAAATGGCTGGATACACTCGGTAATCTGACGCTTACTGGGTACAATTCAGAGCTTGGAAATTCTCCTTTTGCCGAAAAAAAGGGAAAGCTAGCGAATACCCATTTCGAACTTAGTCGTGACATTATCTCTCAAGGTGTTTGGGGTGCGACTGAAATAGAGGCTCGCGGTAGGCGTCTTTCAAATATGGCATTGCAGCGTTGGGCGCGCGATTAGAGGGGCAGTAAATAACGGGGTCTAAATAACGGGGTCAGGTTCACTTAAGTGGCCTGGCCTTTTTGTTTGTGTGGTCGATGGGCGGGCCGGGTGCCGGCGAAGCGCTCAAAACAGGGGTCAGAGACAATTAAATAAACCCCTGGCTAAAAACAGGGGTCAGAGACAATTAAATAAACCCCTGGCCGCGGTCCTCTGATGTTGGGTTTTCTTCGGGCTGCTTTCTGGGTCTTCCCACTTTTGGAAAAACAGGGGTCAGAGACAATTAAATGAGCTCCTGGCCGCGGTTCTCTAACGCTGGGTTTTCTTGAGGCTGCTTTCTGGGTCTTCCCACTTTTCGTGGAGTAATACTGCGCCC
>NZ_JAUJUJ010000078.1 GCF_030711595.1 Stenotrophomonas sp. YIM B06876
CGTGGACGGCCATCTGGTCACCGTCGAAGTCGGCGTTGAAGGCCGCGCAGACCAGCGGGTGCAGCTGGATCGCCTTGCCTTCGATCAGGATGGGCTCGAAGGCCTGGATGCCGAGGCGGTGCAGCGTGGGCGCACGGTTGAGCATGACCGGGTGTTCCTTGATCACCTCTTCCAGGATGTCCCAGACCACCGGCGTGCCCGATTCGACTTCCTTCTTGGCGGCCTTGATCGTCGTCGCGATGCCCATGGCCTCTAACCGCGAGAAGATGAAGGGCTTGAACAGCTCCAGGGCCATCAGCTTGGGCAGGCCGCACTGGTGCAGCTTGAGCGTCGGGCCCNTCACCGAACGGCCCGAGTAGTCGACGCGCTTGCCCAGCAGGTTCTGGCGGAAGCGGCCGCTCTTGCCCTTGATCATGTCGGCCAAGGATTTCAGCGCGCGCTTGTTCGCGCCCGTCATGGCCTTGCCGCGGCGGCCGTTGTCCAGCAGCGAGTCCACGGCTTCCTGCAGCATGCGCTTTTCGTTGCGCGCGATGATTTCCGGGGCCTTGAGCTCGAGCAGGCGGCGCAGGCGCGAGTTGCGGTTGATGACGCGGCGGTACAGGTCGTTGAGGTCGGAGGTGGCAAAGCGCCCGCCGTCCAGCGGCACCAGCGGACGCAGGTCCGGCGGCAGCACGGGCAGCACTTCGAGCACCATCCACTCGGGCTTGATGCCCGACTTCTTGAAGGCCTCGAGCACCTTCAGGCGCTTGGCGTTCTTCTTGACCTTGACTTCGGAGCCGGTCAGGTCGCCGCGCAGGCGCTCGATTTCGCTGTCGATCTCGATCGAGTCGAGCAGGTCGCGGATGCCTTCGGCACCCATCTTGGCGACGAACTCATCGCCGTATTCCTTGGCCTTGGCGTCGTAGTCGTCCTCGGTCATGATGCTGAATTTCTTCAGCGGCGTCATGCCGGGGTCGGTCACCACGTAGGCTTCGAAGTACAGCACGCGCTCGATGTCGCGCAGCGTCATGTCGAGCACCAGGCCCAGGCGCGACGGCAGCGACTTGAGGAACCAGATGTGCGCGCAGGGCGCGGCCAGGTCGATGTGGCCCATGCGCTCGCGGCGCACCTTGGTCTGCGTGACTTCAACGCCGCACTTCTCGCAGATCACGCCGCGGTGCTTGAGGCGCTTGTACTTGCCGCACAGGCACTCGTAGTCCTTGATCGGGCCAAAGATCTTGGCGCAGAACAGACCGTCGCGCTCGGGCTTGAAGGTGCGGTAGTTGATGGTCTCGGGCTTCTTCACCTCGCCGAAAGACCACGAACGGATCTTCTCGGGCGAAGCCATGCCGATGCGGATGGCATCGAAATGCTCATCCGGCGTGAATTGCTTGAACAGGTCGAGTAGCGATTTCATAAAACTCTTTCCCTAATATCAAAAATCATAGCTACCAGCGCTTGACTGGCTTAGGTTTGACATCAAAAACACCTTGAAAGTGTTGATTGACAAGCGCTGGCCGCTCACTTTTTTACAAAGCCTTAGGAACGTTCGAGTTCGATATCCAGACCCAGCGACCGGATTTCCTTGACCAGCACGTTGAACGATTCCGGCATGCCGGCCTCGATGGTGTGCTCGCCCTTGACGATGGACTCGTACACCTTGGTGCGGCCCTGCACGTCGTCGGACTTGACGGTCAGCATTTCCTGCAGCACGTAGGCGGCGCCATAGGCCTCCAGCGCCCACACTTCCATTTCACCGAAACGCTGGCCACCGAACTGGGCCTTGCCGCCGAGCGGCTGCTGCGTCACGAGCGAGTACGGACCGGTGGAACGGGCATGCATCTTGTCGTCCACCAGGTGGTGGAGCTTCAGGAAGTGCATGTAGCCGATCGTCGTCGGGCGCTCGAATGGGTCGCCCGTGCGGCCGTCGAACAGGTAGGCCTGCGTGCGCGTATCCGTGAGGCCCTTGGCGCGTGCCAGGTCATCCGGGTAGGCGATCTTGAGCATGGCACGGATGTCTTCCTCCTCGGCGCCGTCGAACACCGGCGTGGCGAACGGCACGCCGCGCGCGAGGTTGCTGGCCATCTCCAGCACGTCGCCGTCGCTCAGTTGCGCCAGGTCTTCCTTGCGGCCCGAGGTGTTGTAGATCTCTTCCATGAAGGTGCGCAGCTCAGCCGCCTTGGCCTCGGCCTGCAGCATGTTGCCGATGCGCTGGCCGATGCCCTTGCCGGCCCAGCCCAGGTGCACTTCGAGCACCTGGCCCACGTTCATGCGCGAAGGCACGCCCAGCGGGTTGAGCACGATGTCGGCAGGCGTGCCGTCGGCCATGTAGGGCATGTCTTCGACCGGAACGATCTTGGAGACCACACCCTTGTTGCCGTGGCGGCCGGCCATCTTGTCGCCCGGCTGCAGGCGGCGCTTGACGGCCAGGTAGACCTTGACCATCTTGAGCACGCCGGCTGGCAGCTCGTCGCCCTGCGTGAGCTTCTTGCGCTTTTCTTCGAACGCGAGGTCGAAGCTGTGGCGCGTCTGCTCCAGCGAGTTCTTGATGGATTCGAGCTGCGTCGCCACTTCGTCCTCGGCCGGACGGATGTCGAACCAGTGGAACTTCTCCACCGAGGCCAGGTAGGCCTTGTCGAGCTTGCTGCCCTTGGCGAGCTTTTGCGGGCCGCCGTTGGCCACGCGGCCGGTCAGCAGCTTCTCGATACGGTCGAAGGCGTCGGCCTCGACGATGCGCAGCTGGTCGTTCAGGTCCAGGCGGAAGCGCTTGAGTTCATCGTCGATGATCTGCTGGGCGCGCTTGTCGCGCTGGATGCCTTCGCGGGTGAATACCTGCACGTCGATCACCACGCCTTGCGAGCCCTGGCTCACGCGCAGCGAGGTGTCCTTCACGTCGGAAGCCTTCTCGCCGAAGATCGCGCGCAGCAGCTTCTCTTCGGGCGTCAGCGTGGTCTCGCCCTTGGGCGTGACCTTGCCGACCAGCGTATCGCCGGGCTGCACTTCGGCACCCACGTAGATGATGCCGGACTCGTCGAGGCGGTTGAGCTGCTGCTCGGACAGGTTCGGAATGTCGCGCGTGATTTCTTCGGCACCGAGCTTGGTGTCGCGCGCCATCACCACCAGTTCCTCGATGTGGATCGAGGTGTAGCGGTCTTCGGCCNGCTGCTCGGACAGGTTCGGAATGTCGCGCGTGATTTCTTCGGCACCGAGCTTGGTGTCGCGCGCCATCACCACCAGTTCCTCGATGTGGATCGAGGTGTAGCGGTCTTCGGCCACCACGCGTTCGCTGATCAAAATCGAGTCTTCGAAGTTGTAGCCGTTCCAGGGCATGAAGGCGATCAGCATGTTCTGGCCGATGGCGATCTCGCCCAGGTCGGTCGATGCGCCGTCGGCGATCACGTCGCCCTTGACCAGCTTGTCGCC
>NZ_JAUJUJ010000412.1 GCF_030711595.1 Stenotrophomonas sp. YIM B06876
ACAACATCGACCTGAAGGCGGCGCACGCCAGGGGTGTCACCGTGACCAACACGCCGGGCGTCATGGACAACGCGGTGGCCGATCTGGCCATGGGCCTCGTGATCGGCGCCGCGCGGCGCCTCCACCAGGCCGATGCCTTCGTGCGCTCGGGCCAGTGGACTCTTGACAGCATGACCGGGTTCGGCATGGGCCTGGACGTGTCCGGCAAGACACTGGGCGTGGTGGGCTTTGGCCGCATCGGTCAGGCCCTGGCCAAACGGGCCCGCGGGTTTGATATGCCGGTGCTGTACTGGGCCCGCAATCGCGTGGACGCCGGCACGGAGATGGCACTGAACGCGCAGATGCGCACCCTGCCTGCGCTGCTGGAACAAGCGGACTTCGTGGTGCTGCTCGTGCCCTATGGCGCCGCCACCCACCATTTGATCGGCGCGGCACAGCTGGCGCAAATGAAGCCCGGCGCCGTGCTGGTGAACATCGCGCGCGGCGGCATTGTGGACGATGCCGCCCTGGCGAACGCATTGAAAACCGGGCACCTTGCCGGCGCTGCCCTGGATTGCGTGGAGAACGAGCCCAGGCTGCATCCCGAACTGATGGGCCTGCCCAACGTCTTGCTGACACCCCATATCGGGAGCGCAACCGCCGGCACTCGGCAGGCGATGGTTGCTCTGGCCTTGCGCAATCTGCTTGCCGTCCTGGACGGTCAGACCCC
>NZ_JAUJUJ010000413.1 GCF_030711595.1 Stenotrophomonas sp. YIM B06876
CCATCTCGGCCTTCGGGTCGACGTAGATCCGCTGGCCGTGCACGCCGCGGGCCATGAAGGCGCCGTGCGCGTTGTGCGTGACCCACCACATGTCGCGGTAGCTCCAGCCCTGCAGCAGTTCGTAGCCGGCCTTGGCGAAGGCACCTTTGTCGCCGCCGCGGCGGATGTCGTCGACCACGGCCTTGGGCAGGATTTGCTGGCCCCGGAACTGGCCGTTGTTGCGCAGCAACTCGCCAAAGCGCGCCAGGTCGCGCAGGCCGGTGTTCAGGCCGCCGCCGGCGAACGGGGTGCCGGTCGAGTCGACCGTGAGGTAGGCGTCCTGCTCCGCGCCGATGCGGCTCCAGATGCGTTCGGAGAGCAACTGCGCCACGCTGCGGCCCGTCACGCGCGCGATCACCCAGCCGAGCGCGTCGGAGTTGACCGTTTTGTAGGCAAAAGCCTCGCCATGCCGGCCTTGGGGCTGCACGGTCTGCAGGTATTCGTAGTAGCTGCGCGGGCCGGTGTAGTCCTTGGGTTTAGGCAGGGGGCTGCCGGCCTGCGCGTAGGCCCAGACCTCGGCGTTCGGGTCGGCGTAGTCCTCGCTGTATTGGAGCCCCGTCGTCATGTCCAGCACCTGGCGCACGGTGGCGCTGCCAAAAGCCGAGCCCGCCAGCTCGGGCACATAGTCCGCCACGCGCTTGCCGGCGTCCAGGCGGCCTTCGGCGACCAG
>NZ_JAUJUJ010000414.1 GCF_030711595.1 Stenotrophomonas sp. YIM B06876
GATGCCGAAAGCGCTCTGCACGGCACCGAGGCCGTGCACCGCGAAGTGGCCCTGCCCTACGCCGACGGGCAGATGCACCACACGCTGTACTGGCTGCAGGGGTTTGCGCTGCCCGACGGCGCGCCCGGTGGCGTGATCGGCGTCTTCGTGGACATCAGCGAGCGCCAGCGCGCCGAGCAGGAGCTGCGCCGCGCCAAGGAGCTGGCCGAGGAAACCGCGGCGCTCAAGTCCAACTTCCTGGCCAATATGAGCCACGAGATCCGCACGCCCATGAACGCCATCATCGGCATGTCGCATCTGGCGCTCAAGACGGGGCTCAGCCCGCGCCAGCACGACTATGTCAGCAAGATCGGGCAGGCCGGCCAGCACCTGATGGNACTTCCTGGCCAATATGAGCCACGAGATCCGCACGCCCATGAACGCCATCATCGGCATGTCGCATCTGGCGCTCAAGACGGGGCTCAGCCCGCGCCAGCACGACTATGTCAGCAAGATCGGGCAGGCCGGCCAGCACCTGATGGGGATCATCAACGGCATCCTCGACTTCTCCAAGGTCGAGGCCGGCAAACTGCGCATCGAGCCGCGCCCGTTTGTGCTCGACCAGGTGCTCAGCGGTGTGATCGACGTGGTCGGCCACAAGGCCGCGGCGCAGGGGCTGGAGCTGATCTGCGACGTGGCGGCCAACGTGCCCGCCAATCTGGTGGGCGAT
>NZ_JAUJUJ010000415.1 GCF_030711595.1 Stenotrophomonas sp. YIM B06876
TGTGGTCGGCGCGGATCTCCTGCACGTTGGCCAGCAGGGTGTAGAGCGCCTGGCGCGAGAAGTCGTCGCAGTCGAACGGAATCAGGCAGCCGCTGGCGCCCATGAGCGCCGAGCGGGTGTAGAAGTTGAGCGCCGGCGGGGTGTCGATGTAGATGCGGTCGTAGTCCTGGCCCAGCTGCGCCAGCGCCTCGCGCAGCTTGTAGATCTTGTGGCGCGACTCCAGCTTGCCCTGCAGCTCGTCGAGCCGGGTGCTCGATGCCATCAGGTCGAGCTGTTCGAACGGCGTGCGCACGATGAACTCCGACAGCGCCGCCGGCCGGAAGCTGAAGCTCAGCGTCTCGTCGAAAAAGCTCGCCACGCTGGGCTGCCCCTCGGCCGGCGCGGNGCGCGACTCCAGCTTGCCCTGCAGCTCGTCGAGCCGGGTGCTCGATGCCATCAGGTCGAGCTGTTCGAACGGCGTGCGCACGATGAACTCCGACAGCGCCGCCGGCCGGAAGCTGAAGCTCAGCGTCTCGTCGAAAAAGCTCGCCACGCTGGGCTGCCCCTCGGCCGGCGCGGCGCCCAGCAGGTAGGCGCTGGAATTGCCCTGCGGGTCCAGGTCGACCACCAGGGTGCGCAGGCCCTGGCTGGCGCTGATGGCGGCCAGATTGCAGGTGATGGTGGACTTGCCCACCCCACCTTTCTGGTTGAAGACGACGAGCGGC
>NZ_JAUJUJ010000416.1 GCF_030711595.1 Stenotrophomonas sp. YIM B06876
TCGGTGGTCGCCATCGTCGCCATCGTCGCCGCCGTGGTGGCCGGCAACCAGGCCAGGATCGCCACCAGCGGGCTGATGATTTTTGCCGTGGTCGTGCTGCACAACGGCCTGGGCCTGCTGCTGGGCTACTGGCTGGGAAAGCTCACGGGCATGGAGGTATCCAAGCGCAAGGCGCTGTCCATCGAGGTTGGCATGCAGAACTCGGGCCTGGGCGTAGCGCTGGCCACGGCGCACTTCTCGCCGCTGGCCGCCGTGCCCAGCGCCATCTTCAGCGTCTGGCACAACCTCTCGGGCCCGCTGGTGGCCACGCTGTTCCAGCGCTTCAAGAACGAGGACGCGCCCGCTGCGGCNGGGCATGGAGGTATCCAAGCGCAAGGCGCTGTCCATCGAGGTTGGCATGCAGAACTCGGGCCTGGGCGTAGCGCTGGCCACGGCGCACTTCTCGCCGCTGGCCGCCGTGCCCAGCGCCATCTTCAGCGTCTGGCACAACCTCTCGGGCCCGCTGGTGGCCACGCTGTTCCAGCGCTTCAAGAACGAGGACGCGCCCGCTGCGGCACAGGCGCCCGCGCGCGGCTGACACCATCGCGGCGTTTTGCTGGGTGATGGCGTCCAACGGCGCCACGGCCGCATTTCCATATAGCTTTTTGCTCTCAAGCTTGCACGACAATGCCCGCCTCACCAATAAACACAGCACAGCC
>NZ_JAUJUJ010000417.1 GCF_030711595.1 Stenotrophomonas sp. YIM B06876
CAGCGACGTCATCGTCGATGCCGTTCCCATGACGTTGCAGGTTCCCGGCGAGCTCCAGATCTTCTGCTCCAGTTCGCGCCAATCCTGCAGGGGCAGCTTGCCGGCGATCAGTTCGGGCGCCCAGCGAAAGGCGCCGGTGCCGCTGCCAAAGCGCTCGCCCCGGAAGGTCGCCCCAATGGTGAAGCCGGCGGGACAATAAATCGTCGGAATGTTCATGCTGATGGCCCCCATCAGCAGGGCCGGCGTGGTCTTGTCGCACCCGCCCAGCAGGATGGCTCCATCGATCGGGTGGCTGCGCAGCAGCTCCTCGGTTTCCATCGCCAGCATGTTGCGGTACAGCATGGCCGAGGGTTTGACGAAGCCCTCTCCAAGCGACATGGCGGGCAGCTCCACCGGGAAGCCTCCACCCTGCAGAACCCCGCGCTTGACCNCGAGGGTTTGACGAAGCCCTCTCCAAGCGACATGGCGGGCAGCTCCACCGGGAAGCCTCCACCCTGCAGAACCCCGCGCTTGACCGCCTCGGCGCGGCTTCGCAGGTGGGCATGGCACGGGTTCATGTCGCTCCAGGTGTTGATGATGCCGATGACCGGGCGGCCTTCGAACTCTTCGCGCGCGTAGCCTGCCTGCAGGGCATGTGCGGTGTGCTCCGTGGATGCAGGCGTGCCGCCGAACCAGCGGTGGCTGCGCAGCTCGGAAG
>NZ_JAUJUJ010000418.1 GCF_030711595.1 Stenotrophomonas sp. YIM B06876
TTTGAAGAGGAACCCCGCGCATGCGCGTCAATTTGCCCGTGACCCCCGATGAATACGACTTTCCGGCCGGCAGCATGCTGGTCTCCACCACCGACACCCAGGGCGCCATCACGCACTGCAACGCGGCTTTCGTGGACGCCAGCGGCTATGGGCACGATGAACTCATTGGCCAGCCGCACAACCTGATCCGCCACCCCGACATGCCGGTGCAGGCGTTCAAGGACATGTGGGCCACCATCGGCCGCGGCCAGCCCTGGTCGGGGCTGGTCAAGAACCGGCGCAAGGACGGCGGCTTTTACTGGGTGCAGGCCAACGTCACGCCCATCCTGGAGGGCGGCAAACCGCGCGGCTACATGTCGGTGCGCACCAAGCCGGCGCGCGAACAGGTGCGCCAGGCCGAGGCCCTGTATGCGCAGTTGCGCAGCGACCATGCACAGCAGCGCACAGGCCTGCGCTTGCGGCAGGGGCGGGTGTTGNCGGCGGCTTTTACTGGGTGCAGGCCAACGTCACGCCCATCCTGGAGGGCGGCAAACCGCGCGGCTACATGTCGGTGCGCACCAAGCCGGCGCGCGAACAGGTGCGCCAGGCCGAGGCCCTGTATGCGCAGTTGCGCAGCGACCATGCACAGCAGCGCACAGGCCTGCGCTTGCGGCAGGGGCGGGTGTTGTACCCGGGGTTGCGCGGCGCCGTG
>NZ_JAUJUJ010000419.1 GCF_030711595.1 Stenotrophomonas sp. YIM B06876
GACGCCGCCACCTACCGGCTGTTCTCCGAAGGCAAGACCGAGGCGGTGTTTCAGTTTGAAAGCCGGGGCATGCAGGGCATGCTCAAAGAGGCGCGGCCCTCGCGGCTCGAAGACCTGATTGCGCTCAACGCCCTGTACCGCCCGGGGCCCATGGACCTGATCCCGAGCTTTGTGAACCGCAAGCACGGCAAGGAGCCGGTCGAGTACCCGCACCCGCTGGTGGCCGAGATGCTGAGCGAGACCTACGGCATCATGGTCTACCAGGAGCAGGTGATGCAGACCGCGCAGATCCTGGGCGGCTACTCGCTCGGTGGCGCCGACATGCTGCGCCGTGCCATGGGCAAGAAGAAGGCCNGCACGGCAAGGAGCCGGTCGAGTACCCGCACCCGCTGGTGGCCGAGATGCTGAGCGAGACCTACGGCATCATGGTCTACCAGGAGCAGGTGATGCAGACCGCGCAGATCCTGGGCGGCTACTCGCTCGGTGGCGCCGACATGCTGCGCCGTGCCATGGGCAAGAAGAAGGCCGAGGAGATGGCCGAGCACCGCGCGATCTTCCGCGAGGGCGCGGCCAAGAACGGCCTCTCGACCGAAAAGGCCGACGAGGTGTTCGACCTGATGGAGAAGTTCGCTGGCTACGGCTTCAACAAGTCGCACGCCGCCGCCTACTCGCTGCTGGCCTACCACACG
>NZ_JAUJUJ010000420.1 GCF_030711595.1 Stenotrophomonas sp. YIM B06876
CTGCAAAAAGAGCAGGGCCTGACCTTCGTGCACCCGTTCGACGACCCCGACGTGATCGCCGGCCAGGGCACCATCGCCGTCGAGATCCTGAGCCAGCTGCAAAAGCTCGGCAGCCACCGGCTCGACGCGGTGTTCGTCGCCATTGGCGGCGGCGGGCTGGTCAGCGGCGTGGCCAACTACCTCAAGGCCGTGCGCCCCGAGATCAAGGTGATCGGCGTGCAGATGGACGACTCGGACGCCATGATCCAGTCGGTGCGGGCGCNAGCTGCAAAAGCTCGGCAGCCACCGGCTCGACGCGGTGTTCGTCGCCATTGGCGGCGGCGGGCTGGTCAGCGGCGTGGCCAACTACCTCAAGGCCGTGCGCCCCGAGATCAAGGTGATCGGCGTGCAGATGGACGACTCGGACGCCATGATCCAGTCGGTGCGGGCGCACGAGCGCGTCACCCTGCCCGACGTCGGCCTGTTCTCCGACGGCACGGCCGTCAAGCTGGTGGGCGCGGAAACCTTCCGCATCGCCAGCGGCCTGGTGGACGAGTTCATCACCGTCGACACCGACGCCGTCTGCGCCGCCATCAAGGACATCTTTGTCGACACGCGCAGCATCGTCGAGCCGGCCGGGGCGCTGGCCGTGGCGGCCATCAAGCAGTACGTGGCGAAGAACAAGACCAGGGGCGAGACCTACGCCGCCA
>NZ_JAUJUJ010000421.1 GCF_030711595.1 Stenotrophomonas sp. YIM B06876
CGCTGCGCAGCAGCTCTTCCTTGCCGACATAGCGGGCCTTGCACTCGGCCTCGAGTTCGGGCGAGAGCTGCGAGCGGTTGTGGTAGACCACGTCCATGCCGAAGCCGTGCGCGCCGCGCTTGGCGATGCCCTGGCCGATGCGGCCCATGCCGATGATGCCGAGCGTGCTGCCGTGCACCTCGGTGCCGGCGAACATGTCGTAGCTCCATTTGTTCCATTTGCCCGCGCGCAGGTAGTGCTCGGACTCGGCCATGCGCCGGGCCGTCGCCATGAGCAGCGCAAAGCCGAAGTCGGCCGTGGTCTCGGTCAGCACGTCGGGCGTGTTCNCATTTGTTCCATTTGCCCGCGCGCAGGTAGTGCTCGGACTCGGCCATGCGCCGGGCCGTCGCCATGAGCAGCGCAAAGCCGAAGTCGGCCGTGGTCTCGGTCAGCACGTCGGGCGTGTTCGTGCCCTGCACGCCGGCGGCGGTCATGGCCTCGACGTCGAAGTTGTTGTAGCCCACGGCCATGTTGGCCGCGATCTTCAGGCGCGGACACGCGGCAATCAGCTCGGAGTCGATGCGCTGGCTGCCGGTGGTGAGGGCGCCGTCCTTGTCGGCCAGGCGCTCGGCCAGCTCCTGCGGCGACCACAGGACGTCGTCCGGGTTGGCCTCGACCTCGAAGTGCTGCGCGAGCCGCTCGACCACT
>NZ_JAUJUJ010000422.1 GCF_030711595.1 Stenotrophomonas sp. YIM B06876
GGCTTGAGTGCGCCGGCCGCAGATGTTGATCGACCCCGCCACAAGGAGCCGCTGATGGACGAATCTCTTTACCCCCATGCCGGCGCCGAAGTCGCGCGCAAGCGCCGCGAACTGGCGCCCCAGCCGCTCGATGCCTTCAAGGCGTTCAGCGCCAGCGTGTTTGCCGATGGTGCTTTGAACGGCAAGACCAAGCAGTTGATCGCGGTGGCGGTAGCCCATGTCACCCAATGCCCGTACTGCATTCGCGGCCACACGCAAGCGGCGCTGAAGGCGGGCGCGAGCGAGCAGGAGATCATGGAGGCGATCTGGGTGGCCGCCGAAATGCGCGCCGGCGGCGCCTATGCCCATTCGGCGCTGGCTATCGACACCATGCTGCAGGCGCACCAGCACGCTGGGTCAGCGGCTGCTTGAGAGCTATATTTTTGATAGCTTCTAACGCCCGTTTNGAGGCGATCTGGGTGGCCGCCGAAATGCGCGCCGGCGGCGCCTATGCCCATTCGGCGCTGGCTATCGACACCATGCTGCAGGCGCACCAGCACGCTGGGTCAGCGGCTGCTTGAGAGCTATATTTTTGATAGCTTCTAACGCCCGTTTGGCGGGCGTTACAGGGCCTTTTTATCTAAAAGTGCATCAATGGCCCGCACGTCGGCCTCTTGCAGGGTGCCGGCCGCCTGGCGCAGCCGGAGC
>NZ_JAUJUJ010000423.1 GCF_030711595.1 Stenotrophomonas sp. YIM B06876
TTGAGACACTGAGCAACGCCCACGCGGCGCGCGCCTGGTGCGTTGCGCAGCTCGGCGACGAGCGGGCGGTCGCCCGGCATTTCGTCGCGGTGTCGACGAACGCCGAGGGCGTTGCCGAGTTCGGCATTTCCCCGGCCCATATGTTTGGCTTCTGGGACTGGGTCGGTGGGCGCTACTCGATGGATTCGGCGATTGGCCTGTCTTCGATGATCGCCATTGGTCCGGAACACTTCCGCGCGATGCTGGCGGGCTTTCATGCCATGGATGAACACTTCCAAAGCGCGCCGTTTGGCAAAAACCTTCCGGTGCTGATGGGCTTGCTGGCGGTCTGGTGCACCAACTTCTTCAACGCACAGACGCAGGCCGTGCTGCCCTACGACCAGTACCTGAAGCGCTTTCCGGCCTACCTGCAGCAGCTGACGATGGAGAGCAACGGCAAACACGTCACGCTCGCCGGCATGCGCGTGAACTACGCCACCTCGCCCATCGTCTGGGGCGAGCCGGGCACCAATGGACAGCATTCGTTCTACCAGTTGCTGCACCAGGGAACGGATCTGGTGCCGTGCGACTTCATCGGTTTCTGCCAAAGCCTGAACCCGCTCGGCCCCGACGACAGCCAATCGGACGGCCAGCACAACCTCTTGATGGCCAATTTTTTCGCCCAGACCGAGGCCCTGGCCTTC
>NZ_JAUJUJ010000424.1 GCF_030711595.1 Stenotrophomonas sp. YIM B06876
TGGATCGAAGGTTATGAGCGCGTGGCCGAGCGGGCGCAGGAGCTGCCCCAGGTGCGCCAGGTGTACATGGCAGACCGCGAGGCCGACATCGTGGCCCTGCTGGTGCGGGCCAAGGAGTTGAACCATGCGGCTGACTACCTGATCCGCTGCCAGCATGACCGCGCCCTGCCAAGCGGCGGCAAGCTCTGGGCTCGGCTGGCACAGGCGCCTGTGCTGGGGCAGGTGCGCTTCGAGCTGCCCGCCGGGCGAGGCCGCAAGGCTAGAGCGGTGGTGCAGCGCATCCAGACTGAACGCATCGACATCAGTGATGGGGCCAAGGGCCGCCTGAGCGTCACCTGCGTGCTGGCCCAAGAGATAGACCCGCCAGTGGGCGCCAAGCCCGTGGTCTGGCGACTGCTCAGCAACCGGGCAGTGAACACCCTGGAGCAGNGACTGAACGCATCGACATCAGTGATGGGGCCAAGGGCCGCCTGAGCGTCACCTGCGTGCTGGCCCAAGAGATAGACCCGCCAGTGGGCGCCAAGCCCGTGGTCTGGCGACTGCTCAGCAACCGGGCAGTGAACACCCTGGAGCAGGCCGTGCAACTGGTGGACTGGTATCGAGCACGCTGGGAGATCGAGCTGTTCTTCCTGATCCTCAAGGAGGGCTGCCGCATCACCTACGGGCCTTACCTGGAAGATG
>NZ_JAUJUJ010000425.1 GCF_030711595.1 Stenotrophomonas sp. YIM B06876
CCAAGGAGGCCGGCAACATGGTGGACCTCGACTCCAACCCCACCAAGCTGCTCGAGATCGTAGAGACCGGCAAGCAGCTCCTGATGACGCGCGGCTCGCTGACCACCTTCTCGATCGCCAACGACGTGGCCAAGTACTTTGCCATCATCCCGGCGATGTTCGTCGGCGTGTACCCGCAGCTCGCCGCCCTCAACGTGATGGGGCTGCACAGCCCGTCGTCGGCCATCCTGTCGGCGGTGATTTTCAACGCGCTGATCATCGTGGCGCTGATTCCGCTGGCCCTCCAGGGCGTGGCCTACCGCCCCGTGGGCGCCGCCGCGCTGCTGCGCCGCAATCTGCTGGTCTACGGCCTGGGCGGCCTGGTCGTGCCTTTTGTGGGTATCAAGCTGATCGACCTGTTGCTGGTCGTNCCCGTGGGCGCCGCCGCGCTGCTGCGCCGCAATCTGCTGGTCTACGGCCTGGGCGGCCTGGTCGTGCCTTTTGTGGGTATCAAGCTGATCGACCTGTTGCTGGTCGTCGCGCACCTTGTTTGAAGACAGGACATTGCCATGAAAAACCTGCTGCGTCCCGCGCTGGTCTTGCTGCTGCTGCTCAGCGCCATCACCGGCGTGGTGTATCCCTTGCTCGTGACGGGGGCGGGGCAGGCGCTGTTTCCGCGCCAGGCGGCCGGCAGCCTGA
>NZ_JAUJUJ010000426.1 GCF_030711595.1 Stenotrophomonas sp. YIM B06876
GACCGGCACTTCCAGGAGCTTGCGGCCCAGCCGGGCCGCGACGCGGTCGATCAATTGCGTGCTGACCACCGTCTTGCCCACCGCCGCTTGCGCGCTCCACTGCGGCCGGTGGCGAAACAGGTAGTCGATGGCCACCGACAGGTAGTGGTTCGGCGCCAGCAGTCCGCTGCCGGGGGTGACGATGCCGTGGCGGTCATGGTCGGTGTCGCAGGCGAAGGCGATGTCGAAACGGCCTCTGAGGGCAATGAGCCGCTGCATGGCGTAGACGGATGACGGGTCCATGCGGATTTGCCCATCCCAGTCGAGCGTCATGAAACGAAAGGTGGGATCCACGACCNCGTGGCGGTCATGGTCGGTGTCGCAGGCGAAGGCGATGTCGAAACGGCCTCTGAGGGCAATGAGCCGCTGCATGGCGTAGACGGATGACGGGTCCATGCGGATTTGCCCATCCCAGTCGAGCGTCATGAAACGAAAGGTGGGATCCACGACCTCGCTGACGACGCTGAGGTCGAGCCGCCAGCGCTCGGCGATCGCTGCCCAGTAGTGGACGCCTGCGCCGCCCAGCGGGTCCACGCCCATGCGGATCTTGGCGCTGCGAATGGCGTCCATGTCGATCACCTGCCCCAGGTCGGCCACGTAGCTGGCAAGGTAGTCGTGGCGGTGCGTCGTTTCGGC
>NZ_JAUJUJ010000427.1 GCF_030711595.1 Stenotrophomonas sp. YIM B06876
AATGCCCAGGCCACCCGGCTGGTTTTTGAGACCCAGGGCGACGGCAGCCGCCGCTGCACCGGCGTGCAGGTCTGGACGGGCCACGAGATGGTCACCGCGCACGCGCAGTGCGAGGTCATCCTGAGCGCTGGTTCGATCAACTCGCCGCAGCTGCTGCAGCTCTCGGGCATAGGCCCGGCGGCGCTGCTGCGCCAGCATGGCATAGCAGTGCTGCAGGACACGCCCGGCGTCGGCGCCAACCTGCAGGACCATCTGCAGATCCGCGCCGTATTCAAGGTGCAGGGCGTGCCCACGCTCAACACCATGGCCCACTCGCTGCTCGGCAAGGCCAGGATCGGCCTGGAATACGCGCTCAAGCGCACGGGCCCTATGAGCATGGCGCCGTCGCAGCTCGGCGCCTTCACGCGCAGCAGCCCCGAGCAGGCGCACGCCAACCTCGAATACCACGTGCAGCCGCTTTCGCTCGATGCGTTCGGCGAGCCGCTGCACCGCTTTGCGGCCTTCACCGCCAGCGTCTGCAACCTCAACCCGACGAGCCGCGGCACGGTGCAGATCAAAAGCGGCCGCTTCGAAGACGCGCCCGCCATCGCGCCCAACTACCTGAGCACGCCCGAAGACCGGCAGGTGGCGGCCGAGTCGCTGCGCGTCACGCGCCGCATCGTCGCGCAGCCGGCG
>NZ_JAUJUJ010000428.1 GCF_030711595.1 Stenotrophomonas sp. YIM B06876
GTGCTCGAAGACAACCTGCGCGTGCCCAGCGGCGTGAGCTACATGCTGGAGAACCGCAAGATGATGATGCGGCTGTTTCCCGAGCTGTTCAGCCTGCACGCCGTGGCGCCGGTGGCGCATTACCCCGACCTGCTGCTCGAGACCCTGCGCGCCAGCGCGCCCAGCGCCGCCGCCGATCCGACGGTGGTGGTGCTCACGCCCGGCATGCACAACAGCGCCTATTTCGAGCATGCCTTTTTGGCGCAGCAGATGGGCGTGGAACTGGTCGAGGGGCAGGACCTGGTGGTCAAGGACAGCTTCGTCTACATGCGCACCACGCACGGCCTGCGGCGCGTTCATGTCATCTACCGGCGCCTGGACGACGATTTTCTTGACCCGCTGGCGTTCCGCCCCACCTCCACCCTGGGCTGCGCGGGCCTCATGGCCGCCTNGCGCACCACGCACGGCCTGCGGCGCGTTCATGTCATCTACCGGCGCCTGGACGACGATTTTCTTGACCCGCTGGCGTTCCGCCCCACCTCCACCCTGGGCTGCGCGGGCCTCATGGCCGCCTACCGCGCTGGCAACGTCGCCATCTGCAACGCCGTGGGCACGGGCGTGGCCGACGACAAGTCGGTCTACCCCTACGTGCCCGACATGGTGCGGTTCTATTTGGGCGAAGAGCCCATCCTGCA
>NZ_JAUJUJ010000429.1 GCF_030711595.1 Stenotrophomonas sp. YIM B06876
GCTGAACCGCAGCTTCAGGCTGGTTACTGCCGCTCCCGATGTGACGTGCGGCAGCCTTCGGCCCGCATCGGGCCAAGTTGCGTGATCCCTCATAGCGCCCGGGAGTTCTTCAAGTTGTTCTGAAACCCATGCGCAGAGCCCAAGTAGACTGCTACGCGCCTTGAGAGTCGCCAACCCCGCTCAGCGACTTTGGATCTCGACAATACGCAAAAGCGGCAAGCGTCCCTGTATCCGCAACAACGCACCCCAACAAGAACACACCATGACCAGCAACCAACAACGCGCCGCACTACAAAACAGCATTTGGAAAATCGCCAACGATGTCCGTGGTGCCGTCGATGGCTGGGACTTCAAGCAATACGTGCTCGGCACCCTCTTCTACCGCTTCATCANAACAACGCGCCGCACTACAAAACAGCATTTGGAAAATCGCCAACGATGTCCGTGGTGCCGTCGATGGCTGGGACTTCAAGCAATACGTGCTCGGCACCCTCTTCTACCGCTTCATCAGCGAAAACTTTGCGGCCTACATCGAAGGCGGCGACGACAGCATCGACTACGCAGCGCTGTCTGACCTGGTCATCACGCCAGAAATCCGCGACGACGCCATCAAAACCAAGGGCTACTTCATCTACCCCAGCCAGTTGTTCAAGCGGGTGGCAGCCACTGCC
>NZ_JAUJUJ010000430.1 GCF_030711595.1 Stenotrophomonas sp. YIM B06876
TCCCGAAGGGCCTGTTTCCGGTGCAGGACACCGGCATGGTCCAGGGCGTCTCGCAAGCCGCCGAATCGGTCTCGTTCGCCGAGATGGCCCGGCGCCAGCAGGCGCTCGCCGCGGTGATCCTGAAGGACCCCGATGTCGCCACGCTGTCGTCCTTCATCGGCGTCGATGGCAGCAACGTCACGCTCAACAGCGGCCGCATGCTGATCGATCTCAAGCCGCACGCGCAGCGCAGCGCAAGCGCAAGCGACGTGATCCGCCGCCTCGCCGCCGCGACCGCGCAGGTGCCCGGCATTCGCCTGTACATGCAGCCGGTGCAGGACCTGACGATAGACACCAGCGTGACCCGTGCGCAGTACAGCCTGGTGCTCGAAGACGCGAACCCCGACGAGCTCGAAACCTGGGCACCCAAGCTCGTCGAGCGCCTGAACCAGCTGCCGCAGTTCGAAGACGTGGCGACCGACCTGCAGCAGCGCGGCCTCGCGAGCTACCTGACGATTGACCGCGCCACCGCCGCGCGCTTCGGCATCACGCCGGCCACCGTCGACAACGCGCTCTACGACGCCTATGGCCAGCGCATCGTCTCGACGATCTTCTCGCAGGCCAACCAATACCGCGTGATCCTCGAGGCCAGCCCGCAGGCGCAGCAGTCGCCCGCCGACCTGGCGCAGAT
>NZ_JAUJUJ010000431.1 GCF_030711595.1 Stenotrophomonas sp. YIM B06876
TGGGATCGAAATTGAGGTTGGCGTAGTTGCGCAGGTTGGTGCGGCCCAGGCCCGTGCCGAAGAACCAGCTGTCGCCGGTTTCCACCGCCAGGCTGCCGCCGACGAAGCCCCCGGATGCCGCCTGCAGCGATGGCAGCAGCCGTACCGGGCCCAGGGTGTAGACATGGTCCCAGCCGATGCGGGGCTGGGCGAAGTCCTGTGCCGGCGAGCGGAACCAGCCGATCCAGGCATTGCCCTCGCCGTAGGTGTAGCGCAGGTTCAGGTCGAGGCCGGGGGCGCTGGGCTGGCCGCCGCCCGCAGCACGGTAGGCACCCACGGTGAATTTGAACGGGGTCGTCGGGGTGGCGCTGCCGCCCGCGTCCTGCGGCCAGGCACTCTGCGCCAGGAGCAGGCCCAGACCAGCCATCCACGAAGTGCGTAGCAACATGGCTGGACTCTAGCAGCTGGGGTGCCCGACCTGGGCGCGTGGACAGGCGCTTAGTTGCGGCGGTGCGAGATGGAGGCGTCGATGGTGCCAAACACTTCGATACTGCTGCCGGCCGCTGCCGCGCCGCCAGCCCCGCTGGACGGGGCCGATGAGCAGGCGCCAAGGAGGCACAGGGTGGCAGTGAATGCCACGTTGAGCAAGAACTTCAAATCAACTCCTGGAATAGCATTCAGAAGCCGA
>NZ_JAUJUJ010000432.1 GCF_030711595.1 Stenotrophomonas sp. YIM B06876
GCTGCCATCGCATTCATGTCATCGGCCTTCGAAATGCGGCTTGCGCTTTTCGATGAAGGCCTGCATGCCTTCCTTCTGGTCGCGGGTGGCGAACAGCAGCTGGTTGGCCTTGCGTTCGAGCATCAGCGCGGTCTCCAGCGACGCATCGACGCCGGCCAGCACCACTTCCTTGATCTGCATCACCGCCAGCGGCGGCATGGCGGCAATCAGTGCCGCCATCTTCAGCGCCGCGGGCAGCACCTGGTCGTCGGGCAGCACCTGGCTGACCAGGCCCATGGCCTGCGCCTCGCTGGCGCTCACGGGTTTGCCGGTCAGCAGCATGCGCATGGCGTTGAACTTGCCCACGGCGCGCACCAGGCGCTGCGTGCCGCCGATGCCCGGCATGATGCCGATGCGGATCTCGGGCTGCGAAAAGCTCGCGCCCTCGCCGGCCAGGATGATGTCGCAGTGCATCGCCAGCTCGGCGCCGCCGCCAAAGGCGTAGCCGCACACCGCCGCGATGATGGGCTTGGGGCAGCGCTCGATGGGCGCCCAGACGCGCTCGGTGTGGCGCTGCAGGATCTCGATCGGGCCGGCGCCCTCCAGGCCCTTGATGTCGCCGCCGGCGGCAAACACCTTCTCGCCGCCGGTCAGCACGATGGCGCGCACCTGCGGGTCGGCCGCCAGC
>NZ_JAUJUJ010000433.1 GCF_030711595.1 Stenotrophomonas sp. YIM B06876
CCACCGAGCTGTGCCACTCGATCGCCGCGCACTACCGCGACCAGGGCAAGCATGTGCTGCTGCTGGTGGACTCGCTCACGCGCTATGCCATGGCCAAGCGCGAGGTCGCACTGGCATTGGGCGAGCCGCCCGCCACGCGCGGCTATCCGCCGTCCGTGTTCAGCCTGCTGCCGCAGCTGGTGGAGAGCGCGGGCAATGGCGAGCACGAGCACGGCAGCATGAGCGCGATCTACACCGTGCTGGCCGAGGGCGATGACCAGCAAGACCCGGTGGTCGACACCGCGCGCGCCATTCTGGACGGGCACATCGTCCTGTCGCGCGAACTGGCCGAGCGCGGCCATTACCCGGCCATCGACATCACCGCCTCCATCAGCCGCTGCATGGCACAGGTGGCCAGCGCAGGGCACCTGCGCGCAGCGCGCGACCTCAAGGAAATGGTGTCGCGCTACCTGCAGGTGCGCGACATGCTGCCCCTGGGCGCTTATGTCGCGGGGGCCGACCCCACGACCGACCGCGCCGTGGCCCTGTACCCCCGCATCGAAGCCTTTCTGCACCAGGGCACCAACGAGGCCGCCCCCATGGCGCCAGCGCTGGCCCAGCTTGAGGGCCTGATGGCATGACGACCGAGCACAGCCTGGGCAACCTGGCCCGCCTCGTGGAACTGCG
>NZ_JAUJUJ010000434.1:0-247 GCF_030711595.1 Stenotrophomonas sp. YIM B06876
TGCCGGTGGCCTCCTTGATGCCGACGATGCCGGGCACCTGGGCCAGGCGCAGCACGGTGTCGTGCTGCATATCGGCGACCGAGCGGCCGGGCACGTTGTAGAGGATGGTGGGCAGGTCGCCCACGGCTTCGGCTATTCGCCGGAAGTGCTGGTACTGGCCCTCTTGCGTGGGCTTGTTGTAGTAGGGCACGACCTGCAGCTGGCTGTCGGCGCCGACCTTCTTGGCGAACTGGGCCAGCTCGATGGC
>NZ_JAUJUJ010000434.1:342-665 GCF_030711595.1 Stenotrophomonas sp. YIM B06876
AGCTGGCTGTCGGCGCCGACCTTCTTGGCGAACTGGGCCAGCTCGATGGCTTCGGCCGTGGAGTTGGCGCCGCAGCCGGCCATGATGGGCACGCGCCTGTCGGCCTGCTCGACGCTGACGCGGATGATTTCGCAGTGCTCCTCGACATTCACCGTGGGCGACTCGCCCGTGGTGCCGACGACGCCGATGCAGTCGGTGCCCTCGGCGATATGCCAGTCGATCAGTTTGCGCAGCGTGGGGTAGTCCACGCTGCCGTCCTCGTGCATGGGGGTGACGAGGGCAACGGTGCTGCCGGTGAGAAGGGCGCTAGGAGAGGTCATGTC
>NZ_JAUJUJ010000435.1 GCF_030711595.1 Stenotrophomonas sp. YIM B06876
CAGCCAAAACGGCCGGTAATGTAGTCCTCGGTTTCCTTGCGCTGGGGCTTGAAGAACATCTGCTCGGTCTCGCCGAATTCCATCAGGTCGCCCAGGTACATGTAGGCCGTGTAGTCGCTGCAGCGCGCCGCCTGCTGCATGTTGTGCGTCACGATCACCACGGTGTATTCGCTCTTGAGCTCGGCAATCAGCTCCTCGACCTTGGCGGTGGAAATCGGGTCGAGCGCCGAGCAGGGCTCGTCGAGCAGCAGCACCTCGGGCTTGATGGCGATGCCGCGCGCAATGCACAGGCGCTGCTGCTGCCCGCCCGAGAGGCCGGCGCCGCTCTGGCCGAGCTTGTCCTTGACCTCGTTCCACAGCGCCGCCTTGCGCAGCGCCCACTCCACGCGGTCGTCCATGTCGGTGGCGCTCAGGCGCTCGAACAGCTTCACGCCAAAGGCGATGTTGTCGTAGATCGACATCGGGAACGGCGTCGGCTTCTGGAACACCATGCCGATCTTGGCGCGGACCAGCGCCACGTCCTGCTTGGCGGTCAGCAGGTTCTCGCCGTCGAGCACGATCTGGCCCTCGGCGCGCTGCTCGGGATAGAGCTCGAACATGCGGTTGAAGGTGCGCAAGAGCGTCGACTTGCCGCAGCCCGAGGGCCCGATGAAGGCCGTGACCT
>NZ_JAUJUJ010000436.1 GCF_030711595.1 Stenotrophomonas sp. YIM B06876
CGTGGCGCACAACGACGGCGGCGCGCGCGTCGTCATCGAAGAGTTCCTGGAAGGCGAAGAGGCGAGCTTCATCGTGCTGTGCGACGGCAAGAACGTCGCGGCGCTCGCCACCAGCCAGGACCACAAGCGCCTCAAGGACGGCGACCTGGGCCCCAACACCGGCGGCATGGGCGCGTACTCGCCGGCTCCCGTGGTCACGGCCGATGTCCATGCCCGCGCCATGCGCGAAATCATCCTGCCCACGGTGCGCGGCATGGAAAAGGACGGTATTCCGTTCACCGGCTTCCTGTATGCCGGCCTGATGATCGACGCCAAGGGCCATCCGAAGACGCTGGAATTCAACTGCCGCATGGGCGACCCCGAGACCCAGNCCATGCCCGCGCCATGCGCGAAATCATCCTGCCCACGGTGCGCGGCATGGAAAAGGACGGTATTCCGTTCACCGGCTTCCTGTATGCCGGCCTGATGATCGACGCCAAGGGCCATCCGAAGACGCTGGAATTCAACTGCCGCATGGGCGACCCCGAGACCCAGCCGATCCTGATGCGCCTGAAAAGCGACCTGCTCGACCTGCTCGGCGCCGCCATCGACGGCAAGCTCGACCAGGTGGAACTGCAGTGGGACCGCCGCACGGCGCTGGGCGTGGTCATGGCCGCGCACGGCT
>NZ_JAUJUJ010000437.1 GCF_030711595.1 Stenotrophomonas sp. YIM B06876
CCACGGCGACCATCATCGTGGCGCACCCGGCGATGAAAATCGGCGACACCGCGCTGGTCACCATCACCTTCAGCGAGGCGGTGACCGATTTCGACAATGCCGACCTGACTATCGCAAATGGCACCCTGAGTGCCGTGAGCAGCAGCGACGGTGGCGTCACCTGGACGGCGACGTTCACGCCGACCACTAACGTCGCCAACGCCGCCAACCACATCACCCTGGACAACAGCGGGGTCCGGGCGGCCGTTTCGGGCAATGTCGGCACCGGCACCACCGATTCGAACAATTACGCCATCGACACCCAGCGCCCGACCGCCACCGTCGTGGTGTCGAACGACCATCTGGGCATCGGCGGCTCGTCCGTGGTGACCATCACCTTCAGTGAGGCGGTGGCCGGTTTCTCCTTGACCAACCTGACCGTTGACAACGGCACCCTGAGCGGCTTAAGCACCAGTAATAGCATTACCTATACCGCGACCCTGACGCCGGCGGCAGGCATCACCCAGGGCAACAATCACATTGTTCTGGACAACACTGGCGTGACCGACGTTGCCGGCAACAGCGGCTCTGGCACCACCAGCTCGAACGCCTATGACATCGACGGCGTGCGCCCGACGGCAACCATCGTGGTCGCCAACCCGACCCTGATCGCCGGCCAGAC
>NZ_JAUJUJ010000438.1 GCF_030711595.1 Stenotrophomonas sp. YIM B06876
ATCGAAGGTGGCGGCATTCAACTGCGCCACGTTCACCGCATCGGTATCTTCCGTGCCCGCAGCGACATTGGTGATCTGCCGCTCGTTGCCGACATCACCGACCGACACCGTGTTGTCGCGTTCGGCTACCGAGTTCGCGCCAAGGGCGACGCTGTTGCTGGCCACCGCCTCGGAATTGGCTCCCAACGCCGTGCTGTCCGCCCCCAGACTGGTGCTGTAATAACCCAACGCCGTGCTGTTGATTCCGCTGGCCCAGCTCTCGGCCCCGATAGCGCTGGCATTGGCGCCCGGTGCGTAGGCGAAATAGCCCAGCGCCGTGGCTTCAATCCCGGACGCTTCGCTCAAGGCACCGGAGGCCAGCGCATAGTCGCCGGACGCGATGGCGCCGGCACCTACCGCTGTGGACACCTCGCCGCTGGCTTGGGTATCCACGAAAAAGCCCCAACCCGGAATCAGGTCCGCAGGGCCGCCAATGGCGACACTGCTGGTGCCGGTGGCCGCGCTCTGCGTACCGATTGAAGTGCTGTAGTCCCCGGTGGCATTGGCCACCGCGCCAAACGCGGAGGATTGCGCACCGGATGCAAAGGCACCGACACCCGTGGCCGTGGCGGCAAAGCCGTCGGCGCTGGCACTGGCACCCAGCGCGGTTCCGCCAATCCCG
>NZ_JAUJUJ010000439.1 GCF_030711595.1 Stenotrophomonas sp. YIM B06876
GCTTTGCGCGATGAGGAACAGCACGGCGCCGATGACCGAGCCGTAGATCGTGCCCATGCCACCGATGACCACGATCAGCAGCACGTCCATCATGATTTCAAAGCTCAGCGAGGTGTCCGGCCCGTTGTAGCGCAGCCAGAGCGCCAGCATGCAGCCCGCCAGCGTGGCAAACAGCGCCGAGAGCACGCTCGACGTGGTGCGGTAGACCACCACGCGGTAGCCTATGGCCTCCGCGCGGAATTCGTTCTCGCGGATCGCCTGCAGCACGCGGCCGAACGGCGAGTTGACGATGCGCAGCAGCGCCAGCACCAGCGCCACGGCCACCACGAACAGCAGGTAGTAGCACAAGAGGCGCCCATCGAGCGACACGCCGAGGAACGGCTCGTCGGCGAACTCGAAGCTNGATCGCCTGCAGCACGCGGCCGAACGGCGAGTTGACGATGCGCAGCAGCGCCAGCACCAGCGCCACGGCCACCACGAACAGCAGGTAGTAGCACAAGAGGCGCCCATCGAGCGACACGCCGAGGAACGGCTCGTCGGCGAACTCGAAGCTGGGCGACAGGACCGCGGGCACCTTGAAGCTCAGCCCGTCCTCGCCGCCCGTGATGTCCGACAGCTGCGAGGCCAGCGTCTGGAATGCCGCCGCCACGGCCAGCGTGAT
>NZ_JAUJUJ010000440.1 GCF_030711595.1 Stenotrophomonas sp. YIM B06876
GCGTGGCTGTCACGGACCGCGGCTTCATCGAGGTCGACATCCAGATGCGCACCAACGTGCCGCACATCTTCGCCATCGGCGACATCGTCGGCCAGCCCATGTTGGCGCACAAGGCGGTGCACGAGGCGCATGTGGCGGCCGAGGTCATCGCCGGCGAACTGCAGGGCAACAAGGAACTGGCGAGCAGCGCCTTCAACGCCCGCGTGATTCCCAGCGTTGCCTACACCGATCCCGAAATCGCCTGGGTCGGCCTGACCGAGGACCAGGCTAAGGCGCAGGGCATCAAGGTCAAGAAGGGCCTGTTCCCCTGGGCGGCCTCGGGCCGCGCCATAGCCAATGGCCGCGACGAAGGCTTCACCAAGCTGCTGTTCGACGACAGCCCCGAGGCCCACGGCCACGGTGCCATCCTGGGCGGCGGCATCGTCGGCACCCACGCCGGCGACATGANGCAGGGCATCAAGGTCAAGAAGGGCCTGTTCCCCTGGGCGGCCTCGGGCCGCGCCATAGCCAATGGCCGCGACGAAGGCTTCACCAAGCTGCTGTTCGACGACAGCCCCGAGGCCCACGGCCACGGTGCCATCCTGGGCGGCGGCATCGTCGGCACCCACGCCGGCGACATGATCGGCGAGATCGCCCTGGCGATCGAGATGGGCGCAGACGC
>NZ_JAUJUJ010000441.1 GCF_030711595.1 Stenotrophomonas sp. YIM B06876
CGCTTGTTCGCTGGCCAGCAAGGTCGCGAGCTCGTTTCTGCTCACGGTCGATGCGGGCCCTGCATAACCTTCAAGTTGCAGTTCAACGGTAGAGGCCATCCGCTCGCACTTGGACACCAAGAATCGCGACCCCCCGATTTCCAGCCGCGCGCCGACCCGAAGGGCAAATGGCGTCAGTCTTGACAAAGTTCTAGCTCCGTCAGCTGGAGTGGCCGGTACAGCAAAGGCAGCCGTTGCTGGTAAAGCAATTGGTAGAGCAGGGCGACCGGCACGCCCACGGCAGCGGCACGCTGGCGCCAGGTTTTCAAGTCTGCTTCAGGAAATGCGGAGAGACGCCCTATGGCCTTCTCTGCACTGGCCGGAGCGACCTCGAGCTGTGCGTACGGGCGCAGCAGGGTCACGGTCTNCGGCACGCCCACGGCAGCGGCACGCTGGCGCCAGGTTTTCAAGTCTGCTTCAGGAAATGCGGAGAGACGCCCTATGGCCTTCTCTGCACTGGCCGGAGCGACCTCGAGCTGTGCGTACGGGCGCAGCAGGGTCACGGTCTGCAGAAATCCCGACTTTTCAAGGTCGAGGCGGTACACCACGGTGTACGAAACCCCTCGATGGGCAAAGTGGGCCTCCAGCAAACGCAGCTTGGCTTGTTCGGCGGGACGGA
>NZ_JAUJUJ010000442.1:0-292 GCF_030711595.1 Stenotrophomonas sp. YIM B06876
ACCTGCAGGCCGTGGAGGTCGCCACGCACCCGCAGAGCGGCATCGACCTGGCCGCGCTGGCCGAGGCGCTGGCGCGCCACACTGTCAAGGCCTGCTGGCTCATGCCCAGCTTCCAGAACCCGCTCGGCAGCCTGATGCCCGAGGACAAGAAGCGCGAACTGGTCGCGCTGCTGGCCCGGCACCAGGTGCCACTGATCGAAGACGACGTGTACGGCGAACTGCACTTCGCCCCGCAGCGCCCGCCCCCGGCCAAGGCCTTCGACACCGAGGGGCTGGTGATGCACTGCAGCTC
>NZ_JAUJUJ010000442.1:400-657 GCF_030711595.1 Stenotrophomonas sp. YIM B06876
GCCCCGCAGCGCCCGCCCCCGGCCAAGGCCTTCGACACCGAGGGGCTGGTGATGCACTGCAGCTCGTTCACCAAATGCCTGGCGCCCGGCTACCGCGTGGGCTGGGTCGCGGCGGGCCGCTTTGCCACGGCCGTGGAACGGCTCAAGCTGATGACCACGCTGTCCACCGCCACGCCGTCGCAGCAGGCGCTGGCCGAATACTTGGCCCAGGGCGGCTACGACCGCCACCTGCGCCAGCTGCGCCGCAGCCTCGCGCA
>NZ_JAUJUJ010000443.1 GCF_030711595.1 Stenotrophomonas sp. YIM B06876
GGCGTTTCACGACGCCGCCGCGCAGCTGTCCACGGCCAGCATGGGCGCCTACCGCGCGCTGGTCTACGAGACCCCGGGCTTCACCGACTACTTCTTCAGCGCCACGCCGATCCGCGAGATCGCCGAACTCAACATCGGCTCGCGCCCGGCCTCGCGCAAGCCCTCGCAGAAGATCGAAGACCTGCGCGCCATTCCCTGGGGCTTCAGCTGGGGCCAGTGCCGGCTCACGCTGCCGGGCTGGTACGGCTTTGGCGCGGCGGTCGAGGCTTTCTTGCAGGCACCGGGCAAGGAGCCCAAGGCGCAGCTGGCGCTGCTGCGCAAGATGTACCGCCAGTGGCCGTTCTTCAGCACGCTGCTGTCGAACATGGACATGGTGCTGGCCAAGAGCGACCTGGCCCTGGCCTCGCGCTACAGCNGCCAGTGGCCGTTCTTCAGCACGCTGCTGTCGAACATGGACATGGTGCTGGCCAAGAGCGACCTGGCCCTGGCCTCGCGCTACAGCGAGCTGGTGCAGGATGCGCGCCTGCGCAAGAAGGTGTTCGGCGCCATCGAGGCCGAGTGGCACCGCACGGCCGACATGCTGACCCGCATCACCGGCGACAAGCAGCGCCTGGCGCACAACACGGCGCTGGCGCGCTCCATCCGCCACCGCTTT
>NZ_JAUJUJ010000444.1:0-249 GCF_030711595.1 Stenotrophomonas sp. YIM B06876
GCTCTTGTAGGCGGCCATCTGGCCGTGCGCCCAGTCGACGATGTCCTGCTCGCTCACCTGGCCCTGCTGGCCGCTGCGCAGCACGACCACGGCCTTCACGGTCTCACCGCGGCGCGCGTCGTGCGCGGCGATCACGCAGCATTCCTGGATCGCCGGGTGCTGGTACATCATGGCCTCGACCTCGGCCGGCCAGACCTTGAAGCCCGAGGCGTTGATCATGCGCTTGAGCCGGTCGACCATGAAGAAGTA
>NZ_JAUJUJ010000444.1:392-655 GCF_030711595.1 Stenotrophomonas sp. YIM B06876
CATGCGCTTGAGCCGGTCGACCATGAAGAAGTAACCGTCCTCATCCACCTGCGCGAGGTCGCCGGTGCGCAGAAAGCGTTTGCCGTCGATCTCGATGAAGGCCTCTGCCGTGGCCTGCGGCTGGTTCCAGTAGCCCTGCATGAGCTGCGGTCCGTGCACCACGATTTCGCCGATCGCGCCGGGCGGCAGCTCGGCCCAGGTCGCCGGGTCGATCACGCGCGCGTCCACGTCGAACACCGGTATGCCCAGGCACTGCGGCTTGG
>NZ_JAUJUJ010000445.1 GCF_030711595.1 Stenotrophomonas sp. YIM B06876
TTGACCGGCACGATGAAGCCCTGGCCGTCGTAGTAAGTGACGACGGTCTGGTTCAGGCCCAGCGAGGCGTCGCGCGTGAGCGTGAACGTGGTGTTGCGCGAGAGCACGTCGATCTCGCCCGACTGCAGCGCGGTGAAGCGCTGCTGCGCCGTCAGCGGCACGTATTTGACCTTTTCGGCGTCGCCCAGCACGGCAGCCGCCGTGGCACGGCAAATGTCCACATCCAGCCCCGACCACTTGCCCGTGGAATCCGCCGCCGAGAACCCGGCCAGGCCGGTGTGGACGCCACACACCACCTGGCCGCGCGACTTGATGCCGTCGAGCGTCTTGCCCGCGTGGGCCGGCAAGGCAAGCATGGTGGCTGCGGCGGCTACCGCGGCGGCGGCTAATTTGAGCTGGGTGATCTGCATGCGCGTTCTCCAAGGGTCTCAGTGAAACATCGCAACAGCGCACCGGCAGGGTGCGCTGTTGCGCCGAGACTCGACCTTAACGAAAGCCCCCGCAGGCCCGCATCGGGGTTTACACGCGCACCGCAGCCCTGCCGCCTTGGGCTGCCAGGCATCTGGCAAAAAAACCGCTAATGCCCACCAGGCAAGCGCTTACAGCTATCAATACCCGAGCTTCAGCCCTGTCGCGCAGCGTCGACCAGGCGCT
>NZ_JAUJUJ010000446.1 GCF_030711595.1 Stenotrophomonas sp. YIM B06876
CTCCCTCCCCTATGCCGACGGTGATTTCGGCGCCGCGTCCAACTGGACGCTGTCGAACAGCCGGGCCATGTCCGCCCGCTACCACCTGCTGGCCGGCGGCATGCCCACCACCAGCACGCTGCAGATCGTGGGCATGGCAGACCGCGCCCCGTTCGACGCCAATGACCCCAAGGCGGACATCAACCGCCGCATCGAGCTGCTCATCCTTACCAGCGAACATGCCGGCAACATCGCCGCCATGCTCGGTGTGCCAGGCGCCGTCACACCCTTGCTGCCCGGTGTGGACTCGGCCGTGCCCGAGCGCAACGCATTGACTGCAATGCGCGAGACCCTGANAGATCGTGGGCATGGCAGACCGCGCCCCGTTCGACGCCAATGACCCCAAGGCGGACATCAACCGCCGCATCGAGCTGCTCATCCTTACCAGCGAACATGCCGGCAACATCGCCGCCATGCTCGGTGTGCCAGGCGCCGTCACACCCTTGCTGCCCGGTGTGGACTCGGCCGTGCCCGAGCGCAACGCATTGACTGCAATGCGCGAGACCCTGAAAAAATTCCGTTGACCGTTGCCATGGAAACCAGACCCCGAGGCTATCGCATGAAAATCAACAGCACAGGCCTGCCTGCACTGCCCACCGCCGCCGCCATCCAGG
>NZ_JAUJUJ010000447.1 GCF_030711595.1 Stenotrophomonas sp. YIM B06876
GTAGCTCTGCGGCTCCAGCGCGTAGCCCGTGGGCTCGCCCTTGGCATCGCGCTGGTAGTAGGCGAAGCCGGGCGCCGGGTCCGGCGTGTTGCGGTCGATGCCGCCGAGCTGCAGCGCGCGGCTGTTGAACCACATGCTGTGAAAGTCGATGTTCAGCATGAACGCCGGCCGGTCCGGAAAGATGCGGTCCAGGTCGCGCTTGTCCGGCCCTTCTGGGCCGAACATGTCCGGACGCCAGCCAAAGCCCATCACCGGACCGGTCGGGTGCTCGCGGGCGTAGCGCTCGAGCGCCTGCATCATCTGCGCGCGCGTGGCGTGCTGCAGGTCGGCGCCGCTGGTCAGAAAGCTCGACAGGATCGGGTGGATGTGCCCGTCGATGAAGCCGGGCAGCACCATCTGTCCTTGCAAGTCGACGNGACCGGTCGGGTGCTCGCGGGCGTAGCGCTCGAGCGCCTGCATCATCTGCGCGCGCGTGGCGTGCTGCAGGTCGGCGCCGCTGGTCAGAAAGCTCGACAGGATCGGGTGGATGTGCCCGTCGATGAAGCCGGGCAGCACCATCTGTCCTTGCAAGTCGACGACGCGGGTGGCCGGGCCGATGTGCGCGCGCAGGCTCGCTTCGTCGTCATCGCCGACATGCACCAGCGTCTTTCCCT